>CAMLYF010000008.1:0-101652 GCA_946491795.1 uncultured Lachnoclostridium sp. | reverse complement strand
GAGATGGAGGGCAAAGCCCGGAATCGAACTTGCATGGCGGAAGGAAGAGAGCAGAACACAGAGCAGGGACATGCGGACGAAGTCCGGCATGGAGCTGGGAAGTGGGCTGCATAGGGCGCTCAGCCCAAGTGAGATGGAGGGCAAAGCCCGGAATCGAACTTGCATGGCGGAAGGAAGAGAGCAGAGTCCATATAAGACGTATTTGAAATAGGGCAGGGGTATGGATAATTAGGAGGAACATATGATTGAATTAAGAAAGGTGACAAAGGAGTATTCCAAAGGTAATGCCGCCCTGAACGGAATTTCCGTAAAGATCGAACGGGGTGAGTTTGTCTTTATCGTGGGAGACAGCGGATCCGGAAAGTCTACTCTGATCAAACTGATCATGAAGGAACTGAACCCGACCGAGGGAACGATTATCGTGAACGGGCAGAACCTGAACAGGATGAAACACCGGAATATTGCGAAGTACAGAAGAGGACTCGGAGTTGTCTTCCAGGACTTCCGTCTGTTGAAAGACAGAAACATTTATGAAAATATTGCTTTTGCGCTCCGTGTAACAGAGACGCCGACAAGAATTATTAAGAAAAAAGTACCGGCGGCTCTCTCTCTGGTCGGACTGGCGCAGAAATACAAATCTTTCCCGAAAGAGCTTTCGGGTGGTGAGCAGCAGCGAGTTGCCATTGCAAGAGCCCTTGTAAATGAACCTGCTATACTGCTTGCAGATGAGCCTACCGGAAACCTGGATCCGACGAACTCATGGGAAATCATGAGTATTCTGAAGGAGGCGAACGAGCGAGGAACGACAGTACTCGTTGTTACGCACAACCAGGAGATTGTAAACGAGATGAACGAACGAGTGATCACGATGAAACAGGGCGTGATCGTCAGTGATGAACAAAAAGGTGGGTATATAAATGAGGATTAGTACAATTGGATACGTAGGAAAACAGGGTATTAAAAATATCTGGAGGAACAAGATGTTTTCACTCGCATCCATTGCGACGATGTCAGCTTGTATCTTCCTGTTCGGATTATTTTTCTCGATTCTCGTAAACTTTCAGTACATCATAAGAACTGCCGAGGAAGGCGTCGCTATTACGGTTTTCTTTGACGAGGACGCAACAGATGAGCAGAAAGAGGAAATCGGGGAGCAGCTCGAGAATCATGAAGGAGTTGCGGATGTAAAATATGTATCAGCCGAAGAGGCATGGGAGGAGTTCCAGAAAGAATATTTTGGGGACAATCCGGAACTGGCGGAGGGATTCAAAGATGATAATCCGCTGGCAAGTTCAGACAACTATGAAGTATATATGGAGACAATGGATAATGACGACGAGAGTCTGATCGCGAGAAGCAGATCACTTTCAGAAACTCAGAACGATCTGGTGAAGTTCGCCCAGGGGCTGGACGGAGTCAGGGAAGTTAATAAATCAGATGTTGTTGCCAATACACTTTCCAGTGTGAATACACTGGTAGCGATTGTGTCAATTGCGATTATTATTATACTGCTTGGCGTGTCAATCTTCCTGATCAGCAATACTGTTACAATGGGTATTACAGTCCGAAAGGAAGAGATCGCGATCATGAAATATATCGGTGCAAAAGACTTTGTGGTCCGGTCGCCGTTTGTGATCGAGGGTCTGATCATTGGTGTATTCGGTGCCGCAATCCCGCTGACGCTGCTGTACTTCCTGTATGATAAGGCAGTGGAATTTATTATGACAAGATTCAGCATTCTGCAGAATATCATCGATTTCCTGCCGGTAGGCACGGTATATCAGATACTGCTTCCGATCGGTCTTGTTATGGGTATCGGAATCGGTTTCCTGGGAAGTTTCTTCACTGTGCGAAAGCACCTGAAGGTATAAAATGCAATGGATAAGAAATATGTGTTTCACAAGATACTTATGTGATATACAGTGAATGAACGAGGGAGGACAAAGTGGAGAAAAGAATCCGCTTTGTCCTTTCTTTCTGGTCAGTGAACAATGGCGGAGGCATGAAAGAGATGATGGATTGGAATAGTAATGACAGGAAAAATATTCCTGCGGAGACAGATATCAGAACAGATTCTGCAGATGAAGGGAAAGGGAAAGACCCGGAAAAAAACAGTGGCGGAAGGTTCAGTACAGGCGTATTGACAGGAGTGCTGGTCACTGTGCTTGTGATCTGCGGTGCTGCGGGAATCTGGAAGGTATTCGCCGGGAGAGGTGATTATACATCGGCAAGTACTGTTTCCGAGGCGGATGTTAATAAAAAGCTGGATCAGATCAACAGCCTGATCGAAGATTATTACCTGTATGAGGATGATATAGATGAGGATACGCTGATAGACGGTATTTATTCCGGATACGCAGAAGCTCTGGGGGATCCGTATACAGAGTATTACGATGAAAAAGAGACAGAAGCACTCTATGAATCCACAAGCGGAGAGTTCTCGGGAATCGGTGCCACAATGTCAAAAAGCGCGGACAGTGATGAGATTACTGTGAGCAATGTATATGATGATTCGCCGGCTGATAAAGCAGGACTGAAACAAGGCGATGTTATCTATCAGGTAGACGATCATTCCGCGTCAGGTCAGGACCTTGAGACAGTGGTATCGTGGATTAAAGGCGAGCAAGGGACAGAGGTAGTTCTGCATGTATTAAGAGACGGGAAAGAGATCGAATTGACAGCAACCCGTGATATCATTGAAGTACACACGGTCAGCAGTGAGATGAAAGATAATCAGATTGGTTATATTGCAGTGAGCGAGTTTGACAGTGTGACATATGACCAGTTTAAAGAAGCGCTTGACAATCTTGAGTCACAGGGAATGCAGGGGCTTGTTATTGATCTGAGAGGAAATCCGGGCGGCAGTCTGACGACGGTGACGGATATGCTGAAGCTTCTTCTGCCGGAAGGGACAATCGTATCAACAAAAGACAAGTACGGCAATACCGAGGAGATCACCTGCGACGGGAAACATGAATTCACAAAGCCCCTGGCTGTCCTTGTGAACCAGTACAGTGCGAGTGCTTCGGAAATATTCAGCGGAGCGATACAGGATTACGGCACGGGAACTATTGTCGGTATGACAACATACGGGAAAGGTGTAGTACAGCAGCTTATGGATCTGGGGGACGGGACATGTCTGAAAGTCACTATTGCAGAGTATTATACCCCCAGTGGCAGAAGTATCAACGGAACAGGTGTGGAGCCGGATGTGGAAGTAGAATACGAATATGACAAGAATAATCCGGAAGCCGATAACCAGCTTGACAAAGCGCTGGAAGTCGTGAGCGGAGAATTGAAACAGGAGTAATGTTTCCGATTGAATTTGATGAAAGAATTATCTCTTTGTCAATGCGAAATCAGAAGGAAATAGTGGATTGTACTCTGATAAATGCAAGATTGGAATATTAAACCTGCAAAAAAGGGCTTGCAATTTAAAATATGATGTGATATTATTGAAAACATATTTTAACAGACTAAAGTGTTAAAATTGATAAAAGCAATGAACAAGACTCTGGTTTTCAGAAACTGACAGGAAGCAGGCGTCACCGACTGAGAGCGCCGGACAGCGGAGAAGATCAAGGGAACACTTGGGAGCTGACCGTTTGAACAACTGTGAGCATATCATAAAAGTAGGGCGGTACGTGGAGCATACGTTACATGCAAAGAGTGGAACCCTGATCAACTGGTGAGGGTTCAATGCGGGTGGTACCGCGGATTTTATCTTGATAATTTCCGTCCCGGGATACTTAAGTATCCCGGGGCTTTTTTATTTTTCCGGGATACAGCATCTGAAAGGAGAAATAAAAATGGAACTGGTAAAAGGAGTAAAGAAAACAGAAACTTTGGAACTTGCAGATCTGCTTAAGGAAGACGTGAAAGGACAGACGGTTAAGGTAAACGGAGCTGTCCACACAATCCGTGACATGGGGACGGTGGCTTTTGTGATCCTCAGAAAACGCGGCGGCCTTGTACAGTGCGTGTATGAGAAAGGTGTGTCAGGTTTTGATATCAAGGATGTAAAAGAAGCTGCCACAGTAGAGGTTACAGGTGTTGTAGCGGAATCAGAGAAAGCTCCTCACGGTATTGAGATCCGTCTGAGGGAGATCCGTATCTTAAGCGAGCCGGCGGCGCCCATGCCTCTGCCGATCGCAAAATGGAAGCTGAACACTTCACTTGAGGCAAAGCTGAACTATCGTCCGATCTCTCTGAGAAACTTAAGAGAGAGGGCGAGATTCCGGATTCAGGAAGGACTTGTGAGAGGATTCCGCGATTTCCTTTACGGAGAGGGATTTACAGAGATCCACACGCCGAAGATCGGCGCCAAGAGTGCTGAGGGCGGCGCAAACCTCTTCCGTCTGGAGTATTTCCACCGGCCGGCGATCCTGCAGCAGAGCCCCCAGTTCTACAAACAGATGATGGTCGGGGTATTTGACAGAGTATTTGAAACAGCCCCGGTATTCCGTGCGGAGAAACATAATACAAAGCGTCATCTTAACGAATATACGAGCCTTGACTTTGAGATGGGATACATCGACGGGTTTGAGGATGTGATGGCAATGGAGACCGGATATCTCCAGTATACGATGAAACTTCTTGAGAAAGAGTATGCGGACGAGATCAGGATACTCGGGATTGAAATCCCGAAGACGGATGAGATCCCTTCAGTGCGTTTCGATGAGATCAAGAAACTCGTATCGGAGGAGTACGGACGGAAAATCAGAAGTCCGTATGATCTGGAACCGGAAGAGGAAGTGCTGATCAGCAGATACGCAAAGGAAAAATGGGATGCGGATTTCGTGTTCGTCACACATTATCCGTCAAGGAAGCGTCCGTTCTATGCGATGGACGATCCGGCAGATCCGACATATACGCTGAGTTTTGATCTTCTGTTCAGAGGAATGGAGATCACGACAGGAGGACAGCGTATCCATGATTACGAGAGCCTGCTTGCCAAGATGGAGCAGCGCGGCATGACAGAAGAAGGCATGGAACAGTATCTGAGTACATTTAAATACGGCATGCCGCCTCATGGCGGACTGGGAATCGGACTGGAACGTCTGACAATGAAACTGACAGGGGATGACAATGTCCGTGAGACGACATTGTTCCCGAGAGATATGAGCAGACTGGAACCATAAGGCAATATGCACACAGTGGAACTGTTGCATACAGATCGGAGAAAGGAGAGACGGTCATGGCAAACAAGATATCAGATGAAACCATCGAGTATGTCGGAATTCTGGCGAAGCTCGAGTTATCAGATGCAGAAAAAGAGGATGCAAAAGCTGATATGGAGAAGATGCTGGACTACATTGATACACTGAATGAACTGGACACATCGGGGATCGAGCCGATGTCCCATGTATTTCCGGTAAATAATGTATTCCGTGAGGATGTGGTGACAAACGGCGACGGCAGGGAAGAGACTCTGGCGAACGCGCCGCAGAGAAAAGAGGACACCTTTGAAGTGCCGAGAACAATCGGCTGAGATAGAGCGGATCATGACAGAAAGGCGGCATAGATTATGGAAATATTAGAACTTACAGCCCTGGAGCTGGGGAAAAAGATAAAAGCCGGCGAGATCACGGTGAGAGAAGCTGTTCAGGCAGCGATTGACCGTGCAAAGGAAGCAGAACCGGTTATCAACAGTTACGTGACGCTGGACGAGGCCGGAGCATTCGCGCAGGCGGAAGAGATCCAGAAGAAGATCGATGCGGGCGAACTGACCGGACCGCTGGCAGGCGTACCTGTTGCAATAAAAGATAATATGTGTATCAAAGGACAGCTTACGACATGCAGCTCTAAGATACTTTCAAATTTCAAACCTACGTATACTGCTGAGGCGGTGGAAAATTTAAAGAAAGCCGGTGTAGTGATTATCGGAAAGACGAACATGGATGAATTTGCCATGGGAAGCACTACCGAGACGTCCTATTACGGACCGACCAGAAATCCGCACAACACAGCGCATGTGCCCGGCGGTTCCTCCGGCGGCTCCTGTGCGGCGGTAGCGGCGGGGGAATGTTTCGGCGCACTCGGGTCGGATACGGGCGGTTCCATCAGACAGCCCAGTTCCTTCTGCGGTGTGGTCGGTCTGAAACCGACCTACGGAACGGTTTCCAGATACGGACTGGTCGCTTACGGATCGTCGCTGGATCAGATCGGGCCGATTGCGAAGGATGTGTCTGACTGCGCGGCATTTCTCGAGGCAATCGCATCCCATGATCCGAAAGACAGTACATCTATAGACAGGGATGACTATGATTTTACAAGCGCTCTTGAGAATAATGTAAAAGGCCTGAAGATCGGTATACCGAAAGACTATATGGGAGACGGTCTTGATCCGGAAGTAAGAAAGGCAGTCCTGCGGGCGGCAAAAGTACTGGAAGAAAATGGCGCGGTTGTTGAGACATTTAATCTGGGACTTGTGAAATATGCGATTCCGGCATATTATACGATCGCTTCCGCGGAGGCCAGTTCCAATCTGGAACGTTTTGACGGCGTGAAATACGGCTATCGGACAGAGGAATACGAGGGACTTCATAATATGTATAAGAAGACCCGTTCAGAAGGTTTCGGCCCGGAAGTAAAACGCCGTATCATGCTCGGCTCATTTGTGCTTAGCTCCGGATATTATGATGCGTATTATCTGAAAGCTCTCCGCACAAAAGCGCTGATCAAAAAGGAATTTGATAAAGCATTTGAGTATTATGATATTATTCTGGGACCGGCAGCGCCGACGACAGCTCCCGAGCTGGGAAAAAGTCTGAGCGATCCGCTGAAGATGTATCTTGGAGATATTTATACAATCTCGGTGAATCTTGCAGGTCTTCCGGGAATGACAGTACCGGTAGGAAAGGATGAAAACGGCCTTCCTATCGGAATGCAGCTGATCGGAAATGCATTTGAGGAGAAAACGCTGATCCGGGCGGCATACACTTATGAATGCGCGACAGGAAAACAGTATGAGACAATGGCGGATATCAGTAAAGCAGCGGCAGAAAAGGAGGTGCGCTAGTCATGTCAAAACAGTATGAGACAGTCATCGGACTTGAAGTCCATATCGAGCTGGCGACGAAGACAAAGATCTTCTGCGGATGCAGCACGGAGTTCGGAAGCGCGCCCAATACCCATACCTGTCCGGTGTGTACGGGTATGCCCGGATCACTTCCGGTGCTTAATAAACAGGTGGTAGAGTATGCCATGGCGCTCGGACTTGCCACAAATTGTAAAATCACACAGGTGTGTAAATTCGACCGGAAGAATTATTTCTATCCGGATAACCCTCAGAACTACCAGATCTCCCAGCTCTATCTTCCGATCGCGAGAGACGGATATGTGGAGATTGATACGCAGACAGGAAAGAAAAAAGTCCGCATTCATGAGATGCATATGGAAGAGGATGCGGGAAAACTGGTTCACGACGAGTGGGATGATACTTCCCTTGTAGATTACAACCGAAGCGGCGTGCCCCTTGTGGAAATCGTCTCCGAACCGGATATGCGCTCTGCTGACGAGGTAATCGCGTATCTGGAGAAGCTGCGTATGACTGCACAGTATCTGGGTGTGTCAGACTGTAAGCTCCAGGAAGGCTCTATGAGGGCGGATGTGAACCTGTCTGTCCGTGAAGTCGGATCGGAGACCTTCGGTACAAGAACCGAGATGAAAAACCTGAACTCATTCAAGGCTATCGCCCATGCCATTGAGGGTGAACGGCAGAGACAGATCGAACTTCTCGAAGAAGGAAAAGAAGTTATTCAGGAGACAAGAAGATGGGATGACAATAAGGAACATTCCTATGCGATGCGTTCCAAGGAGGACGCGCAGGATTATCGTTATTTCCCGGAGCCGGATCTTGTGCCGATCGTGATAAGCGACGAGTGGATAGCGAAGATCAAAGCGCGCCAGCCGGAACTTCGTCCCGAGAAGCTGGAGCGGTACAAGAAGGAATTCGACATTCCGGAATATGATGCTGAGCTTATCACAGAGTCAAAGAAAGTGGCGGATCTCTTCGAGGCAACGGTTGAACTGTGCGGGAAGCCGAAGAAAGCGGCAAACTGGATCATGGGAGATATGTTCCGCCTGATGAAAGAAAAGGGCATGGAACCGGAAGATCTGAAATTTTCACCGGAACATCTGGCGAAGCTCATTGATATGACTGATGCGGGAACCATCAGTGCCGCTGTTGCGAGAAAAGTTTTCGAACAGATCTTTACGGATGATGTGGATCCGGAGAAATATGTGGAAGAAAACGGACTTAAGACAGTGAACGACGAGGGCGCTATCAAAGAAGCAGTCGGGAAAGTCCTTGCAGATAATCCGCAGGCAGTTGCAGATTATAAGGGAGGCAAGCAGAAAGCTTTCGGAGCACTCATGGGACAGAGCATGAGAGCGCTGAAAGGAAAAGCCGATCCGGCGGCTGTGACAAAGATGATAAAAGAGATGCTGGAACAGTAAAAGTTCCAGTGGGATAAATAAAAGGTCTGCCATACCATTTAACGGTGCGGCAGACCTTAACTTTTTTATTCAAGGATTTCATTTACCTGTTCTAAAGAAATACCGCATTTCTCTGCAATTGCAGCGGGCTGAAAGCCTTGAGCCGAGAGTTTAAATACCTGCTTGGCAAGGGTGATTCCTTCGGAACGACCTTCGGAACGCCCCTCAGACTTTCCCCGGGCATTCGCTTCCTGTAATTCTTCTGATAATAATTCTTTTAAAGCATCGCACATTTTTCGTTCAACCTCCATTTCTTTCCAGTTTGCACGTGTGATCAAATCCATGACAGCTTCATAGTCTTTTGAGTGTTTATGTTTTTCATATCTGGCAACGAGACTGCGGATCTCAGTACCTGCTTTTAAGTCGGTGCGGAGATTTTGCAGCCAATAGCTTTCTTTTTCCGATAGTTTCGGTGTGAGCAAAAGCTGCATCGGGATGGGATCACCTTTCAGATAATAGATTCCGTTACCCTTATCTTCTATAATGATTCCCCGCACATTTATAAGATGCCGGAACATTTCTCTGGGATAATGGCTGCATACAAACGTGATCGTGAGCGTTTCCGGATCGATTTCTTTTACTTTGTCTGTGTCAGACTGATACAGACAGGCATATGCGTAAACTTTGTAAAAATCATTGATACTCAGATAATCATCCGGGGATTTGTATTCTATGATATTGTGTTCTCTGAATATCTGACCGATTGATTTTCGTATCGGAATGTTTTTTATCTTTTTGATCAAAAGGATATCCATCTGCAGCGGTTTTTTACCCAGAAGATATTCCTCATGCATCTCCAGATATTTCATCTCATCCTGCAAGGTGATGCGCAGGGCGGCACTGAAGGCAGGATGCCATTGTAGTTTTGTTTTATCCATATGTGCTCCTTAAGTATAATACGATAAGTTTCTTTTGCGCAATAATCCGGTGATTATTCTTCATATTATTTAGTATTCAATGGCATCACTCCATTTCTTTGTTTGGATAAATTACTGCAGTGAGATACGCTCCGAAAGCGGAGCAAAGAATAAAGATGCTTTAACTGAAAACCCTGAATGGAATTTCCCACATAAACCCTCACCCTGTTTTTGAGAAGCAGGTAAAGACAGAATAGCATAGACGGCATCCGGACACAAGGGGAAATTGCCTTATATCAGATGCCGTCTTAAACGTTCCGTTTTATGAAAATATATTATAGTAAAAAAGCGGGTTACAACTGCTGTTTATAGTAACTGAAGAAATCAGCAATCTTCCCTGTTGCCTCCTTCAGCACCTCGATCCGGGGCAGATAAACCACGCGGAAATGATCCGGCTGTTCCCAGTTGAAACCGCCGCCGTGGATCAGGAGAATCTTTTTATCCCGGAGAAGATCAAGGGCAAACTGCTCGTCGTTCGTAATATTGAACCTTTTTACATCGATCTTCGGGAAGATGTAGAAGGCGGCTTTTGGTTTTACAGCGCTGATTCCGGGAATATCGGTCAGTGCCTTATAAATGTAATCTCTCTGCTCACGGATACGTCCGCCCGGTTCGATATAGCCGCGCACGCTCTGGTGGCCGCCCAGTGCTGTCTGGACAATGGACTGCGCCGGGACGTTGGAGCAGAGCCGCATATTTGAGAGCATTTTAAGGCCTTCGATATAATCTTTCGCGACTTTCTTGTTCCCGCTTAAGATCATCCAGCCGATGCGGAATCCCGCGATCATATGTGACTTGGACAGACCGCTGAAGGTGATGCAGAAAAGATCCGGAGCAAGGGAAGCAATGGAAATGTGTTCTTCATCATCCATTACCAGCCTGTCATAAATTTCATCAGAAAAAATGATAAGCTGATGTTCTCTTGCCACATCGACGATTTTCTGGAGCACTTCTTTCGGATACAGTGCTCCGGTCGGGTTGTTCGGGTTGATGATAACAATAGCTTTCGTCCGGTCGGTGATCTTTTTGCGGATGTCGTCAATATCAGGATACCATTCCGACTGTTCATCACAAATATAATGCACAGCCTTTCCGCCGGCCAGTGTCGCACAGGCGGTCCACAGCGGATAATCCGGAGAGGGAATCAGGATCTCATCCCCGTCATCCAGCAGTGCTGACATACAGATGTTGATCAGTTCGCTGACGCCGTTTCCGGTGTAGATATCCTCTATTGCGATGTTCGGGATGCCTTTCAGCTGTGCGTACTGCATGATTGCTTTTCTTGCGGAAAAAAGACCCTGCGCATTGGAATAGCCCTCACATTCCGTCAATTGCTGCCGCATATCGTAGATAACTTCGTCCGGTGTCCGGAAACCGAACGGAGCGGGATTGCCGATGTTCAATTTCAGGATCTGCGTGCCGGATTCTTCCATCCGTGCAGCTTCATCGACAACCGGACCTCTTACATCGTATAAGACATTGTCGAGTTTTGAAGATTTTTTAAAAGTTCTCATTTTTCTGTCCCCCGTAACAGTATTATTTCTATGAATTGTGTGGATGCTGTTGCCTGAATCGCCGGCGGCAGCCTGTGCGCCTGCGGGTTCATCGCCCCGAAGCCAGTCTGCATCGACCTGAAGTGTATCTGCAAGAAAATGCAGGATATCGGGTCTTGGAAGAGTCTTGCCGCTTACATACTGGCTGATGTGGCTTTTACCCAGCTTGACGCCATGTTCAGAAGCTGCACGGATCAGATCCACCTGCTTTTTCCCCTTCTGCGCCATAGAAGTTCTGAGGCGCTCTGCGAAAATTTCTTTAGACATTATCTTTATCTCCTTGAATTCAAAAATAAGAAGTTCAATTTGCACTGATGGTACTATAACATGAAGAATAAAAAAGTTCAATACAATCGGCAAAAGTTCAAAATATTTTTTGTATATACTAAAAGTTCAATTTTTGACGGCTTGAATGCCGGGCAAGAAACATTTATAAAGAAAAAATAAATTAGCACTCATACCTTGACGTGGCTAACAACTTTTGCTATATTACTACTAGAACACGAAAACAAAGTAGTGTCTGCTGATCTGCCCGTCGCAATGGGACAGAGTTATGAATCCGGGCGATATCGGGCAGACTTCATTGAAGGAGGGAACAGCCATGAATATTAATAAATTTACACAGAATTCATTACAGGCTGTACAGAACTGCGAGAAGATCGCCGCAGATAACGGCAATCAGGAACTGGCTCAGGAGCATCTGCTCTATGCGCTGCTGACGCAGGACGACAGTCTGATTTTAAAATTGCTTGAAAAAATGAGTATCCAGGGACAGCTCTTCATCAACAGTGTGGAGCAGATGATCGGTAAGCGGCCGAAAGTCCAGGGCGGTCAGGCTTACGTGGGCCAGGATCTCAATAATGTCCTCATCCATGCAGAGGATGAGGCGAAACAGATGGGGGACGAGTATGTGTCTGTTGAGCATCTGTTTCTTGCCCTGTTAAAATATGCAAGTAAAGATATGAAACAGCTTTTCCGTGAGTATGGTATCAGCCGTGAGGGATTCCTGCACGCGCTTTCTACGGTGCGGGGAAACCAGCGGGTGACCAGTGATAATCCGGAGGCTACCTATGATACTTTAAATAAATACGGACAGGATCTTGTAGAACGCGCAAGAGAGCAGAAGCTTGATCCGGTCATCGGCCGTGATGAGGAGATCCGTAATGTGATCCGGATCCTTTCCCGTAAGACGAAGAACAACCCGGTGCTGATCGGTGAACCCGGCGTCGGTAAAACGGCAGTCGTAGAAGGACTGGCGCAGCGTATCGTCAGCGGAGATGTTCCGGAGGGACTGAAAGAGAAGACAATCTTTTCCCTTGATATGGGAGCGCTTGTTGCCGGCGCGAAATACCGGGGCGAGTTTGAGGAACGTCTGAAAGCGGTACTTGAGGAAGTGAAGAACAGTGACGGAAAGATCATCCTGTTTATCGATGAGCTGCACACGATCGTCGGTGCGGGTAAGACAGACGGCGCCATGGACGCCGGCAATATGTTAAAGCCTATGCTGGCGAGAGGCGAGCTGCACTGTATCGGCGCTACAACGCTGGATGAATACCGTGAATATATTGAGAAAGACGCGGCTCTGGAACGTCGTTTCCAGCCGGTCATGGTAGACGAGCCGACAGTGGAAGATGCGATTTCCATCCTGCGTGGTCTGAAAGAACGCTATGAAGTATTCCATGGGGTAAAGATCACGGACAGCGCGCTTGTTGCGGCAGCTACTCTTTCGAACCGTTATATCTCTGACCGTTTCCTGCCGGATAAAGCTATCGACCTTGTAGATGAGGCATGTGCCCTGATCAAGACAGAGCTTGACTCCATGCCGACGGAACTGGATGAGCTGAGACGTAAGGTTATGCAGCTCGAGATCGAAGAGTCGGCGCTCAAGAAAGAGGAAGACCGTCTGAGCAAAGAGCGGCTTGAGCATCTGCAGGAAGAACTGGCTGACCTGAAGGAACAGTACGCGAGTAAGAAAGTACAGTGGGAGAATGAAAAGAAATCCGTTGAGCGGGTTCAGAAGATCCGTGAGGAGATCGAGCAGGTCAACAAAGACATCCAGAAAGCCCAGAGAGAGTATGATCTGAACAAGGCTGCCGAATTACAGTACGGCAGACTGCCTCAGCTCCAGAAACAGCTGGAAGAAGAGGAAGAGAAGGTAAAAGCAAAGGATCTTTCCCTTGTACATGAGGCTGTTACGGACGATGAGATCGCGCGTATCGTTTCACGCTGGACAGGAATACCGGTGGCGAAGTTAAACGAGAGTGAGAGAAACAAGACCCTTCATCTTGCAGATGAGCTGCACAAACGTGTTATCGGACAGGATGAAGGTGTAGAACTTGTGACAGAAGCGATCATCCGTTCCAAAGCGGGAATCAAGGATCCGAGCAAACCGATCGGTTCGTTCCTGTTCTTAGGACCTACCGGAGTCGGTAAGACAGAGCTCGCTAAAGCACTGGCGCAGAGCCTGTTCGATGATGAGAACAATATGGTGCGTATCGATATGAGTGAGTACATGGAGAAATATTCCGTGTCCCGTCTGATCGGAGCGCCGCCGGGATATGTAGGATATGATGAAGGCGGACAGCTTACTGAGGCAGTCCGGAGAAAACCGTATTCCGTCGTACTTTTCGATGAAGTTGAAAAAGCGCATCCGGACGTATTTAACGTACTGCTTCAGGTGCTTGACGACGGACGTATCACAGACTCTCAGGGAAGAACTGTGGACTTTAAGAATACGATCCTGATCATGACCTCGAACATCGGGGCAAGCTATCTGCTGGAAGGCATCCATGATGACGGCTCTATAGACGAACAGAGTCAGGAGATGGTCATGAACGACCTGAAAGCCCACTTCAGACCGGAATTCCTGAACCGTCTGGATGAAATAATTATGTTCAAGCCATTGACGAAACAGAATATCCGTGCCATTATTGACTTACTGATAGCAGATGTCAACAAACGGCTGGCGGAGAAAGAGCTGACGATCGAACTGACAGATGCAGCAAAAGACTTCGTAGTAGAAGGCGGCTACGACCCGATGTACGGCGCAAGACCGCTGAAGAGATATCTGCAGAAGAATGTTGAGACGCTGGCGGCAAGACTGATTCTTGCCGGAAATGTTGGCAGGGAAGATACGATCCTGATCGATGCGAAAGACGGAAAACTGACAGCAGAGGTAAAAGGTCAGGTCGTTGCAACGGAGACCGTTTCCTGATGCCGAAGCCGGCGTGAAAGGACGATATTCGGATGGCACCCATCATCTTTCATATAGATGTAAATTCAGCATATTTAAGCTGGACTGCAGTAGAACAACTGAAAAACGGAGCCGCAGTGGATCTGCGCGAGATACCGGCGATCATCGGCGGGGACCAGAAATCCCGTCATGGCGTGGTGCTCGCTAAATCCCCTGCGGCGAAGCGATATGGCATCCGCACGGGGGAACCTGTTGCGAATGCCTTTCGTAAGTGCCCGAATCTTGCAATGTATCCCCCGGATCATAAAATGTACCGGGAGAAGAGCAGGAGACTGATGGAGTACCTTCGGACATTTACGAAAGAGATCGAACAGGTCAGTGTAGACGAGTGCTACATGGATTTTACAGGAATTGCAGGCCGGTGGAATTCTCCTGTGGACGGTGCTGTGGAGATAAAAGACGGGATAAAGGAGCGTTTCGGCTTTACCGTGAATATCGGAATCTCTACAAATAAACTTTTGGCGAAGATGGCGTCGGATTTTGAAAAACCGGACCGGATACATACACTTTATCCGGAGGAGATAAAGGAGAAGATGTGGCCGCTGCCTATAGGAGAACTCTATATGGCGGGGAAATCCAGCGTGGAGGTACTGAAAAAACTGGAGATCAATACCATAGGTGATCTTGCGCAGTCAGATCCGCGCCTGATTATGCTTCATCTGAAGAGCCACGGGAAGATGCTGTGGGAATTTGCCAACGGCATCGGAACTTCGGTAGTCCAGTCAGAGCCCGATGAGGCGAAAGGAATCGGAAATTCCACAACTCTCAGTGAAGACGCGGCGACAATGGAGGAAATCCGGCCGGTATTTGAGCGGCTTGCGCAGAGTGTAGGAGGACGGCTTAAGAAAGCGGGAAAGAAAGCCGGAATGGTCAGCATGGAGATCAAATATTACGATTTCCGGACAGTTTCTCATCAGATACAGCTGGATAAGCCGGCCAATGATCCGGAAGTGCTCAAAGAGACTGCCTGCAGTCTGTTCCTTGAAGTATGGAGCGGAGAGCCGGTGCGTCTGCTGGGAATCCGGACTTCCAAGCTTACCGATGAAGCAGCGCCTGAACAGCTTTCGATTTTTGATATTGAGATACCCAAAGAGCCGGATGAGAAACACAAACGGCTGAAGAAGGCTATGGATGAATTGAATGAGAGGTTTGGAGAAGGGGCTGTCATGAAAGCAAGCCTGATGCCGAAAAAGCCGCATAACAAGTGAGGGGAACTGTTATTATGAAAGAAAAGAACTATAATCTGGAACTGGTCAGAATGATCTCGTTCATTCTGGTTATCGCGATCCATGTGAGCAATTATTTCTGCCGTGCCTACGGTAAGATCCCGCAGGGGGAATATCTCTTTTCTCTTGTGATCGACACAGTGGCAAGACTCAGCGTGCCCTGCTTTTTCATGATATCCGGAGCTCTGCTGCTGGGGAGAGACGAGCCGATTAAAAAACATATACACCGGGTCGTGCGTTTTGTCATTGCGCTGGTTGTATGGAGCGCAGTTTACTACTTCTGGAATATCTATTACATGGGATCGTCATTTGACTTAAAGGAGATACTTTATGTTCCGGCGGAGGCGCATCTGTGGTATCTGTACGCTATGATTCCCATTTACCTTGTGCTTCCGTTCTTTCAGGTGATGTGCAGAAATATGAGCCTGAAACTGGAAAAGGTGTTTCTTATTGTGACGACGGGCGCGGTACTGTTTAACTATGTTCTGTGGCTCATGGGCGGAGAGGCATATTATGACCTGCCGCTGATTGGCGACAGGATCTACGCATGGTACGTATTTGTGGGATTTTATCTATATAAATACAGACGGCATATACGGATCAGCCAGAGAACACTGGCTGTTATCTGCGTGCTCAGCATGGCTGCAACGTTCGGAATCACATGGGGTGTTACAACGGTGACGGGCGACCATTATGAGGATGCGCTGACTTATATCAGTCCCTTTGTTGCCATTGCGGCAGTGTGCTTCTTTCTGTTTATGCTGCGGCTTGGAAACGCCCATGTCAGACCGGGAGAGCGGGCTAGAAAAGTAATTGACCTGTTCTGCGGATGTTCGTTCGGCATTTATCTGATCCATATCCTGTTCCTCGATAATTATAAGAAATACATGAAGCCGTGGGATCTGACGGCGTGGATCGCGGTGCCGGGACTTATCGTGGTGATCGCACTGGCGTCATTTGCGTGCGTGTGGGTGATACGGAAAATACCGGGAGGACGGAAGATAACATAAAGAAAATTTCGATTTTTCGGACTGAATGCCAATAGGATAAGGTCCGAAAACAGACGGAGAGGAGGCAATGAAATACTTTTTAAGATAACCGACATGTGCTTCAGGCTCCGCTCCATAATCTGAGAAAAATTAAAGGGTCTGAAATCTGATTAGATGCGAAGCCGCAAAATGGATAACTCGCCTTTGGCTCGAACAATCCATTTTGCGGCTTAACATCAGATTCCAATCCCTTAATTTTTTCTGACAGATTATTTCGAAGGCGCCTTCCTCACATACCAGTCATCTCTTTAAAGTCTTTCGATGCCTCGTCCCCATCTGTTTTCTGCTTTATCGGATTCGGCAGCCAGTCCGACAAAACTGAAAGTCAAAGAAAACGAAGGAAAGGGGAACCAATCAAGAAGAATTTATATAAGATTCTGAAGCTTATATGTCAGTGAGAGAACCGTTTCCGGTTATGGAGATTTCTGGTTCCGCTTGTTCGTCTTATATCTGCAGAGAACATCCCGTGTCAAGCCCTTGCCTGTAAACAGGTGCTTCGCAGGCTTGACATGGGATGTTCCTGCAGATGAATATTATTCAAGCGGACCAGAAATTAATGCGGTTCGAATTCGAACCGGAAGATCAACAAATCCTATATCGGCTGAAATAATGAGATCATAGTCGGGGAAGTCGCTTCTTCTACCCGTTTGCATGAGAATTTTCGGACTGGGAAAGAAAGCAGTTGGGAGGCAGGTATTGCGTACGCACCGTTGGAGCAGCGTCGACACTTAGAGCGCGTCTTTTGCGCTCTTATGTACCGTTACGCTGCGACCGAATGAAAATGTGTGCGTTAGCAATACCTGCCTCCCGGCGGATACTTTGTCAGTCCGAAAAATCGGAATATTATGTACAATGCCGGAATGCCTTGTCGGTTATGATTCTCGCGAAAATCAGTCCCAGAGGCAGCGCCATTATGATCATCAGAGCGGATACAAGCCACGGTGCGGAGAGGGACAGTGACATCTCACCCATGTTGTAGACTGCCCGGTACAGATACAGGCCGGGAACCATGATGACAATAGACGGCACCGTTACAGATATTCGCGGATATCCAAGCTTTTTCATCAGGATTGAGGCCAGGAGTCCTGCTGTAAGTGCTCCGATAAATGCTGCAACCGCTGCGGGAAGGCCTGCCAGATCTACAAGCTCCAGACGAAGTGTATTTGCAACCGCACCGATGACAGCTGCGGAGGCTGCAATAGAAAACGGACTGTTGAACATGATGGAGAATCCGAAGACTCCGACAAAACTTGCAATCAGCCGCAGTATTAGGAGCTGTGCCGGCGACAAAGGAAGATCTGCGAAAGATCCCGGTGACAGATTGAGTACCAGTGCCATGACCCATGCCGTGATCGTGGAAATGACAACGATGATCACCGCATAGGCAAGCCGTTCCAGACCGGACCTCAGATCCAGTTTCGCCAGGTCAATGCCGCTTGTGATAAACGGAAAGCCGGGGATGATAAAAAGCATCGCGCATATATATCCGACCTCATGCCCGCCGGCTACCGGAAAGACTAATTCGATCAGTCTTAGAGCTGCAACATAGGCCAGACAGGCGAGCGCGACAGATGATATGACGCACAGATATAACGTAAAATGTTTGCCTATCAGTTTGGAACGGAGAAAGTTGCCTGCTCCTGCGCCGATAAACGCGCACAGCATCTCGACAGGTCCGCCGCCCAGAAGAAAGGTGAAGGCGGCACACGCAAAAGCAGCTGCAAGACCTAATTTTGCCGGTGTATAGAGCCCCCGTATTTTTTCAATCTCATCCAGTTCCTGATGGAGCTGCTCACCGGACTTATGTACTCCGTCAGTCGGAAATTTCTTTACAAAGCGTTCCAGACGGTTCAGTTTGGAAGTATTTACACCGGTGTTGTTCAGACAAAGAGAGTTTGTAAAAGTTTTGTGTCCGTCAAAGCAGGTGTATACAATGGTCATAAGACCGATGCTGGAGGTGCATGTGACACCGAGCTGTTCGGAGATCGCATTCATAGAACTGCGGACACGCCATGCTCCTGTTCCACAGGATAACAGCATCAGCCCGACCCTGCCGATCAGAGCCGCTTTTACGGGAACACTCGCTTCGGTAATGGGTTTGTCTTTTACATGTCCGGTATAGTCATGCCAGTAGATATCCATATGATTGGGGATAATATTATCTTTTACCATGAGAAATCCTTTCGATAACTAAGTATATATTGATTTACTTCTTACTACATTCAGTATAGATGGATATGCAGAAAAGTCAAGAAAAACAGGTGAAATCAAGGATTTGAAAAAAGTGTGTAAACCATTAAAAAACAATAAAAAGTATTGACCGTAAAATCTGGTGTGGTATGGTTTTATATAGTGGGTTTTCAGCGGAAAACCGGGAACGATAAGAGAAATAAGGAGAAGATGAAAATGAGCAGAGTGATCGGAATTGATCTTGGGACTACGAACAGCTGTGTATCTGTAGTCGAAAATGATAAGCCGGTGATTATACCGAGCGCTACAGGGGCGACGACAACGCCTAGTATTGTTGCCTTTACGAAGAACGGGGAGCGCCTGGTCGGGGAAGCGGCTGCGAGACAGGCCGTGACTAATCCGGAGAGGACGATCGCATCTGTGAAACGGCATATGGGGAGTGAATGGTCGGCACGTATCGACGGGAAAGAATATAAGCCGCAGACGATCAGCGCAATGATCCTTATGCAGCTGAAGAAGGATGCAGAGAAATTTCTCGGAGAAGAAGTGACAGAGGCAGTTATTACGGTACCTGCATATTTTAACGATATCCAGAGACAGGCAACAAAAGACGCCGGCAGGATCGCGGGACTCAATGTCAAACGTATCATCAACGAGCCGACAAGCGCCGCGCTTTCCTACGGCCTGAACCATGGTGAGCCGCAGAAAGTCATGGTCTATGATCTTGGCGGAGGCACGTTTGATGTATCGATTATCGAGATCGGCGAAGGGATCATAGAAGTGCTGGCTACGTCAGGCAATAATCATCTGGGCGGGGATGATTTCGACGAGCGGCTTGTTCAGGGAATCGTGCGGAAATTTAAGGAGAAGACCCGTGTGGATCTGTCAAAGGATTTCGCTGCTATGCAGAGGATCCGGGAGGCGGCGGAACGTGCGAAGAAGGAACTTTCCACCAGCGATACCACGCATATCATGCAGCCGTTTATTACGCAGGTAAAAGGAGAGGCGCTGCATCTGGATATGGTGATCACGCGGCAGGAATTTGAATCCATGATCAGCGATCTGATCCAGAAGACGGAAGATCCGGTGAGAAATGCATTAAACGATGCACATATCAGTCCGTCGCAGCTCGGAAGAGTCCTGCTTGTGGGCGGATCTACCAGGGTCCCGGCGGTCCAGAGAAAAGTGCGGGAGATGACGGGCAAGGAGCCTTCAAGGAATATCAACCCGGATGAGTGTGTGGCGAAAGGAGCGGCAATTCTGGGCAGTACGCTTCAGGGCAGAGGACTTGTAGCCGCGGGAACGGGTCAGGATCTGCTCCTTCTTGACGTGACGCCGCTGAGCCTTTCCATAGAGACAGTCGGCGGAGTGGCAACCCGTATTGTGCAGAGGAATACGACACTTCCGGCAAGGTACTCTCAGATATTCTCTACGGCTGCGCCTTATCAGAGAAATGTGGATATCCATGTCCTTCAGGGAGAACGTCCGATGGCGAGGGATAACAAGACTATAGGAAAATTCCGCCTGAAAGGGATCAAGCCGGCGCCGGCGGGCGTGCCGCAGATTGAAGTCACATTTGATATCGATGCAAACGGTATCCTGAAAGTATCGGCCCGGGATCTGGATACAGGAAGAGAACAGTCCATCACGATCACTGCTGACGACAGGATGTCGTATATAGAGATACAGCAGGCGATGCAGGATGCGCAGAACTATGCGTCTCAGGATCAGGTGAGAAAGGATGCGATTGAACTATTGGGAGAGGCAAACAAGCTGCTTGTCCGGACAGAGCGCTGCGTGAAAAATGCGGGGAAACTGCTTGACAAAGCGGTGAAAAAACAGGTGAAGGGGGACACTGCAAAGCTTCAGAAGCTTGTGGCTAAATGCAGACTTGACCGTGTGGACGAGAATCAGCTGGCGGAGATCAGAGCGGCAAAAGAACAGCTGGAACGCAGTGCCGGAGATATCCTGACGCAGTACGACGGAGGACAGCAGTAACAATTCGGCACATACCTTCTGTAAAACTGTTTGACAGACAGCCGGATGAGTTATATTGTAGAATATATAGTAAATGAACGAAAGCGAGGATGCTTTACCTTAGGGAAAAGTGTCCTTGCTTTTATTTTGCGGCAAAGGAGGTATAAGATGGGAGCGTTTGACAAGATAAAGAGCGGGCTGCCGGGAATGGATGAACTGTTAAATTATATCCGGATGGGGGACAACGTAGTCTGGAGCGTATCGGATCTGGAGGATTTTAAGTTTTTTGCAGTACCGTTTGCGGAGCAGGCGATCAGGGACGGGAGAAATCTGATCTATATGCGTTTCGCCGATCATGAACCACTTCTCACACCGAGACAGGGACTTAAGATCTGCGAGTTTGACCCCGATAAGGGGTTTGAGGCGTTTACTGTGGATATCCATGACAGGATCGCTGAGGAGGGAAAGGATGCGTTCTATGTGTTTGACAGTCTGTCGTCTCTTCAGTCCGTATGGTACACAGACCTGATGATGGGCAACTTTTTCCGCGTGACCTGTCCTTATCTGTTTCAGTTGGATACAGTGGCATATTTCCCGCTGCTGCGGGGCAGGCATTCCTTTGAGGCAGTCGCCCGCATCAGAGATACCACGCAGCTTCTTCTGGATGTATACCGGGGTGACAGGATATATCTCCATCCGCTCAAGGTCTGGAATCGTTATTCTACAAGGATGTTCCTTCCGCATTCATGCAGCCTCATGCAGAATGCAGAGTGCCGGTTCGAGACAGTGGACGGCGGCGTTGCGATGAGCAGGTATTATCAGCTTGTGGAGGAGGAAGAGGAGAAAAATCAGGATCAGAACTATGACAGCCATGACAGGTTTTTCTCGCTTGCGAAGCTGGATTACCAGCGGGGGATTTTCAGTGAGGAGACAGAGCGGCAGATCATAGAGAGTGCGCTGACAAAAGACCGGAGACTTCAGGAAATGATCAGGAAATACTTCAGGCCGAGAGATTATTTTCAGCTTCGGGACCGCATGGTCGGCAGCGGTTCTCTGGGCGGAAAAGCATGCGGCATGCTACTTGCCCGGAAAATCATACATACAGAGCTTCCGGAGTACAGGCAGTATTTTGAACCTCATGATTCCTTTTATATCGGGTCGGATGTTTTTTATACGTATATTGTATCCAATAACTGTTGGGAGACCCGGATCGAACAGCGCACGGAAGAGGGATATTTTACTAAGGCGGAGGCGCTGAAAGAAGCATTGATGTCCGGCACTTTTCCGCCTGATATCAGGGAGAAGTTCAAGACCTTGCTGGAATATTTCGGGCAGAGCCCGATCATTGTCCGTTCCTCCAGTTTCCTGGAAGATGGGTTCGGAAATGCATTTGCCGGAAAGTACGAGTCGGTCTTCTGTGTGAATCAGGGATCCCCGGAGGAACGTCTGGAAGCCTTTGAATCGGCAGTGCGGACGGTCTATGCAAGTACTATGGACATCTCTGCACTTGAGTATCGGAAGCAGAGAGGGCTGCAGCACAGTGATGAACAGATGGCGGTTCTTGTCCAGAGAGTATCCGGTTCCTATCATGGAGATCTGTTCTTCCCTGCAGCGGCGGGAGTGGGATACAGTTACAGCTCTTACCGGTGGAATAAATATATGGATCCGTCGGCAGGACTGCTGCGGATCGTAGCCGGACTAGGGACAAGGGCTGTGGACCGCCCGGATCACGATTACCCGAGGCTGGCAAATCTTGACCGTCCGGCGGTTCCTATGCAGAACAGTGTGGCAGACCGGCACCGGTTTTCCCAGCGCATTATGGATGTGCTCGATACAGGAAAGAATAAGTTGACAGAGATAGGGATCGATTCTCTGATTGAGGATCTGCCCCTGTGGTATAAGAAAGCGGTCATGGAGCGTGATTATGAGGCGGAAGCGGCTCTGAAGCGGATGAACCGTCCGCGGCAGGTATGGTTTACCACCTGTCAGGGGCTTCTGGAGAACAGGCAATTTACAGGACTGATGCAGAAGATGCTCAAGACTCTCGACCGGATATACGGGAATCCTGTAGATATTGAGTATACTGTAAACCTGGATGATAAGGGAGAGTTTGTCGTGAATCTGCTGCAGTGCCGTCCGCTCTATACCGGAGGAAGGGGAACGGTCACGGAGATTCCGGAATTACCGGAGAAAAACGTATTTTTCCGGCTGAAGGACTCGGCTATGGGAAGTTCAGTGAAAGAGAAGATCGATGTGGTCGTGCAGATTGATGCAAGAGCTTATTATGAGTATCCGTATGCGCTGAAACCGCAGGCGGCGGAAACAGTAGGAGCTATTAATGCGTATTATAAAGGAAAGAAAAAACATATCCTGCTCATGACTCCTGGCAGGGTGGGCACATCATCGCCGGAGCTCGGTGTGCCGGTGAGTTTTGCACAGATATCGGGATTCTGCGGAATCTGCGAGGTGTCAGATAACCGGGCAGGATATATGCCGGAATTGAGTTACGGAAGCCATATGTTCCAGGATCTGGTGGAAGCAGGAATATTCTACTGCGCACTGTGGGGAGACGAGAGGACAGTACAGTATGACGAGACATTTTTCAGAGACCTTGAGAATTTGTTCTCTGTGATCTGTCCGGAGCGGAAAGAGATGGAGGGCATGTTCCGGGTAAGCGAGCCGGAAGATCTGTGGTATTGGAACAATGAACAGACCGGGGAGACTGTGTGCGGTTTTACGAATGGCGCGTGCTGAACTGTTACTCCTGGATGGAAGAGGAATATTTCCCCTCTGGAAATTTTGTTGAAAATGTGCTATATATTTATTTTGTATCATTTTTGGCATTAAAGAGAAACTGTATTTTGACATCAGTGTGAAATCTGGAGGGATTACAATGTGGATCGCTGATAAATATATTGATCATGTAAAAGAAGAGACGACGGCACATCCCGGTAAGAGCTGGGATCAGATGCTGCTTGGCTTTAAACTGAACAAACTTCGCACAAAGCTGCTTCCGAAGAAAGGAATATCGAAGGGCTATCAGAAGCTGGAAGCCATGATGATGTCCTTTGTGGCGGACTCGCTGGCCCGCCCGGAAAGCTATGTGTGGGGCAATATTTTTTCACCCTGTGAAATCATGGAGTGCTTCGGACTGAACACCCTCTCGATCGAGTGTCTTTCCTGCTATTTCAGCGGGTATCATCTGGAAGATTTCTTTATCGACTACGCGCAGAATACGGGAATCGCCCCGACGCTGTGTTCCTACCACAAGACATTTGTGGGAGCGATCGACAGCGGGTCGGTGCCGGTACCGCAGTATGCGGTGACGACCTCGCTGTCCTGCGACGGGAACCTGAATACATTCCGCTATCTGGAGAAGAAGAAGGGAGTGCCCTTTACTTTTCTGGACGTTCCTTACAGGGATGACGAGGCGTCTGTGGATTATCTGGCAGAACAGTTAAAAGAGTTCACGGCAGAACTTGAGAGACGTTTCGGAAAATCCTTTGACGAAGAGAAACTGAAAAATGCAATACGCATTGAGAATGAGACGAGAAAAGAACTGATGCGCTTCTTTAAACTGCAGAGTGAACGGTATTATCCCGGCGAGCTGATCAGCCATCTCTATATGATGATGGGAATGCATCTGCTCATCGGCAAGCAGGAATTTCTGGATCTGATCCGGTTTATGATAAAGGATATCGAGAACTATCCGAAATTTGACGGCAAAAAGATCCTGTGGGTCCATCTGCTTCCGTTCTATCAGGAGACGCTGCAGAGCTATTTTAACTCCAACAGGAAATACCAGATCATCGCCAGCGATATCATCATCGATTCCATGGAAGAGATGGACGAGACAAAACCGTTCCATGCGCTGGCGAAGAAGATCATCCGCAATCTGTACAATGGCTCCTATTCCCACAGGGCGGATATGGTCGGAAAGCTGGCGGATACCCTCCATCCGGACGCTGTCATCCAGTTCTGCCACTGGGGATGCAAGCAGTCTTCGGGCGGCAGTCTTCTGCTCAAAGAGAAATTAAATGAGATGGATATTCCCATGCTGATCCTTGACGGAGACGGCATTGACCGGAGAAACAGTCATGACGGCCAGATCAAGACGCGTCTGGAAGCATTCCTGGAGATGCTGGAAAACGGAAACCCGGCAGAGACGGACGGAGACGCCGGTAAGAACAGCAGGGGTCAGATTACAGAGGAGGAGCAGGAGAGAGCATGCTAGGTTATATATGTAAATACGCACCGGTAGAAGTGTTCGAATCCATGGGAGTTCAGATGGAGCGGATCGAGCCGGATGTGACGAATTTTAATCAGGCGGAGATCCGGATGCATCCGAATATCTGCAGCTTTGCGAAGGGCGTGCTGGAAGAGGTCATGAGCAGTGATTATGAAGGGGTGATCCTGATGACCTGCTGTGACAGTATCCGCAGGCTCTATGATGTGCTCAGAGAAGAATTTCCGGACAAGTTTATCTATATGCTGGATACGCCCCGGATCACGAAAGATGCGGGGATCACTCTGTATGAGCAGCGTATCCGTACAATGATAGAAGAATTCGAGAAGTTCTCGGGAAAAACATTTGATGAGGGAAAATTCTGTGCATATTTAAAAGAAAAAGAGGAAGCACGGCAGTATGCCGTAAAGGACAATGCCCTTAACATCGGTATTATCGGAGCCCGTGCCAACGAGAGTATAAAAAAGATCCTGGCGGAGAACGGGGCAAATGTGGCATTTGACCTTACCTGTACGGGGCTTGGCAGAAAGATCCTTGTCGACGAAAAAGACGTATTGACCGGATATGCGAGAGGACTTTTGAGCCAGTTCCCATGCATGAGGATGGAGCAGGCGGCAGGCCGCGATGAGCTGATCCGCAGAAGCGCGGGAAGTGTAGACGGCATTATCTATCACACGGTGCAGTTCTGTGATAATTATGCCTATGAATACGCATGGCTCAAGGAATGGCTGGACCGTCCGCTTTTACTGCTGGAGACCGACTATACGAGACAGAGCGGAGGTCAGGTGCGTACGAGGATCGAGGCGTTTCTCGAGTCACTGACAGCGGAGAGAAAGAAACCGGAAAGAAAGAGAAAGGAAGACGGGACAATGTATGTAATGGGAATAGACAGCGGATCCACATCGACCAATGCGGTCATCATGGATCAGGACAGAAAGATCAAGGCATTTTCCGTGGTCCGTACCGGAGCCAAATCCGGTGTCAGCGCGGATAAGGTACTCCACGAAGTGCTTGAGAAGGCAGGATTGAAGCGGGAGGATATCTCATGGATCGTATCTACCGGATATGGCCGTGTGAGTATTGAGTTCGCCGATGAGAATGTGACGGAGATCAGCTGCCACGGCAAGGGCGCGCATTATTTCAATCCGAACATCCGCACGATCCTCGATATCGGCGGACAGGACAGCAAAGCAATCCGCTTAAGCGAGAGCGGAGAGGTAAAAGACTTTGTTATGAATGATAAGTGCGCGGCGGGAACAGGCCGTTTCCTTGAGATGATCGCCCGGACGCTGGAAGTGTCTCTGGACGAGCTGGGAGCGATCGCCCTGACGTCTAAGGAGAAGATCGAGATTACCAGCATGTGCTCGGTATTTGCGGAGTCCGAAGTGATTTCTCTGATCGCTAATAACAAGGAGAAAGCGGATATCGCGGACGGAGTCTGCCATGCCATCGCCAACAAGGCTTCCGGTCTGCTGCGGCGTGTGGGCATGGAGCCGGAATTTATGATGACCGGAGGCGTGGCGAAGAATCCGGGCGTGGTGCGTGCGGTGGAAGAGAAGATCGGCTCAAAGCTCTATATCTGCGAAGAGCCGGAGATAGTGGGTGCTGCGGGAGCGGCTATCTACGCGCTGGAGAAGATGGGCGCTTAAATTTCGCTGTTTCCGGACAGAGCAGGCGTGAGTTTTATTCGCTGTTCCTTGCCAATCCATGCCCCATGTCGGACGAAGAGTGTGCAGGGATCTTTGAGGAATCTTACAGGTAAGAACGATCGGAAAATAGAATAGAAGTACTGAAAATACCTCGTCTGCTTTAGGGCAGAACCGGGGTATTTTTGTGTTTCCGGTAATAAAAAGTATGGACCGGACAGATTTATAATATCAGCGGATGGGACTAACTGCACTGCGAATTTTACAAAAATAGTTGCGCCCGCTACAAAAATGTGATATAGTTCCCATTCGGAACGGGAAATTCCCATTCAATCATAGTATCTGATGAATATGATAAGGAGGCGTTTCAGTATGTGTGAGCATTGGTTCTCGGAAATGGGACGCTGGGTATCCATTTTTGACCGTCTCATGAAAATGTATTATGACCGGGGACTCTCGGAATTTGAGATCGGCTGGGGCCAGCAGTTCTATGTGGAGTATCTTTACACTCATCCGGGTGCGACTTCTCAGGAGATGGCGGAGCGGTTCCGCGTTGACCGTGCCACGCTGACAAAGACAATAAAGAAACTCGGTGAAGTAGGATATATACGCGTCGCAGGAGATGAGAAGGACCGGAGGGTGAAGCATCTGTATCTGACAGAGAAAGCCATTCCGGCAGCTGAGAGGATTAAGACAGTCCACGCAGACTTCTATGAGACGCTGAGCCGGGATATCCCCCGGGATGAACTGGCGCTGACAGAACGTACCCTGCAGCGGATGGCAGACAATATCAATCAGAAAGTATGGCACAGAATGGAGGAACATCATGGAAAATAAAAAAGAAATACAGTTAAGCAGCGGCAGAAGGACAATGATTTTTCTCTGTCTGGTCGTATCAGGAATCGCATCATCAATCTTATCCACAACGATGACAACGGCCCTGCCCAATGTAGTGGAATATTTTGGAATCAGTACGTCGATCGGACAGTGGATCACCAGCGGGTACTCTCTGGCAATGGGAATGATCATGCCTCTGACTGCATTTCTCATTACAAAGTTTCCTACGAAAAAGCTGTATCTGACGGGGATCGCCGCCTTTATCATCGGACTCCTGATCAGTATCTTTGCCGGAAATTTCGGGCTGATGATGGTCGGAAGAGTGATACAGGCGTGCGGCAACGGTATTCTGATGACAGCGGCGCAGGTCATCATCCTGACGGTTTACCCTGTTGAGAAAAAAGGAACAATGATGGGAACCTACGGGCTGGCCACAACGGCGGCTCCGGTAATCGCCCCCACAATTGCGGGGCTGATGATCGATGCGTTCGGATGGAAATCGATCTTCTGGGTGGCTCTTGTGATCATGGCGGTATCCTTTGTTATATCGAGCATCGTCTTTGACGACGTACTTGAACTTCAGGACAAGAAGTTCGACGTGATCTCCTTTGTGGAGAGTATCGTGGCCTTCGGAGGCATTACTCTCGGTATCGGAAATATCAGCAGTTTCGGTCTGATCAGTATCGAAGGCGGTCTTCCCCTTGTAGTCGGTGCGATTGTATGCGTATTCTTTATGGTCCGCCAGAGCACCCTTGAGAAACCGTTCCTCGATGTCAGGATCCTTGCCAACTGGAAATACGCGGTCAGCGTGATCGCCAGCATGGTGCTCTATCTGGTTATGATGGGCTCCTCCGTGATGATGCCGCTGTATGTTCAGAGTGTTATGGGATATTCGGCCGTTGTCTCAGGTCTTGTCACACTGCCGGGTTCTCTTGCGACTGCCATCGTCAGCCCGTTTGCGGGAAATCTGTATGACCGGATGGGAATCAAAAAGATTTTCGTGGCAGGATCGGCAGCTCTGGTCATCGGTAATATCGGAATGTATTTTCTTACCATGAGCACGCCGCTGTGGGTTGCGGCAGCCTTTAATGTAATCCGTAACATCGCCATCGGCAGCCTTATGATGCCGCTCCTGACATGGGGCACGAGCAATGTACATCCGACGAAAGTTGCGGACGCTTCATCGCTTCTCACCTCGCTGCGTACGATTGCCGGTTCGATCGGTTCGGCTGTGTTTGTCGGTATCATGACAGTAGTGAGCACGGCTTCGGCAGAAGTGTACGGCGACAATGCAATGATGCACGGCATGAACGTATCATTTCTCTGGATGACAGCAGGGGCAGTAGTGCTGTTCCTGATATCCATATTTGCAGTCCGGGAGAAAAAATAAAACGGGAAACAGAAAAATACAGAAAAACAATAGAAAAATTGAGAAAACACCGCGGCGGGAGCTCTGCGGTGTTTTTCATGCTTTACAGGCATATGGCAGCATGAAATCTAAGTATTGGATATACAGGAACAGAAGAACTATACTTGAACCGTAAGAAATGATATGTGGCGGTGAAATTTCATGAAACAACTGATCTGCCGGCTTACGGAGCCGGCCGTATCCATACCGGATGAGAGAAAGCTCTTTTCTGATCATGCGCTGAAACTTCTGATCCTGCCGCTCTTTCTGGAGCAGCTTCTGGAAGTGCTGGTGGGTGTATCCGATACATTTATGGTCAGCTATGCGGGAGAAGCCGCGGTATCGGGTGTCTCTCTCGTCAATATGTTTAATACAGTATTTATCTTCCTGTTCGCGGCATTGGCCGCAGGGGGCGCTGTGGTGGTAAGCCAGTACATTGGCAGCAGGGATGAGAAGAACGGCAATCTGTCCGCAGGGCAGCTTGTGATGATCGCCTCAGTTTTCTCCGTGGCCGTGATGATCTTCTCTCTTGTACTGAACCGTCAGCTTTTAAGGCTTCTGTTCGGAGAGGTGGATCAGGATGTAATGGAAGCCTGCGTGACCTATCTGAGGATATCCGCGTACTCTTATCCGGCGATCGCTGTCTATAATGCCGGCGCCGCCATATACCGGAGTATGGGAAAGACCAACGTGACCATGAATATTTCCCTTGCAGCGAACGGGATCAATATAGCGGGAAATGCGATCGGCGTATTTGTTTTCCATGCGGGTGTGGCGGGAGTTGCTTATCCGTCGCTGATTGCCAGGACATTTTCCGCGGTGGTCATTCTGGTACTCTGTTTCCGAAAGGAGAAGCATGAGACTCAGAAATGCAGGAAACAGAGAGCGGAACCCCTTTCCGACTCTGTCCGTGTCCGTCTTAAATGGAAAAATATTTTCCAATGGGAAGGCAGCATGGTAAAGCGGATCCTTGGGATTGCAGTGCCAAACGGAATTGAGAACGGGCTGTTCCAGCTCACGAAAGTAGCGCTCAGCAGTATCACTGCTCTTTTCGGAACCGTGCAGATCGCGGCCAACGGTGTGGCACAGAGTTTCTGGTCTGTGGCGGCTCTGATGGGAACCGCTCTGGGGCTTGCCTTTGTCACGGTGATCGGACAGTGCATGGGAGCGGGCGATACTGAAGCGGCAGAGTATTATATGCGCAAGCTCCTTCGGATCACATTTCTTGCATCCATTCTGTGGAACGGAGTGGTCCTGCTGGCGGCGCCTTTGGTTCTCCGGGGCTATGCGATTTCCGATGAGGCGGCGCGGCTGGTCGTGATACTGGTCATCATACACAACATTTTTAATGCTTTGTTCTATCCGCTCTCGGGCGCCCTCTCAAACGGCCTGCGGGCGGCAGGGGATGTGAAATACACCATGTATGTAAGTATCTTTTCCACGATCGGGTGCAGAGTTGTATTTTCAATCCTGTTCGGCGTCTGTCTGGATCTGGGCGTAATCGGTATCGCATTTGCCATGTGTCTGGACTGGATGATCAGGGCTGCATTTTTCTGGATCCGTTTCCGAAGAGGAAAATGGAAAGAGTTCCGGGTGATCGGATAGAAAAGATAAAAATTTATTACAGGAGGCAGAAGACAATGTATAACTTTTTTAACCCTACAAGAGTACTTTTCGGCGCAGGACAGCTTAACCATCTTCATGAGCAGGCGATGCCGGGAAAGAAAGCAATGGTAGTTATTTCAAATGGTAAATCAACAAGAGAAAACGGAGCTCTGGACCGCACCATGAACGAGCTGCATCAGGCAGGAGTGGAGACGGTATTGTTTGATAAAGTCGGAGCGAATCCGCTGAAATCTGTAGTAGAGGAGGGCGGAAGATTCGCCCGTGACAACGGCTGTGACTTTGTTGTGGCGCTGGGCGGAGGCTCCGTCATGGACGCGGCGAAGATTATGGCAATGTATGCGCTCCAGCCGGGAGATCTGTGGGATTATGTGGCAGGAGCAACAGGTAAGATGAAGCCCCTTGTAAACCCGACTCTTCCGATCATTGCGATCACCACGACAGCCGGAACAGGTTCTGAGGTTGACCAGTGGGGCGTGGTGACGAATCCAGAGACAAATGAGAAGATCGGCTGCGGCGGTATGGACAGTCTTTTCCCTGTGATCGCAGTGGTAGATCCGGAGCTGATGGCGACAGTTCCGCCGAAGTTTACGGCATATCAGGGGTTTGACGCTCTGTTCCACTCCACAGAAGGATACATGTCCGGCGTGACAAGCCTGATGGGCGATATGGTACAGCTGGCGGCAATCGAGAATATCGGGAAATACCTTGCCCGTGCGGTAAAAGACGGCAGTGATATGGAAGCCCGGGAGCATGTTGCATTTGCGAACACGATGTCAGGGTATTCTATGGTAGTCGGATCCTGTACAAGCGAGCACGCGATGGAACACGCCATGAGCGCATATCATCAGGAGCTGCCTCACGGCGCAGGACTTATCATGATCTCGAAAGAGTACTATACACATTTTGTAAACAAGCACTGCTGCGACGAGCGGTTTATCCGCATGGCGCAGGCTCTGGGCAGGACTGACGCAAAAGACCCGATGGACTTTGTGACAGCACTTGTAAAGCTTCAGGAAGCGTGCGGCGTGGCTGATCTGAAGATGTCCGATTACGGCATTCAGAAAGAGGAGTGTATGACGCTGGCGAAGAACGCACGCGCTACAATGGGAGGACTGTTCATGTCGGATCCGGTACAGATGACAGATGAAGAATGTGCCGCAATCTATGAGAAGTCTTACCGCTGATAAAATTTGCAAATTTAATATACGGAATCAAATTTAGTTGATGTAACGTTTAAGCAGACAGGAGTCATTTCTTTCGAAGAGGAGGAAAGGCTCCTGTTTCCGGTTTGCTTGTTATGAAATATGTAGTAAAATAAAAGTGTTGTGTAATCAGGTGTAAGAGCAGACACCTGTCCGGCGTTAATGAGGAGGTCAAACGATGGAGATAAGAGTACTGAGATATTTTCTGGCTGTGGCAAGAGAGGAGAGCATCACACGGGCGGCGGAAGTGCTGCATATCACGCAGCCCACACTGAGCCGGCAGCTATCCCAGCTGGAGGAACAGATGGGGGTAAAACTGCTCATACGCGGGACAAGAAAAGTAACGCTTACAAACGAAGGACTTCTGCTCCGGCGCAGGGCAGAAGAGATACTGGAACTGGTCGATAAGACAGAGAGGGAACTGACCGAGCAGGAGGAGCAGGTGGAAGGCGTTGTCGCCATCGGCTGCGGAGACCTGCGAGCTGTGCAGAGACTTCCGGAGCTGATCCGCTCATTCCACGAAAAATATCCTCTTGTGACGTTTGATCTGTATACGGCAACGGCAGATCTGGTGACCGAACGGATGGATCGGGGGCTGACGGATATCGGACTTCTGCTGGAGCCGGTGGATCTGGAGAAATATGATTTCATCCGTCTGGCAGGACTGGAGCGATGTGTGGTCACCATGCATCCGGATGCGCCCCTTGCGGCAAAAGAGTATATCACACCGGAAGATCTGGTCGGAGTACCTCTGATCATGCCGAGGAGGGCGAATATACAAAGCGAGATAGCCAACTGGTTCGGAGAGTATTATGACAAGATACAGGTGCTGTTTACAAGCAATCTGCCTTCCAGCAGCGCGGTCATGTCAAATCAGCAGCTGGCATATTCCATTAACACGTGCGGTTCCGTTGATTTCTGGGATCAGTCTAAGCTGACATACCGCCCGTTAAAACCCGAGCTTACAGGAACGTGCGCACTAGCGTGGAAACGGCAGCAGCCGTTTGGGATCGCGGCGGAGAAGTTTATCAAATATGCCAGAAAAGCGCTGGAGATGGATAAATATTAAACATAGTTAAGAAAAGTGTTTATTTAGTGTGGAGGTATAGTTATGCCCTTTACAAAGGTTAATGTTGGTAAGACTATAGAGAAGAAAAAGCGAGAGAATCCGGAGTTTAAAAAAGTATGGGATGACAGCAGAGAGGAGTATCGTTTAATAGAAGAGATGACAGTGCTGCGGAAAGCAGAGAGAATAACTCAGAGTGATCTGGCAGAAATGACAGGGAGTAGACAGCAGGTAATTTCGCGGATTGAGAAGAAAGAAAACAGTCCGTCTTTGAGATGTTTTTGCAATATCTTAAATGCGCTGGGGTATGAATTGAAAATTGTAAAGCGAAAAAATATATGAATGAAAGTCTGGATTTGACACAGAGAAAATCCTATGTTAGACTACACCTTGCTCGGAGGGAAATCATTCAGCGGAAATGATGAACCGGATAAGAGATAAGTTGAAATACTTATTCCTTATCCGGTTTTTTAATAGGGAACTTCATTTCTTATTAAATAAAACAAAGATCATTACAGGAGGATGAAAAATGGATTTTCTTAGCGGGAGGATCAAAACAATCTATTTTAAATATCTGACGGCGGCATTCGGAAGTGCACTGATCACTTCCATCTATTCTATTGTGGATATGGCGATGGTGGGGCAGTATCACGGGCCGGAAGGATCTGCGGCTCTGTCATTCTTGCCGCGATCATCTGGATTATCATTATCTTATTTGACAGGGAATTGTTGACTATATTCGGCGCGCAGGGCAATACGCTCACTCTGGCAAGAGAGTATGTGCTTCCGATCAAATTTGCGATCCCGTTTTTCCTGTTCAACCAGATGCTTGCGGCGTACTTAAGAAATGACAGGAATCCGGCGCTGGCGACAGGAGCAGTGCTTGCCGGCGGTATTTTTAATATTTTCGGAGACTATTTCTTCGTGTTTACATGTGATATGGGCGCCTTTGGGGCAGGGCTTGCGACAGCGATCTGCTCCACGATCAGTTTCCTTGTCATGCTGTTCCATTTCTTCACGAAGAAAAATACACTCCGTCTTGTAAAACCGGAAGGCATGCTGCAAAAATTAAGGAAGATTATGACGACGGGATTTTCTACGTTTTTTATTGATGTGGCGATGGGAATACTGACCATTTTATTCAACCGCCAGATTATGGTATATCTCGGCACGAATGCATTATCGGTCTATGGAGTTATTGTCAATATCAGCACTTTTGTACAGTGCTGCGCTTACAGTGTGGGGCAGGCATCCCAGCCGGTCATCTCCACAAACTTCGGCGCCGGGCAGGGTAAGCGGATACGTGAGACACTGAAATACGCACTGGGTACTGTGGCAGTATTCAGTATCTTCTGGACAGCGCTGAGCATACTTATTCCGAATGTATTTATCAGGCTGTTCATGTCGCCTACAGCTGAAGTCCTTGAGATTGCGCCGGCAATCTTCCGGTGCTATGGACTCTCTTTCCTGCTCCTGCCGCTTAATATTTTCTCGACGTATTATTTTCAGGCGCTGATAAAGCCGAAGACAGCATTTATCGCCTCGGTGGCGAGAGGGCTGGTGATCAGCGGCATTCTGATTTATCTGCTTCCGGCGGTATTCAGCGGAAATGCGATCTGGTTTGCAATGCCGATCACGGAGCTCCTTGTATCGGTCTATGTCATCCATGAGATGATAAAATATACAAAACAACTCAGTACGGCTTGAAAGATATTATGTTTGAGGACGCTTCTCTTCACAATGAAGCGGGAGACCTGGTATCAGATGAGGCTGGAATTCTGAATGTATTATGCCGGCTGCTTTCTGCTTTTCAACAGATAATATCCGATAAATGCAAGTGCAGTGATCACCCAGGTCACGGGATAGCTGAAAATGATCGCGTGGATCGTCGGTGAGATCTTCAGCACGCCTGCCAGCCAGATGATGCGCAGAACACAGACGCCGAGAAGTGTGATGACTACGGGGACGATCACATTTCCGCGGCCCCTCAGAGAGCCGCCGAGTATTTCAATAAATACATAGACGATATACCATGGCGTGATAAAAAGAAGCATATCAGCGCCGATCTGAACGACAGCGTCATCTGTAGTAAAGAGCCGGAACAGGATGGTTCTCGCACCGATCAGTACGGCAACCAGGACAAAGGATACGACCAGATCCATGCAGAGGCAGACACGGGTGCTCCTGCGCACGCGGTCCATTTTGCCTGCGCCGTAGTTCTGTCCCACAAATGTAGTGATGGAGATGCCGAACGCGGTGCTGACCATCCAGAAAATGGCATCCAGCTTGCCGTATGCGGACCATGCGGCAGTGGTATCCGTGCCAAATGTATTGATAGCGGCCTGAATAGCGATATTTGTAATTGCAAACAGAATGGATTCAAAGCCGGTGGGCAGCCCCAGTTTCAGCTGCATTTTCAGGAGCGTGCCATGGAAGCGGATCTTTCGCAGAGAAAGATGGAGCAGTCCTCCGGAGCGCATCAGCTTGAGCGTGACAAGAACAGCGCTGACAGCCTGGGCGATCAGAGTGGCAATGGCGGCTCCTGCGACTCCCATGTGGAAAAGGAGTACAAAAACCGTATCCAGAACAATATTGATCACACAGCAGATGATCAGGATATACAGAGGGCTTTTGGAATCTCCGGCTGCGCGCAGGATGGCGGATCCCATGTTATAGACGAGTACAAAAAGTATGCCTGCGAAATAGATTCTCAGGTAAATCAGGGAACCATCCATGATCTGAGCCGGTGTATTCATGAGCCGGAGCATGAACGGTGCTGCCAGTATCCCGATAAATGTAAGCGCGATCCCGCCGGCTGCAGCGATAGCATATGCATTGTGGAGACCTGCGTTTGCGGTCTCTTCTTTTTTTGCGCCTGTGAACTGGGCGATAGTTACCGCCGCACCCGAAGAAAGACCGGTAAAGAAGCCGACCACAAGAGAGACGATCTGCGCGGAAGAACCGCCTACGCTGGCAAGTGCTTCTTTACCCACAAACTGTCCCACAATCACACTGTCTATCGTATTATAAAGCTGCTGGAAGAAAGTGCCCAACAGGATAGGAAAGAAGAACAGCAGAAGCTGCTTCCAGATGACTCCTTCTGTAATTTCATTTCTTGTCTGACGTACTGTTTCCATAAAATACCTCTCTTTAAGTTACAATTCTGTGATTTTTTTTTGACAGAATTGATCAGCATATGTATTATAATCTCAGTCCACGGAAAGAGCAACATCATATAACATAAAAAGAACACTTGTTCGAAAGAAAAAATTGTGTTATTCTTTCTATAACGTAGAGATTTAAATCATATAGGGAGGCGGAATGAATGGATGAAAGAACTTACATTGCGATTGACTTGAAATCATTCTATGCTTCCGTGGAGTGTATGGAACGTGGACTTGATCCGATGACTACGAATCTGGTAGTGGCGGATAAGAGCCGGACGGAAAAGACGATCTGTCTTGCTGTTTCCCCGTCTCTTAAGGCATGCGGTATCGCGGGAAGACCGAGACTGTTTGAAGTGGTACAGAAGGTCGGAGAAGTCAATGCACGGCGGAGACAGAACGCTCCGGGACATAAGTTTACGGGATCTTCCTGCCAGGCGCCTGAACTGGAGAAAGATCCTTCACTTGCCCTGGATTACGTAGTCGCTCCGCCTCAGATGGCGCGGTATATGAAGATCAGCGGCGAGATTTATGAGGTTTATTTGAAGTACATTGCGCCGGAAGATATCCACGTCTATTCCATCGATGAAGTATTTATTGACGCGTCATCCTATCTGAGGACATACCAGATGACTGCGCGGGAACTGGCCATGGAGATGATCCGTGATGTGCTCGATACGGTCGGCATCACTGCCACGGCAGGAATCGGGCCGAACCTGTATCTCAGTAAAGTCGCTATGGATATTGAGGCAAAGCATATTCCGCCGGATGAGAACGGCGTGCGTATCGCCGAATTGGATGAGATGTCCTACCGGAGACTGCTGTGGTCTCACCGGCCGCTCACGGATTTCTGGAGAGTCGGGAGAGGCTATGCCAGGAAACTGGAAGAACGCGGACTTTTTACCATGGGGGATATCGCGCGCTGCTCACTGGGAAAACCGACGGATTATTATAATGAAGATCTTTTATACAATATGTTTGGCGTCAACGCAGAACTGCTGATCGATCATGCATGGGGCTGGGAGCCGTGTACGATCGCAGACATTAAGGCATATAAGCCGCAGAGCAGCAGTGTCGGTTCCGGTCAGGTGCTGCAGTGTCCGTATCCGTTTGAAAAAGCAAGGCTGGCAGCGCGTGAGATGGCGGATATGCTTGCGCTGGATCTTGTGGACAAAGGGCTGGTGACTGATCAGATCGTTCTGACAGTGGGATACGATATTAACAATCTGAAGAATCCTGACCTGCGGAAGAAATACAGCGGAGAAGTGAAGACAGACCGATACGGAAGAAAGATACCGAAGCATGCGCATGGTACGGTCAATCTGAAACAGTATACTTCTTCGACACGGCAGGTTATACAGGCGGTCACAGAACTCTTTGACCGTATTGTAGATAAAAAGCTTCTGGTGCGGAGACTGAGTATGGCTGCAACACATGTCATTCCGGAAGGAGAGGCGCAGAATAAAATGAAGTTCGAACAGATGGATCTTTTTACAGATTATGCTGCCCTTCAGAAAGAACAGGAGAAGCAGGAGGCAGAGCTGGCACGGGAGAAAAGGATGCAGAAAGCGGTGCTGGAGATCAAGAAAAAGTTCGGTAAGAATGCGATCTTAAAGGGGATGAATCTGGAAGAAGGGGCGACCGCCAGAGACAGGAACAGCCAGATCGGAGGACATAAAGCATAAAAATTCAGATCGGAGGTCATGGGGAATGAAGGTTCAGGATAAAGAAAATAGTTATGAAGACATCATTCATCTTCCGCATCATGTATCTACTGTCCATCCCCATATGCCGGTATCTGACAGGGCAGCGCAGTTTGCTCCTTTTGCCGCGCTGACCGGATACGGGGACGTGATAAAAGAGACAGCGAGACAGACTGATGCGAAACCGGAACTGTCGGAAGACGAAAAGGAGATTCTGGATTATAAAATTCAGCTCGCCTGCGGGCTTCCGGGCGAGAAGCCGGGAGTGGTGATCACTTACTTTGTCCCGGATGAGAAGAAATCCGGCGGGGCATATCATACTGCTGGGGGCAGGATCCGCCGGATTAATTCCGATGCGGGGCAGCTTGTCCTGGAGGACGGGATGCAGATCCCGCTGGATTGTATAGTAGATATTTATTTAAAATAGAATATCCGGGATACCGCCTGCGATGAAAGCAGGATAGGCGGACGGACAGCGCAATCAGCTGCTGGAGTTCATTACAAGCACATCGCCCTGCTGGATTATTGTATCACCTCTCGGAATCACGGTATTGCCGTCTTCCCGCCGGATCAGTACGATCAGGGAGTTGTCCCGGTCGCCCAGATCTCTTATCCGTTTCCCTATCCGTTTATCGTTCGGCTCGATCTTTGTTTCATCCAGTACAGTATCTGCTTCACCCTGATAACTTTCCCCGCTGAGGACCAGTACATCTCCTTCGCGTAAAAGCACGTCTCCGCGCGGAATGATCGTCTCATCTCCGCGTTCGATCAGAACGGCAAGCACATCTCCCAGATTCAGCTCACACAGTCTCTTTCCGATATACCGATGGCCGGGTTTCAGGCGAATCTGAATGAGCTGTATATCCTGTTCATCCTGATAATCGCTGAAAGTTTTCATGACATTCTGGCTGTCATCTATCATATCCAGCTTTTCTGCGACAAAAGGAAGAAGAAGCCCCTGAAATGCCACAGAGATAACGGCGACGCAGAAGACGATATTGTATACATCGTATCCGCTGTATCCCGGACTGACTACGGCGATAATGGCAAATACAGCGGATGCGGCGCCTCTGAGACCGGAGAAGGCGGTCAGCGCCTGCTGGCGCCACGAGGCGCGGAACGGCGTCATCAGCAGGAATACCGCCACCGGTCTTGCGATAAAAGTAAGTCCCAGGAATATGAGAAAAGCAGTTCCCAGGATCGGCAGCAGCGTGGAAGGGAAGACAAGAAGTCCCAGCAGGAAAAAGATAAGCATCTGAGCCAGACGGTCAATACTGTCAAAGAACTGGATCAGCGGGATCTTCGTCTTGTAGCGGGCATTCCCCACGATAAATCCGAAAAGATATACGCTCAGATAACCATTGCCCCCTGCAAGGACGGGAGCGGCATAAGAAAACATGACGAAAGCAATCATCAGGATCGTGCTGATCCCTCCTGTTTCCAGATCAGTTTTCTTCAGAATCTTTACGGCAGCCCAGCCAAGTGCTCCGCCGAAAATAATGCCGAAGCCGATTTCTTTCACAACGAGCAGCAGGATATTTTCACCGCTGCCTGCCATCCAGTCAAGGATAATGATCGTCAGCATGTAAGCAAAAGGATCATTGCTTCCGCTCTCCACCTCCAACAGAGAAGCCGTTCCTTCCTTCAGGTTAAGCTTTTTAGAACGAAGGATTGAAAAGACGGAAGCAGCATCGGTGGAGCTTAAGACAGCGCCGACAAGGAGGCTTTCCTGAAGGTTCATTCCTACTATGTAGTGACAAAACAGCCCGGTCACTCCGGCGGTGATGAGAACTCCGCCGGTGGCGAGAAAAACTGATTGCGGGAGGATTGGGCGCGCTTCTTTAAAAGAGGTTCCGAATCCTCCGTAGAACATGATAAAGACTAAGGCAGTACAGCATATAGTCTCGGCCATTTCGTAATTATCAAAGGGTATTTTTACGATTCCTTCACTCCCGAACAGCATTCCCAGAGCGATGAATATGAGAACTGCGGGGATACCGAAACGTTTCAGAAAACGATTTGTAAGAATACACAAAACGATTACCGATGAACATAATAAAAGACCTAACGCCATACACACTGTCTCCTCTAAAATGAAAAAGGGAATGGACACACCGATGGCGGGCCCATTCCCTCTGTTTTTTAATTACTGATTAAAAGTATAACATGTTAAGTGTGAAAATTTCAAGGACAGACTTCAGATCCGTCCGAACAGGCAGTCTCCTGAGTCTTCCTTTCAGTCAGTCCGGTACCGTCCAGCCCGTGCAGGATCAGACGGGTGGCAAGCGGGATCATCTCCTCTATGGGAATCCGCTGTCCGTCTACTTCCCATTGACGGTATATTACGCCGAGACAGACGGAGAAATATGTGATGATAAGATTGCTTTCAAAATGATTATATTCCGGGAAACTGTGGTACTTTTCGAAAAAACATTCGCGGATCAGATCTGAAGGACTTTTAGCATCAGGGATCTTGCCTTTGATCGAAAGGATTTTTTTATCGACAGGATCGAGAGCTGCCATAAACTGAAAGCTGTGCTGGATGATCTTCTCCGCATCGTCCGGAAAGACTGTCCTGGTGATCATCTGCAGAGTAGGCTCCATAAGTTTGAGCTGACAGGCGACGACCAGATGATCCAGAGATGGATAATGCAGATAAAATGTTTTTCGATTGATCTGGGCTCTCTCTGTAAGCTCTTTGATCGAGATCCTGGAATATTCATTTTCCGCTATCATCTCCCGGAATGTTTTTTGTATCAGGTTTTCGTTTTTTATAAATCGCAGGTCCTGCTTGGGTGTGCGGTCCATTTTTTTCTCCTTGTAGTAATAAATTGGCCGAGAATTAATACTCATATTTTATAAAATGTGTATTAAACCACATCGGAAAATATGTGGCCATTGTAGTCAAAACGTATTTTTATTATTATAATACCATAGAAAAAAACAATCAACGGGCGAATATTAATACACTCGTGTGAAATATTTAAAATAACTACTGGAGGTATGAAGATGAAATTTCGTTATATAACAATTGAAAGAGAATACGGAAGCGGAGGAACCCAAATTGCACGAAGACTGTCAGAGATCAGCGGCGTGCCGTGCTATGGCCATGAGATCCTTGAGGCTGTGGCAAAGAAGCAGGGAATCCCGGTAGAGCGTATCAATCAGTATGAGGAAAAAGCCACCGGCAGTCTCATTTATACTATGTTTGTCATGAGTCGCGTACAGGCAGGCGACCCTAATATGCTGACGGCAGAGGGAAAAGTATTTCTTGATGAGCAGTTGGAGATCCGCCGTCTTGCTATGGAAGGACCGGCGATTTTCCTTGGCCACTGTGCCTGTGACGCATTGAAAAATCAGAAGGGTGTTATAAAAGTATTTATTCATTCTGAGGATGAGGAAGAGGTAAAGAACCGGATCACGAAAGACTACGGAATCGCCCCGGAGGAAGTGGAGTCGACCCGCAGATTCTATAATAAGAAGAGAGCGGGATACTTCCGTGCCAATACAGGAAATGACTGGAAAGACCTGAAAAACTATGATGTAGTTCTCGATTCTGCAAAACTGGGGATCGAAGGATGTGTGAACGTACTTAAAGGTATTTTCGAATAATAAGATGATATACATAAGGATCCGCAGGATCAGAGTGTTATACTGTCATTCTTTCGACAGGCAGCCTGATCCTGCGGATTTTTGCCGGGGCATCGGTTACGCCCATTTAAAGTGATCAGGTCCCGCGCCAATCTCGAAATGATATTTCACAATACCAAGATCGAGCTTTGTGCAGAAACCGGAACCGGCTGCAGGAGGATGAAGGAAATGGATGAAAACACACTTATGGAAGAAAAGATAATAAAGTTATATAAAAAGTGGAAAGGCGGGCGAATAAAAAATGCTTTATCCGCAGTTGTTTTTTATTTTTTGATGATGATAATTGTGAGCATTTTTTTCGGAAATCCCTTTTCACATAGAGAAACTCTTTTGTTCTTTGAGGTGTGGGAGCCCGGCTGGATAAGCACGCGCCCTTATCTGCTCGTACTGTGCGGGGCTGCTGCAATTTTTCTCACTCTGTTTATGGTCTGTTATAAAATCCTGAAAAGTTTCAAGGAATTTGACGATATTCTGCAGCAGCAATGTGACCCGAAACAGTATCTTGAGGTCATAAGTTATGGGGTATCTTATGGAAAAGAGCTTCGGCTTAAAGGATATCAAAAGTCTGTATTCCAGTTAATGCAGCAGAGATATGCATTGGCATTGATGGTAAATGCACAATTAGAAGAAAGCAGAAGGTTTCTGAATGAAGGATGGATCGGAAAGAAAAAAGCCGGAATTTATAAAAATACTGTATTCAATCTGGATCTTGTGGAAGCATACCAGCAACAGGATGTAGAGAGGTATAGTGAACTATATAACCGGGCCGGCAGGTCATTCAAAAAGAACAGGCTTTTTGGCGTGCAAAAGCTGTTTCTTGAGCATCAGTATAAACAGGCCGCAGATATTCTGGAGGGTTATAAGGTGAAGACAGCTTATAACAATGTAATCAGATCCCAACTTCTTGGTCAGTGCTATGATAATCTCGGAGACCGGAAAAGAGCAGAAGAATGTATGCGGTATGTACTGGAATACGGGAATACAATGCCTGCCAGAGCAAAGGCAGAGAAGTGGCTTACACACAACAGGGAACAGCTAGTCTGAGAATAAGCGGGATGGGAGGAAATGGAATATGTGGCTTTTCTATGCTATAGGCTCTGCATTTTTTGCCGGAGTGACTTCGATTCTGGCAAAATGCGGGATAAGGAAAACGGACTCTACCGTGGCGACGGCAGTGCGCACGGTGGTAGTCCTTATCTTTTCGTGGATCATGGTGCTCATATCGGGCTCCTTTGACCAGATTACTTCGATCAGCGGATATACGTTCCTGTTTCTGATCCTGTCGGGAGCTGCCACGGGAGCATCCTGGCTGTGTTATTTCAAGGCGCTTCAGACGGGAGATGTCAATAAAGTCGTGCCCATCGATAAATCAAGCACGGTCCTTACGATCATACTGGCGCTGATCTTTCTGCATGAGGGAATCTCTTTCCCGAAAGCAGCGGCTGTCATTGTTATTGCAGCAGGGATCATGCTGATGATCGAGAGAAAGGATGTGGAAGAGACGAAGAACACCGGAAAAGGCGGGTGGCTGCTCTATGCGGCGGGTTCGGCTTTCTTTGCCAGCCTGACAGCAATTTTGGGCAAGATCGGCATTTCCGGAGTGGAGTCCAATCTGGGAACAGCCATCCGCACGTGCGTTGTGCTCGTCATGGCGTGGGGGATGGTATTTGTCACCGGAAAACAGCGGGAAGTCACGCAGATCGGGAAAAAAGAGATGGGATTCATCTGCCTGTCCGGCGTCGCGACAGGGGCGTCATGGCTGTGCTATTATCGTGCGCTTCAGGAGGGACCTGCGAGCATCGTGGCGCCTGTCGATAAGCTGAGTGTATTGGTGACAGTCGTGTTCTCGTATTTTGTATTCGGAGAGAAACTGGGAAAGAAAGAGGCGCTGGGACTGGCGCTGCTCACCGGCGGTACAGTGGCGATGGCGCTGTTATGAGCAGACGGTCAGATTTTCAGATTCTAATTTTAACAATTCAGAAACAAAAGTCAAATAATATGGAAACATAATCCCCTTATAGTATGCTAAGACAAAATACAAAATCAAGAGGTCATTACCTGATCCGGGCCGCTGTCAGTCGTGCGGAGAAAGTGAGGAAGATAAGATGATACACATTCTTGTAGTAGAAGATGATGACAAATTAAATAAAATTGTCTGCACGTATTTAAACGACAGTGGATTTGAGGCAAAAGGATGTTTAAATGCAAGAGACGCATATGATGAGATGTACAGTCAGCTCTATGATCTGATCATATCTGACATCATGATGCCGGAGATCGACGGATTTGAGTTCGCCAGGACTGTGAGAAAAGTAAATGAGAGAATCCCGATCCTCTTTATGTCTGCAAAGGACGATCTCCCGTCCAAGCAGCGGGGATTCCGCCTGGGAATCGACGACTATATGGTAAAGCCGGTCGATCTGGACGAGCTGGTACTCCGTGTGCGCGCTCTTCTGCGCAGGGCAAATATCGAGACAGAGCGTAAGATCTCTGTCGGCAATCTGACACTGGATGCAGACGGCATGAGCGCAGAGGTGGACGGAGAGGAGATCAGTCTGACGACACGGGAATTTAATATCATATATAAGCTGTTATCCTATCCGAAGAAAACATTTTCAAGGGCTCAGCTTATGGATGAATTCTGGGATGTGGACAGTGACGCCAGCCTGCGCGCGGTGGATGTGTACATGACCAAACTTAGAAATAAACTGTCCGGCTGTGACGGATTTAAGATCGTGACAGTCCGGGGACTGGGATATAAGGCGGTGCTGCAATGAGTGGAAAAAACGGGCAGCGCATCATAAAGGACAGTCTCTTTCCAATCTCACTGTTTGCGATTTATTTGGGCGTACTGCTTTTGATGTCTGGCCTTCATGTGGGCCTGGTCGTGCTCATGAACAAAATGGGATGGAACGGATATGTGCAGACTATTGTTCCGATCATTTACTGGGGCTGTGTGGCGGCAGGTCTGACGTTATTTACCAGAAAGAAGATGAAAGATACTTATGACGAGCCTCTCCATATGCTGGCTGAAGCGATGGAGCAGGTGGCGAACGGAGACTTTTCCGTATATGTCCCTACTATCCATACATCTGACAGACTGGATTATCTGGACGTCATGATTCTGGATTTCAATAAGATGGTGGAAGAGCTGGGAAGTGTGGAGACGCTGAAGACGGATTTCGTCTCGAATGTCTCCCATGAGATGAAGACGCCGATCGCGATCATCAAGAATTATGCGGAACTGCTCCAGACAGGGAAAGGAACGGAAGAAGAGCGGCTGGAGTATGCGCAGAATATCGAAGAAGCGGCAGGTCGGCTGTCCGCGCTGATCAGCAATATCCTGCGTCTGAACAAACTGGAGCATCAGCAGATTGGCCCGGAGATCGAGTCCTATGATCTGTGCGGCCAGCTTGAAGAGTGTATCCTGAACTACGAAGAAATGTGGGACGAAAAAGACCTGGATCTGGAAGTGGATCTGGAGGAAAAGACAGTCGTAGATGCGGATAAGAGCCTGATGGAACTGGTATGGAACAATCTGCTCTCCAATGCGATCAAGTTCACAGAGCCCGGCGGGAGAGTGTCGGTCCGGCAGACTTCTTCCGACGGATATGCAGTGGTGGAAGTGACAGATACGGGATGCGGTATGAGCAGGGAGAATATCCGTCACATTTTTGATAAGTTCTATCAGGGGGATACTTCACATTCCAAAGAAGGCAACGGGCTCGGGCTTGCTCTTGTCAGACGGATTCTTATATTGATGAACGGAGAAATCAGCGTTGTCAGCGAAGCGGGCAGAGGGAGTACATTTACGGTAAGGATCCCGGCAGCAGGGGGAATACAGGAAATGGATCAAAGGAAGTGATCAGATGGAAGAGACAAAGAAGAGAAGGAATGGAAGTTTTATCGCGTTTGAATATAAGGAAGTGATCGCAGATATTGGTCAGGCGTCTTTTCTCATAGACGGATATGAAAATTTCGGCTGGGAGATCGATGAAAATGTAATGCCGGATACGACGGAAAGGTATTCTGTAAAGAAAGGGGAAACCCAGCACAAAAAAGTCGTGATCCGTATGAAGCGTGACCGCAAGATCCTCAATAAAATGGAGCTGACCAGGCTCCAGAGAAATTTTGAAGCATGCGTTGCAGAGATCGGGAACCTGGAGAAAGAAAAGACCTCCCGTCCGTCCGTACTTGCGTTGACTGTAGGAATTCTGGGCACGGCATTTATGGCGGGAGCGACATTTGCAGTGACGGCACAGCCGCCCCAGATCCTGTTATGCATTATTTTGGCGATACCGGGATTCCTCGGCTGGATCCTTCCGTATTTCCTGTACAAAACAGGCGTCAGAAAGCAGACAGAGAAGATAACGCCATTGATCGAAGAAAAGTACGATGAGATCTATGAAATCTGCGAGAAAGGGAATAAATTATTGAACTAGAATTTAAATATGGAAAAGCATTATGTAACTATTGACATTACAACATTAAGGTGATATTCTGACATTGCGAGATGTAATAATTGATATTACAATGATGCCGGCGGACAGCTGTTCGGGAAGGCTGCGTGCAGGCGGCTGTCAGCCGGAGATCGGGAGGCGGAAGATATGGCGATTTGGATGTCAAATAAAAAAGAATCAGATAAAAATACGGATCAGTCCCGCACGAAACAGGAGGAGAGACTTGACTATCTTCTCCATGAGTTCAAGGAGGATTCCGTTCAGTACAGAGATCTGGAAACCGGGGAGGACTATGACGAGAAACGGAAATATCTCCGGTCTCTTATGAATATCCGCATGCCGGGACCGATGGATGAAGATGTGGTGCGGGTTCAGGATGAATTCCTTGCCGAAGAGGCGAAAGAGAAAGGCATTGTGGAGCTTAAGGATATACCTGCAGCGGCAGAACAATACGGAAGCAGTCATCCTTATGCAGATAAGATTTCCATCTGGCAGGGAGATATTACCAGACTGCATGTGGGAGCCATCGTCAATGCGGCGAACTCCCGGATGCTGGGGTGCTTCGTGCCATGTCACGGATGCATTGACAATGCCATTCACAGCGCGGCGGGAATTGAACTTCGTGAAGCGTGCAGTCATTATATGAACCGGAAGCGGATGCAGTACGGCCGCCGTTATGAGGAACCCACAGGGCAGGCAGTCCTGACAGAAGCCTATAATCTTCCCGCAGAATATGTCATCCATACAGTGGGTCCGATTGTGGGGAGATATCTGGATCAAAAGTTGAAGAATGATTTAAAGAACTGCTATCTGAATGTATTGAAATGCTGTGTGGAACATAAGATCCGCTCCGTGGCATTCTGCTGCATCAGCACAGGAGAATTTCATTTCCCAAATGATGAGGCGGCGAAGATCGCGGTGGAGACTGTGACAGAATTCTTAAAAGAGCACAGCGGGGAATTTGACAGAGTTATTTTTAATGTATTCAAGGATATAGATAAAGAACTGTATGAGAATGAACTGAGATAATACGGCATACAGCTGCCGATGATTATGGGAAGGAGATAGAGTTTTATGCAGATATCGAGCAGATTTACCATTGCGATCCATATGCTGACATGTATGGAGACGTTTAAAGAGGAGTATAAGATAACCAGTGATTTTCTTGCTTCCAGTATCAATGTGAATCCGGTCATCATCCGCCGGATCCTGTCCCAGCTGAAAGACGCGGGGCTGATCGAGGTAAAGAGAGGAACAGGCGGGGCTGCTATCATACAGCCGCCGGAGAAGATCACGTTTCTGGATGTCTACCGGGCTGTGGAATGCATAGAGGAGAATACGCTGTTTCATTTTCATGAGAACCCGAATCCGGACTGTCCGGTAGGGAGAAATATCCACAATATACTGGATGACAAGCTAATCCGGGTGCAGGAAGCGATGGAGCGGGAATTAAAGGCTATCACGCTGGCGGATGTGATGGATGATCTGGAAAAAAACCTGAGAGGAGGAAAGCAATAATGTTTTCCGGGCTGTTTACGCAGAAAAAAACAGAGACATATAACGATAAGATTGCCCGCCTGAAAGAGATCCTGGATAAGGCGGACGCCGTCATCATCGGCGCGGGAGCAGGACTTTCCACATCGGCAGGTTTTGTATATGACGGCGAACGTTTTCAGAAATATTTCGGGGACTTTAAAGAAAAATACGGCTTTCAGGATATGTATTCCGGCGGATTTTATCCTTATGATACACTGGAAGAACACTGGGCGTACTGGAGCCGTTATATTTGGATCAACCGTTATGCAGACGCCCCGAAACCGGTATATGACGAGCTGTTTGAACTTGTAAAGGATAAAGATTATTTCGTCCTGACAACCAATGTAGACCACTGTTTCCAGAAAGCAGGATTTGACAAGAAAAGGCTTTTCTATACGCAGGGAGATTACGGACTGTTCCAGTGCTCGGAACCGTGCTGCCAGAAGACATGGGATAACGAAGATACGGTCAGGCAGATGGTGGAGCAGCAGAAGGATATGCGTATTCCGTCCGAACTGGTGCCGCATTGTCCGAACTGTGGGAAACCCATGTCCATGAACCTCCGGGCCGACAATACATTTGTGCAGGATGAGGGCTGGTACGCTGCCTCAGAGCAGTATTCAGAATTCGTGAGACGGCATCAGGGCATGAAAACGCTTTATCTGGAGCTGGGTGTGGGGTATAATACACCCGGTATCATCAAGTATCCGTTCTGGCAGGCAGCATACCGGAATCCGGAGGCAACATATGTGTGCATTAATTACGGTGATGCGGCAGCGCCGAACGAGATTGCGGAGCGGTCAATCTGTATAGATGGGGATATAGGAGAAGTTCTGGAGAAAATCAGATAGAAGGAGCGTGAATATATGCATGACATCTGGAATCCGTGGCACGGCTGCAGGAAGTGCTCGGAAGGGTGTGAAAACTGTTATATGTATTTCCTTGACCGGATGCGGGAGCAGGATGGAAGCCGGATCTACCGGACGAAGAACGGCTTCCGCTATCCGCTGTCAAAGGACAGGAAGGGAAAGTACAAAGTAAAAAGCGGGGAGATGATCCGGGTCTGCATGACTTCGGATTTTTTTCTTGAAGAGGCGGATCCGTGGAGAAACGAGGCATGGTCAGTCATGCGGGAGAGAAAAGATGTGAAGTTTTTTCTCCTGACGAAGCGTCCGGAACGTGTATCCTCCTGCCTGCCCTATGACTGGGGAGAAGGATGGCAGAACGTATTCTTCAATGTGACCTGCGAGAACCAGAGGCGGGCGGATGAGAGAATCCCGCTCCTGTTTGAGCTTCCATTTAAGCATAAGGGAATCATGACCGCCCCGCTGATCGGTCCGGTGGATATTGAAAAATATCTGGCAGCAGGGCAGATTGAGCAGGTGATATGCGGCGGTGAGAACTATGACGGTTCCCGGCTGTGCCGCTATGAATGGGTGAAGCTCTTAAGTGACCAGTGCAGAAAATATGACATTACGTTTAATTTTATCGAGACGGGAACTTATTTCGCGGTTGGAGAAAAGGTATACCGTATTCCGGATAAGCGGACACAGTCCCGGCAGGCGCTCAGGTCTGGGCTGAATTATAAAGGGAAAGAGATCCATTTCCACCTGACGGATGAATGGGGATATGACATTCCGGAGGAAGAACTTTACGTTCCCCATTATCATCCGGTTACATGCGCAGAATGTTCCAACCGTCTGACGTGCAACGGATGTTCGGACTGTGGGAAGTGCGGGTAAGCAGATACACCGTCTTGCAAGGAAAGGGCGTCTGTTGAAAAAGAGATTAAAAAATATCAGGTTGATTGTGCGGGAATACAGTGATAATCTATTAGAAGCGACGTTTTGGAGAGGTAAAAATATGCAGACTAGATCAAAGATGCTGAAAAAAGCTTTTACCACGGCATTCCCTTATACAATACCGATCTTTGCCGGATTCTGGTTTCTTGGGATTACATACGGAATTTATATGAATGTTTCAGGATTCAGTTTCTGGTATCCGATGCTGATGAGCATTACCATATTTGCGGGATCCATAGAGTTTGTGACTGTCAATATGCTTCTGGGAGCGTTTAATCCGCTGCAGGCTTTTGCCATGACTCTGATGATCAATGCGAGGCACTTATTTTACGGAATTTCCATGCTGGACAAGTTCCGCGGCGTGGGACGCAAGAAATTCTATCTGATCTTCGGAATGTGTGACGAGAGCTTTTCTATAAACTATACCGCGGATATTCCGGAAGATGTTGACCGGGGATGGTTTATGTTTTTTGTCACGCTTCTGAACCATTTTTACTGGTTCTCAGGCGCGACGCTTGGAGGAATCTTCGGTTCACTGATCCATTTCAACACGGAAGGGCTGGAATTCGTTATGACGGCTATGTTCGTGGTGATCTTTATGGAGCAGTGGCTCAAAGAAAAGAATCATACAAGTTCGCTTTTGGGGCTGGCAATTTCCCTGATCTGCCTCATCGCTTTCGGGGCGGATAACTTTATCATACCGGCAATGCTGGCAATCCTTGTGGTGCTTTCACTGCTAAGAAGACCGCTCGAAGCCGGCGGGACAGCAGATGACGGCAACGGGAATAGTGCTGATTCACGTGGTTCCGGGCAGCACAGAATAGAAATCAGTGAATCTGGGAGAGGAGGAGAGGCACAGTGACCTTGGCACAACAGATCATAACAGTTGCAATGGTAGTGCTCGGCACGGCGGTGACCCGCTTTCTGCCTTTTCTTATTTTCCCGGCAGGGAAGCAGACGCCGAAATATGTACAGTATCTTGGAAAAGTGCTTCCGGCAGCAGTGTTCGGCCTGCTGGTCATCTACTGTCTGAAGGATGTGAGCATTTTTACCGGAAGCCACGGCATACCGGAGCTGATCTCGATCATACTTGTGATCCTGCTTCATGTGTGGAAACGGCAGATGCTCCTGTCTATTGCAGGAGGGACGGTGTGCTATATGCTGCTTGTGCAGCTGGTGTTTTGATTACCATTTTAATAATTCGGAAACAAAAGGAAAACATTTCAGAAATGAAGACCGGGTAGTATAAGCTTAAATATGCCTGTCAGATGTGAACAGGATCGAGGAGAAAAAGGTTATGCGCGGATCCCGGTTCCGGAAATGGAGAAAACATTCAGATAAAAAGAATAAGGTAAGGATGCCTGAGTTGAGCCCGGGGCTGAAGGCTGTTCTGTATATCAGCGCGCTTCTTTCTGCCACGCTGTCTACGGTCAGCGTGGTGTATGGGGGCGTCTTTCCGCCAGCGGCTGAGTATGTTATTTATGCAGTGGCTGCGGCTTCCCTCTGCATATCCTGTATCTATATCGCTGAAAGCCTGAACAGGCTGCGGAAGAGGATGACAGACCTGCTTCGCTCTAATATATGGACTGCCCGTCTTACAGACGATAAAGAGTACAGATCCGTCCTGCTTGCCTTTGCAGGTGTATTTATTAATATCATATTCGCTTTTTTTAACGGAATCGCAGGATGGATGAGCCGGTCTGCGTGGTTTGGAACCCTGTGTGCTTACTACATGATACTCGGTATAATGCGTGCATACTGGATCAGTCGCAATGCGGAAAAAGTGAGAACATCGAAAGGCCGCAGAAACCGGATTATTTCGGAGAGAAAGTTACAGATGTATTACGGTATTCTGTTTGTCTTTCTGGCTGTTGTACTTTGCGGAGCGGTGATCCTGCTGGTTAGTCTTGAGGGCGGTAAGAGCTATCCCGGCTGGACGATCTATGCTGCGGCGATGTATTCCTTTACAAAGGTCATTCTGGCAGTCTGTAATGTTGTCAAAGCAAGAAGAAAAAGGGAGCAGGAATGGATTATCATCAGGGATATCGGACTGGTGGATGCAGCTATGTCCATTCTGACACTGCAGACAGCGATGTTCGCCTCGTTTTCTGTGGATGAGAAAGAGCTGACCATAATGATGAACGGTATTACAGGAACAGTAGTCAGTCTTCTGATCCTGGGGATCGGGATTACTTATCTGGTGGGTGCATGGATACGCCGGAGAGTATAAGAAAAACGTAATAACGGTTTAATTGCTGTTTCGCTCAGATCTGCAGATCAGTTTTTTCTTCAAGCTTTTTGTGCAGATTATATAGAATCTCTACCATTTGTTCAGGTGATTCTTTGTAACCGCGCAGGATCCATGCATTTACAATACCGTAAAGAGCATAGGCGGTCCCGTTTTGTTTATAGTAAGTAGTGATATCTTCTTCCTGTTTTCCGGAAACTAAGGTTTTCAGATAGACATCCAGCAGCACCTTTTGATGGCCGGTGCGATACAGGATGTCGTTGATGTTCCGAATATAAAGGCAAAATTCGAAAAACGTATGCATGGTCTTGTTCAGATCCGCCTGATAATCCGTAATATGGCTCTTTTCTGAAAAGCGGTTCCATAAGCATAATATTTTGAATACCAGAACTTCGTCCTTTGTTTTGAAGTAACGGAAATAGGTGGAGCGGCCGACATCCGCTTTAGCCGTCATTTCTTCAATACTGATCTTTTCCATGGGTTTTTCTTTCATCAAATCCAAAAGAGCTGTCCCCATACATTCCTTCAGATATTCTGTCGTGGCTGTTGATCTGCGCATAAAAAGCACTCCTTTAAGGAATTTTAAATATTATACAAATGAAACAATTCTTTAAAATAGTTTCTTTGAAACCAAAGTGGGCATATTGTTTCACTTTTTGATAACGCTTGATTTCTATTAAAGCTATGATATTATATCTTGATGATACTTTAGTATCATTCATACTAACATTCCTTATTTGCGCTGTCAACATAATCGGCCATGACAGCCCATAATAAGTGGAAAGTTTGTGAAAAAGAGGAGGGAATACCAAATGCTTCGAACAGTATTATTTATCTGTATGGGTTATTTGTCCGGAAGTGTGTTATATGCCTTGGTTTTCGCAAAAATATTCCAAAAAGGGGATATCCTTGAACAAAGCAGAGATCACAATCCCGGAACGGCAAACGCTTTTATGTACGGCGGATTCTGGTGCGGCTTATTTACACTGCTGTTTGATGTGCTCAAAGGATTTTTCCCGGTGTATCTGTTTATGCGATATGGGAATGCAGTTGAAGCCGGTCCTTTTACAGTGGCTCTTGCAATAGCGGCTCCGGTGATCGGACACACTTTTCCGGTATTTTATGGATTCCGGGGAGGCAAGGGAATCGCTGTTACATTCGGATGCCTTGCAGGACTTGTCCCTGCACTGGAGGCATTTTGGATACTGGTGTTCTTCTTTATTGGTTTTTCGACTGTATTGCAGATTTCACCCCATTTCTACCGGACGATCTTTTCTTATGCGTTTTCTCTCGTGATCATGTTCAGAGAAATAAGCAATCCGGCTGTAGTCTGGGGATTTTTCCTTATCACTGCCGTTGTATTAATACGTATGTTTACCAGTAAAGAGGAACGAAAATGTCTGGAGGTGAAATTGCTTGGATGCTCTCATACTCTCATGTGGGACAGGAGGCGGACATAACGCTGCGGCATCTGCGATTGTGGAAGAACTCACACGCCGCGGTCACCGGGCGGTGATGCTCAATCCCTACATGCTGCACAGCAGACGTCTGGCTGAAAAAATTGACAGTCTTTATATAAAAGCCGCTCAAAAAGCGCCGACTGCATTTGGAGCAGTTTACAGCGCCGGAGAGTTATACAGAAGGCTGCCTTTTCGATCTCCGGTATATTTTGCCAATTACAGTATGGTTCCTCTCATGGAGGAGTACCTGACCCGGAAACATTTTGATATCATAATTACAACTCATTTATTTCCGGCGGAAATATTAACCTGTATGAGGAAAAAAGGAATCCATATTCCAAAGACTATTTTTATTGCCACGGACTATACCTGCATCCCGTTTACAGAGGAAACGGAGTGTGACGCTTACATTATCCCGTCCGATAAACTGAAAGCAGTGTTCACAGCCCGCGGTCTGCCCGGCGAAAAGCTCTACCCGCTGGGCATACCTGTAAGCAGAAGCTTTTCTCAAAAAGAGGACAGACAGGCTGCCTGTAAGAGGCTGGGACTTGACCCGGATAAAAGATATGTTCTGGCGGCCGGAGGCAGTATGGGCGGCGGGAAAGTGAAAAAAATCATTCAGACTCTTGCCGATGAAATTGCCGGACGTAAGGACACGAAGTTGATCGTTATATGCGGTTCCAACAAACGGATGTATGATGAACTGGTCCGAAAGGCTCTGCCCGGTGTTAAGGTGATAGGTTTTACATCAGATATGGCCGAGTATATGAAAGCGGCGGATCTGTTTGTCACAAAACCCGGCGGCCTGTCGTCTACAGAAGCTGCCGTATGCGGGATTCCAATGATACATGTCGCGCCCATTCCGGGATGTGAAACATACAATGCCAGATTTTTCAGCGGCTGCGGGATGAGCAGGTTCTGTCACACATCAAAACGTGAACTGGCGGAAGCGTTAAAAATACTGGACAGCAAAACAGAGTGTGACACAATGGTCAGGAACCAGCGGAAGATAATCCGACCGGACTCGGCAGGGAGGATCAGCGACTTTGCGGAAAAGATGGCTGCGGCTGCCGCATCTGTTACAGTAAATGTCCTCAGAAGTGTATCGATATGACCGCAAAACCGTTTGTCATTCAACAGGAGCACTGCGGGAATTATATCACTGCCTGTCCGTTTGGAGCTGTAGTTAGGAGTTGAGCTGGAATCCTCTCCGATATACTGAAAATATGAACAAAGATACAGCCCCGCCGGGTCAATGGCGGGGCTGTATCTTTGCCGGTCTCGGTTCAGTTGTTTTTACTGCAATGGTCAGTCGAGATAATTGCCGACCGGAGTGGAATTGTGCTGTTTGATTATTTTTATCATGATAGAACCGTCCGGCTGCTCAGTTTCCTCTACGATCTTGTACTGAGTATGCTTATTGTCCAGTCCTTTTTTGTATTGCGCAACTTCTTGCTTTACTAAAGATACGGCGTAATCGTGTCCGATATCCTCCTTCAGCATAAAGTGGAGAGTCTGGCAGATACATGCTGCTTTTACACGTTTCATTTTTTAACCTCTCTTTCTGAAAATAAAACGTGCAGCCCATGCACAACCGGAATTACGCATGAAAGCTACACGTTGTAAATTAATTATAATTCTGATTTTTTTAAATTTCAAAGAGAAATTTATTTTTCCTGTCCGAGCAGCTCCCTTATCTGTTCTGCAGGGAAATTGCATCTGGCTGATATCTCATCTATAGTTTTGCCCTCGCGAAAGAGTCTGAAAATCGTCTCTGCAAGCTTCAATCCGGAAGTCCTGCCTTCTGCATGACCTTCCTCCCAGGCTTCTTCCCGTTCCTGTCTGATATGTTTCTCCTGATCATATTCAAAAATGCTCATCGCCTTCGCCTCCGCTCTGTGCTTCGTCAGGAGATCCTTCAGGACATTTTCTTCAATACACTCATCGATCGCCTTCTCCACTGCATCCTCCAATGTCTGCTCTTTTGGATACAGGCGGATCTTATCCGTATATACCGCGTAGTCCTTTAGAGTCCTGCACGCCTCCTTGAGCCTGCTGTTATTTGATCCGGAAATATTGAGCATCACTGCTTCCAGCTGCAGTTTTGGATTCTCCACCTTCAACCTGTACATATCTGACAGCCTCAGGGGCGTTTCCTCCGGCATATCTTTTTCCCCATTGTAGAAGATAACAAACTCCGGCGGAGGAATCTGCACAACTTTAGTTCCGTACAGGTTCTCGTTCCTTGTCATCCCCGCATAAAGCTGGGAAATATAAATAAGGAAACGCAGCGGAAGGTTCGGATTGTACGTGGACTGATGCTCATACAGGGAAAGTCTCCCGTCAATCAAAAATGACAGATCGTTTTTCATCGACATATAAACAGCGTTCTCAAGTGTATTGATTTCCAATTGTTCCGGATCTGTGTAGTGCTTTCCTGTCATCGCATTGTACAGTTCCAGCAGGTTTTTCTTGTCTTCGAATACCATAATAAACACAGTGGACTTAAAGGTCCTGTTCACAGTAGTTCTATTTGCCATATAGCTGCCTCCTTTTTCTGTTGTAGTGCAAAGAGGCTTTTTCTCTTTCTTCTGTTCTGGAAACCTCTCTGCTATATCAATTGGGAATAAAAGCATTGAGATTTTCCTGAATGTAGTTAGAAATGATGAAATGGCGAAATACCTTTTCGAAATAAAAACATGCTGGAATGTATTAATGCTTTGAGTATATCATAGCACAGGATTGGTCGGGAATCCATATGAAACTTTTTGGCGTAAATTCGACTGTACAATGCTTATACAAGCGTCATAAACCACTCAACAGTCGCCGGATCGTAGTGGGAGAAGAACAGGCTGTTTCCTGTATCCAGCGCCTCGATCTCTTTCATCTCCTCATCGGTCAGGGAGAAGTCAAAGATATTAAAGTTTTCTTCCATACGGTTCTTGTGTGTAGACTTCGGGATCAGCACTACATCGCTCTGAAGAAGGAAACGAAGCGCTGTCTGGGCAACAGACTTATCGTATTTTTCACCGATCTTTTTCAGTACCGGATTGTTGAAATAGTCGTTCTTGCCTTCTGCAAAAGGTCCCCATGACATGATCTGGGTTCCGTTCTTTTTCATGTATTCTTTTGCAACCTTCTGCTGCTGGAACACATGAGTCTCTACCTGGTTTACAGCCGGTTTGATCCGGGAAAAATGGAAGATATCGAGATAACGGTCCGGATAGAAGTTAGACACACCGATAGCGCGTACTTTACCCTCATCGTAAGCTTCTTCCATTGCGCGGTAAGTTCCGTAGTAATCACCGAAAGGCTGATGGATCAGGAGCAGATCGATATAATTCGTCTGCAGCTTTTTCAGAGACTCTTCGATAGAAGCTTTCGCTTTCTCATATCCTGCGTTTGAAATCCATACCTTTGTCGTGATGAAAAACTCTTCTCTTGGAAGTCCGCATTTTTTCAGTGCGTTTCCGACCCCTTCTTCGTTGCCGTACGCCTGAGCGGTATCAATGCTTCGGTAGCCTGTCTCGATTGCTTCCAGCACGCAGCGCTCTGTCTCCTCCGGCGGTGTCTGATATACTCCGTATCCTAATTTCGGCATTTTGACGCCATTGTTTAATGTAACATATTCCATGATAAATACCTCCTGTCTGCCTTTTTTCATTTATAAGTTTACAGCCGAAGTGAAAAAAAGTACAATAAGAATACAGGAAACCAGATTCCTGAAAATGAATAGTGAAAGGGCGAGAGAGTATGTTGGATTTACTGGAACTGGAGCAGCTTGCTGCATTTGCAGAATACGGGACATTGTCGAAAGCTGCAGAAAAACTGAATATTTCACAGCCTACGATCACAAGGACAATGCAACATCTGGAGGATGAATTCGGAGTGCCGTTGTTTGAACGAAGCAAGAATCACATTGCGCTGAATGAAACAGGAAGACGGGCTGTCGGTTATGCCGGACAACTTTTAAAAGACGCAGAGAAAGCAGTGGAAGACGTCCGGGCGTTTGACCGGAGCCTGCATACGATCACGGTCAGTTCCTGTGCGCCCGCTCCGCTGTGGCGTCTGCTCCCCATGCTGTCGGATGCATTTCCGGATATGACGCTCTCATCCTCCATTAAGAATACTGAATCGGTTCTGGAAGATATGCGATCCGGACACTGCCTGCTGGCAGTTCTTCCTGATATGCCTGAAGAAGGGAGCCTTCCGGCAACGTACCGCAGCCTTCCTTATATGAAAGAAAATCTGGCAGTGTGTGTTCCGCCTTCCCATGCGCTTGCCGGGTATAAAGAACTCGCCTTCGAAGTGCTCAACGGCTATAATTTCCTGCTGGGCACAAGGCTGGGATTCTGGGATGATCTGTGTCGGGAGAAAATGCCGGCTTCAAGATTTCTGGTACAGACGGATCAGTATACGATGCAGGAACTGGTCCGGGAATCTTCACTTCTCTGCTTTGTGACGGATGTTGCCGTATATGATGAAAAAACTTACAGAGACAGGATTACCATACCGATAGCAGATCAAGAAGCGAGAGTTACATTTCATATAGTATACAACGGGGCAGATAAAAAATATGCCGGAACATTTGCACAGCTTTTTAATTCCTGATCGGGGCAGAACAATTTGTCCTTTAGCCGTCTTTTAATCTTTCAGAAACAAAACAGAAACGCTTCTTCAACATTGAGAGGATATCCTTTATACCGTCGAAAGGAAATAAAGATCATAGAAAGAAGGAGCAGAAATAATGAAAAAGAGTACATTTGTCGCAATGATTTTAGGAACAATAGGTGGTATATTATTTGCACTTGGCATGTGCATGGCACTGATCCCGGAGTGGAATGCATTCCGGCCCGGGGTTGTCATGGGGGTGATCGGTGCGCTCGTGCTTCTGGTCATGGTAATTGTCTGGCGGAAGATGGAAAATAAAAATCCGATCCGGCCGTCAGGAAAGATGATAGGGACAGTACTTCTTGGGATCATCGGAGCACTTCTCCTGGGCGTTGGTATGTGTCTGACTATGGTATGGAGCAATATGATCTTGGGAATCGTGATCGGTATCGTAGGGATTGTCGTACTGTTGTGCCTGATTCCGTTGACAAAAGGATTGAAATAGTACATTTAGGGACAGGGCTTCGTAAGATTTAGGCATCACCGAAAGAACTCCTGCACCATCCGGCTACTGAATTTGTCGGCAGACTGGTAGAGCAGGAGCGGAGGCTGTGCCATCTTTCGGACGACCATCTGGAAGAATGCGAGTACAGCGGCGCGGGAGCAAAGTAAAACGCGGCGGCGCCAATACAGCACCGCCGCGTCTGTCGGTACACACCGCGTTTACGGAGAAGACGCAAATATAACACTGCAGTATTTATCAGCACTGCTCCGCAATTGTGTACAGCAGTTTTTCTGTATCCTCCCAGCCGAGGCACGGGTCAGTGATAGATTTTCCGTATACATGGCTGGTTCCGATCTGCTGGCATCCCTCTACAAGGTAGCTTTCGATCATGACGCCCTTGACAAGTTTCCGGATGTCTTCATCGATCCGGCGGCTGTGCAGGATCTCTTTGACAATGCGGATCTGCTGCTCGTATTTCTTGCCGGAGTTGGAATGGTTGGCGTCGATGAGGACGGCCGGGTTCTGCAGATTTCTTTCTTCATATTTTTCCAGAAGAAGCTGGATGTCTTCATAGTGATAGTTGGGGATCGTGTTTCCGTGTTTGTTTACGGCCCCTCTGAGGATCGTGTGGGTAAGCGGATTGCCTTCCGTACGTACTTCCCAGCCTCTGGAGATGAAATCATGTCCGCCCTGTGCCGCGACAACGGAGTTGAGCATAACGGAAAAGTCTCCGCTGGTGGGGTTCTTCATACCCACAGGAATATCCAGACCGCTGACCATCAGACGGTGTTCCTGATTTTCCACGGAGCGGGCGCCGATGGCTACATAGGAAAGGATATCGGAGAGATAATGCCAGTTGTCCGGGTAGAGCATCTCATCTGCAGCAGTAAGTCCGGTCTCTGAGATGGAGCGGATATGCATATGGCGGATCGCAAGGATGCCTGCAAGGATGTCCGGCTTTGCCTCCGGATCCGGCTGGTGGAGCATTCCTTTATATCCTTCGCCTGTCGTACGGGGTTTATTTGTATAGATACGGGGCACAAGCACAAGGCGGTCTGCAACCTTTTCCTGTACTTTTGCAAGACGGTTCGTGTATTCACATACAGCGTCTTCGTTGTCGGCCGAGCAGGGGCCTACGATCACGAGAAACTTATCGGATTCTCCTGTGATCACGTCACGGATAAGCTTGTCGCGTCCGGCTTTTATTTTATTCATTTCTTCGGACATGGGCTCCAGCGCTTTGATCTCGTCCGGAGAAGGCAGTTGTCTGATAAATGTAAAACTCATTGTATTTTCCCTCTGTAATTCTTATTTTTGTTCATCGGTGAAACGGCTGATTCCACCGGATATAACAGTTCAGCCCGCGCCATTCGTAAAACCGCACTTCGTGCTTATTGCGGCTGACGCCGCTGTTTTACTCATTGACAGGCGCTCAACTCATCTGAATGCCAGTCGATGGATTCTTATGCGAGCATAAATCCGTCGACTGGCATCAGATGGCTGAACTGATTCCACCCGACAAATTATAATACAGAGAAGGGAAATTGTCGATACTTCCGCATAAAAAGTCTTGACAGATGAGAAAAAAACGTTTATATTAACTCCCATAGCAAGGGCGCTTGATCATTTGGTCAGGTGCCCTTTTTACATATATTCTAATATAAGACCGTCCTTAGACGGTCAGGAGACAAAGGCGTTTCTTCTGCATAGCATAATGCAGCGGAGCGTCTTTTTTATTTGGTCAGGAGGAAACATGGTATGAGAGAACTGGTAGAACACACAGAAGGAATTAACCGGCTGATGGCACGCTACGGCGTCAAATTCGGGATTTATAAAGACGGTGAATTCCATGAGCAGCTCTTCCCGTTTGACGCGATCCCGAGGGTCATCACGCATGATGATTTTCAGCAGCTTGAAAAAGGACTGATCCAGCGGGTGGACGCCCTGAATCTGTTTCTGAATGATATATACGGAGAGAAGAAAATCATAAAAGACGGTGTCATACCGGAAGAATTTGTATTTATTTCCTCGGGGTATCTTCCGCAGTGCGAGGGCATAACGCCGCCGAAAAACATATACAGCCATATATCGGGCATTGATCTGGTGCTTGGAAAAGACGGGGAGTGGTACATACTGGAGGATAACTTGAGGATCCCTTCCGGCGCGTCTTATCCCATGATCGCCAGAGAGATCTGCCGAAGAGTATCTCCTGCAACATTCAGCAACAACTCGGTAGTGGATAACAGAAACTATGCGGCCATGCTGCGGCAGACCATGGATTGGGTGAACACCGGCGGGATCCCGGTCATCATGACGCCGGGACGCTATAATGCGGCATATTTCGAACACTCCTATCTGGCGGAGCGGACAGGCAGCGAACTTGCCACCTGCACGGATCTGTTCGTGGAAGATAATTATCTATATTATAAGGATTACCGGGAAAAGAAGCAGAAGGTGGGAGTGATCTACCGGAGGATCTCGGATGAATATCTGGATCCTATGACATTTAATCCGGAATCACTGATCGGCATTCCGAATATTATGGACGTGTACCGCAGCGGCAATGTTGCGATCGTAAACGCCCCGGGAAACGGAGTGGCTGACGATAAGGGAATCTATTACTTCGTCCCGAAGATGATCCGCTATTATCTGGATCAGGAGCCGGTTCTGAAAAATGCGCCGACTTATCTGCCGTTTTATGAGGAGGACAGAAAATACGTGCTCGATAATCTGGAGAAGCTGGTAATTAAAGATGTGGCGGAAGCCGGAGGCTATGGCGTGATCTTCGGAAATGAGCTGAGCAGTGAGAAACTCTCGGAGATGAAGAAACTGATCGAGAAAGAATCCAGACGTTTCATTGCGCAGGAAGTCGTTGATTTTCAGGATATGGAAGTCATGGAGGGTGAGGACAGAGTGCTCCGGAAAGCAGATCTCCGCGCGTTCGTCCTGACGGGTGAGACTACGAGGGTATGGCCCAGCGGTCTTACAAGATTTTCAAGAAATGCAGATTCATTTGTGGTGAATTCATCACAGGGAGGAGGATTTAAAGATACATGGGTATTATCTCAATGGAAAAAGTAGATCATCTGTACTGGCTCGGACGCTATACAGAGAGAGTTTATACAACACTGCGGATGTTCTTTCATATTTATGACAAGATGATCGAGCAGCCGGAAGGCATTTATGCGAAATATTGTGAAAGACTGAATATTCCGAATATCTATACATCCAACCGTCAGTTTGTGCGGTCATATCTCTTCGGGGAGGACAATCCGGATTCTGTGCTTTCCAATATGAGACGGGCGTATGACAATGCTGTGGTACTCCGTGATGAACTGAGCAGTACGGTGCTGTCTTACGTACAGCTTGCGCTGGATACATTTGAGTCGTGCAGGAAGACGACGGCTCCGCTTCTGGAGCTGCAGCAGGTTATCGATTATCTGCTGGCCTTCTGGGGCGGTGCTGACGACTATGTGGAGCATGAGGACTGCCGCAATATCCTCAAATGCGGTAAATATGTAGAGCGGCTCGATCTCTGTATCCGTCTGGATTACCACACGAAAGATCTGGAAAAAGAGTATCGGAAGCTTTGCAACAGACTGGACAAGACAAACCTGATCTATCATCAGCCAAGTCTGGACCGTCTGGAAGAAATCATATTCCGGGAGGAGCATCCGGAACAGCACTACAGGGAAACACTGGGATGTCTGGGGTGTCTGTTCTCATAGATACTTTATTATGAGAAAATTAAGATTTGAGTACAGTATGGAACTGAAATTTTCATCTCCGGTGAGCAGCCATTCTTTTGCACTGCGCTGCGTCCCCGGGGATTCTTTGCGGCAGAAGATCGTGCTGACTAAATGCCGTGTAAGTCCTGCCGACTATACAAGCACAGCCAGAGACGGGTTCGGGAACCTGAAGATCAGCGGAGGCTGTCGGAAACCGCATGATACTTTCGGCTATCATGTCGCGGGAACAGCTGTTGTACAGGGGATGACCGTGCAGAAATGCCCTCTTCATCCTATGTACAGGTATCCCACAAAGTATACAAAGTGCGGTCCCGGACTCACTGAATTTACAGAGAAAGTAATGCGGGAATGCACAGTACAGGGGGCAGAGACCGTCATGGAGAGGGCGGTGTGCGCCATGCATTATCTGTACGCCCATTTTCGATATGCTTCCGGGGTGACAGATATCAGGACCACTGCAGAAGAGGCAATTGCACTGGGAGAAGGAGTCTGTCAGGACTATGCCCATATCATGATCGCGGTGATGCGGAGGCTGGGAATTCCGGCACGGTATGTAAACGGGCTGATGATCGGGGAGGGAGCTACCCATGCATGGGTGGAAGTATATACTGACGGAGGCTGGTACGGACTGGATCCGACCAATGACCTGCATATCGATGATTACTATATCAAGCTCGCCCACGGGCGGGATTACGCAGACTGCGTAGTAGATAAAGGAGTCTTTCTGGGAAATGCATCCCAGGAACAGAAAATATATGTGAATGTGGAGGAGATCAGAGATGGTAGAGACAGTAGTGTCAATGGAACTGCCGGTAGACGAGAAACTGACGATCCGGAAGAACCGGATCATGCCGGCTCATCCCACGGGGAATGAAAAGAGAATCGCGATCGTAACAGGGACTCATGGCGATGAACTGGAAGGACAGTTTGTGTGTTATGAGCTGCTCAGAAGGCTGAAGGCAGAACCCGGTTATCTGAAAGGAATCGTGGATGTCTATCCGGCGCTCAATCCGCTGGGGATCGATTCGATCACGAGGGGAATCCCTATGTTTGATCTGGATATGAACCGGATCTTTCCGGGCAACGCGGAGGGCCCTATGATGGAATCTGTCGTATACGGGCTCATGGAAGACCTGAAAGGCGCGGATCTGTGTGTGGATATCCATGCCAGCAATATCTTTCTGATGGAGCTGCCTCAGGTGCGGATCAATGAGCTGACGGCTGAAACCCTTGTTCCACTTGCAAGGAAGATCAATGTGGATTTTGTGTGGGTCCATGCGTCGGCTACGGTGTTGGAGTCCACCCTCGCCTACAGTCTGAACAGTATCGGAACGCCTACGCTGGTCGTTGAGATGGGCGTGGGTATGCGGATCACAAAGAAATACGGATATCAGCTCGTGGAAGGAATCCTGAATGTGATGAAAGAGCTGGGAGTCTGGGAAGGCGAAGCGGAGGAAGTGAGGGAGCCTATTGTATCTACGGATCGTGAAGTGGGATATCTGAACGCGGACAGCGCCGGAATCTATGTGCCCCATGTAAAGATCGGTGAGCAGGTGGAAGAAGGAGCGCTCCTTGGAGAGATCTTAAATCCTCTGACCGGGGATGTGGAGCAGTCGGTGACAGCGCCGATCCCGGGGCTTGTATTTACGAGGAGAGAGTATCCGGTCGTCTACAGCGGTTCACTGCTGGGGAGGATACTGGGAAGCAGAGAAAAAGAAGAGGAGGCGGCTGAAAATGCGTAAGACGGAAATATATAAGCTGGGATCCCCGTACAGGGAAGATCTCACGATCAGCGGTTACACCTTCGGACACGGTCGCAAATCGGCGTGTATCGTGGGTTGTATCCGGGGAAATGAAGTGCAGCAGCTCTATGTCTGCTCACAGATCGTAAGGAAGCTGGAAGAGCTTGAGGCGTCCCACGCCATTGCCTCCGGCAAGGAGATCCTTGTGGTACCTTCTGTCAACCATCATGCCATGAACATCGGCAAGAGATTCTGGCCGGTGGACAATACGGACATCAACAGGATGTTTCCGGGATACGATCAGGGAGAGACGACACAGAGGATTGCGGACGGCGTATTCCGGACGGTAAAAGATTATGACTACGGCATACAGTTTGCCAGCTTCTATATGCCGGGAGATTTTATCCCCCATGTCCGCATGATGGACACAGGAAGGCAGAACACAAGTCTTGCCGGACTGTTCGGACTGCCCTATGTAGTGGTGAGAAAGCCCCGGCCCATTGATACGACAACACTGAACTATAACTGGCAGATCTGGGATACCAACGCATTTTCCCTGTATACGACAGAAACAGATTTTATCGATGAAGTATCTGCCCGGCAGGCGGTATCCGCAGTGCTGCGTTTCCTGACCAGAATGGGGATACTGAAATACAACAGCCATAACGGCTATATCTCTACGGTGATCGGCGAGGAAGAACTGGCGTCCGTGCGGACAGCCTCAGGCGGCATATACAGGAGATTATGCCATCCCGGAGATGAAGTGCGGATGGGAACGCCCCTTGCCGAGATCGTCCATCCCTATGAGGGAAATGTGATTTCGACTGTGCTTTCTCCAACAGAAGGGATCGTGTTTTTTACACATAAGAAACCGCTTGTGACAGAAAATGAAGTGATATGTAAGATCATACGCAGACTGCATGCGTAACATAAAATGCGGTCCGCATAAATTATATCCGAAAACGGGTAAAACGGTTGACAATTATCAAAAACGGGTATACCATGAGCGTAAGATAGAAAGGGGGAAGTCTTATGCTCTATGAGAACCTGAATCAGCGGAAGAAAGAACTGGGACTTACTACAGAACAGCTTTCCCGTCTGTCCGGAGTGCCGGTGGGAACGATCAATAAGATCTTAAGCGGGGAGACGCGTTCTCCGCGATATGATACGCTTCGTGCTCTTGAGAATGTCCTGTATGGCGCTGCCGGCAATGAGGCATATCGGAATCTGCCGGATGCTGTCAGAGAAGCGGCTGCTCCGTATGTTACGAAAAGACAGGGAGAATATACGGTAGACGATTACAGGAAGCTGCCGGAAGATGTCCGGGCTGAGCTGATCGACGGCGTACTTATTTTTCTCGAAGCTCCTACATTTACCCATCAGGAGCTGGTGACAGAACTGCTGTTTGAGATCAAGCTGTTTATCCGCGCAAAAAAGGGCCCTTGCCGTGTGCTCCCGTCGCCTCTGGATGTGCAGATTGACTGCGACGACAGAACCATCGTGCAGCCGGATATCGCTCTGATCTGCAAAGAGGAAAAGATCACGCGGAAAGGAATCTACGGAGCGCCGGACTTCTGCATTGAGATCGTCTCGGATTCCAGCAGGAAGAGGGACTACGGGATTAAGGTACAGAAGTATATGAATGCCGGTGTGCGGGAATACTGGATCGTGGACCGGAAGAGGGAAAAGATTGTATGCTATTGGTTTGAGGGCGAAGATGCGCCGGAAATCTCGATGTATACGTTCCGTGAGAAAGTGCCTGTGAGGATCTATGATGGGCAGCTTGAGATCGACTTCCCGGAAATCATGCGGCGGTTGTGGAAAGAAGAGTAAAAGAACGGCTGATATTGGCAAAAGAAATATGAAAGAAAAGGGGCTGCAAAGCCCCTTTTTAAAGTGATATTATCCGAGTATCTCTTTCAGATCCTGCTCCGGTGTTGTGGTCGGGCGGATACCGTAATTTTTCACAAGGAAATCCAGCACTCCGGGTGACAGGAACGCCGGAAGTGTAGGTCCGAGGTAAATATTCCGGATACCCAGATGAAGGAGTGTCAGCAGGATACATACAGCTTTCTGTTCATACCATGACAGCACGAGAGTCAGCGGAAGGTCATTGACGCCGCAGCCAAACGCGTCAGCCAGTGCAAGGGCAGCCCGGAGCGCGCTGTAAGCGTCGTTGCACTGTCCCATATCCATGATCCGTGGAAGTCCGCCGATGTTGCCCAGATCAAGGTCGTTGAACCGGTATTTTCCGCAGGCGAGAGTGAGTACTGCCGTATCAGACGGCGTCTGCTTTACAAAATCCGTATAATAGCTGCGGCCTTTTCTTGCCCCGTCGCATCCTCCGACAAGGAAGATGTGCCTTAAGGCACCGCCCTTTACCGCATCTACGATCGTACCTGCGGCGGATAATACGGTATTGCGCGCAAATCCCGTGGTGACCGCATTTCCGCCGTTGATTCCGGTGAATTCCTGATCTTCCGGATATCCGCCCAGTTCCAGCGCTTTTTCAATGACCGGTGTGAAGTCTTTATCCTCTCCGATATGGATGACTCCCGGATAAGAGACAACTTCCGTTGTGAATACACGATCCGCATAGCTGGCTTTCGGAGACATCAGGCAGTTGGTCGTAAACAGGACCGGAGCCGGAATGTCAGCGAATTCTTTCTGCTGATTGTGCCATGCGGTACCGAAATTTCCTTTCAGATGAGGATAAGCTTTCAGTTTCGGATATGCGTGTGCCGGAAGCATCTCACCGTTGGTATAGATATTGATTCCTTTTCCTTCTGTCTGTTCCAGAAGAAGCTGCAGGTCTTTCAGGTCGTGCCCGCTGATCACGATAAACGGTCCTTTTTCTACTGTGAGGGGAACAGTGACAGGAACCGGATCACCGTAGGTCTCTGTGTTTGCCTGATCCAGAAGCGCCATGCATTTCAGGTTGACCTCGCCCACTTTCATTACAAGGGGGAGGAGCTGCTCCATGTTCAGATCTTCGCCGATGGCAAACATTCCTTCATAGAAGAAAGTGTTGACTTCTTCGTCGGAATATCCCAGTACCATAGCGTGGTACGCATATGCCGCCATTCCTCTGAGTCCGAACAGAATCAGAGATTTCAGGGAACGGATATCTTCATCTGCATTCCAGAGAAGCTCCATATTATAATCTTCCGTCCTGCCGCAGGACTGCGGGCAGGATCCGCACCCGGGGGTAAGGGCGTTTTTCTCTCTTGTTACATTTTCAATCTGCTGACGGATTGTATCTTCGTTAAAGTTTACGTTGGTAACGGTTGTGAACAGTCCCTCGATCATTGCTCTGTGAGTGGACGGAGAGGGCGTATTTCCGCTGGCTGCCCGGGCAAGGCCGACCAGGGCGCCTGTAAGTTTATCCTGAAGTCCGGCCACGTCCGCAGTTTTCCCGCATACGCCGGCATTCCCTGTGCATCCGGTACATCCTGCAGTCTGTTCACATTGAAAACAAAACATTTTATCTGACATTTTCATAACCTCCTGTCAATGCCGGGATTTTTTTATGGGTACCGGCACTGTGCTTGTTGTTTTTTATTGCATTGCTTGACTTTACAAGGGGAGTATAATACGATGTTTAAAACAAGACGGTTGGAAATGCAACAGAAAGGGAATTATGAAAAAATATCTGTCATTATTAAAAAATTCAAAGCTGTTTCAGGGGATCAGCGAGGACGAACTTACCTCCATGCTGGACTGTCTGTCAGCTGTTACACGGGATTATCATAAAGGAGAATATGTATTCAGCAGGGGAGAGCGCATTGACAGTGTGGCGCTGCTTCTGGAGGGCTGCATCCATATCCAGAAAGAAGATTACTGGGGGAATCTGAGTATTCTCAGCGAGATTACAGAAGGAGAAATATTCGGTGAAGTGTACGCCTGCCTCGGGAGTGATGAGCTGCTGAACAATGCAGTTGCCGTAAAGCCGAGCAAAGTGCTTTTTCTGGATGTGAAGCGGATCCTTACCATGTGCCCGTCGGCCTGCCAGTTCCACGGGCGGCTGATCCGCAATCTGCTTACCGTGCTTGCGCAGAAGAATAAAATGCTTACCCGGAAACTGGAGCACATGTCCAGAAGAACGACGAGGGAAAAGCTGCTGTCTTATCTGTCAGAACAGTCCCAGAGAGCCGGGAGTCCGGTATTTGATATCCCCTTTAACCGGCAGCAGCTCGCGGACTTTCTCTCCGTGGACCGGAGCGCCATGTCCGCAGAGCTGTGCAGGATGAGAGATGAGGGAATCCTGTCTTTTGACAGAAATCATTTTATATTGAACTGAAGATCAGCAGACCGTTTTGTCAGTCTGCTCTTTCTTCTGAATATATTTTTACAAGTTCCAGCGCAACTTCACACGCTGCGTCCATGCCTTCGACTGTGATATGCTCGTAAGGTCCGTGATATCCGTGGCCGCCGGTTCCCAGATTGGGACAGGGCAGTCCTTTGAAGCTTAGCTGGGCGCCGTCTGTGCCGCCCCGGATGGGGAGAATCAGCGGTGTGACGCCCGCATTTTTGCAGGCTTTCTTTGCGTTTTCAATCAGGTGCATACAGCCGGCAATGATTTCCGCCATGTTGCGGTACTGGTCGGTTATAGTGAGAGAAGCAGTGCCGCGGCCCCATTTCTGATTGATCTTTTTCTCTATATTCCGAAGTGTCTCTTTGCGCTCTTCAAATTTTGCTGCATCATGGTCGCGGATGATATAGCGTAGTACCGCATGCCCCACATCACCTTTCATATCGATAAGGTGGTAAAATCCCTCATATCCGTCTGTATCCCGGGGCGTCTCTCCCTCAGGCAGCATGGAGTTGATCTCCATGGCAACGAGAGAAGCATTTACCATAATGTCTTTGGAAGAGCCCGGATGGACATTCACGCCGCTGATTTCAAATTCCGCTTTGGCAGCGTTGAAGTTCTCATACTGGATCTCGCCTTCCGTATCGCCGTCCAGTGTGTAGGCGAAATCGGCGCCGAATTCTTCCACATCAAAATGAGCGGCGCCCATTCCTATTTCCTCGTCCGGAGTAAAGGCAATGGAAATAGGACCGTGAGGAATATTTTCATCAAGGATCCGCTCTGCCATGGTCATGATCTCGGCGATTCCCGCTTTGTCATCTGCACCGAGGATCGTAGTTCCGTCGCTTGTGATCAGGGTGCGGCCCTTCAGGTCTTTTAAGTGTGGAAACATATCCGGCGACAGGACGCGGTCGCTTGTGCCAAGGGGAAGTTCCCGGCCGTTGTAATCCTCATGGATTTCGGGGATGATCCGGTGGTCACAGAAGTCGGACACTGTATCCAGATGTGCGATGAATCCAAGCTTCGGCCGGTCTTCATAGCCCGGCGTGGCGGGAATGTGAGCGTACAGATAGCATTGTGTATCCACTTTCACGTCCGTGATCCCCATTGTAAAAAGCTCCCGGTACAGATGCTGTGCCAGCTCAAACTGGCAGGCGGAGGAGGGGACGGTGTCGCTCTCTTCGTCGCTGGGAGTTCTGATTGCTGTGTATTTTAATAATTTCTCGAATGCTTTCATTTTAATTGTCTGATCCTTTCCTGATAATTGTCTAATATATCCTGAAGCGTAATGCTTTCCATCTCTTTTTCCGCTTTTTGCTGTATCTGGTCAAAATAGTCCTGAAGCGCCAGCTGTATATTGACGCCTACTCCGCATTCCGGATTCGTATGGGTATCCAGATGGAGCAGAGGTTTTTCGCCTTCCACAGCCTTGTATACGTCCAGAAGTGTAATCGCAGACGGCTCTCTGGTCAGTGCAGGTCTGGGGTGGCCCTTTACGCTGGAGAGGAGCCCTGATTTCCTAAGAGCGGACATCATCTGTCGTACGTAGCCGGGATTCGTCCGGATGCTCTCCGCGATTTTCCCGCTGGGCAGAGGACAGCCGCCGCTCAGGGCAATGTAGGCCATGATGTGGACGGCGTCACTTACCTTCGTAGAATACTTCATCTTGTTTCCTCCTTGAGAATGAGAGTTCAGCCCGCGCCATTCGCAAAGCCGCACAGGCATGCTTACTGTGGCTGGGCCGCTTCTTTGCTCATATGCCGGCGCTCAGTTCATCCCGGCGAACAGGCTGATTTTTATGCAAGCATAAATCAGCCTTTCCCTCCGGGATGGCTGAACTGTTAGTGTTAAAAATATTATAACAGCACATTGACAGAGATACAAGACGATGATAAACTGACAGTGATGTTAGAATATAAATAACAACAAGCGGAGAGGAAGTAAATATTATGAGTTTTTATGAAGATCTTGTCATGCAGACACAGATGAATTATTCCAGATATTACAGTGTTTATGCATCAGGCGGCACGCCCTATGAATTATCTGATAAGAAACCACTGCCTTACAAAGAACAGATAGAAGAGCTCGTCCGGCAGGTGAAAGAGGCGGAGTGTGTTGTAGTGGGCGGAGCCTCCGGTCTGTCTGCGGCGGGCGGCGGGGATTTTTATTATGGAGATACTCCGTCTTACCGTAAATATTTCGGCAAATATGCGGAAAAGTATGGTTTCAAAGGAGCTTTTGACGGGATGATGCACCCGTTTACAACGAGGGAAGAATACTGGGGATACCTTGCAACATTCCTGAACACGACTCTTCACGCACCGGTGAGAAAACCCTATCTGGATCTGGATACGGTGCTCAAAGGAAAAGACTTTTTCATTCTGACTACGAATCAGGACACGCAGTTCGTCAAACTGTATCCGGAGGAAAAGGTCAGCGAGATACAGGGAGACCATCGTTTCTTCCAGTGTTCAAAATGCTGCTGTGACGATACATGGGATGCGGTGAAACCGGTGGATGATATGATCCGTGCCATGGGCGGAGGAACATATATTCCCACAGAACTGATCCCGCGATGTCCCCACTGCGGTGCAGAGGCATTTCCGTGGGTGAGAGGATACGGCAATTTCCTTCAGGGCAGAAAGTATAATGAAGAATATGAAAAAATATCAAAGTACATTATGGACAATGGAAAGAAAAAGATTCTTTTTCTGGAACTGGGGGTCGGTAGAATGACTCCAATGTTTATTCAGGAGCCGTTCTGGAATCTGACCATGAATCTGCCGTATGCAAGATATATCGCGGTAAATGATAAGTATGATTTTCTGCCAAAGGATATAGAAGATAAAGGAATGGTTATTTGTGGAGATATCGGGAGAGTGCTGGAGGATGCGGCAAAGAGGATGGAGAGATAGATCATGAATGATAAAGATATGAAATTCAATGAGATTGCAGAAAAGATCAGAGAAGCTGACGCTATCCTGATCGGAGCCAGCAACGGCCTGTCTATCACTGAAGGGCTGCATCTTTTCGCAGACAATCAGGCGTTTGAAGAACTTTTTGGCGACCTGAAACGAAAATACGGGTTTCAGTGCATCCTTCACGGAATGGGAGCCCGCTGGCCGTCAGAAGAGGAAAAGTGGGGATTCTGGAGCCGGCTGATCCATCACTATTGCGGGGAGTACAAGGAGACTCCGGTGATGGCAGATCTGAAAAGGGTTGTGGGAGAGAAAGATTATTTTATAGTTACATCCAACGGGGAGTGTCATTTTGAAATGTGCGGATTCGATCCTGGGAAAATCTATGAGATCGAGGGAAACTGGCTTACCATGCAGTGCGCATCACGATGCCATGATACCGTTTATCCGTCTTTTGAACTGACAGAGAAAATGGCGGCAGCGGAGCAGGATGGAAAAATCCCTTTGGATATGGTTCCAAGCTGTCCGGTCTGCGGCGGCCCCATGCAGATCCATATGGAAGGAGACCGGAATTTTATTCCGGATACGGCGGCTGAGAGCCGGATGGAGGCATTTCTTCAGAAATATCATGGAAAGAAACTGATCATACTGGAATTGGGAATCGGCCGGCGTAATCAACTGATCAAAGCACCGTTGATGCGGCTGGCTGCTAAGGAGCCGGAAGCGGTGTACATTACTATGAATCTTGGAGAAATTTACATACCGGATGAGATACGGGAAAAGTCATACGGGCTGGACGGCGATCTGAGAGAGATGCTGAGAAGGCTGTGTGGTTGACGGTTTGTCTCAGAGGTGTTATTCTAAAATTTACAATATCTGATCTGCTTTGATATTATTGAGAACGGCATAAAGATCAGACATGACAGATTACAGACAGGAGGAGATCAGGATGGAAAAACATAAGAAAATCGGACTGGTGGTAGAAGGAGGCGGAATGAAATGCGCTTACAATGCTGGAATTCTGGATGCCTTTCTTGACCATAAGATCACCTTTGACTACTGTATCGGTGTATCGGGCGGATCGGGAAATGTAGCGTCTTATATAGCAGGGCAGAGAGGAAGGAATCTCCGGTTTTTTACAGACCATATTCATTCGCCGAAGTATTTCGGACTGAAAAGCCTGCTAAGGACGGGAAATCTGTTCGGGCTTGACTACATTTATTCCGAACTGACTAATTCCACGGGGGAGGATCCGTTGGATTTTGCGGCGATCATGAAGAATCCTACGGAATATGAAGTTGTGGCGACGAATGCCCTGACCGGAGAGGCAAAGTATTTCGGAAAAGAAGATATGAAACAGGATGATTACAAGCCGATCATGGCGTCCAGTGCGATTCCTGCGGCCTGCCGTCCGGTTGAGATTGACGGTATACCTTATTATGACGGCGGCATCGCTGACGCCATTCCGGTGCGCCATGCGTTAGAAAAGGGGTGTGACCGTCTGGTGGTCATTCTGTCCAAACGGCGGGATTATGTAAGAAAGCCTCAGGGAATGCGGTTCCTGTATTCCACAATCTGCCGGAAGTATCCGAAGATCATAGAGGCGATCGACCAGAGACACATTACATATACCAAAAATCAGAAAGAAGTATTCGATCTGGAAAAGGAAGGAAAGGCATTTGTCTTTGCGCCCAGTGAGCCGATTAAAGTGGGAACTTATTCTATGGATGAAGAGACAGAGCGAAAACTGTATGATCTGGGAATGAAAGATTTTGCAGATCAGCAGGATGCGCTGCAACAGTTTATGAGCTGACCTTGCTCCCTTTGCACAGAGTGTGTTAAAAGGAGAATTGCTCCAGCCAAATGTACCTGGCTGAAAGATGACTCGGCGTGTGTAGCTGTATGTCCGGACAGCATGCGGGCTGAGATTTTCTGATAGAAGTGAGTGATTGATTATAAAATATTATTGACATAAATATTACTATATAGTATTATCTTATATAGAACAAATGTGCTTGAAAGGGAAATTGCAAAAGCGCAGAAAAATTAATTTATGGAAAGGGCGGGCAGCTATGATATATGTCATGGCTGCCCATTATAGCGATTTATGAGTAGACAAGCCGGTTTTTTGATTTCGAGAATTAAACATATAGGTGGAAGATTGTTTGAGCACATTCTTTCCGAGAAGAATATCGATGCCTTTAACGGGGCGCAGGGGAGTCTTTTATATATTTTGTGGCAGGAGGACGGTATTCCGATCAGAGAACTTTCCAGACGGTCAGGTCTGGCAGTGACTTCGCTGACCGGAATGCTGGACCGGATGGAAGCAGCAGGATTGATTTACAGAGACCGCGGGGATAAAGACAGGAGAAAGATTCTGATCTTCCTGACAGATAACGCCAGATCTCTGGAAAAGGATTATAACGAAGTGACCGAAGAAATAGAAAACATATATTATAAGGGCTTCAGCGAAGAAGAAATCGATCAGTGTGAAAAATATCTGCAACGAATTTTTCATAATGTTGAAGAGCAATTATAGTGTAATGGAGTGAATCAATATGGCTGTTTGTATTAAAGACCAGATTCAGAATATGAATCTTGTGATCGGCTGTACCATTGGATGCAGTTACTGTTATGCCAGAAATAATGTCCGTCGGTTTCATATGACGGAGGATTTTTCCAGACCGGAATATTTTCCCGGCAAACTGAAATTGATGGATAGAAAACGTCCACGGAATCTGCTGCTTACAGGGATGAGTGATTTTTCAGACTGGGACCCGGAATGGAGAGAAGAAGTGTTTGCCAGAATAGGACAGAATCCTCAGCACCAGTATATTTTTCTTACTAAACGGCCGGAGAAAGTGCGGTTTTCCACAGAGCTTGATAATGTCTGGTTCGGAGTGACGGTGACGTCTGGGAAGGAGAAGGGAAGAATCAAGGCGATGCGTGAGCATATCAGGGCAAAACACTATCAGGTCAGCTTTGAACCTATGTTTGACAACATCGGAGAAGTGGACTTTACCGGGGTTGAGTGGATCGTGGTCGGTACGGAAACCGGACGCCGGAAGGGAAAATCGGAGTCAAAGCAGGAATGGGTTTGGAATCTGACGAATCAGGCGCATAGCCGAGGTATACCAGTATTTATGAAAGAAGATCTTCTTTCTGTTATGGGAGAAGCGCAGATGATCCAAGAACTGCCGCAGGTATTTTATGATGTTTTGGAGGAGCAGAAAGCATGGAAGAGCAGGTAAATGAAAGCAGTATTCTGATCCGGGAAGTGGAGACAAAGAATATTATGACAAAATCTACCCTGCCGGTAGGAGGATATTCCGTAAATCCGTATGTGGGATGTACTCATGGCTGTAAATACTGCTATGCCTCATTTATGAAGCGATTTACAGGTCATACTGAGCGGTGGGGTACCTTTCTTGACGTGAAACGCTGGCCGGAGATCAAAAATCCATGGAAATACAAAGGTCAGAGAGTGGTTATCGGTTCAGTAACCGACGGATACAATCCACAGGAAGAGCAGTTCGGGAATACCCGTCGGATTCTGGAACAGCTGAAAGAAAGCGGCGCAGAGATCCTTATCTGCACCAAATCGGATCTGGTCGTCCGGGATCTGGAACTGCTGAAAACAATGGGAAAAGTTACAGTATCCTGGTCTATAAATACGCTGGATGAGCAGTTCCGGGCGGATATGGATCAGGCAGTCAGCATAGAACGACGGCTCGCGGCGATGAAAAAGGTCTATGATGCCGGAATACGAACCGTCTGTTTCATTTCTCCTGTATTTCCCGGCATCACAGATTTTGAAGCAATCTTTGAGAGAGTCAGGAATCAGTGTGATCTGGTGTGGCTGGAAAATCTGAACCTGCGGGGCGGGTTTAAAAAAGATATTATGGATTACATTCAAGAAAAATATCCGGATCTTGTACCCCTTTATGATGCCATCTATAACAAAAAAGACCGCAGCTATTTCCAGATGCTTGAAAAGAAAGCAAAACGGCTGGCAAGAAACAATAATTGTCCGTTTGTAGACAATGAACTGCCTTATGGACGCGCGGAACAGGGGCATCCGGTAATTGTCGACTATTTCTATCATGAAGAGGTCAGAGGATCGGAGAATACCGGGAAACGGCAAAAGGAACTGTAATATTGCTGGTTCTATTAAAATCATCTCAGGCACAATAGCTGTTTTAGCTATTTGCCTGAGAGAAAGTATATCTTTTCCTGTTTCGGAAAATCACGTAGATTGATACTGCGGTCTTCATATACTTTGTGTCTCCCTTTTAGTATCGTGTTTCCTGAGTCTTTCGTAGCCGCCGGACATGAACCTGAACAGTATGGAATGAATGTTGTACCAGACGGAGTTGCTGTTCCAGTTTAGCGCTTTGTTGACATTATATGTTCCTGTGATCACAAAAAGGGTAAGCATTTCTGCCTCTTTTTTTGAAAGACCGCAGGCATCCATATAGACCGGAATCAGTTTCTGCTTCTGACTCTGGAAGATTCGGTTTACCACATAATTAGAGATTGTTTCATCGTGAAAGATTACCTGATACTTTGGAAGCTGCGCAACTCTATGGCAGACGGGAAGCAGGGATTCATTTTCCTTTAAATGTTCCGGCTGTACACCGGCAAGGAGATTCAGAATCTGCAGCGCGTCTGCATTTGGATCCTGACAGCTATCCTCAGCCATCTGGAGGCTTAATGAACCGCGTGGAGCGGACTATGATGACGAGCGGTGGGATGATCTGCTGGACGAGCTTACCATAGATGATATGACTAATATGATCGCCCTGTCCGGATACCAGACCCCGGCCATGGAATCTGTCGGGAAGGTAGCAACAGTAGACGCGGACGGTCCGGCAGCAATCAACAACAACTTCACCGGCGCGGGTTCCATCGGATTCCCGGTAGAAGTGATGATCGCCTGCACATGGAACCAGGATCTTGCACAGCAGTACGGAGAGATGATGGGAAAGATGTGCCGCGAGATGAATATTGCCGGATGGTATGCGCCGGGGATGAATACCCATCGTACTCCATTCGGGGCAAGAAACTATGAGTATTTCTCAGAGGATGGGACGCTGGCCGGTTACATTTCCTCAGCAACAGTAAAGGGTGCAGCAAGTCAGGGTGTATACGCATACATCAAGCATTTTGCAATGTATGAGATGAACGCTAAGATGGTATGCGTATGGTCCAACGAGCAGGCAATGCGTGAGATCTATCTGAAACCATTTGAGATATCCGTGAAAGACGGTGATGCACACGCAGTCATGGTATCATGGAGCTTTATCGGTATTAAGTGGTCCGGTGAGAATAGTAATCTTCTCAACAACGTGCTCCGCGGCGAGTGGGGATTTGAAGGATTCTGTCTGACTGACTTCTTCAGAAATAACGGACACGGATTTATGAACGCAGATGCAGCCCTTGCAAACGGCGTGGACGCAATGCTCTCCACGTATGCCGGCGGCCCGAATGTAGTGCAGAATCCGGATGCGGCTTCTTCGGTTAAATATATGAGACAGGCGTGCAAGAATGTCATGTACACAGTGGTGAACAGCTGGATGTATGAGGAAGACGGTGTGGATACCGGACTTCCTGTATGGCAGAAAGCAGTGATCGGTGCAGATGTGGCAGTGGGTGTGATCCTGATCGGCCTTGGAGCTCTTGTGTGGAGAAGATATAGAAAGAGCAGGGCCGAAGAAGTATAAAATAGTATTGAGGTAAAACAGAAATTGAATGTGCAACAGGCTTCCAGAATAAATAGTGCTGGAAGCCTGTTTTCATAAATTTATTATACAGAAAGATCCCTGCGTTTTGCCGCATATCGTATTGAAACACCGGTAGTAAGCATGATCATACACAGACCAGAAATGAAGAACCAGACATTTACACCTGCTTTTTCTGCTATTGGACTGCTGAAAAGTAAGCCGATTGGCATTGTAACAGATGAAATCAGCGTGAGAACCGAAAATGCACGTCCCATCTTGTCCGGAGATATGGTTTCCTGCATATATGCGGTCAGCGGAATTGTATGGACATTTCCGGAAGCCCCTAAACAGATACAGCATCCTGCAAAGAAAAACCAGCCAACATAAGCAGGCGGTATAATACCGCAGATCAGCGACATAACTCCCATTGCAAACAAACCGATAAAAGAAACTCGGATTTTCCGGTTTATCTTTAGAACACTGGAAAATAAAAGGGAGGAGACCATCATGCCGATTGCAAAAGATAACTCCACAGCACTGCCATACATTGCCGATAACTTAAAATAATCGCTCGTCATCAGTGGATAAAAGGAGGATAATGGCGCATAAAAGAACATACAGAGCGCCTCTGCAATCACGATGTAAAATAATTTTTTATCTTCTTTGAATACTTGCAATCCTTCTTTTATTTCTGCTATGAAATGCTGTTCTTTCCGTTCTGCTTTTTCAAGTTTTGGGATTTTAACGACTGCTAACGCAATACTTGCTAAAATTGCCCCGGCCACATCACTCATTAAAACGATTGACATCGGGAAAATCGCATATAAAGCCGCACCGATCACCGGTCCCAGCAAAAATGAGCCTGAATTCAGAAGCTGCATCCACCCATTTGTTTTTACTAACTGATCTTTTGGTACAAGCTGCGGGATAATTGACTGTATTGCCGGCTGCTGGAATGTACTTCCGATCCCCCGGACACACAGCATGACAAATACTGTCCACACAGGCAGGTCAAAAAAGAATAGTAATACTGCGTAAATCAGCGCAACCGTCCCCATTGTCATATCCGAAAAAATAGAGATAAATTTTCGGTTATAACGGTCAGCTGAAATTCCTGCCAGCGGACTGAATAAGGTTATTGGAAGATAGGCAACAATCCCCGATATTCCCAGCATTAACGGCGAAGATGTTTTTTCAGCAAGCCACCAGATAAGAGCAAACTGAACACCGTGACTTCCTAACATTGAAACTGCCTGTCCCAATGCAACGATCGTAAACTGCGATTTCCATTTTTGTGTTTTTTCCATATCAAATTGTCCTCTCATTCTCAAAATAGTTTTTCAAACAGGGGACAATATCGAATGTGATCATCCCCTTATTGTACTGCTGCCGACATCAAGCCACCTCCCTTCATAAGATTTTGTTTTTATAACATGGCTTTCAGATATTTTTTTAATCCGTCACGATATTTTTTTGTGAGCCTCAGATATTGATGCTGTTCCTCCTCCGTCCATTCGTCCCAGATTTTATTTTCAATCTCGTGCAGAGGCAGTATTTTTTCTGATGAAAATTTCTTTCCCTTTTCAGTCAGGCAGAGAATTGTATTTCTGCCTTTCCCTTGTTTCAGATATACGATTCCTTCTTTTTCCAATTTGCGAATGGCAGAATTAATTGTCTGGCGGCTGATTCCTGTAAGTTTGCTTATTTCGCTTTGCAGACATTGCCCATCTTTCTCACAAAGTACATACAGAATATTTTGAACACTGTCCGAAATACCCGTTTTTACAGCCGCTTCGTGGTATAAAGCATTGATTTCTCCTGCTAAAAAGGTATATTGTCCGGTTTCTAAATAGTGCAAATAGATCTCTCCCTCCAAAATATCCGATTTCGTACATATCTTATTATATCCGATTTCGTACATAAGTCAATGGTTTATGTCAGCGCTTTCTCCATCCAGATATGCGGACAGTCCTCATCAAAATCCGGTTCCCCAAAAGCAGAATAACCCTGTTTTTCATAAAATGGTCTTGCCTGCTGCTGGGCGTGCAGGCGGACTGTGCTTCCGCCGGAGTTTCTGATCTCGGATTCAGCGGCGGAAAGGATCCGGGAACCGAGATGTTTCCCGCGGAATTCTTTCTCAACGGCGATCCGCCCGACGATATATTCTCCCTGTGTCTGTCCGGGGAAAAACCGGCATGTGGCGGCGGGAATCTGGTCTATGTACAGGACAAGATGAACAGCGTTCTCGTCTGTTTCGTCGAATTCATCGTGAAATCCCTGTTCTTCCATAAACACTTCTTTTCTGATCTTAACGGCATCCTTGTATAATGTATGATAAACTTTAATATCCATTATGCTGCTCCTTAGTTGTGACCAATGTTAGTATTCGGCTGCGGCAGTTTTTAGTCTGATCACCGCCCGCGATAAATGCATTGTAGCATTTTCAGTAATTTTTGGTCAAGCTATGCCTGAATGTGTTAGAATAGGTGTGGCAGCTCAGCTTTGCGAATGGAGCGGGGTGAACTGTCATTGAACGATAAAGGACGAAATATCATGAAGAATAGAACACAGACGCTTTTGTTTGATAATAGAAAACTTGCCGCCCTTCTGATCCCTCTGGCTCTGGATCAGCTCCTGAATTCTTTTATGGGAAGTGTGGATACCTTTGTAGTCAGCAATCTGGGATCTGCGGCGATCTCTGCGGTATCTCTGGTGGATTCCATTAATATGCTGATTGTGCAGGCGTTTTTCGCTCTTGCTTCCGGCGGTACGGTGGTATGTTCCCATTACCTTGGTTTACGGAACAGGGAGCATGCAAATGGCGCTGCAAGGCAGCTGGTATTTATTACATTGTTCATGTCCGTTGTTATAACGGTGCTATGCCTGATCTTTAACCATCAGATTCTGAGAGTGATCTTCGGAGAAGTTGAGCCTGAGGTTATGGAGAAGGCGAGACAGTATTTCTTTATTTCCGCAGTTTCATATCCGTTTATTGCTCTGTATGACGACGGAGCATCAATCCTCAGGGCACAGGAAAACAGCCGTTTCCCGATGATGATCTCTGTGGCGGCAAACGGGGTCAACCTAGCGCTGAATCTGCTTTTTGTATGGAAACTGCATCTGGGAGTTCCGGGTTCTGCTTTCGCAACCCTGCTGGCAAGGATCTTTTCCATGATAGTTGTTATGATCAGACTGCGAAGAAAAGATCTGGAGATTGTATTGAAAGATTATCTGTCGATCCGCCCGGACTGGAGGGTAATCCGCAGAATCCTGAATATCGGTATCCCTTCCGGTGTGGAGAATGGTATGTTCCAGTTCGGGAAACTTGCGATCCAGTCTACGGTGTCACTAATGGGAACGGCGGCCATCGCAGCTCAGGGAATGACCAATATTATCGAGAACCTGAACGGAATCCTTGCTCTGGGCGTTGGCGTCGGTCTGATGACGATTGTCGGGGAGACACTGGGGGCCGGAAGAAAAGAAGAGGCAGTCTATTATGTGAAAAAACTGTGCATTATATCGGAGGTTATTATTATCGCCTCATGCCTTGTCATGTATGCATTTGTCCGCCCGATCACGTATTTTGGCGGCATGGAACCGGAGAGCGCAAAAATGTGCATCTACATGGTAACATGGATCACCGTCGTAAAGCCGGTGGTATGGGTCATGTCTTTTATACCTGCGTATGGATTCCGGGCAGCGGGAGACGTGAAATTTACTATGATAGTCTCTGTAGTCTCTATGTGGGTCTGCCGGGTTACATTTGTGATCATTCTGGCGAGAGTATTCGGCATGGGTCCTATGGCAGTGTGGATCGGTATGTTTACGGACTGGACAGTGAGGTGCATTATCTATACGGCAAGGTTCAGAAGCCGCAGATGGCTGGATCACAGGGTTATTTGATGGTTTTCCGCTGCTGCCTTATCAGGAAGTCTATGAAAAAAGATCTCAGTGTTAGAGATAGCACTGAGATCTTTTTTATATCTGTCAGAGGTTAAGATCCCCTGTGGAAGCCCTGAACTTCAGTGTTGTCCGGACGTGTGTGATCCGGTAGGGCATATCCGGTTCGTTGATGCGGGAGAGCAGCATATCTGCTGCAATATAACCCATTTTTGAACTGGGAATGTCAACAGTTGTCAGGTGGGGTTCGATGATCCTTGACTCAGTGGAATTATCAAAGCCGGCGACCCGCACATCGCCGGGCACGTTTATCCCACATTTTTTAAGAGCGCGGATCAGGTCGATGGCAATAAAATCATTGGCACATACAAATACTTCAGGGAGCTGGAGTGTCCGCCTGATAGTTTCCGCCAGTGTCTGCGCATCTGAGAAGACAGTCCGTCCGATAAACTGAGAAGTACACGGCTCAAGCTGATTGGCGCTGAGGGCGTGTATAAAACCCTGATATCTCTCCGAGAAAGAACGGCAGTGTTCCGGATTCCCGGCAAATGCAAAGCGCCGGCAGCCGTTTTGGATTAGTGTGTCTGTAAGATTAAAAACGCTCAGATGATTTTCCATAAGCAGAAAGTCTGCGTTGATCCGTGTCATATCTGTATCGGCGGCTGTATCTAAAAAGAGAAGCGGGATATCGAGAGTGTTCAGCATCTCGATATATTCCGGGTCAAACAGCTCAAGACATATGATTCCGGCAGTCTTTTCCTTATTAAAACCCATTGGAAGACTTAACGAAGCAATCTCTGTGTCCCTTACCGGAAACATGGACAGCCGATAGTTATTCTTGCTCATCCGCTCCTGAAAAGTGTTCAGTGCATAGGTACCGAAATGGGATCCGTAAGGCATATTCTGTGTGATCAGGGCAAGTTCCTTTACCTCTCCTTTTTCTGCCGGGGAAGGCTCTGAGATATAGATGACCCGGCGGTATCCCATTTCCGCTGCTTTCTCAAGTATTTTCTGCCGGGTGTCCTCGGCAAGGACGCCCGTATTATTCAGTGCTTTTGATACCGTATTTCTGGAAAGACCTAAAGCGTCTGCAATATCCTGAATCGTGATTTTCTTTTCCATTTATAGTACCTCCCGAATAATAGTGATGATGCATTGCAACAGTTCAGCACGCGCCATTCGTAAAACCGCACTTCGTGCTTATTGCGGCTGCCGCCGCTGTTTTACTCATTGACAGGCGCTCAGCACATCTGATTATCAGCCGGCAGATTTTTATGCAAGCATAAATCTGCCGACTGATATCATATGGCTGAACTGTTACATTTAATGTAATGGAATTGTGCAAATTTGTCAAATGTAAAAATGTTAAAAGATAGATATTATCGGAATTGGAACTGCTGGTTTTACATAAATTGTTAAAATGGTGCATTTGTAAAATAAAAATATTATGCAAATGTAAAAATAAGATTGACAATATGCACAATAAATGATACTATTACCACAACCTATAAATTATCTATGCATAAAAAGATCGATCAAAAAATGCAAGGTGTGCAAATGTAAACACAGGAGGGGCTAAAAATGAGAGTTTTCCGTAAAAAAAATACGGCAGTTATCGCTAAGCAGACGCCGCGGGAAAAACTGAAGTATGTGAAAAAGAACTGGCAGCTGTATGTATTCTTTCTGCTGCCGGGACTTCTGCTGACGCTGATCTTCAAGTATGGTCCGATGGGCGGTATCCTGATCGCCTTTGAGGATTACAATGTTATTGAAGGCGTTCTCGGAAGTCCGTGGGTGGGGCTGGAATATTTCCAGAGATTCCTTTCATCCCCGGATTTCATGAACTATCTGATGAATACGCTGAAGTTGAGTGTATTCGGGCTGTTGTGGGGCTTCCCGATCCCGATCATCCTTGCGCTTCTGCTGAACCAGATCCGCAGAACAGGGATCCGAAAGAAGATTCAGCTTCTGATCTATGCACCGAACTTTATCTCGGTCATCGTACTCTGTGGTATGGTCCGCATGTTCCTTTCTCCGGTTGGACCGATCAATTCACTGTTCGGGATTGACACCAACTGGATGACAATGCCGGAAGCATTCCGGACGATCTACATTGCCAGCGGCATCTGGCAGACAGCAGGATGGTCTTCCATTATGTATACGGCAGCGCTGTCCAATGCCAGCAAAGATCTGGAAGAAGCCGCGATCGTGGACGGAGCGAATATCCTGCAGCAGATCCGTTACGTACAGCTGCCTGCGATTAAAAATATCATCGTGATCCAGTTTATCCTGCAGGCAGGAAATATTATGAGCATCGGCTTTGAAAAGGCTTATGCGCTGCAGACAGACATGAACCTTCCGGCTTCCGAGATTCTTTCTACATATGTATACAGACTTGGTCTTCTCAACGGAGACTACGGATATTCAACGGCAGTCGGACTTTTCAATTCAGTGATCAACGTAATCCTTCTGGTATTTGTGAACTGGGTTGTGAAGAAATTAAATGACGGCGAAGGATTATAAAAGGGGGATTTGATGATGGAAACGAGAAGAAAAATGAAACTCGGAACATCCGACAAGATTATTCTCGGCGTCGGATATACACTGCTCGGCCTGTTCGTGCTGGCAGTCTTTGTGCCGCTTGTGTACGTAGTCCTTGCCTCCTTTATGGATCCGAATGTGCTGAACAATCAGGGACTCAGCTTTAACTTTAAAGACTGGACTCTGGATGCCTACAGGCGTGTGCTCGAAAATGATATGATCTGGAGGGGCTTTGCCAACTCATTCTTCTATTCGGCGGCATTTACGGTGATATCTGTATTTGTTACACTGCTTGCCGCTTATCCGATGTCCAAGAAGGAATTTGTAGGACGTAAATTTTTTAACATTATATTTGTGATCACGATGTTCTTCGGCGGCGGTATGATCCCCACGTTCATCCTGATCAATAACCTGCACATGGTAAATACGATCTGGGCGATTCTCCTTCCGGGAGCGTTCAACGTGTGGAATATGATCCTCGCAAGAACCTATTTCCAGTCAATTCCGGGAGAGCTCAGAGAGGCGTCCGCACTGGACGGGGCAAGCGAGATCCAGCATTTCTTCAAGATCATGATGCCGGTGTGCAAGCCGATCATCGCGGTGCTGGCGCTGTGGTCCTTTGTAGGAATGTGGAACAGCTATTTCGATGCCATGATCTATCTGAATGATGCCAATATGCAGCCACTGCAGCTTGTGCTCAGATCAATCCTTGTACAGAATACGCCTCAGCCGGGTATGATCGCAGATATCCAGAGTACGGCGGAGATGGCGAAGGTGGCGGAACTGCTGAAATACGCGACGATCGTTGTGTCGAGTCTGCCGCTTCTGATCATGTATCCGTTCTTCCAGAAGTATTTTGACAAAGGAATCATGGTAGGTTCTGTAAAAGGTTAGGAGGCTGAGAATCGATGAAAAGCAGAATCAAGAGACTGACAGGACTGGGCCTGTCCCTCATATTAACACTGTCCCTGTTCGGATGCAGCAGCGGAACCGCGCAGGTTGCAGATACAGATCCGGATACTCCGATCGAAGAAGTAACATTTCCGCTCAAAGAGACGAAAGAGCTTTCGTTTATTACAAGCGCTCCGGCAACGACTACACAGGAGCCCAATGACAAGCTGATCTTCAAGAGGCTGGAGAAGCAGACCAATGTACATATTGACTGGACATGTTTTGTGGACGACCAGTTTGCCGATAAGAAAAACCTTGCTCTGGCACAGTTCGGAAACCTGCCGGACGGACTTTTTACGGCGGGCATGAATGACTACGATCTGCTCAGGTATGCAAAACAGGGTATCATTATTCCGCTGGAAAACCTGATCGACAAATACATGCCCAATCTTCAGGCTGTATTCGAGAAATATCCGGAGTACAGAACCATGGTGACTGCGCCGGATGGACATATTTACTCATTTCCGTGGATCGAACAGCTTGGCGAAGGCAAGGAAGCGATTCAGGCCATCGGTGATATTCCGTATATTAATAAGAAATGGCTGGATTTCCTCGGACTCGATGTGCCCGACACGACAGATGAACTGGAGCAGGCGCTGATCGCATTCCGCGATAATGCGGATGCCCTTGAAGAGGAATTTGATATCGAGGGCGATGTGATCCCGATGTCATTTATCATCAACAACGGCGATCAGGACCCCGCAATCCTGATCAACGGCTTCGGGGAAGGCTATGGAGATACCGGAGATCATTTTGCGGTGACAGATGACGGAGAAGTGATCTATACAACGGTACAGGAAGGCTATAAAGAAGGAATTGAATGGCTCCATTCTCTTGTAGAACAGGATCTTGTAGACCCTGAGGCATTTACTCAGGAATGGTCCACTTATGTGGCAAAGGGTAAGAACCACAGATACGGCCTCTGTTTTACATGGGATATCGCAAATATCGACAACTATGAGGATTACGTGATGATGCCGGCTCTGGCGGGACCGGACGGTCTTGTTAATATTACAAGGCAGAACGGAAGCGAGACCAGCGGATTTGACCGTGGAAGATGCGTACTGACCACAAGCTGCCGGGATACCGCTCTTGCAGCTTCATGGATTGACCAGATGTATGCTCCGCTCCAGTCGGTTCAGAATAACTGGGGAACATACGGCGAAAAAGATGCCGACAATATTTTCGAGATGAGCACCAACGCGGAAGGCGGAAAAATGCTGAAACATCTGGATCTCGGAGACGCGTCGCCTGTAGAGGTAAGACAGGCGCAGTCCGTAAACGGCCCGCTGGCTGTACTGAACGATTATTATGACGTCTACGTGACACAGCCGGACGATGCAAAATGGCGTCTCGACAATATGCACGAGACTTATCTGAAAGATATGCACAGCAAATATGTGTATCCGAATGTATTTATGAGCATTGATGATACCAACAGAGTGTCGCAGCTCGACACGGATATCAAGAAATACGCGGAGCAGAAGAAAGCGGACTGGATCTTAAACGGCGGTATAGAGGAAGAGTGGGACTCCTATCTCCAGAAGATGGAGGATTACGGACTTTCCGAATACCTTGCCATCAAGCAGAAATATTTTGACCAGTATCAGGAGTCACTGTCAGAAATGGAAACAACAGAGACTGCAGATACCGCAACTGGAAATTAAGGAAAGGAAACAAATCAATATGACAAGTCAGACACTGCGTGAAGCAAGAAAATACGAAGAAGCTTCTGAAAAAATGATAAAGAAAGAGGAACGCCCGGATTTCCATTTGTCTACACGTACTGGCTGGATGAATGATCCAAACGGATTCTCTTATCACAACGGACAGTATCACATGTTTTATCAGTATTATCCGTATGAGCCGAGGTGGGGATCCATGCACTGGGGACATGCGGTGAGCAAAGACCTTCTGCACTGGGAGTACCTCCCGGCAGCTCTGGCACCGGATGAGGCTTATGACAGAGACGGATGCTTTTCCGGGAGCGCGGTAACGCTCCCGGACGGCAGACAGCTGTTGATGTATACCGGAGTACTTCGGGAGCGTCAGGCAAACGGAGAATACTGTGATATGCAGACCCAGTGCCTTGCCGTGGGTGACGGAGTGGATTACGAGAAGTATGAGATGAATCCGGTATTGGATAAAACAGATATCCCGGAAGGAAGCAGTGTCCATGACTTCCGCGATCCGAAGATGTGGCAGAAAGAAGACGGCACCTACTGCTGTGTTGTCGGGAACCGTCCTGCAGACGGAAGCGGGCAGATTCTGCTGTATACCAGTCCGGACGGATTCCAGTGGAAGTTTAAAAGTGTACTTGCTGCAAACAATAACCGTTTCGGCAAAATGTGGGAGTGCCCCGATTTCTTCGAGTTGGACGGCAAATGGGTTCTTCTGACAAGTCCACAGGATATGCTTCCGGAAGGATTTGAATACCACAACGGAAACGGAACTCTCTGTCTGATCGGAGAGTATGACGAGGAGACGGGGAATTTTACAGAGGAGCATGATCAGGCCATTGATTATGGAATCGACTTCTATGCGCCTCAGACGATTCTGACGCCCGACGGACGGCGGGTGATGATCGGCTGGATGCAGAACTGGGATGCGTGCAACCTGCGCTCACCGGAAGATAAGTGGTTCGGACAGATGAGCCTGCCCAGAGAACTATTTATAAAAGACGGAAGACTCTGCCAGAGACCGATCCGCGAACTGGACGAATTAAGAGTGAATAAAGTGGAGCACCGTGACGTGACCTTTTCTGATGTGATCAGTCTGGATGGCGTAAAGGGAAGAAAAGTGGACATTGAACTGACACTGCGCCCGGGAGACGGGGAGAAGCTTTATCAGAAATTTGCCCTGCGTTTTGCCCAGGATGAAAAGTATCAGACAGCGATCAGCTTCCGGCCTCATGAATCAGTTCTTAAAATAGACCGGAAATTCTCCGGTTCAAGAAGAGCAATCATCCACCAGAGACGAAGTCTGGTGAACAGCAAAAACGGAGAACTGAAACTGCGGGTAATCCTCGACCGGTTCAGTGTGGAGGTCTTCGTAAACGACGGAGAGCAGGTCATGACGGCAACCATGTATACAGACCAGTCGGCAGACGGGATTTCCTTCTTTGCTGACGGAGTGGTAAATATGGATGTGGTGAAATACGATCTCGTGTCTGAAGAATAGTCTGTATCCGACAAAGATAATTTATCAGAGGAGCAGGATGCAAAGATGCGGGAAAATGACGAACCGGAGGTAAAAGAATATAGAGAGCTTGCGGTCTGACGAAAGACCGGAAATAAGCTGTCTATGATTTTTGCGCCGGTTTCCAAAGAAAATACCGGGCGGATCTCAGCTGAGGTCTGCCCGGTATTTTCAGGTCAGGGATAAAACCGGATATTGTATTTATTCGATTCCCACTACTTTGTAGTCTTTATCTTCTACAGTCTTTTTCAGTACGTCGTCGCTTACGTCAGAGTTGAGTGTTACAACAGCTGTGCCTGCCTCATGGCTTACTTCAGCTGCATCTACCTGATCGAGAGCCTCAAGGGCTTTCTTTACAGTAGCCTCGCAGTGTCCGCACATCATTCCTTCGATTTTTATTGTTTTTGTCATTGTTGTCTCCTCCTTGTTTTGTTTCTTTGTTTTGATTTTTCTATCTTTACTGGAATCATACATTTTGAACCAGTTAAGACGCAGTGCATTGCTTACGACACAGAAGCTGGAAAGGCTCATGGCCGCGGCTCCGAACATCGGATTTAACTGCCATCCGAACAGCGGGATCCATACGCCGGCCGCCAGCGGAATACCGATGGCATTGTAGAAGAACGCCCAGAACAGGTTCTCGTGGATGTTGCGCAGCGTCGCGCGGCTTAAGCGGATCGCCGCAGGAACATCGGTAAGCCGGCTCTTCATCAGGACCACATCCGCGGCGTCGATAGCGATATCCGTACCGGCTCCGATGGCGATACCCATGTCGGCTCTGGTAAGAGCCGGGGCGTCGTTGATGCCGTCGCCTACCATTGCCACTTTGCCCTTTTTCTTCAGAGAGCGGATGACGCTTTCCTTTCCGTCAGGCAGTACGCCTGCGATGACTTCATCCACACCGGCCTGAGCTCCGATGGCTTTTGCGGTACGCTCGTTATCGCCGGTCAGCATGACAACGCGGATGCCCATATTCTGGAGCTCTCTGATGGCTTTCGGGCTGTCCTCTTTAATGACGTCAGCTACGGCGATGATACCCATCAATCTGCCGTCCTTGCTGAAAAACAGAGGTGTTTTCCCTTCCTCTGCAAGCCGGCCGGCGGTCTGTGAAGTCGCTTCGGATATCTCGGTGTTCTGGCTGATAAATTTTAAGTTGCCGCCGCAGATCAGAGAACCGTCGATCTTTCCGGAAAGTCCGTTGCCCGGCACAGCCTGGAATTCTTCAGCCTCAAGCTGTTTCAGAGAATCCTTCTGTCCGTTTTCTTCCGCTTTTACAATGACGGCGCGGGCAAGAGGATGCTCGCTCTTTTTCTCCAGGGCATATGCATAGGAGAGAAGCTCCTGTTCCGTAACCCCGTCTGCGGGGATCATATCGGTTACTTTCGGTTCGCCGCTGGTGATCGTTCCGGTTTTATCAAGAGCAACGATCTGTGTCTTTCCGGCTTCTTCCAATGATACGGCGGTCTTAAACATAATACCGTTCTTTGCTCCCATGCCGTTGCCTACCATGATGGCTACAGGAGTGGCCAGCCCCAGCGCGCAGGGGCAGCTGATGACCAGCACGGAGATTGCTCTTGCAAGAGCGAAACCTACTGTCTGTCCGGCAAGGAGCCATACGATCAGCGTGACGATGGCGATGGCGATCACGGCGGGAACGAATACGCCTGATACACGGTCCGCTACTTTGGCGATGGGCGCTTTTGTTGCCGCGGCGTCGCTGACCATCTGAATGATCTGCGACAGTGTGGTATCTTCGCCTACACGGGACGCCTCGCACCGGAGATAGCCGGACTGATTCAGAGTTGCCGCCGAGACAGCGTCGCCGGCATTTTTATCGACCGGGATACTCTCGCCGGTGAGAGCGGATTCATTGACTGCGCTGGTGCCTTCCAGCACGATACCGTCTACCGGGATATTCTCGCCGGGTTTTACTACGAATATGTCGCCTTTTCGTACCTGTTCTATGGAAACGACTTTCTCAGAACCGTTCCGGATCACAGTGGCTGTTTTCGGAGCCAGTTTCATGAGACCTTTCAGGGCGTCCGTGGTACGGCCTTTTGAGATAGCCTCCAGCAGTTTCCCGACTGTGATCAGCGTCAGGATCGTGGAGGCTGATTCAAAATAAAATTCATGCATATAAGTCATGGCGCCTGCCGCATCTCCCTGAGTCAGGGCGGCAGACATGGCAAACAGGGCATAGAGACTGTACACATAGGAAGCGCTGGCTCCGAGGGCTACCAGTGTATCCATATTCGGTCCGCCATGGATCAGTCCTTTAAATCCGTTGACAAAGAACTTCTGATTGATCACCATGACCGCGGTTGTGAGCAGAAGCTCAACCAGACCGATGGCCATATGATTGTCTGCGAGAACGGACGGCAGCGGCCAGTTCCACATCATATGTCCCATGGAAATATACATCAGCGGTACCCAGAAGCAGATTGAGGCGATCAGTCTCCGTTTCATTTTCGGCGTTTCTCTGTCTTTCAGGGAATCCTCCGCCTCCGCGATGGAGACACCGCTTCCGCCGGCCTGTTCCGCTGCGTGGTGTCCTTTCTCCGAGGCACCGTATCCGGCCGCTTCTACAGCGGCGATGATATCGGACGGAGACGCGGTCCCTTCCACTCCCATAGAATTGGTCAGCAGACTTACAGAACAGGACGTGACTCCCGGAACTTTGGAGACAGCTTTTTCAACCCGGGCGCTGCACGCCGCACAGCTCATGCCCGTTACATTATATTGTTCCATAATAAAACCTCCTGAAAATTGCTGTTATTTCATCAGTTTCTGCAGGACAAGGACCAGCTCGTCGATGGTCTCATCCTTTCCTTCTTTTATATCTTCCGCAACACAGGTGCGGATATGCTCCGCCAGAAGAACTTTATTAAAACTGTTCAGTGCTGCGTTGACTGCGGATACCTGAATCAGGATATCCGGACAATATACATCATTTTCTACCATCTTTTTGATTCCGCGCACCTGACCTTCAATACGGTTCAGGCGGTTCAGCATATTCCGCCGCTCTTTTTCCGAGCGTTCTTTTGTTTTATGCTTACAGGCGGTACAGGTTTTATTTTCTTCCACGTATCTATACACTCCTTTCAAACCCCTATGGGGTATTTCTTTCTGCACATATAATATATACCCTGTGGTGGTATATGTCAACCTGTGAAAGAAAAAATTTGAACTGTTATTTTGAATTAGGGGGGGCTGGAGATGAGAGATTATTTTAGAATGTATAGGTTTAGACTATGAAAAAACATTAAATATAAATATTTGCTATTTTAATAAACGCCTGATAAATTGAACGTGTAAAAAGTATGAAGGAGGTTTTGTTGAGATGAAAAAAGGCTTGATCCTGATTTTAACAATTGGCGTTTTCAGTATTATTAATACAGAGATGGGCGTGGTCGGCATCCTTCCTCTGGTCTCCGAGAATTATGGAGTGACAGTCGCAGCGGCAGGCCTGCTCGTCAGTATGTTCGCACTGGTCGTAGCAGTATCCGGACCTACGATGCCGCTTTTTTTCTCGGGAGTAAATAGAAAAAAGGCAATGATACTTGTTCTGAGTGTATTTACGGTGTGTAATGTGATCTCAGCATTTGCCACGAACTTTCCGGTTGTTCTGATCACCCGTGTGATCCCGGCTTTTTTCCAGCCGGTGTATGTATCGATGGCAATGTCGGTTGCAGGTTCTTCTGTACCGGAGAAGGACGCGCCGAAGGCTGTGTCTAAAGTTATGATGGGAGTGTCCGCAGGCATGGTTCTCGGAGTGCCGATCGTAAGTTATATCGCAAACATGACGTCGCTGAGAGTCGGTATGCTTTTCTTCGCGGCTGTCAATGCGGCAGCCCTGATCGCTACGATCATTGCAGTGCCGGATCTTCCGGTAAAAGAAAAGCTGTCCTACGGGTCTCAGCTGAGTGTGCTCAAAGAAAGCAGGACATGGCTGTCTATCTTCGGAGTTATGTTCCTAAACGGGTCCGTATTCGGTGTATACAGTTATCTTTCCGAATACATGGAGACTGTGACACAGCTTTCGGCAGGGCTGATCAGTATTCTTCTTCTTGTATATGGTCTTTCCAATATGCTGGGAAACCTGATCGCGGGCCGGATGCTGAGCAGCCGTCCGCTGGGATTTGTTGTCACATTCCCGTTCCTTCTTGCGGCGGTGTATGCGGTGCTTTTCTTCCTCGGCTGCTTCACAGTTCCGATGGTGGTGCTCACTTTTGTCTGGGGCGTGCTTGCCGGAGCGGCGGCCAATATCAATCAGTACTGGCTTGCCACAGCAGCGCCGAAGGCGCCTGATTTTGCCAACGGTCTGTTCCTTGCATCTACGAATCTGGGAACAACGGTGGGAACTTCCGTATGCGGTTTCTTCCTGTCAAGAATGGGTACTCAGTACATTGTACTGGGAGGAATCCTCTTCATCGCCTGCGCTTTTGTGCTGATCACCATGAGGGTGCGCAGTGAAAGAAGAGTACAGAGTGCAGGAAAGAAACTGAAGACGGCATAAAATACAGACAGAGGCGGAATTCTCTGCCTTAAAGCCGGTTTTTATCACCCCACTCGCACATTCCGTCCAGAATAGGGATCAGTGACTTGCCCCTTTCTGTCAGACTGTACTCTACTTTGGGCGGGATCTGCGGGTATTCTTCCCTGTGGACAAGCTGGTCTGCTTCCAGTTCTTTTAATGTGGAGCTCAGCGTTTTATAGGAAATCTGTCCGATGTATTTTTTCATTTCATTGAATCTCACCACACCGAATTCCATCAGTGTGTAGAGGATCGTCATTTTATATTTCCCGTTGATCAGCGATAACGTATAACTGAATCCGGTAGTGCTTAAGTTTTCATTGGAAATGCATCTTTTGCCCATTTTACACTCTTCTTTAGGTAAGTATTAAACCTGATTGTAAGTATCGCACTTTTATGTGCGTACTTGTTTTATGACGTATTCTTGCTATGATTGTAATATCAACAGCAGATAAAGTCAAATCTGCTGCAGAAAATCAGGAAGAAGGAGAGATTATCATGAGTAAAAAGATCGTTGTAATTACAGGAAGCCCGCGTAAGAACGGAAACAGTTTTGCTATGACAGACGCTTTCATTAAAGCGGCGGAAGAGAAAGGACACACGGTTACAAGATTCGATGCAGCCATGATGAAGCTGGGCGGCTGCCATGCGTGCGAGACCTGCTACAGCACAGGGAAGGCCTGTACCTTTGACGATGATTTCAATACTATCGCTCCGGCCATTTTAGAGGCGGACGCGCTTGTATTTACCATGCCGGTTTACTGGTATTCCATCCCGTCTCAGATTAAGGCAGTGATCGACCGCATCTATTCTCTTGTGGTAGGCGGAAAAGATATTGCCGGGAAAGAATGCGCCGTTATCGCCTGCTGCGAAGAAGAGGATATGACTGTCCTGGACGGAGTGAGGATCCCCATGGAGCGCACGGCTGCATTAAATAAATGGAAGATGATCGGCGAGGTACTGATTCCCGGCGTCCTGAATACAGGAGATATCGACAAGACAGACGGATGCGCTCAGGCAGCGGCGCTGGCTGAGAAGATCTGAGTAGAAAAGGAGAACCGGTATGGGTAAGAAAATTGTAATATTAAACGGAAGTCCCAGAAAAAAGGGAAATACATCAGCACTTGTAAAATCCTTTACAGAAGGAGCGGAAAGCTCCGGAAATACAGTGACGGAATTTTTCTTAAGCGGTATGGATATTCACGGATGCAAAGGCTGCTTCGGCGGACATAGCAGCAGGGAATGTCCCTGTGTTCAGAAGGATGACATGGCTCAGATCTATCCGGCAGTGAAAGAATGTGATGTGGTAATTCTTGCCACACCGCTCTATTACTGGAATATGAGCGGTCAGATCCGGACAGCAATCGACCGTCTGTTTGCGCTGGAAGAGGGCGACGGCAATCTCTTAAGAGGACACGACAGGTCTTCCGCACTTCTGATGGCGGCAGAAGGAAACGGATTTGACGACGTCCTTCTCTACTATGATCACCTGATGGAGCATTTGAGCTGGAAGAATCTGGGCCATGTCCTTGCCGGAGGCAACGGAGATGTGGGAGATATCGAAGGAAAACCGGAACTGAAAGAAGCTTATGAGTTGGGAAGAGCGATTAATTAGTTCAGAGCAAGACGGTAAAAACGATATGTTTGGTAATTTAAGATTGAAAAATCCGACAGACGGCATAACGCTGTACTGTCGGATTTTCCTGTATGTAATATTTCTTTTTATATAAACAGCTCGTTTTCTTTTCTCTCTGAACAGGCCTTTTTCAGTGCCAGTCCTACGGCTTTTACCATAGCTCCGTTTACCTTGCGTGCTGACTGCGGACATTTTACCACGCAGCGCATACAGGAAATACATTTTTTGCTGTCGGTATCTTTCGGATTATCCTTACTGATTGCCTGAACAGGACAGTTCTGTGCGCAGAGACCGCATCCGGTGCAGCTGCGATCTGCCTTGGGAACCAGACCGCCGCCTCCTGCCTTTTTATACGGGTGGTTTCCCGGTATCCTGGGCGCTGAGAGAGCAGTCGGATTTCCGTTGATCTTTTCAATTATTTTTTCGGCAAAGCTGTGGAGCACCTCTGCATCCGCGGAGTCAGGTCTTCCTGTTGCATACTGGTGTGCGATGGAATGCTCCGCAATGGCGGCAATACCTGCTATGACTCTGAATCCGCTCTTTTCGGCAGAATCGTTCAGCTCAATGAGAGTGTCCTCATATGCGCGGTTGCCGTATACACAGACAAGGATGCCCATTGCCTGATTTCCATTGATCTTTTCCAGTCTCTGGATAGCGGGAGCCGGTACCCGTCCGCCAAAAGATGGAACGGCGATTACGGCGACGTCGTCTTTTTCGAGGCTGACTGCGCTGAAATCAGTTTCCGGATCTGACAGATCCACTTTTCTGACGGGAGTATCCCATGCTGAAGTTATCATATCTGCTGCTTTCTGTGTGCCGCCCGTGGGGCTGAAAACTATCTGTACTATATTCATATCCATGCATCATGTAAAATTTAGATTTACAACAATAATTATAGTCACCCGATCAGGCAGTGTCAATGTTTACATCATATAAAATTGGGGATATAATGGTGAATGGCTGAGGTTTATATGCCTGACGCTGATAAAGAAAACGAGGAATGAATAAGAATTATGCATATCAGTACAAAATGTTCGGTGGCGCTTCACTGCCTTATATTTATATATGAGTACGGGGAAAAGACGAGGGTTACCAGCGACCTGTTATCGAAGTCCACGGGGATTAATGCGGCTACGATCAGGAATATTTTCCGTGCTTTAAAGAAAGAAGATATTATAACGGTAAAAGCCGGTACGGGAGGGGCGGAGCTTAACTGTTCTCCGGATGAGGTCAGTCTGTACCGAGTATGCAGAACTCTGGAGCCTGAGTTTCTCTCCAAGCTGATAGGAGTTCACCGCTCTCCGTCCTCATTGTGCCCGGTTGGGAGAAATATTCATCATGTTCTGGATTGTTCTTATCAGAAGATAAGGAGTGATCTGAAGGAAAGTCTGGAGAATATTACGCTTGCCGATATTATCTCCGACTATGAAGGAGTAGAACAGGAAGAGAAAGAATCCGGGGAGGGGAAAGAAATTGAAAACCAGTAAATTTGAAATCGATATGTGCAACGGATCGATCATGGACAAGCTGATCTCGTTTTCGCTGCCACTGATGCTCTCGAGCATCCTGCAGCTGATGTTTAACGCGGTGGATATTATTGTCGTAGGAAGATTTGACAGCAGTCAGGCTCTTGCGGCGGTCGGATCGACAACTGCACTGATCAATATTTTCACGAATCTTTTTATCGGTATTTCGCTGGGGGCAAATGTCCTTGCGGCACGGTATTTCGCGGCGGGGCGGGACAAAGAGATGTCGGAGGCGGTACATACGGCGATCACTCTCGCGCTGATCAGCGGTGTTATCATGGCGTTTGTCGGAGCGGGGGCGTCCAGACTGGCGCTGGATCTTATGGATACGCCGGCGGATGTGATCGATCAGTCTGTTACATATATGAGGATCTATTTTATGGGAATGCCGTTCTTCATGCTGTATAACTACGGGGCGGCGGTTTTAAGAGCGGTAGGGGATACAAAACGTCCGCTGCTCTTCCTTGCGATAGCAGGTATGGCGAATGTGGCGCTGGATCTTCTGCTGGTCATTGTGATCCCGCTGGGAGTGGCGGGAGTTGCCATCGGAACGGTGAGCTCCCAGTTTGTGTCCTGTATACTGGTGCTTTGGTGCCTTCACAGGTCGGAGGGAAGTTATCAGCTCCGATTCTCGAAGCTCACGATCAAATGGATTTATCTGAAACGTATCTTTCAGGTGGGGATACCGGCAGGAATCCAGAGTACGGTGATCAATTTTTCCAATGCCATGCTCCAGTCGTCCGTCAATTCATTCGGCTCCACGGCAATGGCAGGATATACAGCAGCTAACAATATCCTCGGTTTTTTGTATGTATCGGTCAATGCCGTTACGCAGGCATGCATGAGTTTTACAAGCCAGAATTACAGTGTAGGCAAGCAGAAGCGTATGGACAGAGTGCTCATTGACTGTATCATTCTGTCGGCCGGTGCGGCGGGAGTGCTTGGAGTCGGGGCGTATGTGTTCGGTTCGCAGCTTCTGGGAATCTATACGTCAGATGCATCCGTAATCGAGTGCGGGCTTGAGATTCTTTCGATCACTACGGTTCCGTATTTCCTCTGCGGTATCATGGATCTGATCCCGGGAGCCCTTCGAGGAATGGGACATTCCGCAGTGCCGATGGTATTGTCCGTGATCGGTACGGTAGGAACGAGGATCGTGTGGATCTACGGGCTTTTCCCGCATCACAGGTCGCTGTTTTTCCTCTTTATCTCCTATCCGGGATCGTGGATCGCGACGATCCTCATGCAGGCAGTGTGTTTCTATTTCGTTCGGAAAAAGTGTATACGGCAATTAAAAGCAGTGAATGGATAAAAAATGGAAATGGGGACGTAGTAAAATCAGGTTTTACTACGTCCCCATTTCCATTTTTGGATATTTTACCATATACCAAGCACGTGCTGCATCCCCAGACTTACAAGGGAGATCCCCAGCCAGCAGCAGAATCCTGTGAAGATCGGTTTCCCGCCGGTCTTGACCAGTTTGACGATGTTTGTGTTCAGACCGATGGCAGCCATTGCCATGACGATCAGGAACTTGCTCAGCTCTTTGAGCGGATCGGTCACAGCTGCAGGCAGCTGGAATATAGTTGTTACAACGGATGCAAGTACAAAGAACAGTACGAAGAACGGGAAGGTTTTTTTCAGGCTGAAAGTAGAGCCTTCTGAATTCTTCTCTTTCCTGCCTCTCCAGATGGCAAGGACCAGAGTGATCGGGATGATCGCAAGGGTTCTTGTCATTTTTACGATGGCAGCGGATTCCAGTGTATTGCTTCCGTGGATACCGTCCCATGCGGTTGCCGCCGCAGTGACTGAGGAGGTGTCATTGATGGCGGTTCCGGCAAACAGGCCGAATCCCTCGTTGCTCAGGCCCAGCATAGATCCCAGTGTGGGGAAGATGAGGGCGGCGAGTACATTGAAGAGGAAGATAACTGAGATGGACTGTGCCACTTCCTCGTCATTCGCCTCGATTACAGGCGCTGTAGCTGCGATGGCGCTTCCGCCGCAGATCGACGAACCCACGCCCACAAGGATTGCGTTGTTGGTGCGGAGCTTCAGCGCTTTATACAGGATAAATGCAATGATCAGGGAGGTCGCGATGGTAGATATGATGATCGGAAGCGACTGTTTCCCCTTTGCAAGGATCTCTGTCAGATTCATGCCGAAGCCTAAGAAGACGACTGCCGCCTGCAGGATCTTTTTTGATGTATAATTGACTCCCGCTGTAAAGGGCTCTTTTTTTGTAAGTATCAGTGTAAGGATCATTCCGATCAGTATGGCGAATACCGGCCCTCCGATGACGGGAACCGCCTGCCCGAGAAACCATGACGGTATTGCGATGATAAGGCAGAGCAGGAGACCCGCTCCGTTTTTCTTTAAGAAGTTCATTCTTTTTTCCTCCCTTGTTATTCCTTTGTTGATTTACGATGCAGCAGTTCAGCCGCGCCATTCGTAAGTTGATTTCCAATATCTGGCTACGAATCATAAGATATCATAAAAAAACTATAAAATAAAATTATTAATATTTATTTTATCATAAATATATGTTATGATAGTGCACAGGGAGTAGTTCTGTATAGATTTGGGCGGAGGATTGCTTATAAACCTCCGCCCGGGTTTCTTTTATATTAAGTCACTGATGTATTGCCGTTGATAAGGGGAGTGAGGTAATGCTTGATTTCAGGATGGAGACTTTTCTAACTGTATGTCAGTGTATGAATTTCACACGTGCATCGGAAAAACTGAATATTACGCAGCCTGCTGTGTCACAGCACATTCATTTTCTGGAGAAGCACTATAATACGAAGCTTTTCCGGTATGAGGGAAAGAAGCTGAAGCTTACCGGGGCGGGAGAGATTCTCCGCAATGCGTCTCTTACGATGATGCATGATGAGATTTCCATGCAGAATCAGATGCAGAAGACGGATGAGGAAGAGGAGATCCGTTTCGGCGCTACGAGGACGGTAGGAGACGTGCTCATGGGCAGGATTCTGGAACGTTATCTGAGGGAGTATCCGGATGCGAAGATCTGCATGATCGTGGACAATACTCAGGAGCTTCTGCGAAAACTCGATGAGGGCGCTATTGATTTTGCGCTTGTGGAAGGTTTTTTCCAGAAAAATGAATATGACCATCAGAAGTATTCTGATGAGAATTATATTGCGGTCTGTGCACCGGACTATAACTGGGAGGAAAAGAGTGAAGCAGATTCCGCCGGTCTTCGGGAGTCGGTATTTTCCGGGAAGGCGGTATCTGTTGAGAAACTTTTTCATGAGCGGCTGCTCGTGCGGGAGGAAGGCTCGGGGACGCGTGAAGTGCTGGAACGCTGTCTGGACGCCCAGAATTTCAGTATCCGTGATTTTGACAAAGTGATGGAAGTCGGAAGCCTTCAGACCATCAGGGAGTTGACAAAAGCCGGATGCGGTATTACATTTTTATATGAAACTGCTGTGCGGGATGAGCTCAGAGAGGGAACTTTGAAACGGATCCCTCTGAAAGGCTTTGAGATTTCCCATGAGTTCAGTTTTATCTGGAGACGTGGAAGCATCTATGCGGACAGATATAAGGAAATCTTCCGCAGATTTTCTTCATAGCGGTTTTTTAATTACACATATATAAAGAAGGAAGTGAACTTAAGAGATGTTACAGGTAGAACATTTATCATATGATGTGGTAGAAGAAGGAAAACAGTCCGAGATCCTCTCAGACGTCAGTTTTACTGTAAATGACGGAGAAATGCTCGTGATCACCGGCCCGAACGGCGGCGGAAAGTCTACGCTTGCCAAGCTGCTTATGGGAATCAACAAGGCGACAGGCGGAAAGATCATTCTGGACGGACAGGATATTACGGATTACACCATTGATGAGCGTGCCAAGGCAGGAATAGGCTTTGCATTCCAGCAGCCGCCGCGGTTTAAGGGAATGACGGTGCGCAGACTTCTGTCTCTGGCAGCAGGAGAGCCGCTGGATGAGAAGACGTGCTGTAATCTTTTAAGCAGCGTAGGACTCTGCGCAATGGAATATATTGACCGTGAGGCTGATGCGACACTCTCAGGCGGCGAGATGAAGAGAATAGAGATCGCGACAGTTCTGGCGAAACAGCATAAGCTCTGTGTATTTGACGAGCCGGAGGCAGGCATTGATCTCTGGAGCTTCTCCATGCTGATCAAGCGTTTCGAGAAGATCCATAAAGAGAAGAAGGAGAGCCTGATCCTGATCTCCCATCAGGAAAGGATCATCCAGATGGCTGACCGTATTATGGTCATTTCCGACGGAAAGGTAGAATCCATCGGAGATGCAAAAGATATTATGCCGACGCTGTTCGGCGATGAGCTGGACGGCTGTGAATGCAGGAGACAAAAGGGAGGTGAGCTCTATGGAGAATAATCAGACAAAAGTACAGAATACGGAGGCAGAGCAGACAAAAACAGAGCTCGACAAAGTGACGGAAGACGTGTTAAAGGTGATTGATTCCTACGGATTTAAGCAGGAGGGAGCATACAACCTGAGACTGAACGGTATGGCGGTCTGCCACGGCGACAGCCGTCATATCCATATCGTAAAGAAAGAGGATAAGCCGGGCATTGACATCCATATCAGCGGTGAGGCAAAGGACGAGCAGGTCCACATTCCGGTGGTTATGAGCCAGGAAGGCATTGATGTCGTATACAATGATTTCTATATTGAAGACGGCGCTGATGTGACGATTATCGCAGGATGCGGTATTCACGGCGAAGGCTGCTCCGAGACCCGCCACGACGGTATCCATGCGTTCCATGTGGGAAAAGGATGCAATGTAAAATATGTGGAGAATCATTATGCAGAGGGAAACGGAACCGGACAGAAGGTTCTCAACCCTGTGACTAAGATTTACGTAGGTGAGGATTCCACATTTACGCTTGAGACAACCCAGATCAGAGGCGTGGATTCCACAGAGCGTGAAAACTATGTGGAGCTTGCCGATAATGCGAAATTGTTTGTGACAGAAAAACTGATGACAGACGACAATCAGACTGCAGTTTCCAACTTTGACGTAGAGTTAAACGGAGAAGACAGTTCTGCAAGGATCGTCTCCCGTTCCGTCGGCAAAGGCAAATCCCATCAGGTATTCCACCCGAGGGCGATCGGAAGCAACCGCTGCCACGCACATGTACAGTGCGATTCAATCATCATGGATCAGGCAGAGATCAGCTCCATTCCGGAGATTGACGCAAAACACGTGGATGCGCAGATTATTCACGAGGCGGCCATCGGAAGAATCAATGACGAGCAGCTTGTGAAGCTGAGAACATTCGGCCTCAATGAAGAAGAGGCGGAGTCTGTGATCATCGAGAACTTCCTGAGATAAACATACAATACAAAGAAGAGAGCTCCCATGCGGGTGATAGATTCACATGCATGGGAGCTCTCTTTGTGATGGAAACGTGTTCCATCCGGGCTTGCCAGAGACCTTGGCGGCTTCTTACAATTCTTGAATATGCCTTTTGGTACTTCCGATGATTAAATGGTTGCTGTGACAACTGCTACATACTCGGCTTGCACACATCAATCCATTCTTTTGATTTGGAATCCTGTTCCAACTCCTCGCATGTCATCTCGACAGCAGAGTTTCCGCTTCCGGCAGCAGGAAATACAGTTTCAAATCTTTTCAGAGAAACATCCAGATATACAGAGGTACCTTCCGGATTCCCGAACGGGCAGACGCCTCCGATGGCATGTCCGGTCAGTTTTTCCACATCCTCCGAAGCGAGCATCTTAGCTTTCATCCCGAAGAAATGTTTGAATTTGCTGTTATCGATTTTCATATCTCCGGCAGTAACGATGAGGATGGCAGCGTCTTTCTCCTTTGTGTAGAAAGAAAGTGTCTTGGCAATCCGAGCCGGCTCCACGCCCACAGCCTGCGCCGCCAGTTCTACTGTGGCGCTGGAGACAGGAAACTCGAGAATCTCTTTATCAATGTTGTTTTCCTTGAAATAATTTCTTACAAGCTCTACTGACATAATGAAAACTTCCTTTACTTAAAATTCAAATGTGGATATTCATACCACAGGCGCCTCAAAAAGCGCACCACGTGACTATTATATCAGTTTTTTTCCTCTTCGTATATTGAATTTTGAGTAACAGTTCACCCCTGATGGCTGAACTGTCACAATTTACATTGCCAGGCTGACATGCTAGAATATGATTGTATTGAATCATCGCGGCCTAAAGGCCCATATATGAAAAACGAAAAGAATAAGAAAAGGAACTCTCAAAAAGTCTGCGTCAGACATCCGGTTGTAGAGGAAGGACGCCTTGCCGAACGGGAACGCCGGCTGAAAGATCTGGAACAGCTTACGCTGCTCAGCGATGTGTTTATGTCGGTTGCACTATCTGATCTGAAAGCCTGTCAGCATGTAGTACGCATCCTGACAGGAAATCAGCAGAAAAGATATCTGGAAAGGCGGCTGTACGGTCTATGAGGAAGAAAAGCGTTTCCGGCAGACAGGACAGCCGTATACGGACGGCGCTCATCTTATTTATGTAAATGCAGAGATAGATGATAAGAGCAGGACAGCAAAATTGATGCAGTATTTCAGAACGGCAGATCCTTTTGACGACAGTGAGGGAGAGTTGTCAAAACGGGTGCGGTTTCTGAAGAATGAAGAAGGAGGAATAGAGATCATGTGTGAGATTATGGAACGGATCAGGGAAGAAGGAAGATTAGAGGGAAAACAATCCGGCCGTTTGGAAAGCAGCAGGAGGACGGCGGTTAATCTGGAGCGAATGGGGATGCCGCCTGAGACGATTGCCCGCGCCGTGGAGGAAGATGTTACAGTAGTAAAACAGTGGCTGAAAGCGAAAAAGTAAGCAGATTATCATATTGAAAGTTCCGAAAAAGACGACTCAACCAGCGGTATGGTTACATTTGGCGTTTCAGGATGTATATTAGAGGCAGGAAGAAAAATGAACTTCCTGTCTTTTACGTTGTAACAGTTCAGCCCGCGCCATTCCTGATGGCTGAATTGTCGTTATACATCATAACACAGGAGGGGATAGTGTGAAAGAAAGTAGAGAACAGCCGAAAAATGGCGCACTTAAATAAGCTATT
>CAMLYF010000007.1:0-103490 GCA_946491795.1 uncultured Lachnoclostridium sp. | reverse complement strand
ATTTTCATAACGTTTTGTGCCTGAGCAAAGCGAAAGGAATGGATATAATCATGAAAAAGAATATTGGAAAGAGCCTTGCACTTTATCCTACTCCGCTTGTTGTAGTAGGCACTATGGTAAATGGAAAACCGAATTACGTTCTCGTAGGCCATGTAGGAATCATCGGCCATGACCGGATCATGGTAAGTCTGGCAAAGCCCCATTATACCAATCAGGGAATCAAAGAGACCCGCGCGCTGACTGTAAATATCGTGGATGAGGCAATGCTGGAAAAAGCAGACCGGACAGGATGCGTCAGCGGAAATAAGACAGATAAGTCGGAAATGTTTGCTTACCATACAGAAAGAACAGGAGCGCCGGTCATCGATGAAGCGCCGGTCGTGATGGACTGTGTTGTGGATGACATTTATGAGACAGAAGGATTTGAAAGCTTTATCTGCAAGATTGACGGCGTTTATGCGGAGGAGAATGTATTAAATGAAGCGGGTAAGATCGATTACCATACGCTGAAACCGGTCCTTTTTGAGATGCCGACCTACGAGTATCTCCGCACAGGCGATGTGATCGGAAAATGCATGAATCTCAGTAAATAGTAAAGAAGCGTAAAAGGAGATTATTCAACATGAAAAAACGTGGCTTATTATTACTCACGGCATGTATGATGACGATAGGAATGCTGGCAGGCTGCAGTTCTGATAATGAGCAGGCAGAAAGCGCTCAGCAGTCGGATCAGGCTGCAGATGAGACAGGTCCGGATACAGAAACGAATACAGATAATACATCAGGCGGCGCAGCGGCAGACGGAAAAACGCTGGTGGTATACTATTCCGCAACAGGAAATACGGAAGCAGTGGCAGATTATATTGCAGATATTACAGGCGGAGACTTATTTGAGCTGGAGCCGGCAGAGCCGTATACAGATGATGATCTTGACTATAATGACAGGAACAGCCGTGTTTCTCAGGAATATGCAGACGAGAGCCTCAGGGATGTGGAGCTTGTCTCCGATACGGTGGAAGGATTCGATGAATATGAAGATATCTTTATCGGCTATCCTATATGGTGGGGAGAAGCCGCCTGGCCGGTAGATCAGTTTATTGAAAATAACGATTTCACTGGGAAAACGGTGATCCCGTTCTGCACGTCGGCGTCGTCCGGAATCGGAGACAGCGGACAGATGTTAGAGGAAATGGCAGGAACCGGCGAATGGCTGGAGGGCGAGAGATTTCCGTCCGGTGTTTCCGAAGAGGACGTCCGGGCGTGGGTGGAAAGCCTGCAGCTGTAGCAGGTTTTATATAAGGAGGATTGCAGTATGCAGTACACAAAATTAGGTAATTCAGAATTAAATGTTTCCCGTATCTGTATGGGGTGTATGGGATTTGGCGATTCCCAAAACGGACAGCACAGCTGGACTCTGGACGAGGAGCACTCCCGCGAGATTATCCGAAGGGGTCTGGAACTTGGGGTGAATTTTTTTGATACTGCCATCGGTTACCAGAGCGGAACCAGCGAGCAGTATCTGGGCAGGGCTCTCCGTGATTTTGCAAAGCGCGAAGACGTGGTAGTGGCCACGAAATTCCTTCCCCGCACTCAGGAGGAGATTGCCGCCGGAATCACCGGTCAGCAGCATATCGAGCAGATGGTGAACACCAGCTTAAAAAATCTGGGGCTCGATTATGTGGATCTCTACATTTACCATATGTGGGATTATGAGACGCCTCTTTATGATATCATGGATGGCCTTAATCGTATTGTAAAGGCCGGAAAGGTTCGGTACATTGGTATTTCCAACTGTTTTGCCTATCAGCTGGCTAAGGCAAACGCACTTGCCGAAAAAGAAGGATTTGCCAGGTTTGTTTCTGTTCAGGGACATTACAATCTGATTTTCCGGGAGGAGGAGCGGGAAATGGCAAAACTCTGCGCTGAGGACAACATTGCCATGACGCCTTACAGTGCTCTGGCCAGCGGACGCCTTTCGAAACATCCGGGAGAAAGCTCAAAAAGGCTGGAAGAGGACAGTTATGCCAAGTTTAAGTATGACGCAACTGCCAAACAGGATTCCGTGATCATTAACCGTGTGGCTGAACTGGCAGAAAAGAGAGGCGTATCCATGACGGAGATCTCTTTGGCATGGCTGCTTACCAAGGTGGCTGCTCCAATCGCAGGAGCTACTAAACTGCATCACATTGAAGGGGCGGCCAAAGCGGTAGAACTTACCCTGACGCCCGAAGAGACTACTTATTTAGAAGAACCTTATGTGCCACATAAGCTGGCAGGAGTGATGGCGCAGAATACGCCGGCGGCTGCAAAGCAGCAGCATGTGTGGTCTACAGGCAGCCAGAAAATTGAAACATCAAAAAACGAAAAATAGGAGGAATATAACATGGCAGAAATAAAAGAGATGCCCAAGATCGCTCTCGGAGCATGGGCATGGGGAAATGACGGTACATTTGGAGGAAATCTTACACCGGAAGCCCTCAGACCGGTATTTGACGCAGCAATGAAAAACGGTCTGAATCTCTGGGACACTGCGTACGCATACGGTATGGGAACTTCTGAAAAGGTTCTGGGGGACTTTCTTGCGACAGTCCCAAGAGACAGCTATCTGATCTCTGATAAATTCACCCCGCAGTGCGCGGATCCGGCGGCAGATAACGCGGTGACCGCGCTGTATGAGAAGAGCGCGGAGCTGCTGGGAACGGATTACATGGACTTTTACTGGATCCACAATCCGATGGATGCGCCAAAGTGGGTAACAGAACTGATCCCTCTTGCAAAGAGCGGAAAGATCGGGAAGATCGGACTCTCAAACCACAGTCTGGCCGAGATCAAAGAAGCAGCTGAAATCCTTGCAAAAGAGGGGCTGAAGATCTCTGCGATCCAGAACCATTACAGTCTTCTGAACCGTTCTTCGGAAACTTCCGGAATTCTGGACTACTGCAAAGAGAATGATATCATTTTCTTCTCCTATATGGTGCTGGAGCAGGGAGCCCTGACCGGAAAATATGATACAGAGCATCCGTTCCCTGAGGATTCTGACAGGGGAAGAACTTATAATCCGATGCTTCCAAAGCTTGAGAAACTCAATGCGGGACTGGAAGAGATCGCGGACCGTCACCATGTGGCTACCGCGCAGATCCCGGTGGCATGGGCTATTGCCAAGGGAACGTTGCCGATTATCGGTGTGACGAAAGTTTATCAGGTAGAGGATGCCGTAAAAGCTGCCGCGGTTGAACTGTCAGCAGAAGAAATCGAGACAATGGAGAAACTCGGCGATGAGGCGCAGCTGAACGTGATCCGTTACTGGGAGAAAGAAATGAAATAAACAGAGCGAAAAAGAAAATATTGTTCATGGATAAAAGCCGGCGTATGGATGCCGGCTTTTTATAATGCTCTTCATGTATGATAAATGATAAAGAGTAAGTATTGGATTATATTGGGAAACCGATGTTAGACTAAAATAAAGACAGACAAAAATAAATTTGTTCAGGAGGGAAAAAGGAATGTTAGACATTAATATGGCTGATGTGATGAACATTGTAAATTTATGTGTTCCATATCTGATCGGATTTGCGGTGGTGTTGATTGCGGCAATCGCTGCGATGATCGTGTGCAGGAAAAATCTGATACCGAGAGCGCTACGTCGCTGCAGGCAATGCGTCAGGCGTCAAAGAATATCATGTACACGGTGGTGAACAGCCGTGCTTACAGTGAAGAAGCTCTTGACGCCGGACTGCCCGGATGGCAGATCGCAGCAATCGTGATTGATGTGATCATAGCTTTGGCAATTATCGGACTGGAAGTTCTGATCGTAAAAAGATACAGAATGAAAAAGAGTTAATCTTATATAAGGTAAAATCAGTTTTGTTCTTAAGGCTCCTCGGTTCTGAGATTCCATGCAGAATCGAGGGCTTTTGTCATATTATCATAGTCTCTTCCGCCAAACATATACTCGGCAAGAATTCTTTCGGCATTTATATAAAAATAGGGTGGCCATCCGTCGGAAGGGTTATCAATATATTTTCCCGCATCTACATAAGTCTGGATATCTTTTGCGATAGTGTTGTCTGGCACAGGCGCACCAATAAAACCTGAGAATGAGCCTGTATTTTTTACATAAATTTCAGCCGCTTCTTCAGATGCGAGAAAATCCAGATAGAGCATTGCTTCTCTCGGATGTGCGGTATCCGCGCTGACTGACAGGGAATAGTCACAGTAATAATTGATTTTGCCTTCATCGGGATCATTTGAAATCGGAAGAGGCACCATGCGCAGGCGGGTATTAGAATTGTAATCCTCAATTTTCGCAGCTGCCCACGAACCCTGAACAAGCATAGCTGCGCGGTTCAGAGCCAGCATATTGCACGCGTCCATGTACCCACGTTCGAAAGCGGTATCTTTATTCCCGAAAGCGTAAACATAATTTTTGACTACGTCAACGACGGTTTTCCACTCCGGAGTAGAGGAGAAACTTACTTTGCCATCGCGGCGGAGCGTGTTCCATTCGGGTTGGTCTGCATAAACGGCATAATATGCAGGACGGAAACAGAAATGTGCAGTCCAGAGATCTTTGAAACCAAGAGCAAAAGTATATACACTCTCTTCAGAGAGGATGCTGTGGATCTTTTCCAGATCTTCTAATGTCTCGGGAAGGTCAAGATTATATTCGTCCAGTACAGTTTCATTACAGATAATACCTGCTCCGGAGTACCCCATGGGAAAGAAGTATTCACCCGGCCGGGTGACAGTATCATAATGTACGGGACGCATCCGGGAGAGAAATTCCTGTTTTGACAGATCGAGAAGAAGACCGGCGTTAGCCTGCGCCGCGGTGGCGGTATAGATATCGGGTGTATCACCGCGGTTCATGCGCTTTTGAAGCTCAAGATCAAAATCTGTAGGAACTTCATATTGAACAGTGATATACGGATATTTTTGATGAAAAGCCTCTGCAAGTTTGTGATAAGTTTCCGGCGCTTCCTGTTTATTATGCATAACATACAGTATGATCTGCTCTTCCTCCTGTTCGTCTGTATACTTGTCTTTGGCAGACCAGAGACAGCCGGAAATGACGGAAACCGCAACTATGGCGAGGATGGCGGCATATACTATTTTTTTCTTCATGATCACATCTCCCGGTTATTTTATTTTGTCCAGCAGAGCTGGTGCAGATTCGTAATATTTTTTAAAAGTCTTGGTGAAATAATAGGGATTCTTAAAGCCTACCATCTCAGCGACTTCTTTTACCTTAAAGGTATCTTTGAGTATCAGTTCTTTTGCCTTTTCCATGCGGATACGGGTCAGATAAGAACTGAAGTTTTCGCCGGTTTCAGCCTTGAACAGGCGGCTCAGGTAAATATGGTTGATGTAATATTTCTGTGAAAGAGCCATCAGACTGATTTCCTGGCTGTAGTTGGCCAGTACATATTCCTTTATTTCCGATATGATATCTTTGGAAGATGTATTTTTCTCATATCTGCAGGATTCCGCGATCTTTTCGAAACATATGCCGAGAAAGCGGTTGATTTCTTCGGCTGATATCATGTCTGAGATGAACCGGATCGCACCGGAAAGTTCGGAAAATGCCACTTTATTTCTGGCGGCAATACGTTCCATGGAAAGTGCCAGTTTGGCAGCAGAGTTCCGGCAGGCGGGCAGATAGTAATATGACTGTATACAGCAGGAAGCGAAGATATCTGAGGTGAACTTCTTAAATTCACTGGAAGCGCCTGATTTAATGATGCCGGTCAGAAGGGGCTCATCGATAAGTACTGGTGCGGATGGCAAGGCAGGAAGCTGGGAGATATCCTCATAGGCTACCGGCCGAGATACTCCGAAATCTTCAAGTTCATAGTCGAGACAGGCTGCTGCGTGGTTGTAGGAGGATGGGATTCCTGAATATCCTTTTACGCTGTCACCGATTCCTGATTTGAGCAGATACGGGCACAGATCTGCAAGTTTTCTGTAAGTCAGAATGAAGTCTGCCTTTGAGACAGGGGACTCTTCAGTCCCCTGCCACAGAAGGATGAAGTGCTCCCTGCTTCGTTTTGTACGGAAAAATATACAGTTTTCAGAAGTGAACAGCGGTTCTGTGTTTCTGAACCAGAGTTGGAGCTCATTGTCACTGAGCATACCGTCTGTATCGGTATATTCTTTCCTGAGAGTGAAGATTTGTACGGTAAACCATGTATCACTCAGAGAAAATCCCATCTGAGACAGTTCATTTACAATTACCCGGTTCCTTTCGGCAGGATAATCAGAGGATACCAGAGTGTTCAAAAGCTGTTCCTGAAGAAGCGGTACAGTTTTCTCTTCTCGTTCATGGAGTTTTTCCTTTTCATGTATTCTTGAAGTAATCTTATCAAGAACTTTGCAGATTTCTTCGGTTTCTACAGGTTTTAAGAGATACTCACACACTGAAGCCTGGATTGCTTTCCGGGTATAGGTAAAATCTGTATAGCCGCTGATTACGATGATTTCACATTCGGTGTGATTTGCAATGATATAGTCTAACAGACTTAAGCCATCTCCGTCTTTCATATTCATATCAGTAATAACGAGATCGACAGGATTGTCTTTCATAAAATCCACAGCCTGTATACTATTAGAAAACTCTCCGATAAGTTCCAGATTATACCGGTCCCAGGGGATCTGTTTGATAAGTCCCTTTCGAACCCAGTATTCGTCTTCACATAAAATGGTCTTAATCATGATTTTTTTCCTCCAGGCGATTAAAATATAAAGGCAGTTTTAGTGTAATGACGGTTCCCACATCCGGTTCACTGTCAATTTCCAGCACGGCCTGCCGCTGATAACAGAGCTTCAGACGTGTGTACACGTTTGCAAGACCGATACTCTGTTGTGTGTCGCTGTAGAAACCTGTGGCAGAATCAGAGAGCGAACGTCTGATTTCAGCCAGAACATCGGCTGACATTCCGGCACCGTCATCTGATATTTCTACTACCAGATAAGATTCCTCCTGATAGACATGGATATAGATGAAAAGTTTCTGGTGCTGTCCGGTGAATCCGTGCATGACGGCATTTTCTACAAGTGGCTGAAGAGTCAGTTTCAGGAGCGGATAGCGTCCGTAGGCTTCACAGGAGTCGATGGAATAATCAAGCTGATTCTTAAAGCGGATTTTCTGGATTTCAAGGTAATGGGCAACATGATTTAATTCATCCTCCAGTGTAGTTGTATTTTCCTCTGTTTTGATACTGTACCTCATCATTTTGCCCAGAGAATTTGCCATAATCGAAATTTCGGGCAGGTGATTGAGTGAAGCTATACTGGCTATGGACTGCAGGATATTGTAGAGAAAATGAGGATTGATCTGCGCCTGCAGCGCTTTCATCTGCGCATCCTGCTGTTTTACTTTTAGCTGATATTCCTGTTCGATCAGACGGTTGATCTGGTCCAGCATCGTATTGAATGTATTAGACAGTTCTCCGATTTCATCCGATGAGATAATATCAGCCCGCTGCTGTATATTGCCGTTGCGTACAGATTTCATTGTGTGGGACAGATTTTCTACGGGAGCAGAGACACGGGCCGACATAATCCAGGTCATGATAAAGCCTGCGATAAATACGATAAGGCCGAATGCGAGACTGTATACTGTATAGTCCCGGATATCAGCAGTATAAACCTGCCACGGTATGAGCGTATAGATATTCCATCCGGAATCTTTCATGGTAACAGGAACAGTCATATATTTTTGTCCATTCAGGGTGAGAGACTGCTCTGATGTACAATTACGCAGTGTCTCTATACAATCTGTACATTCGGTGATACTTTCAGAGGAATCATGGATTACCCGTCCGGTATCTGTAAGAATGACAGTTTCCATATCCGGATAAAGGCTTAGAGAATCGGTAAGAGCCACAAAATCAGAAAGCTCTACATTAAAATAAAGAAGTCCCCTGTTTTTATAATTGGTATTGAAACTGGCAGTCTTACGTACAATAGAGACCACGGTCTGGTTGGCTGAGCTGGATGTCCGCTGATAGTAAAGTTCCTGGTGAGGCGGAATATATGTCTCGGAAAGAGAACCCACTGTATTAAGCAGACGTGTATGGAGCTGGAACCATTCAGGTGAGTTGTCAATAGAAAAATTTCTTTCCATTGACAGCTCACCTGCAATACTGGAAATAAGAATCTTATTATCAGGTGTAAGATAGTTAATACTATGTATATATTGAGATGATGTCAGAGGCGCTGTGAGAAGGTCATCGACATCATAATAAAGTTCATAGATTTCCAGAGGATTGCTGTCGGAACGTGCGTTATAGAGAGTAGAAAAATTTGAACTTGTTACAATGGAGAGATACGCACGGTCTATCTCGTCGAAGATATTCTGAAAGTCAGTGTCAGCAAGAGTTTTTAGCTGCCGGTTAAGTAAGTCCAGACTTTTATGGTTTGAACTGCGGGCAAGAAAAAAACTGACAGATAAAGCGATTCCTAGAAGGAGAAACACCTGAACAGTAAAAATAATCAGCAGTTTAGTGCGAAGTTTCTTTATACTCCGGAATAATTTCACAAGCGTCAGTCCTCTCTTTCCCAGGTAATAGATTATCGTATTTAAGTCATGGAAATTTTAGCATCACATAATTTAAAGTGCAATATATTCGCCTGGGAAGTTTATTTTCTTTAAAGTATAAGTTTATTTTGTTCATTTTCCACCGGAGACATGACTGCTAAAATAAGGAACAACAAAGGGGAAGCCACTGAGGAGAAACCCCAAGGGAAAGGAGAACAGTGTTATGAAAACAAAGAGAATTCTTGCGTTCGGACTGGCTGCGCTCATGACAGGAAGCCTGCTGGCGGGATGCGGAAGCGACAAAAAGGAGGAAGGAGCCGCTGCGTCTGACAGTAAAAATGTAAGCCTCAAAGTGTGGGCTGACCAGGATATTCTGGAGGTAACCAAAACAATGGTAGACAACTTCATAGCAGAACATCCTGATAAGAATTATGATATTGAAGTTGTACTCGGAGACAGCGGCAAGGCAGAAGAAGATGTGAAGAAAGATCCGGAAGCGGCTGCCGACATTATTGCGCTGCCGCATGATCAGCTCGGTCAGATGGTAGAGTCAGGTGTACTCTATGAAAATACCAAATATGTAGACAGGATCAAAGAAGAGGATACAGAGACCGCATATGAAGCAGCTACATACCAGGGAGTTGTATACGGTTATCCGTATCAGGTAGAATCCATGTATCTTGTTTATAACAAGTCTATGCTGTCGGATGAAGATGTCAAGACTTTTGAGGGTATTACAGCCAAGGCTCCGATCGGATTTAACCTTGCCGAGGAGGGAACTAACTACACAATCGCACCGCAGTATATCGCAAACGGCTGTAAACTCTATGGAGATAACGGTGAAGATCTGGAAGGAACAACCTTTAACAATGAACAGGGTGTTAATGTGACAAAATGGATCGCATCCCTGAAAGATAACCCGAATGTTGTAGCATGCAACAGTGAGTCAGTATCTCTCTTAAAGGAAGGTAAGATCGCCGCTATGGTGACAGGACCGTGGGGAAAGAACGATATCACAGACGCTCTGGGAGATAACCTCGGAGTAGCGGTATACCCGACATGTGATTTCGGTGATGGACCGGTGCAGATGCGCGCATTCCAGGGCGTGAAACTGCTGGCTGTTAATGCGGCTACAAAATATCCGCTGGACGCTATGGAACTTGCAGATTATCTTTCAAATGCCGAGTGTCAGAAGATGCGTTTCGACGCAGTTGGAGCAATTCCGTGCAACAAGGAACTGCGTGATACCGATGAGGTCAAAAATGATCCGATCACAAATGTGGTTTCCCAGATGACAGAGGATGAGTATACAGTGCTGATGCCGAAGCTTCCGGAGCTCCGTTCTTTCTGGGATCTGCTCGACCCGATCATCATTGATGCATACGGCGGAAATCTGACGGAAGCCGATATGCAGGCAAAACTGGATGATCTGGTAGCAAATTCTGCGGCAGCAGAATAATACAGATATCACTGCAGAATAACCTCAATTCATAAGAGCCTGAGCCATTGTCAGGCTCTTATATTATAAAGTGGAAAAGAGGATCGGATTTATGGAAAAAAACAACAATACGTGGTGGAAAAAATATATAAACGGATTCCGGGAGGGGGATATCTCCGTTAAGCTGTCCTATCTGATTATGGGATTTGCCAATCTGAGAAACGGACAGATTATCAAAGGTCTTATTTTCCTTCTATCTGAAATTGGATTTATTGTATACATGGTGCTGACGGGAGCCTCGTCAATTGTGGGGCTGATCACTCTCGGGACGCAGGCTCAGGGATGGGTTATGGATGAGAGTCTGGGTATCAAGGTGCAGGTAGAGGGAGACAACTCCATGCTCTGCATGATCTACGGGCTGGCGACTATCATGATCATCGCCTTATTTCTGGTATTTTATGTGGTAAATACGAGGAGTGCTGCAGCGGTATATGAATGCAGAAAATCCGGAGAGCATATCCGCTCATTCAGAGAGGACGCAGCTCTGCTTCTGGACAGCAGATTTCACGTGACACTTCTTACGGTACCTACGGCAGCAGTTCTGATCTTTACAGTACTTCCATTGCTTTACATGATACTTCTGGCATTTACAAATTACGATCACAATCATCTTCCGCCGAAGAATCTGTTTGACTGGGTCGGATTTTCCAATTTTGGTTCTATGCTGGGAGGTAATATAGCAGGTACATTTTTCCCGCTGCTCGTGTGGACTTTGATATGGGCATTTTTCGCTACATTTACCAGTTTCCTCGGAGGCGTGATACTTGCACTCCTTATTAACAAAAAAGGAATTAAATTCAAGAAATTTTTCCGTACTATCTTTGTAACAACAGTGGCAGTGCCACAGTTTGTTTCTCTTCTCATTATGAGAAATATGCTTCACGCAGCAGGGCCGATCAACTCGATGCTGGAAAATCTGGGACTGATTTCAGAACCGCTTCCGTTTCTGACGGACGCTCTGGCAGCAAAAATTACGGTTATCGCGGTAAATATGTGGGTAGGAATTCCATTTACGATTATGATTGTGACAAGCGTTCTGACCAACCTGCCGGAGGATCAGCTTGAAGCGGCACGAATCGATGGGGCGAATACATTCCAGATATTCCGGAAGATTACGCTTCCGCAGATTATATTTATTATGACTCCTACGCTGATCCAGCAGTTTATTGGAAATATCAACAACTTTAACGTCATCTACCTGCTGACCGGCGGAGCTCCTATGAACAGCAACTATTATGCGGCCGGGGATACCGACCTGCTGGTAACATGGCTGTACAAGCTGACTGTGGAAAAGGCGGACTATAATCTTGCATCTACGATCGGTATTATTACGTTTATCGTATGTGCGGTATTTTCACTTATCGCCTATACAAGGTCAGCTGCCTATAATAAGGAGGATATGTTCCAATGAAAAAGAAAGCACAGTTCGGAAATGCAGTTACATATATTGTTTTAATCGTAATAAGTATCATATGGATATTCCCAATCGTATGGATCGTGCTCACATCTTTCAGAGAAGAGAGCGGACAGTTCGTATCTTACTTTATACCACACGGTTTTACTCTTGATAATTATAAAGTGCTGTTTACTAATACGGATTATCCGTTCCTGAGATGGTTTGGAAATACTTTTATAGTAGCAGTGTTTTCGTGTATTATCAGTACATTTTTGACAACGTCTATGGCATATGTATTGTCAAGGCTGAGATTCAGGCTGAGAAAACCGATTATGAAGATTGCGCTGGTGTTGAATATGTTCCCTGCGTTTATGAGTATGATCGCCGTATACTATATCTTAAAGGCCATGAATCTGACACAGAGTCTTGCAGCTCTTGTACTTGTCTATTCGGCAGGGTCGGCTTTAACCTTCTATGTGTCTAAAGGTTTTTTCGACACGATGCCTAAAGCACTGGATGAGTCGGCGCAGATCGACGGGGCGACAAAGTTCCAGATATTTACTAAGATCACGTTTCCGCTGGCAAAACCGATCATTGTATATACTTCACTGACCGCATTTATGTCCCCGTGGATGGACTTCATCTTCTCAAGGGTGATTATGGGCGACAATGTACAGAATTATACGATCGCAATCGGGCTTTACACAATGATGACAAAAGCCAATGTCAACACAATGTTTACTGTATTTACCGCGGGATGCGTGATTATAGCCATTCCGATTTCTCTGCTGTTTATCTACATGCAGAAGTTTTATGTTGAAGGCGTAACCAGCGGCGCTGTAAAGGGTTGATCAGGAGGAAACAATGCAGAAAAAATGGTGGCATAATACAATTGGGTATCAGATTTATCCGAAAAGTTTTCAGGATACAAACGGGGACGGCATCGGCGATCTGCCGGGAATCATCGCACATCTCGATGATCTGGCCGAGCTCGGCATCAATATGATATGGATCTGTCCGGTGAATAAATCTCCTATGGCAGATCATGGGTACGATATCTCTGACTACGACGAAATTGACCCTATGTTCGGATCTCTGGCGGATATGAAACATCTTATTGCCGAGGCGGATAAACGAGGTATCAAGATTCTTATGGATCTGGTCGTGAATCATACATCTTCGGAACATGTCTGGTTTCAGAAAGCTCTTCAGGATCCGGACGGGGAGTACGGAAAGTACTATATCATACGAGAGGGAAAGGACGGAAAAGAGCCAAATAACTGGCGATCGATCTTCGGAGGAAGTGCCTGGGAAAGGATCGGGAATACAGACAAATATTATCTTCATCTTTTTACAAAATGGCAGCCTGATCTGAACTGGGAGAATGAAAAGTTAAGAAAAGAAATCTATGCGATGATTAACCGGTGGCTGGATATGGGGCTTGGCGGTTTCAGGATTGATGCAATCAGTCACCTCAAAAAGGATTTTGCGTATCAGAATCTTCCGGCGGACGGAGTGGACGGCTATGTAAACGGCTTCCCGTATTTCCGGAACGTAAAAGGAATTGAAAAGTTCCTCAATGAGCTGAAAAGAGAGACATTCCAGCCGCATGATGCATTTACTCTGGCGGAAGCGGATGATGTGCCTCCGGAGGAACTGGAAGATTTTATCGGGGAAGATGGATATTTTTCCAGTATCTTTGATTTCTGTCACACAAGATATCATGTCAATGACCCGAAGTGGAAGGATCGTCCTGTGGAAATGATAAATGACCTGCGAGACGCACTGTTTAAAAAACAGGAATATGTAAATGGAAGCGGATTTCTCTGTAATTTCCTGGACAATCATGATACGTCCAGATCCGCAGAGAGATTTATTCCCCGTGATAATATCGGATATCACAGTATGTCTACGCTGGGAAGCATTAATTTCTTCTTTCCCGGCATTGTATTTCTGTATCAGGGACAGGCGACAGGGATGCGTGATTACCGGAAAAAGAGTATTGATGAATTTAAAGATCCTACGACATTTAATATGTACAAGGGATACCTGCAGGAGGGAATGACAGAGGAACAGGCACTGGAGAAGCTGAATGTGGAATCCAGGGAACATGCCAGAACCCCTATGCAGTGGAATTCACGGGAAAATGCAGGATTCACAACCGGAACTCCGTGGTTTGCAGTGAATCCGAATTATAAAGAGATTAATTTTGAAGCGGCGAAAAACCAGGAAGAATCTTTGTATCACTGGTACAAAAAGATGATCGCACTGAGAAAAGCGGATGACTATAGAGATCTGTTTATCTATGGTGATCTGATACCAGCCTATGAAAAGACAGATGGAGTAATTGCTTATAAGAGAAGTAATCAGGACAGGAGTGTTCTGATTGTCTGTAATGTAAAGGGAACTTCGGAAAAGCTGCCGTTTGAAGGGCGGGTGAAGAAAGTCCTGCTGTCCAATTATGATAATGTTAATATTGGGAACAGGGAACTATCTCTGAGGGAATATGAGACCATAATAATGGAGACAGAGAAATAACAGACAGGAGCCGGCGCATTCGAATCAAATGCGCCGGCTCCTGTTTCTTAAAGCTGATCCATATTGTCCTTCTTTGCCGCCCGTTTCGCCACAACGATCCCGATGATAATAGCTGCAACGCAGATCACGGCAAAGACAGCAGCCGCCTTTATAAGGGGGCTGTTTCCTGAAGTCCCGACATGCATGATATTATCTGCCGTCTCTTCAAATGTCTGCCCGATAAACTCTGCGATACTCAGATCCAGATTGTTGTAATTCATGTCAAAGTAGCTCCAGAAGATGGTCTCAGCCTCGTCGTCCATGATGGAATATGCGGCTGAACCATAATAGAAGTAAAACATTCCGTCCATATCTTCCGTATCGTTCTCACATGCAAAATAAGCAAAGATCAGATGTCCGTTATCAGAGAAAGTATCTGCATAGACCTGCGCCAGATATTGTTCTGCCGCATCTTCATTCCAATTTCCTCCGTCCCATAAGGATTCATCATAATCGAGAAGCATGACATAGGGCTGGATACCGGTTTTTGAATAGAAATATTTCAGCCCGTCGATAAGGTCTGTGTCGTGATCGATAAATCCCAGTTCATCCAGATACCAGTTACTGTAAGTCTTTGTTCCGGTAACGGCTGTACGTTCGGTACGTGATACAGTTACATCAATGTCCTGCCGGGAAGATCCCCAGTCTGGTGCCACGCAGCTGATGACCGCGAGAATAATGATCACTAAGAGAATGACTGTAGAGCATCCGCCGGGGCCGCCGAACCCGCCTCCCGGGAATATGGGTCCGCGCCATCTTCTGCGGGGACCGCCCCACCTGGGGCCCCATCCGCCGGGACCGCCGAACCCGGGACCTCCCGGTGGCGGACCACCGAATCCCGGCCCGCCAAATCCGGGGCCGCCGGGACCTCTTCCGCCGCCATGGCTGCCTCCGAATCCGCCTGAACGACCGCCGAATGACCTGCCGCCGGAATGTCCTCCACCGCCGTGTGAGCCGCCGCCTCTGCCCATAATATAACTCTCCTTTCTTTCTGCTCGGGATCCGCTCCGCGCCGGTAGCGGCGGGAGTCGGTTTATATCTGATATATTACCACGATTCCAATCCGGAGTTAAACTAAATTTGTCATATTATTTTGCGCAATATATGTTAAAATAGCAGAAGACGGGATGAGACAACTTGTTCTGTTGCATTAAAGTAAAAGGTGGATATTAAACATGAAGAAAAACAAACAGGCTGTTTTCAGGCCCGCACAGACAGAAGAGCAGAAGAAGAAAAGGATAAGAAATATCATTATAACAGCTGTGGTTCTGGTGATCGCGGCCGTGGCGTGTTATTTTGCGATGCCGAAGAACAAGGACCTCTCCCAGAGCAGTATATTTGACCAGACAGAGGTTGAGGCGCTGGCAGAGCAGGTGGTTGGATATATTAATGAAGAAAATTTCGACGGATTAAAGGATATGTCTGTTGAGGATATGTCGTCCATCATGAACAAAGAAAGGATGGATGAGGCGAAAGCCAGAGTATCGGAGGACTGGGGAGAATTTAAAGACATCAAAGACATCACCACAACAGAAGTTACGCAGCGCGGAGTTACGGCTGCGGTGGCATATGTATCAGCAGAATATGAAAATGCAGAGATACACTTTACATTTGCATTTAATGAAGATATGAAGCTGGCATCTTTTGGAATACAATAACAGATGCACTGTGATCATCGATACAGATCATCGATACAGAACATGATATGGGAGTACGAAATTACTCCTGTGTGTGTTAGAATAGAAGATATCAGAAACAGAAAGGGGATTTTAATCATGAAAAAAGAAGTACTGGATTATGTAGTTGAGAAGACACACGATATGATGGAGGCATTTTCCTGCAGTGCAGAAGCAAAGGCTGCCGGACAGGCATGGCTGGATGCAGTTGGAACAGAGAACGAAGCGAAGGAGACAGAGAAGTACATTGCAGAGCTTGAGGCGGATATCATGCCTCTCGATAATCTGATCGCATTTGCAGAGTCGGAGGGAGGAGCCAAAGTGTTCGGCGCTGAGAAGACAAAAGAGGTAGCAGCTCACGCAAAGGAACTCAAGGCAGCAGGAGCAAAATACTGCGACTGCCCGGCGTGTGCGGCAGTGGAAGCGATTCTCGCGAAGAAAGCCGAGATGCTGGAAGCATAGAAAACAATATGATCGTCTATACTCTTTGACAGGGTATAGACGATTTTCCGGCAAAATAATATAAGGGAGGCTTCATTCGATGAAAATGAAAATACGAAATAAAGCGGCGTTTACTGACGAGGTCACGCCTCTGGAAAAAGAAAATGCCGAAGTGTCATACGAAGCGGCACTGGAGGGCATTGTACTTCTGGAAAATGACGGCACACTGCCCCTTGTGCCGGGAAAGGTGGCTCTGTATGGCGCAGGCGCGGCAATGACCATTAAGGGCGGGACAGGCTCCGGCGAGGTAAACGAGCGTCATGCGGTCTCTATTCTGGAGGGGATGGAGACAGCAGGATATACGGTTACGACAAAGAGCTGGCTGGAGGGCTATGCGGAAGAGTACCGGAAGGGTGAAGCACAGTACGCGGCGGAGTTCCGGCGCAGGATGATGAAGCTGGATGTGGTAAATATGATGGGCACCCCGTACCAGCACCCGTTCGGACAGCCGGTGACTATTGAGGATGTCAACGGATCCGATACCGATACATGTATCTATGTCATTGCACGTCAGGCAGGAGAGAGTGCGGACAGGAAGCTTAAGAATTACGAATATTCGCTGTCAGATGAGGAGAAAGCCAACCTTGCCATGTGCGCGGCAAATTATGAGAAAATGATCGTGGTCATCAATGTGGGTTCGGTATTCGACATGAGCTTCCTCGATGAGATTACGGGAATCGGCGCGGTCGTCTATTACGCACAGCAGGGAATGATGGGCGGAAAAGCATTTGCTGATCTGATCAGCGGGAAAGTGTCCCCGTCGGCGAAGACGGTGGATACATGGCCGAAGAAATACGGGGATATCCCGTTTGCCATGGATTACAGCTATCTGAACGGAGATGTGGATCAGGAGTATTACAGGGAAGGGATCTATGTCGGCTACCGGTATTTTGACAGCTATGACGTGGAGCCGAGATACCCGTTCGGCTACGGTTTGTCTTATACCGATTTCTCAGTGGAGAAAGAGAAGGTTGAAGTGGACGGGACAAAGGTTACCGTCACTGCGAAAGTAACGAATACCGGCAGTGTTTATTCCGGAAAAGAAGTCGTACAGCTCTACGTGAGCTGCCCGCAGACCGGGATGGCGAAGGAATACCAGAAGCTGGCTGCATTTGCAAAGACGGAAGAGATCAGACCAGGGGAGAGCGGCAGCGTAACACTTTTATTCGATATCCAGGAACTGGCTTTCTATCGTGAAGAAGACGCGGCATATGTACTGGAGAAGGGAGACTATATCTTACGGCTTGGCTCCTCGAGCAGAGATACTTCGGCGGCAGCCGTGCTTGTTCTGGATGAAGAGATCGTGACAGAGCAGTGTGAAAATATCTGCCCCGTAGTTCTGAAAGTTCGTGAAATGGAGCCCCCGATGAATGCTGACACTGATGACGAACAGGATAATGATATCGAGCGCATTCCTGTTAAGACGGCAGATATCGCAACTGTGGGACACCGGTATGAAGATCCGGAGATATATTCATCCCCTGTAGTCGATGCAGTTCTTAATGTTCTGTCGGACGACGAGCTGTGCGATGTAGTGACAGGCGCAGGTGTAAGAGGGGACGGACCGCGATTTTTTGACGCACCGGGCTCTGCCGGATATACCACGGGAGAGCTGATCGCAAAGGGACTGCCAAATGTATGTCTGGCGGACGGCCCTGCCGGACTGCGCCTTCAGAAAACTTCAGCTGTAATGCACAATGGCAGGCTGAAAGGTGTAGAACCGATGCTCTCGGCGATGAATTATATTCCGGATTTTGCCAAGAAATTCACTCTCGGAAATCCGGAGAAACAGCCCTGCGTCTATCAGTTCGCGACTTCATTTCCGGTAGGGCTTGCTCTGGCGCAGTCTTGGAATACAGCTCTTGTAGAGCGTGTCGGAAAAGCGGTGGGAAAAGAGATGGAGAGATACGGTGTTACCTACTGGCTGGCGCCGGGCATGAATATCCACAGGAATCCGCTGTGCGGGCGCAACTTTGAGTATTATTCCGAAGACCCGCTGCTGACGGGAAAGATGGCGGCTGCCATGAGCAGGGGTGTACAGTCCAGAAGAGGATGCTTTGTGACGATCAAGCATTTCTGCTGTAATAATCAGGAAGATAACCGTAACCATACGAATGCCAATGTAAATGAGCGTGCGCTCCGGGAAATCTATCTGAGAGGCTTTCGGATCGCCGTACAGGAAGGACATGCGAGGGCTCTTATGACCAGCTACAATAAGGTCAACGGCACTTACGCGAACAACAGCTATGACCTGCTGACAAAAGTACTCAGAAATGAGTGGGGATTCGACGGTGTTGTGATGACAGACTGGTTCGCGACAGGCAAAGATGTGGGAAGCCACAGCGGTGCGATCGAAGCCGGAAACGATCTGATCATGCCGGGAGGAAAAGGCGTAGTTAAGGAATTGAGACAGAAGCTGAGGACAGGAGAGCTTGACAGGACGGCGCTGAAGAGATGCGCGGCAAATGTGATCCGGGGGATTGCAGGCTCAAGGATCTATCAGGCGTACCGGAGGATGTACGGAGAGAAAAAATCAGAATAACAGACATAGGAACATTAGAAATTGGGACTGTCGCACTAAATTGATGGGCGGTCCCAATTTTTGTCTTATTGCCGGTCACAGTGAAACAGGATATAATTAAGAAATGAACAGCTGCAATATAAAACAAAAGAAATATAAAAGTGTAAAATATCGGCTAACCGCAGCAGTGCTTCTTCTCCTTCTGAGCGCTGCCTTAATGGTATTTTCGGTTAAAGTCCCTGCATTTGCGGAATGGTATTCAGAATACATATATCCTCTGGCAGTGAATAGTATCGGCCGTATCAGCGGACTGGTTCCGTTCTCTGTCTCGGAGATTGGGATCTATATCCTTATGGCAGTATTTATCGTGACATTGGTGCGCATGGTTATCAAAATTGCGGGAAGTAAAGCCGGGCGAAGCAAAACAGGGCGGAGAAAAACTACAGATGCGCCTTCCGGCCTTTTTGCCTCATGGATCTCCGGAGTCCTGCTGGCAGCGGGTATCCTTGCATTTCTCTATACGGCCTGCTGCGGGATCAATTATCACAGGAGATCTTTTTCTGAGGAAGAAGGGATTATTACATATCAGTACAGTGCGAACGAGCTGAAAGACATCTGTATCTGGCTGACAGAAGAAGTAAATGCCCGTGCCGGCGAGGTGGAAAGAGACGGGAGCGGACTGCTTACACTGGATGCGTCAGAGAGGGAAGGCGGCGTGGAGGCTATGCGCCGGCTCTCCGGGAAATTTTCTTCTCTTGACGGATATTATCCGGAGCCGAAAGCGCTGATCATATCGGAGATATTGTCCTATCAGGGACTGACCGGAATCTATCTGCCTTTTACCGTGGAAGCTAATTACAACGGAGATATGCCCGCGTATGACAAGCCCTTTACCGTGTGCCACGAACTGTCGCATCTGCGCGGGTTTATGGAGGAGCAGGAGGCCAACTTTATTGCGTTTCTTGCGTGTACCGGATCTGAAAGGGCGGACTTTCAGTACAGCGGATATCTGTCCGGATGGGTGTACTGCATGAATGCACTGTACCGGGCGGACTATGAGAGCTGGCAGGAGGTGAGGAAACTGCTCGATGAAGCGGCAGAGCCTGACCTGACGGCGAATAATGAATTCTGGGACAGATATGAGGGGACGATATCCAAGACAGCGGAGCGGATCAATGATACATACCTGAAGGCAAACGGTCAGGCGGACGGCGTGCAGAGCTATGACAGGATGGTGGATCTGATCGTAGCATATTTCGGAAATGAAATTTCAGAATAAAAGATAAATATCAGGAAACAAAATGGAGGGAAAAAGACATGAAAAAACAGAAAAGATTAGTGGCACTGGGACTTACGGCAGCTATGGCGGCAGGACTGATTTCGGGCTGCGCTACAAAGGCAACCCCGGAGAATCTTTTGCGTGATATGCAGAAGAACGCGGAGAAAACAGAATCTGCCCTGCTGAACTTTAAGATGGAAATGGCTATGGGAGACGGAACGACTGATGTCAGTCTCGGGATGGATATGAATATGGAGACAACGACGGAACCGGAGGCGTCCCACGGAAAAGGCACGGTCTCGATTAATATGGGCGGCATGGATTTCAGTGTAGAGACAGAGATGTACTCTGTGCAGGAGGATGACGAGTATGTTACTTATACACTGATGGACGACCAGTGGACGAAAGAGGTGGCAGATGACGGGGAAATAACCGGAGAAGTGGACAGTATCGCCGATAATATGGAAGAGTATGCAGACCAGTTTGTGCTGGCGGACGACCTTGTTACAGTAAACGATAAGGAGTGCTTTGAGCTTACCGGTGAACTGGACGGAGATCTTTTCTCCGAGATGATGCAGACAGATCTGACCGATTCGCTGGCGGGATACGGAATTGACGAGGAAACTCTGTCTGACATGGTATTCCCGTGTACGATTGATATTTATAAGGACAGCATTCTTCCTGCAAGGCTGTATTTCGATATGACAGAGAGTATGGCTCCGGTGCTGGAGGATTCCGGAGTGACGATCTCAGAATGCTATGTGGATATGACATTTATGGAATATGATACAGTAGAAGAGATCACAGTTCCGGAAGAGGCGGTTTCCTCAGCAGCGGACAGCGGGTCAGCCGGCGGACTTGACCTGCCGCAGGATGACACATATGGAGATGAAAGTGTGGTAAAGCCGGCAGAACCGGTAAAGCCTGCCAGCGGTCTGGGAGACAGCTGGGAGAGCTACACGGTACAGATAAATGATACAGTGATCACGCTTCCGTGTACGATCTCCGATCTGGAAGCAGCGGGGGTGAAGCTGGATACAGAGTATACACCGGCTGATTATATTGTCAATGCAGGCGAGTATGAGCTGGCATGGTTTGAGGTGGACAGCGGTGATTACATTATGGTAAATATGGTAAATACAGGAAGCGGGCAGAAAGCGATCAAAAACTGTCTGGTATCTTCTGTCTATGCGGATGCTTACAGTATGACGGAAGGCGGACTGACAGTGATCTTCCCGGGCGGCATTCAGATCGGTACGCCTGAGGCTGACCTGCTGGCGGCATACGGAGAAGCTGATGATGTGTATGAGGATGAGGAATACGGAAATTCATACTACTGGTATGGTGACGATGACGGGGGAAGTGGATTCAACGCCAGTATCGACCCTGAGACAGGACTGATAGTGTCGATCAATATCGAGAATGAAGGATAACGGCCGGAGGAGCGGTTGCAGAGTGAAAGTATTTTTGAGGGATTTCGATTATGAAAAAGTTACATAGACCACTTCTTGCTGTGGTGACAGCAGCCGGAATATTTACCTGCAGTGCGTGTGCGGGAATGACGAATGCAGAACCGGCAGGTGATAAAGAGAACCGTAAAGATGTTACTGATGAACAGACAGTAAAGACTGAATATATAACAATACCGGCTTCGCTGCTTAAGTTTTCCAGCTCGGATCTGCAGGATAATATAGAAGCATTCAGCGACTACTGCACCAGCGTCAGACAGGATGGAAACGATATGATAATCGAAGTAACGCCGGAACAGAAGGAAACGCTGATACAGATGTATGAAGACAATATCAGGGAAGTAGCGGATGATATGGTGGAAGCTGATCCGTCGTATTCCTGTGAATTGGATGAAGATTACAGCCGAGTGGTGTACAGGTACGATGAAAATATAGACGGCGTCCTGCAGGCAAAAGTTCTGCTGTCGCTTACAACAAGTTATGCTCTGAAAGGCATTATGGAGACAGGAAATCCGGACTGGCATATCCATGCTGAAATTGTAAACTGCCATACCGGCGCAACGGTCGTAGAGGGAACGCTGCCTGATGAGGAGATCAATTTCGGACCGGATGAGTGGGACAAAAGCTATGTCAGTACAGGAGAGGATGAGCAGCAGAAGGAAATTATGCGGGAAACAGGCCTTTCGGGAGATTACAGTGCTCTGACTGACACACAGAAGAGCGCAGTTACGTCAATTGAGGATATGCTGACATGGATGGAAGGAAAATATCAGCAGAAATTCTGTTATGTATCCTACGCGCCGGGAGATGCGATCGAACAGGAGCATTTGAAGGTATATCCCGAACAGGGGGATGAATCGGATATTGTGACTGTGTACCGCACATATGAAAACAGGCTGTACCGGTATGAAGACGATTACGGGGCAATCCTGACGCGCCCCGCCTATGAAGAGCAGATCCGCACGTTTGCAGAGAAGTATCTGCCTTCCGAGGGGATAAAGATTTACACGGAAATAAAGAATGGCGGCAGCAGTGTGGCAGATGCAGAACCGGTTCTGAACGAGGTTTCCGCTGTGACGTATATTTTTATGGATAACGCCCTGTGCTCAGAACAGTATGAGACATTTCTGGAGGCTGTGCCGGACTGGCTGACAGAGAACTGTCAGGGCGTACCGGCGGGGATTTATCTGCGTATGACAGAGTCCGAAGCATGGCAGCAGATTGACAGATCCGATTATGAGGACAAGCTCCGGGAAGATGTCTATACCAAAGAGGCAGAGTGCGCGATCTCCGGGAGCGGGAAAGTGACAGTGTATTAACTGAGAGGAAGAAATATCATGAGGAAGATTTTATTGCTTACGGTATGCTGCGCCCTTGTATGCAGCCTGAGCGGATGCATAGTTTTACGGAGAGGATCATCCAATGAATACCGCTCTGATGAAGAATTGGCTGATGAAATGATAGAAAACATTATCGATTGCGCAGAAAAGGAAGATGCAAAAGCACTGACAGAATTATTTTCACAGTATGCCGGGGACAGTACGCTAAACTTAACGGAACAGGCAGAAGAATTCATAGAGTTTTTTCAAGGCCAATGTAAAAGCTGGAAAGGAAATGCAAGTTCCCATGAAAAAAGTGAACACGGGAAGACAACATGGCGGGAATTGAGAGGGCACTATTCAGTTATTACAGATGAAGCACAATATGAAATAGCATATATTTATATTCCTTTTTACAGAGAAGAACCGGATAAAGAAGGGCTTACTGCAATAGAGATCACTACGGAAGAAACTTTTAACAAGGATGAATTTCTCTGGAGTCTGGATCAGAAACCGGGAATCTATGTGACAGAAGACAAGGAGGAAATGCTTTCAGAACAGAGTCTGATTACTCCGGAAGAACTGATCCGGGCGGCAGGACTTACAAAAGAACAGTACAGCAAAATTGATCTGGAACAGTTTATTGAGGATTTTGACATCACGACAGAAGATGTGGATACGCTCAACATACCTTTGCTCATGGAAGAATACGAACCGGACCGCAAAGACGGCCTGGCTGATGTGAGTTATCTCCTTGAAGACGACATAGAAAACCGTACGTCTGATTTTACAGAGAATGTATATGCCATTGCTTTTATGGAAAATAAGAATACAAGTACAGAATGTGTATATTACGATATACTGGATAGTAAACGGTATCAAACGTCGGATGCGTATCTCTTTGATGATCTCTATCAGACACAGGCCGGATATTATGCGGACGGACAGCAAATGGTGGAGGCGCTGGATAAGCATGGAGTCTTCAACTGGAAATCCGGGACAGATGAAGAGGAGATCACAGATCCCCAGTACATGGTGCTGGCAGTGGAATATGAGGACGGGACTGTGTTCCGCGTAAAAGCGTCCGGATTACTGTCGCAGGTGCTGCCGGATGAATATGAGGAAGTGAGGGGTATGCTCCTGTCAGGAGAATACAGCGGAAGTTAGAGGGAAATGAGCATTGTTTCAAAGGAGGATTACCGTGGCCAGAGTATATGAAGATGAATTTATGGAGGCGCAGTCACAGATTGTTTCATTATGTGTAGAATTTGCAGGTAATAGGGCTGATAAGGTTTATGCCTATGGCTCCATCGAAGAAAGCAGCATTTCTTTTAATGCATTTTTCAACATTGACGGCCGGATTAAAACAACAAATAATATAGCCGCTGATCCGGATGCGATATGGGATTTTCTGGATCTTGGAGAATCAGATCTGGAGAAGATAAGACAAATATGCATACATTACGGAAAACCTGTCCCCACAGAATTAAAAATAATCTATGACTGTAAAAGCGGTAAAATAGACACGGAATATAAGTATGAAAGTATCTGTTCCGCAAAGACGGGGACAGATTCAAGCGAGATTTTTATGAAGTGGTTAGAAGAAGTACTCCGAAAAGCACATGGAAGAGATAAAAAAGCATTGTGAAAAAGTCATACAGATACTCCGTTCCGATTATAATATGCAGTTACAGTATTCGGGAATAATCAAAAAAATATACGACGTTATGCTGCAGATCATATCCTGCGATAATGTTAATGAACTCCCGGATATCCACTGGAACAGCATAGCGCGGTGCTTTGCTGACGAAACGACGGATTATCAAAGTCCTGTACTTTTTGAGATAGATAAAATCGCGAAGCTGACAGAGGAAAAATAATGACGGAGAGAATGGATTGGAAGAATACTTTATGCGCGACAGATAATTTCCGCTATAAGTTGATAAGGTATAAAGAAAAAGTGTATGCTGTTGACTGGCTTCCGCACTGGTATTCGGTCTTTGCAGGTATTTTTATATGCTTTTTCAAAAAGAAAGCATATATTCTGACGGAACAGCAGGCCGCAGTTTTGCAGAGAAGAGGCGGAATAAATTCGCTTTCTGTATTTTGGAGTCCGGTTTTAACAATACTGTTCTGCACTGCGGCAAGACGGATATCACAGCAGGTGAATATAGAAGGAAGAGTGAACGGTCCGCTTTTTATTCTCGCTTTGCTGCTTATAGTTTTTGCTGTTTATAATATATGGAGAGCCGGGAGAGAATTAAAGTTAAAAAAATGTCTGGGTGCCCGCAATGAAATTTGCACGATAAAAATTCTCTGCAAAAGACCGGTTCAGGAACCTAAAGTATATTTTTTGTGCGCTGTTGCGGAATTGATATTCCAAGGGGGATTGTATGGAATTGCTCTGTGGTTTTGCTTCTATCCGGTCGTGATCTTAAATGCAAAGATAATAATTCTTGCCGCATGTTCCATTTTTACATATTTTCTTTCGGCGGGAGTTTTACCTGACAGCCTGTTTGTAAGTATAGAAGTCATGAAAGAGAAAGAGAAAATATAGTCTGATTTAAAGGGAAAATAATGAAACAGTTGAGAAAAACAGAATGGCGGAGAGGATACCCCATTAAGAAAAACCTGGCTCTGTGTGCATGGGGAGTGCTGGCGCTCGCAGGCTTCGCCGGGATACTGGCGCGCCCGGAGAATATTCCGTCGCTGGCAGCGTGTGTTCTTGCATTGGCGGGCGCAGTCCTTTCGCTGCGGCGGACAGATTTTGCTGAAAGTGCCTGCTGGCTCCGGATCAATGGAAGATATATCCCGAAAGAACTTGTGATCTTAGGAGGGGCCGAAGTAACCTTCAATATAATGAACCGGGATACGACGCCGGTGATTTTCGTTTACGCGACCGGCGATACGGTAAAAATTGACCTTGGTGTTCAGGCCAGTGTTCAGAAAATCAGGGAACTTAACGCATACTTCCGGTCCCGGTATCACATTTTTCCCGGACAGGCAGACGGGAAAAAGACAGAAGAACTGTGCAGCATATTCAGGGAGATTTACACAGATTATCTGAAAGAAAAAGAACCGGAGAAAGAAGATGCGGTTCTTGCAAAGTTTGTAAAAGATGCGGGAGAACTGCGGCAGAAGTGTATTGAGAAAATGCCGCCATATTTGAAAAGGGGTGACTGAAAAGCATGATGGTAAAATTTAAGATCTCTAAAGATGGAAATGAAAAGAAATATATTCCCCTGATCAGGAAAATGATGAACCGCTCCCTCTCCGAAATAAGGGAATGCTTATGTAATAATGGGTATATTGATATATGCGGTCTGGAAGACATAGACAGACTGCAGCATATGGATAAGCTCATTGAGGAGCTGCAGAAAAAAGGGGCGGGAATTATCCTGTATGAGGATGACAGAGTTGTAGAAACTGATTTTTTGAAAAATATTATTGAAGCACACTTTGATACAGAAAGGTATCTTCAGGAAACAGACGACAAAGTTATTGAACAGGATTGAGTGTTTTGAGGAGGATGGTTTATGAGAATTACAGATATTTTTGATGCGGTAAGAGACGGAACTTATTCGGATTTCCGGAAGTTTTATACAGGTGATCCGAATCTGTTCAATAAATATGCAGGAATGAGCCTGCTTCAATTGGCGTTTGTCAATGACCGTAATGCGGAAGAAAAGATAAAGATCATACAATTCTTAATATCCCAGGGAGCGGATGTTAACTTTACAAGCCCCAAAGATCAAAGAAATCCGCTGCATATATTTTACTTCTCTGTAATGCGACCCGATCCGCAGTATATGTTAAAAGCTACGCAGCTTCTGGTTGAGGCAGGGACCGACATAAACGGAAAAGATAAATACGGCGCGATCCCGCTTAACTATGCGATTACCGTCGTGAAGCTGACGACCGAGGCTGCCATGCCGGTATATCAATATTTGATAGATCACGGTTCAGATATCTGTGAAAAAGATAACTCCGGCAAAACGTGTCTTGATTATGCCAGAGAATTTTCATGGAGAAACGGTCTTGTAAGTCTGCTAGAAGGAACCGCATCATGAGCAGATCGGGAAGGAAAATAAAAAAATACGAGATCATTCTCTGTATTCTTGTGCTGGCAGTCATAGCGGCCGGTCTGCTGCTGCCTAAGACAGGGAATCTTGTTCTTCTGGATGAACTTTGCAATGCCGCGGTCATATGGATTGCGTGTATCTATGTGATCGTGAGGGCTTTAAGGAACAGAACCGCTCTGTCCCTTTCAGGAAAAGCTGTGGGGGCGGCGGTCGTTATTATATGTATCGCTGCCGTATTCTGGTTTTCGAAAGACATAGTACTTGATCTTGCGGCAGGCCCGCAGACAGCCACATTGACAGACATACAGGTGAGTGAAACACAGGCACATACCGGGATTTTCTCGCGTCATTATTATCTGGCCGGTTCTGATAATAACGGTAATACGATCCGGGCAGAGGTAACAATGGAAGAGTATAAAAGACTGCCGCAGGGCGGAACTGTCACGATCGAGTATTACGAACATACGCGCCGGATCGTAAAGGTGTACTGAATCCGGGAGGATATACAGCGGAATAAAGCGCGCCATTCCGAGCCGTTCCCTCAAAAAAGAGGTGGTGGCAGATAACGAAATGTGGTAAAATAGCCCTGTTGAGTATATGTGCTCATGCTGCATGGTATGTTCATACTGTATGGCACGCTCACATTGCATGAAGTATACGATTCAAGAAGGAGGACTACATGATCAAATTATATGACAACGGCGTCTATCTCTTAAACGGCACCGAGATTGTGGAAGATACAGGAAATGTTCAGGTTCCGCTTTCAAAGGAAGAGGCAGCGCGCAATACGATGGCATACGGCATCTTAAATGCGCATAACACTTCCGGAAATATGAAGAATCTGCAGATTAAATTTGACAAGCTGACATCCCACGATATCACATTTGTCGGCATTATTCAGACAGCACGTGCTTCAGGACTTCAGAAATTCCCGATTCCCTATGTGCTGACAAACTGCCATAACAGCCTCTGTGCGGTAGGCGGTACGATCAATGAAGATGACCATATGTTCGGACTGACCTGCGCGAAGAAATATGGCGGCGTCTATGTTCCGCCTCATCAGGCAGTCATCCATCAGTTTGCCCGTGAGATGCTGGCAGGCGGCGGCAAGATGATCCTCGGATCTGACAGCCATACACGTTACGGAGCGCTTGGAACCATGGCAATGGGAGAAGGCGGACCGGAGCTCGTAAAACAGCTTCTCAACAAGACATATGATATCAAGATGCCAGGCGTGATCGCAATCTATCTTGATGGCGAGCCGATGAAGGGTGTAGGACCTCAGGATGTTGCACTTGCTATTATCGGTGCGGTATTTAAAAATGGCTATGTAAACAATAAAGTGATGGAATTCGTCGGACCTGGCGTGAAGAAGCTGAGCGCAGACTTCCGCATCGGTGTTGACGTTATGACCACAGAGACGACCTGCCTGTCCTCTATCTGGACGACAGATGAGAAGATCGAGGAGTTCTACGAGATCCACGGCAGAAGAGGAGATTACAAAGAACTGAATCCGGGAGCATGTACATATTATGACGGATGCGTATATGTGAACTTAAGCGAGATTAAACCAATGATCGCTATGCCGTTCCATCCGAGCAATGTCTATACCATTGACGAGGTAAATGCCAACCTGAAAGATATTCTTCACGATGTGGAGCAGAAGGCACTTGTAAGTCTTGACGGCGCGGTAGAGTATTCACTTCAGGATAAAATCCGCGATGGCAAGCTCTATGTAGAGCAGGGCATCATCGCAGGATGCGCGGGCGGCGGTTTTGAAAATATCTGCGCGGCAGCAGACATTATCAAAGGACACAATATCGGTTCTGATGCATTTACATTCAGCGTATATCCGGCAAGTATGCCGATCTATATGGAACTGGTTAAGAACGGAGCAGTGGCTGACCTTATGGAGGCGGGAACAGTTGTGAAGACTGCATTCTGCGGACCGTGCTTCGGCGCAGGAGACACACCGGCGAATAACGCATTCTCCATCCGCCATACAACGAGAAACTTCCCGAACCGTGAGGGAAGCAAGCTTCAGAGCGGACAGATCTCCTCTGTAGCTCTTATGGATGCACGTTCTATCGCGGCTACGGCGGCAAACAAAGGTTACCTCACACCGGCGACAGCGATGGATGTGGAGTACAAAGGACAGAAATATCACTTTGACAGCAATATTTATGCAAACCGTGTATTTGACAGCCACGGTGTGGCAGATCCGAGCGTGGAGATCCAGTTCGGACCGAACATCAAAGACTGGCCGGAGATGTCAGCGCTGCCGGAGAACCTGATTGTGAAAGTTGTATCCGAGATCCACGACCCGGTTACAACAACAGATGAGCTCATTCCGTCAGGTGAGACTTCTTCCTATCGTTCCAATCCGCTGGGACTTGCAGAGTTCGCGCTCTCAAGAAAGGATCCGGCATATGTAGGACGCGCGAAAGAAGTACAGAAAGCACAGAAAGCAATCGAGGCAGGAAACTGTCCGCTTGATGCGCTGGAAGAGCTGAAACCGGTAATGGCGACAATCCAGAAGACATATCCGGAAGTGGGCAAAGGAAATATCGGCGTCGGAAGTACGATCTTCGCAGTAAAGCCGGGAGACGGATCTGCGCGTGAGCAGGCTGCATCCTGCCAGAAGGTACTGGGCGGCTGGGCAAATATCGCCATTGAATATGCTACAAAGCGTTACCGCTCCAACCTCATCAACTGGGGAATGCTTCCGTTCCTGACAGACGCAGACCATGAGCATCTGCCGTTCAAGAACGGCGACTACATCTTCGTGCCGGACGTGAGAAAGGCAGTTGAAGAAAAAGCAGACGTTATTAAGGCTTATGTAGTAGGCGACGACCTCAAAGAGATCGATCTGAGACTGGGTGACCTTACAGATGCAGAGAGACAGATCATACTGGACGGATGCCTGATTAATTACTATAAAGCAGAGATGTAAACACCAATTTTAGCGTATATGAAAAAGGCTGTTATGGATTACGGTATGGTATATTACCAACGAGTTCATAACAGCCTTTTAATGTATCAATGCATCTTATGCCGGATGATCTGATCCGCCAGATCATTCCAAAAGAATATCTTACAGTGTATCCCCGCGTTTTACGTATCCCGGTTTGCCCGGCTCAGCGATGACTCTCTTTCCGCGGAGCAGTCTCGCATGCTTATCTACCATCATGTTTTCAACGCGGACGCCTTTTCCGATGACAACGTCAGCAGAGATAACACAGTTCTTAACTACCGCGCCCGGTTTGATGACACAGCCTCTTCCGATAATGGAGTTCTCAATCTCTCCATCGATCAGGCATCCATTGGATACAACCGAAGAAGTTACCTTGCTGTCATCAAAATACTGTGTCGGACAGGAGTCGTTTGTACGTGTATATACCGGCCATTCGTCGTCGAACAGGTTCATTGCGTTCTTCAGATCGATCAGATCCATGTTAGCGTCATAGTAGCTCTTGAAATCTGTGATCGCTGCAAAATATCCTTTATGCGGAACGGCACGAATGTCGAGCTCTTCGCATTCCTCATCAATAATATCTGCAAATGTATACATGGATGATGTCTTATGAGCTTTCTTTACCAGTTCGAGGAAAAGCTCTTTCGTCATTACATATGTATCCATGAAGATGTTTCTGTTCTTTGCATTTCCGCGGTTTGGCTCAATGGAAAGGACACCTTTCTGCTTGTTGATGTTAAGTGTATCACATGCGAGGAAAGCGTCTTTTGCATTGTCAACAGAGTGATACATCATGGAAATGTCTGCGCCTGAGTCGATATGCGCCTGAATAAAATCACTGTAATCAGCTGTATAGATCATGTAGCTTGGCACAATCACAACATATGGCTGAGTCATTCTCTCGAGACAGTCCATATTCTCGATGTAAGCCTGGATATCTGTACTGTAGATATCACCGACCTGTGAGGATTCTGTGTACATAATGCTCAGTTTGCCGCGTTTGGAGTTAATATTGTAATGACGTCCGGTGCCGAGATGCTCGGTCAGGGAACGCGGTTTCCTGCGCACATAAACCTGAATATTATCAATTCCGCTGTTACTCATGTTGGAGATCGGGAAATCGATGATACGGTATCTTCCGAGGAATGAGAATGCTCCTACAGGGCGGTATTCCTGGAGGCCTTCTACTTTAATGTGATTTCCGGCAAAATTAATGATTCCAAATGCCTTATTCATATTATTCATCCCCCTTTACACGTTTTGCAACAAGTTCAATGTTTTCGCTGTCGGCACTTCCGACTACTGCGTTTTTGCCGATCTTGATGCCGTCAGCTACAAGGGCGCGAGTGACTACTGCGCCTTCGGCAACTTCAGCGCCCGGCATCAGGACACTGTCGATGACTTTTGCGCCTGCCGCAACTTTGGAATTAGTGAAGAGTACAGAATTCTTGACTTCCCCGTCTACGACACAGCCCTGTGTGATAAATGCTTTATCAATTTTGGCTTCAGCGCCGATGTACTGCGGAAGTGCTGTAACATCTTCTGTATAAATCTTCCAGGTGGGATCGTTAAGATCAAGCTGATTATTCTTGCTGAGCAGATCCATATTTGCCTCCCACAGGGAATCGATCGTTCCTACGTCTTTCCAGTAACCTTTATATTTGTATGCAAAGACATTTTTGCCCTCATTTAAAAGCGTCGGAATGATATCTTTACCGAAGTCATGTGAAGAATCCGGGTTTTTCATATCTGCAAGAAGCATCTTTCTTAATGTCTTCCAGTTGAAGATATAGATACCCATTGATGCGAGATTGCTCTTCGGGTGTTCCGGTTTTTCCTCAAATTCGATGATACGTCCTGTCTCGTTTGTATTCATGATACCAAAACGGCTTGCCTCTTTCATCGGGACTTCGATTACTGCGATCGTGGCGTCCGACTGGCACTGTTTGTGGTAATCCAGCATCTTGGCATAATTCATTTTGTAAATATGGTCGCCGGAGAGGATCAGGAGATACTCCGGTGAGTATGTATCGATGAAGTCGATATTCTGTGAAATCGCGTCTGCAGTTCCTCTGTATACGTCCAGATCTGCATCGGATTTCTCACGCGGCGGGAGTACGTATACACCGCTGTCTTTTGCATCAAGACCCCAGCGGCGTCCGGCTGCTACATAGCTGTTGAGAAGAACAGATTCATATTGCGTTAATACACCGACAACATCAATACCACTATTCGCACAGTTGCTGAGTGGAAAATCAATAATGCGGTATTTTCCGCCATATGAAACAGCCGGTTTTGCGACTTTTTTGGTCAGCTCATGCAGACGTGAGCCGCGGCCGCCAGCTAAAATCATAGCCAACATATTATTTTGTTTCATAATGAGCCCTCACTTTCATTCTTACTGCTCTTTATTATAACGTTCTTTATAGAAATTTTCTACAATTTTGTTTAAAAAAGAAGAAAATAAAATGAAAAATATAGGAAAAACTCATAAAGAAAATACGGGGGTTTTCTTTTGTGCATTTTGATGATTGACAATAATTTTAAATCTCTATACTATATTGTTAGTTACCGAACAAATTATCTCGAGCATGGAAAGGATGTGTGGCAGTAATGTGCATTGGTGATAACAGAGAAGCACCGGACTGCGGTCATGACGTCGGGCGTTTGATCAATACGCTTTCCCATCAGCTGAAGCGGCAGATGTGCGTACAGGAGGAGGAAGACAGCCTGACTACAAATATGCAGCGGCTTGTCCTGCATTATATTCTGTTTCAGTCACTGCAGAGGGATATCTACCAGAAAGATGTGGAAAAAGAATTCCTGATCCGCAGATCCACAGCTACAGGCACGCTTCAGATTTTGGAGAAAAACGGATTTATTACCCGAGAACCGGTGAAGCAGGATGCGCGTCTGAAGAAGCTTATGCCCACGGAAAAAGCAAAAGGAGTGCGCCAGCATATTCTGGATAATATCCGTTATATCGAGGAGCTCCTTGCTAAGGACATACCGGAAGAAAAGCTGGCTGTCTGCAGGGAAGTGCTGGAACAGATGTCCGAGAATTTGTCGGTAGATGAAAAAAGGAGAGAGGAGATAACAGACCATGAATAGAAAATTACTTCGTTCCGTCAGGGAATACAAGCGCGAATCTTTTCTGACCCCTGTGCTGGTCTGTCTTGAGGTGCTGATGGAAGTGCTGATTCCGCTTCTGATGGCGAACATCATCGACGTCGGAATCGCAAACGGCGATATGGGCTATATCATCCGGACCGGAGTATTGCTCATCGTTATGGCGGTGCTCGCACTTGTTTTCGGCGCGAAAGCAGGACAGATGGGCGCAATCGCATCCTCAGGATATGCGAAGAATCTGCGCCATGACATTTTTTACAAAATACAGGATTTTTCATTTGGAAATATTGACCACTTTTCAACGTCAAGCCTTGTGACAAGGATGACGACGGATATTACAAACGTGCAGATGGCATACATGTTTACAATCCGTCTTCTGGCGAGAGCGCCGATCATGATCATCCTGTCATTGATTATGACGCTGACAATCAGCGTAAAGATTGCGGTTATTATGCTGATTACGGTTCCGATCCTCGGAGGTGCGCTGATCGCGATCGCAAAGATGGCACACCCGCATTTCGTACAGGTATTTGACGAGTACGATGTGCTTAATAATACGGTTCAGGAAAATGTTAATGCCGCGAGAGTGGTAAAGGCCTATGTCCGCGCAGATCACGAGATGGAGAAGTTCGGAAAGGTATCAACACTTGTATTCAAGCTTTTCACAAAAGCGGAGAAAATCGTTGCATGGAACTCGCCGATCATGCAGTTTACGGTATATGCTGTTGTTATTATCATGGTGCTGATCGGCGGTGAGAGCATTATTACGGGTACGATGCAGACAGGTGAGCTGACCAGTGTTATTGTGTATGCGCTTCAGATCCTGATGTCACTGATGATGGTTACTTTCGTATTTACGATGATCATGATCGCTGAGGCATCTACAGAACGTATCACGGAAGTTCTCGATGAAGTGCCGGAGATGGAAGACGCAGCAGATGCTGTTACAGAAGTGAAAAACGGCGATATTGATTTTGAACATGTAAACTTCAGCTATGCAGGAGAGGGCGGCAATCTTTCCCTGAAAGATGTAAACCTTCATATAAAAAGCGGCCAGATCATCGGCGTGATCGGCGGCACCGGAAGCGCCAAGTCAACTCTCGTACAGCTGATCCCGAGACTTTATGATGTGACCGGCGGTGCCGTAAAGGTCGGCGGCGTAGACGTCCGCAAATACAGTCTGGAAGCGCTCCGTGATCAGGTGTCCATGGTGCTCCAGAAAAATGTGCTCTTTACAGGTACGATTTATGACAATATCCGTTGGGGCGATGAGAACGCCAGCGACGAAGAGGTGCAGAGAGTCTGCAAGCTGGCTCAGGCAGACGGATTTATCAGTGAGTTCCCGGCCGGCTATAATTCGATGATCGTGGAAGGCGGAAACAATGTATCCGGCGGTCAGAAGCAGAGACTGTGTATCGCCAGAGCCCTGCTTAAGAAGCCGAAGATCCTGATCCTCGACGACTCCACCAGTGCGGTGGATACAAGAACAGACGCCCTGATCCGCCAGGCGTTCCGCGAGGAGATCCCGGATACGACAAAGATTATCATTGCACAGAGAATTTCTTCTGTGGAAGATGCAGATATGATCATTGTTATGGATAACGGTGAGATCAACGGAATCGGTACGTCAGAAGAGCTTCTCAAGACAAATGAGATTTACAGGGAAGTATACGAATCACAGGTGAAAGGAGGCGCTGACGATGAGTGATCAGAATAACAGCAATGCTCAGCAGGTTCAGCAGAGAGCCGGCGGCGGTCCCGCAGTGACAAAGGGAACAATCAAGACAGCGAAAAGACTCCTTGGTTATGTGTTCGGAACATATAAAGTGCAGTTCATCATCGTGCTGATCTGTATCCTCATGAGTTCCGTCGCTTCAATCTCCGTATCTCTGTCACTGAAGTTCCTGCTGGATGACTTTATCATCCCGCTGATCGGTCAGCAGAATCCGGACTATACGGAACTCTATCAGGCACTGACGCTGCTGGGAACGATCTTCCTTTTGGGCGTGATTGCGACATTTATTTACAGCCGTATGATGGTAGTGATCGGCCAGGGCGTATTAAAACGTGTCCGTGACGAGATGTTCGAGCATATGCAGACACTGCCGATCCGGTACTTTGACCAGAATACCAACGGCTCTATTATGAGTCTTTACACGAACGATACGGATACCCTGAGGCAGATGATCAACCAGTCTATTCCCCAGGTGCTCATGTCGGCGTTTACCATTGTTGTCACATTTATTTCTATGCTTGTATTGAGTCCGATTCTGACGGCGCTTGCCGTGCTGATGATCATTGTAATGATCCTTGTGTCCAGAGTCGTGACCGGAAACAGTGGGAAGTATTTCATCCGGCAGCAGCTGGATCTGGCAGATATTACGGGATTTGTCGAGGAGAGGATGAATGGTCAGAGAGTAATTAAGGTGTTCAACCACGAGAAGATCTCTGAGCAGGAGTTTGACGAGCTCAATGAAAGACTCTTCACGAGTGCATCCAATGCGCATACATTTGCCAGTATGATGGGACCGATCATCGGTAACCTCGGAAATCTTCAGTTCGTACTCACGGCAGTGTTCGGAGGCTTCCTCTCTGTAGCGGGTATCGGAAATATTACGCTGGGAGTCATGGCTTCCTACCTGCAGTTTACAAAGAGCTTTACACAGCCGTTCATGCAGGTGGCACAGCAGTTCAACTCCATTATCATGGCTCTCGCCGGAGCAGAGCGTATTTTTAACATGATGGATGAGCCGTCCGAAGTGGACGACGGTTATGTTACACTTGTCAATGCAAAAAGAAATGCGGACGGAAGTCTTTCCGAGTGCGAGGAGCGTACCGGTCTGTGGGCATGGAAACATCCTCACAAGGCAGACGGCACTGTTACCTATCAGGAACTGAAAGGCGATGTGCGCTTCTATGATATGACATTCGGATACACGCCGGATCATATGGTGCTTCATGACCTGACCCTGTATGCGAAGCCGGGACAGAAGCTGGCGTTTGTGGGATCTACCGGAGCCGGCAAGACAACGATTACCAACCTGATCAACCGTTTCTATGATGTGGCCGACGGAAAGATCCGGTATGATGATATCAATATCAATAAGATTAAGAAAGCAGACCTGAGACGGTCGCTTGGCATCGTGCTGCAGGATACACATCTGTTCACCGGAACGATAAAAGAAAATATCCGTTACGGCAAACTGGATGCAACAGATGAGGAAGTAGTAAATGCAGCAAAACTCGCCCATGCGGACGGATTTATCCGTATGCTGCCGAACGGCTATGATACACACCTGAGCGGCGACGGCGAAGAACTTTCACAGGGCCAGAGACAGCTGCTCGCAATCGCGAGAGCGGCAATCGCAGACCCGCCGGTACTGATCCTCGATGAGGCGACATCCTCTATCGATACAAGAACCGAACAGATCGTTCAGAAAGGTATGGATAACCTGATGAAAGGCCGTACCGTATTCGTAATCGCCCACAGACTCTCCACCATCCGCAACAGCGATGCGATCATGGTACTTGAGCACGGACGAATAATCGAAAGAGGAACACACGAAGAACTCCTCAAACTGAAAGGAACATACTATCAGTTATACACAGGAAAACTAGAACTTTCGTGATGGCTACAAGCCGTGCGACAAAGCGGAAGAATCCCCTGCGAAAAGTGTTTACATTTTTCGCAGGGGATTCTTTTGATTTGGCATAGGGCGCCAGCCCGTGACTGAGATGGAGCAGCGAAGCTGCGAAATCGAAGTTGAGCACGGCTAATTATTTTTAGATAAAACTAAAATAATTTTGGAATATTGAAAAGATTATCCTGATAGGTTATATTATTTAAAACTAATAACAGGAGGAATTTTTATGTTATCTGCTGAGCTGAGAATGTTGTCCTATGGTGAAATCCGCTTGAAAGATCCGTTTCTGATCAGGAGCATGGAACTGGAAAAAGAATATCTTCTTTCTCTGGATGCCGACCGCCTGCTGGCGGGATTTCGAGAGACTGCGGGGAAAAAAACAAAGGCGATGCTTTATCCGGGGTGGGAAAGCACGGAAATCAGAGGGCATACAATGGGGCATTATCTGACAGCGCTTTCTCAGCTGTGGGCATACGAACATGACCCGGAGATACTTGACAGGATCGGGGAAATTATTGAAGGTCTGGCGGACTGTCAGAGGGAGGACGGATATTTGTGTGCGTTCCCGGAGGTGCTGTTTGATCGTGTAGAACAAAAAGAACCGGCATGGGTTCCCTGGTATACTATGCATAAAATTATTTCCGGTGTTACTGCGGTTTACAGATTATGCGGGCTGCAGAAGGCATACAAGATAATGAAGGGACTGGCAGATTGGGCGGCGGCACGGATCCTTTCGTGGAGTGATGAGGTTAGAGAAACTGTTCTGGCAGTAGAGTATGGAGGAATGAACGACTGCCTGTATGATGTCTATAAAATTACCGGAGATCCGATTTATGCGAAAGCTGCCGCTGGATTTGACGAAATGCCGCTTTTTAAGGCGATAGCGGAAGGAAAAGATGTCCTGGACGGTCTTCATGCCAATACGACAATTCCTAAGATCCTCGGAGGATTGAAAAGATACGATGTTCTGAAAGAAAAAGAGCCGTTTTATCTGGAGGTGGCAGAGCGCTTCTGGGATATGGTGGTGCATCATCATACTTATATTACCGGAGGAAACAGTGAGTGGGAACATTTTGGGCAACCGGATATTCTGGATGGTGAACGGTCTGCATGCAACTGTGAGACGTGCAATACCTATAATATGTTAAAATTGACTTCGCTTCTTTTCCGGTTGACGGGAAAGAAAAAATACGCGGATTATGACGAAAGAACATATATTAATGCTATTCTTTCGTCTCAGAATCATGAGACGGGAATGACAACTTATTTTCAACCTATGGCATCCGGATATTTTAAAGTTTATTCCAGACCTTATGATAATTTTTGGTGCTGTACCGGAACCGGAATGGAGAATTTTACAAAACAGTGTGAGGGGATCTGTTATGCTGGAGAGGATATTCTGTATATTAACCGGTATGTATCTTCGGATATTGAATGGAAAGAGAAAGGTCTGCGGATTGAGCTGGAAGCCGGATTGTTGACAGAACAGCCGCTTTCTATTCGTGTATACGGTAACAGTGAAAAGATCGGGGGATGGAAGATAGCGGTCAGGGTACCGGAGTGGACAGCAGAAGAGCCGCGGATATCCTGTTCATCAGAGGTACACCGTATATATGAAGAAGAGGCTGGCGATTATTTCCTGTTTGAGGGACAGAGTGCTGACGGTGGAGAGATAAGTATTGATTTTCCGATGCAGATACAGGTGCATGGTCTTCCGGATGCTTCTAACGTGGTTGCGTTTACATATGGCCCGTTTGTGCTGAGCGCGGATATGGGAATAGAAGATATGGTGACTGCAACAACAGGTGTCGATGTTACTGTTCCGGTGTGGAAGCCCGGGGTGAGGGAATGCATTTTGTATGACGGACCGGGCGCGATTGGGACAGACCCGGATCTGTCATCGGCTGTCAGCGTTGTGGTGACAGAGATGATGAAAAAAACCGGAGAGGGTCCGGAATTTATACTTCGGGATGCTGCCGGAAACGAATTTATATTTTCGCCGCATTTTCTGAAAAATCAGGTGAGGTATGGGATATATTTTTATTTGTATAAAAAAGGGAGCGAGGAGTATGAAGACTATCGGCGCGAACAGTTGAGAAAAGAATACGTTATGAAACACCGCAGAGAGGTAATACCTTTGGGGAACGACCAGTATGAGCTGGCGCACGGGATACAGGGAAGCTGCACGGAGGCGGTGAATGTGTCGGGGAAAAGGGGAAGAAGCGCGAAGCCCGGCGGATGGTTTTCGTATGAGATGGATATACCTCAAGAGAAAAGTTCGCTTGCGGTAACATGGGGAGAATCCGGGAACTGCAGGATTTCTGTGGATGGAGAACTTTTGAGCGAGAAAGAGGATGTATACGGTGACACCGGATTGTGTGAAAAAGAAATCCCTCTTCCTGCAAAGTATGCGGGGAAGAGGGTGCGGATAGAGTTCAGGAATACTGATCAAAAAAGAGATCTTCAGATTTTGAACGAACTTTGCATTTCTGTGAATGATTAAAGTTTACTCAAAATGCTCTCCGGATGCTTCCAAGTCGTTTTCAAGTTCATCCGGAACATATTTGCGGAAGATGTATACAAATATATTTGAAGTGATATATCCAATCAATCCTGCCCCACAGCAGAGAAGAAGACCTGCGAGGGGCGGGAAAGAAAATAAAAGAATTATAATTGTTCCGTAGATAGCGATAAGGAGCAGAGAACACGGGAAATGCCTGATCGACATGATCAGTGCATTTTTTATATTCTCGAAAACAGGATTCTCAAATTTAGCCTGTACGGGAAAGATGTAAATGCACAGGAGGAGCAGCGGGATGAGAAAAACGGAACAGCTTACAAGCATAAAAGTACCTGCGGTACTGTCCAACGCCATACCTATGCGGAGATCGCATATAAAAACAGTTACGGTTATAAGGAGAATCATCCATATAATGGTAGACTGGCGGAAATTTTCGCGAAAAGACCGGCGGAAGTTTTTGCTTACATAACCTTCTCCGGTTCGTATGCGTTTCATACAGCTGTAATAAAGAGCTGTTGTGGACGCGCCTATTGTAACGATTGGAATACTGTAGATCAGCCATAAGATATGCAGCGTCACAATATCCGCTACAAAATATAAAAAACGTGAAAAAAGGCTGTCATAAGAAAACAGGTTCATGGAAAATACTCCTCTCTGAATAGTAATTATAATACATTATAATCGCTTTAGATGGAAAAACCAGATGTAATAATAAACAAAAATATTTAGAAAAAACTGTAATATTTTAATAAAAACTAAAATTAATATTGCTTCAGTGTATTGTGTAGTGTAAACTGAACTCGATATATATTTTGTGCGTATCATCATAGGGCGTGCGAGGCAAGGAGGAAAAAATGGATAACAGTAATTATCGAAAAACGCTTTATAATAAACCTTTTATAGAGCAGAGGGCGGATCCGTATGTATACCGCCATTCGGACGGAACGTATTATTTTACCGCGTCGGTTCCGGAGTATGACAGAATTATTCTGCGTAGTGCCGGTACGATTGCCGGACTGGGGACGGCGCAGGAAATCGCGGTATGGTATAAACATGAGAGCGGTGAGCAGAGCATACACATCTGGGCTCCGGAGATTCATTATCTGGACGGTGAATGGTACATCTATTATGCGGCGGGGGACAAAGATGATATATGGGAAATCAGGCCGTATGTGCTCCGGTGCAAGGGGCAGAACCCAATGGAGGATCCCTGGGAAGAAATGGGCATGATGCAGGCTGCGGATGATGATGAATTTTCGTTTCATGACTTCTCTCTGGATGCTACAGTGTTTGAAAACAGAGGAGAACGCTACTATATATGGGCAGAGAAAACCGGAGTGGGAAAGAAGGTGTCGAATCTTTATATAGCAAGGATGGAAAGCCCGGTTAAACTGGGAACAGCTCAGGTTCTTCTCACAACACCGGATTATGACTGGGAAAGAGTGGATTTTTGGGTGAATGAAGGTCCTGCTGTTTTAAAACACGACGGGAAAATTTTTCTTACATTTTCCGCCAGCGCAACCGGAGTGTGCTACTGTATGGGACTTATGTATATAGATGAAAATGCGGACGTTCTGGATCCGCGTGCGTGGACAAAGCTCCGGTATCCGGTGCTCCGGACGGATTCCGAAAAAGGAATCTACGGCCCGGGACACAATTCTTTTGTCAAAGCCGGAGATGGGGTTACGGATTTGTGCATATATCATGCCAGACAGTATGACGAGATCGTGGGAGATCCGCTTTACGACCCGAATAGACATGCTATGGTGATGAAACTTGATTATGATGATAAGGGATTTCCTGTATTTTCGTATGATAATAATATTGAGATGTATTGATTAGTTTTGATTAATCTAAATAAAAAGAATACAAATTAGAAAACATGCACAAAAACAAAGATGTATAATTGTAAATAAAGTTGAAAATGACGCTTATATTTAGAAATATTTAAAAGAATATTGAATAATCTAAAAAACAATGATATGATGTACACACAAAAGAAACGTGTCAACAAAGACATAAAGAGAGAAGGAGGAACTATTTTATGAAAATGAAGAAACTCATTTCAGTTGGTGTTGTGGCTGCGACACTGGCAACAACCATCCTTGCAGGCTGCGGCAATTCTGATTCCAGTGAGTCAGAAGACGGAAGGAAAAATCTGTCGGTGTTCATCTTTGCGAATGACCACGAGTCAGAGGTGTACAAGGACATGATAGCCAAGTTTGAGGAGGATCACAAAGATACGATCGCGAATGTTGATATCCAGATTACGACGCAGGAAGAGTATTCCAAGACACTGACTGGTATGATGACTGCGGGAGATCTTCCGGACGTATTTTATGTAGGGCCGGAATCTGTGGAGCAATTTGTAGAAAACGGCTATATCGCCGATCTGCAGCCGATTCTGGACGAAAAAGGAATTTCTACTGACGGTCTTGTGGCTCAGGAAGCTCTGGACAGCTACCGTTATGACGGAGAGAAAACAGGATCCGGAGATCTTTATGCTCTTCCGAAAGACGCATCTGTATTTGCGTATGCTTACAATAAAGATATGTTTGACGAGGCGGGGATCCCGTATCCGGATCCGGAGAATCCGTATACATTTGAAGAATTCGTTGATGTATGTAAACAGTTTACAAAAGACACAGACGGAGATGGAGAAATCGATCAGTGGGGATGCGGTATGGCAAACGCATTTATGCTTCAGCCGTTTGTATGGTCCAATGGCGCAAGTTATCTGACAGATGATTATAAGACGGTCAACATTGATACACCTGAGTTCAAAGAAGCTCTTCAGGATTATGTAGATCTTACACTGAAATATAAAGTTACACCGACAGTTGAGCAGGATGCTTCTCTCGGTGTATATCAGAGATGGCTTGCAGGCCAGGAGGCGTTCTATGCATGCGGTACATGGGATGTGGCAGCCTTTATGGATAAAGAAACATTCCCGTTTGACTGGGATCTGTGCGCATACCCCACACTGTCAACAGGCAAGACCATGACATGGCTGGGAACCGTGGGATTCTGTGTATCTGCTAACAGTAAGAATCAGGAAGAAGCTACCGAGCTGATCTCCTATCTGTGTACAGATGAGGATGGCCAGAAAGAGCTGTCCGGTATTACCGGAGGACAGTCTATCCAGCTTCCGAACATTAAGTCTCTGGCAGAAGGTGAGTTCATGACAGCAATCGAGGATGGAACGCTTGCCTTCCCTTCAAATGTGGACGTGTTCTTCAATTATCTGAACGGCACAGATAAATATGAAGGAAAATTCCAGGAGACAACTTATACACCTAATGCGGAATGGCATGATATTTTCCTGGAAGGGCTTGATAATGTGAAAAACGGTTCTATGACAGTAGATGAATATATTGCACAGGTACAGCCCCAAATGCAGGAATCTCTTGATGAAGCATGGGAAAGTGTAGAGTAAATTATGATTGAGGACCGGTCTGAACCCGGTCCTCCGAAGAGAGGAGGGGGAGAATATCGGCGTCGGCTTAATCCGGTATTTCTGCCCTCTCTCTGTCTGGAGGTAAATGGTATGAGCGAAACTAAAGTGAAACCAGTAAAGAAAAAGATGAATAAGGCCGAATTCAAAGAGCATTGCTGGGGACTGGCATTTGTGTCCCCGCCGTTTATCGGCTTTCTGATCTTCATGGCCTTTCCTATCGTATTCGCGTTTGTCGCCAGTCTGACAAAATGGAATGGTATGAATGATATGATGTCCAATTTTGTGGGAGCGGAAAACTATATCAAGCTTCTGGGAGATGAAAAATTCTGGAAGGTGCTGCTGAATACGGTAATTTATATGATCGGAATTCCGATCGGAATGATTCTTGCGCTTATTATTGCGGTTGGAATGAACCGTAAGATCCGGGGAATTAAAATACTCCGTACATTATATTATGTGCCGGTAGTATCTTCTCTTGTTGCAGTTGCGATTCTGTGGATGTGGGTATTCAATTATGATTACGGTCTCTTGAACAGTATTATCAAAGCGGTGACTGGAGCTCACGGTCCTAACTGGCTGGGAGATGAATTCTGGGTAAAGGTATCAATTATCATTTTCATGGTCTGGAAAGGACTGGGCGGATCGATCATCTTGTATCTGTCAGGTCTGCAGAGTATTCCAAGAGACTATTACGAAGCAGCAAAGATTGACGGGGCCAGCGGCTTTAATTTGTTCAGGCATATTACTATTCCGCTTGTGTCTCCGGTTACATTTTATCTGCTGATCACAGGTCTGATCGGCGGATTCCAGGTATTTGTAGAAGTCCTGGTTATGGTTCCTAACGGCGGACTGAATTACAGCGCGGCAACGGTTGTCTTTTACCTGTATGATAAGGCATTCGGCAATAATCAGATGGGTTACGGTTCGGCTATGGCGTTTATCCTGGCAATCTTTATCTTTATTGTTACGGCAATCAACTTTAAAGTTCAGGACAAATGGGTCAAAACCATTGAATAGGAGGTGGAACTATGGCGAATCTTGATGAAAAAAGCTCAGAGGTTAAAACGAAAAAAGCAAAGGCTGTAGATGGAGTTGTATTTATACTTCTTCTCGTTGGCGCTATTGTTATGGTATTCCCTCTTATTTATATGTTTTTGAGTTCGTTTATGACTAAAAACCAGATCCTTTCTGCAAACTTCAGCATTATTCCGAATCCATGGAAATTCGGTAAATATGCGGAAGTGCTTCAGAAACCTGAATTCTTAAGAGGTCTGCGAAATACATTGATCGTGGCACTTCCGGTGTTGATTGTGGGAGGTTTTACATCATCCCTTGCGGCATTTTCTTTCAGTAAACTTAAATTTAAAGGAAAGAGCGGGATTTTCCTGGGGCTTCTGGCTACAATGATGATTCCCTTTGCAGTTGTTATGATCCCGCAGTATGTAATGTTTACGAAAATGGGGTGGACAAACAGTCTTCTGCCGCTGATCATTCCGGGGCTTTTCGGTAATGTCAGTATTATCTTTTTCCTGAGACAGAATCTGACCAGTGTACCGGATTCTATTGTGGAGGCGGCGAAAATTGACGGGTGCGGATATTTCAGGATGTATTACGGTATATTCCTTCCTTTGATGAAAGGAGCGCTGATGACCCAGCTGATCCTTTGGTTTATGGGGATTTGGAATGACTATCTGGCACCGACGATATTTATCCAGGATGAAGAATGGTTCACCCTGCAGGTTGTTATCCGTTCCTTTAATGCGTATTATGCAGTGAACAGCGATTACCCGCTTATTATGGCGGCGTCTGTGCTGGCAATACTGCCAACTCTGCTTCTGTTTTTCTTCTTCCAGAGATACATTATTGAATCTATGGCGGTTTCAGGAATTAAAGGATAAGGTTTTACAGTGTACGGGGCTGCTGTTCAGGCTGCTGACAGCGGTCCCTTTTTTAGACTATAACGGAGAAAATGAATGTTTTGAAAAGAGGACTCTATATATGGAAAGGATACTTCGGTTAAATGATACCGATGTGGTTCGTAATCCGGCGGTATGGTCCCATGATCCGTCGATGATGTGGGATCCTGTGAGTGGGAGATATTTTTCCTATAGTACGGATGTATACCGTCCTGAGGCAGGGCTTTGTGAAAAACGGGGAATCCCGGTAAGGAGCTCCGATGATCTGGTTCATTTCAAATATGAAGGAACAGTACTTTCGGAGAAAGCGGCGGGGGAAGGCGCTGACAACGGAGATTATCCTGAAACAGAAGGTTTCTGGGCGCCGTTTGCTGAGTATGTGAACGGTGAATACAGGATGTACTATTCGGCGACAAAAGCGTTCGGAAGCTCGGAGTCACGAATCTGGCTGGCTGTATCGGATACTCCGCTGGGACCTTTTGAGAACAGAGGAATCGTAGCCGATACATGGGGCACGGATGATACATATCCGAATGCGATAGATCCACACATCGTACATACGGAAGAAAAAAGCTGGCTTGTTTACGGTTCTTTTTTCGGCGGTATATATATCAAAGAGCTGGATCCGGATACGGGGCTTTCGGCGGACGGTGATCCTCGCAGTATGGGGATATGCATTTCAAGAAAAGCTCCGGATGCAATTATAGATGGTCCTGAGGGTGCGGCGGTGATATATGTGCCTGAGACAGGATACTTCTATCTGTTTCAGTCTTATGGATGGCTGGGAGATGATTATGATATTCGTGTGGGAAGGAGCACCAAGGTTACAGGTCCGTACCTGGATATAAAAGGGAGAGATCTGAAGGAGCATTCTATGGGAGTGAAGCTTGCCGGCAGTTATTGTTTTCAATCGTCTGATCCGCCGGTCGGATCCGACAGGGACGGTTGGAAATGGGGCGGTATAAGAGGCCCGGGGCATGGCGTGCCGTTTTATGATCCTGTGTCAAAGCGGTATTTCTTCGTGCATCATTTCCGGGACGGGGCATCTGTAAACTGCGTCTATGACAGTGAAATGGAGAGAAACAACTATCAGATTCATTATATGATGGTGCGTCCTATGTTCTTTGTAAATGGCTGGCCTGTATTTGGTCCGGAACCATATCAGGGAGAAAAGTTTGAGCCGCTTTCTCCGGATGAGGTCAGAGGCCGCGGGGAAAGCCTGGTATTTGACGATGTTGATAATTGCATAAAGTTTTCAAAGGAAGAAACAGCGCATAGAAAGAGTTTATATCCGGAAGAATGTGTCATATACAAATGCCCGGATTTTGAGAACGGAGAAGATGTGGCAGTTATTACAGGAATTAATAATTCCGGGCTTGCATATTGGAAAAAATTCATGTATAGTATTGTTTAGACAAATCTAAAATATTAAGGTTATCTGGAAAGTAGGAAAAAGCAATGTTACACATAAAAAATTTGGATGAAGGGCTTCCGGTGTTTAAGGCGCTGGGATCCGAGCTGAGGATCAATATTGTGAAACTGCTCCTGGAGAACCGTGAGATGAATATGAATGAACTTGCCTCTGCGCTTGGAATCACCAACGGTGCGCTCACCAGTCATATCAAGAAGCTGGAGGAGAGCGGCATTATTCAGGTGCTGGCGGAACGTGGCGGTCATGGAAACCAAAAGCTTTGCCGGGTAGCGGTGGATAAGATCCTGTTTGAGATTGACAGCGATGAGACTGAAGATGAGAATAACATTTACAATACGGAAGTGAAAGTCGGTCATTATTCGAATTATGAGGTATATCCGACCTGCGGACTGGCGACGGATCAGGCGCTGATAGGAGAAGTGGATGACCCGAGATATTTTGCACATCCGGACAGGATTAAAGCGCAGATTCTGTGGTTTACCAAGGGGTATATTGAGTACCTTGTCCCAAATCTGCTTCCGAGTGCGACGAAGATAGATCAGATCACACTTTCTCTGGAACTCAGCTCGGAAGCTCCGGGAATCAATAATGACTGGCCCTCGGATATTTCATTTTTCCTGAATGACGTGAAGATCGGAACGTGGACAAGCCCGGGAGATTACGGAGATGTACAGGGAATCTTCACGCCGGACTGGTGGTTCCCGAACTGGAATCAGTACGGTCTTCTTAAGATGATCGTCATAAATAAAAAAGGAACCTTTGTGGACGGACTGAAGATATCGGATGTGAACATAAGACAGTTTAATCTTGATTATAAGAGCTCGATCCGGGTTAAATTCCAGATCGAGGAAGATGCAAAGAATGTGGGAGGTCTGACGATCTTCGGCAGCGGATTCGGAAATTATAATCAGGATATCAAAGTCAGGATTGCGTACAGTCCGATGTAAAAATAAGAGTAAGATATATCAACAAGTGAATACGGCGGCTCAGAAAACAGTGGAAAACCATGTATCTGGGCCGCTTTTTGTATGTATATGATGCGAAAAGGAGGTAAAATTGAAGAGGTTATTGGTATGCATGCTGGCGCTCCTGTGTCTGGGGACATCGGCATGTGGAAAACAGGAGAAATTAAAAGCAGACACGCCAGTGGAAAAAGAATTTTCGGAAGTGTCTGTTCACGATCCATCTATCGTTCAGGGAGATGACGGGAGTTATTATATTTTCGGATCACATTTGGCTGTGGCAAAAACAGATGATCTGATGAACTGGTCTTATGTAAACCAGGGAGTGAAAGATGATAATGAGATCATTCCTGATGTGTATTCTGTAATGAAAGACGCTTTTGAGTGGTCACACAGCAACACATTCTGGGCGCCTGACGTAGTTAAACTGAATGATGGAAAATATCATCTGTATTATTGTAACTGTCAGGGAGATACGCCGGTGTCCTGTCTGGGGACAGCAGTTTCGGACAGCGTATCCGGTCCGTATGAAAATGAAGGATTGATGCTGAAATCTGGAATGGATGCGGGGCAGGATGATGAAGACGGCAATCTCTATCAGGCAGCATCAGATCCTAATACAGTGGATCCCAATACGTTTTATGATGCGCAGGAGAGACTGTGGATGATCTATGGCTCTTACTCCGGAGGTATTTTCATTAAGGAGATGGATCCGGAGACCGGACTTCCTCTGGAGAGCGGTTACGGAGAAAAACTGCTGGGAGGCAATCATCTGAGAATAGAGGCTCCGTATGTGATCTACAATGAAGACACAGGTTACTACTACATGTTTTTGTCTTTCGGCGGGCTGGATTCGGACGGGGGATATAACATCCGGGTGTGCCGTTCGGAAAATCCGGACGGGCCGTATGTAGACTCGATGGGACAGGAGATGGCTGACTGCAAAGGACCGTCGGGCTCTTCGTTCAGTGATGTGACTGCCGAACAGTATGGGACAAAGCTGATGGGCGGTTACAAGTTTGAGTGGAAAGAAGGCGAGGAAGGAGAAGACAGGAGAGGCTACCTTTCTCCGGGACATAATTCATGCCTGTACCAGGAGGAGACCGATAAATATTTTATCATCTACCACACCAGGTTTGAGAACAGCGGCGAAGAGCATCAGGTCAGGGTGCATCAGATGTTCTTTAATGAGGATGGATGGCCTGTCATTGCGCCATACCGGTATGCGGAAGAAACAGTAGAACCCTGCAATAAAGAATCAGTTGCCGGCACGTATAAGCTGATCAATCACGGACGGGATATTTCTGCGGAAATGAAAACATCGGAAGAGATTGAATTGAATAAAAACGGAGATATCAGCGGAGCTGCAGAAGGTACCTGGAAACTTACCGGCGATTATGGGGCGGAGCTGACGATAGACGGGAATACTTACAAAGGAGTCTTCTTAAAGCAGTGGGATGAGGACGGGAAGAAATATGTTATGACCTTTACCGCACTGTGCAGTGAGACAGGCGTTTCCATATGGGGAAGCGGTTTGAATGCAATATGATTTACAGCGGGGGCGGAAGATATCGGGCTTCCCCCCATACGGAAAATGACTACGCAGAATGTAAAAACTAGGAGGAAGCTGATAATGGCAAGAATGATAATCAATCCAAACAGAAAACTGAGCAGGATCAATAAGGAGATATACGGACATTTTTCGGAACATCTCGGAAGATGTATCTATGAGGGAATCTATGTAGGTGAAAACTCATCCATTGAAAATGTAAACGGCATGCGTACAGATGTGGTAGAGGCTTTGAAAGAGATCCGGGTTCCGGTGTTGCGCTGGCCGGGAGGATGCTTTGCAGATGAATACCATTGGAAAGATGGAATCGGTCCCAAAGAAAACCGGAAAAAGATTGTCAATACACACTGGGGCGGTGTTGTGGAGGACAACAGTTTTGGTACCCATGAGTTTTTTGAACTGTGCCGGCAGCTGGGCTGTGAGACATATATCAATGGAAATCTGGGAAGCGGCACTGTACAGGAAATGTCCGAGTGGGTGGAATATATGACGTTTGAAGGGGTATCCCCGATGGCCGAACTGAGAGAAAAAAACGGTCAGAAAGAACCGTGGAAAGTTGATTTCTTCGGTGTGGGAAATGAAAACTGGGGATGCGGCGGAAATATGAACCCGGATTTTTATGCAAATGAATATCGCAGATATCAGACCTATGTCCGTGATTATAAAACGGATCACCATATTCAGAAGATCTGCTGCGGAGCCAACGTGGATGATTATGAATGGACAAGGGATGTTTTGTCTACATGCTTCAGACATTCTATTCCGGCTCAGCACGGATTTATGGACGGACTTTCTCTCCATTATTATGTGCATCCGGAAGGCTGGGAGATCAAGGGAAGCGCTACAGATTTTGATGAAAAAGTATGGTATAAGACATTAAATAAAGCTTTGTTCATGGAAGAGCTGATCTGCCGTCACGGCAAGATTATGGATGAATTTGATCCGGAAAAGAAGATTGGCATGGTAGTGGATGAATGGGGCACGTGGTTTACCTGCGAGCCTGGAACAAATCCGGGATTTCTGTATCAGCAGAATACCATGAGGGATGCCCTGGTTGCCGGAATCACTCTTAACATTTTCAACAAACACAGCGACCGGGTCAGGATGGCGAATCTGGCACAGATCGTGAACGTACTTCAGGCAGTGATCCTGACAGAGGGAGAGAAGATGATCAAGACACCGACTTACCATGTATTTGATATGTATAAATACCATCAGGATGCGTCTCTTGTAGAGAGCAGTATCGAGACAGAGGTTATCGGAGCTGAAGAGGAATGGAAGGTGCCGAATTTGACAGAATCTGTTTCTGTGGATGAAGAGGGAGTACTGCATCTGACTATGACAAATCTTTCTATTGAAGAGAGTTATGATATTGATACGTTTATTGTGGACAGAAGCGTAAAAGAAGTTAGGGGCGAGATTGTGACAGATGAGATGCAGGCCATGAATACTTTTGAAGATCCGGAACATGTTTATGTGAAGAAGTTTGACGGAACACAGATAACGGAGAGCGGAGTGAAGTTTACGATTCCGGCGTGCAGCGTTCTTCATCTGGAGCTGAGATAAGAAATGGCAGAAACACAGCGGATATGCAGGAAATGTCTTCTGAGGGATACTTCTGAGGCGGAATATTTTCAAAATATGTATGCATATATTGCAAATATTTCCGAGGATGATAAAGTGTCTGATGAAGAATATGAACGCAGACTGTCGGAATGTAGAAAGTGTGAGCATCTTTTTAAAGGTATGTGCAGAATATGCGGTTGTTTCGTAGAGATGCGGGCGGCGATGGCTGTACGGCATTGTCCGGGAACAGAAAAACGATGGTAGAGCATGGGGCGTAGTAAATTCAATTTTACTACGCCCCGGTCTGGTTTAAATTTCTATTTCTGTCACATTTGCGATCCGCATTTCAGAGTACAGTATCACCATATCTCCTTCTCGCAGTATCAGGTTTCCGTTTGGAATCATGACCTTTTCCTTCCGTTTCACGAGTACGATAACCGAATGTCTGGAGATATCCAGATCACGGATACGCTGTCCGGTCCATGGGTTGTTCTTCTGCAGGATGATTTCTTTGAGCCGGATATGCTCTTTATCCTGGAAAGATTCAGCTGCCAGTACCATTATGTCGTCTACACGCAGAACAAGATTCCCCCTTGGTACAAGCGCGCGGTGATTGCGCAGTACGACAGCGACGATAACCCGCTCGGGCAGATGGAGCTGGGCTATACTCTTTTTCACCCATGGATCGCGGGCGGTCAGGTGGATTTTGATAAAGTGTACGTCGGTTTCCTGACCGTACTCGCTCATCCGTTTGATCCGCGAATACTGATCCACGAATCCGGCGGAAATGATACCGGTCGGGATTGCCACCATGCCTACGCCGAGAAATGTAATGAAGATACCAAACAGTTTTCCCAGCGTGGTAATCGGATAAATATCTCCGTATCCGACAGTCAGCAGTGTGGACGCCGCCCACCAGATTCCGGAGAATGCATTGGTGAATACTTCCGGCTGTGCCTCGTGTTCCAGGCTGTACATGCACAGGCTGGAGGCGAGCATGAGAATAAGAATCGTAAATACTGAAGAAAAGAGCTGCTGCCTTTTGCTGTTCAATACTTCTGTTATGAGCCGGAAAGAATTGTAATAGGCATTGATCCGGAACAGACGGAATATCCGCATGACTCTCAGCAGGCGGAACGCGACTGCCCCCGAAGGGAAAAACACCGGCAGATAATAAGGCAGGAAAGAGAGCATGTCTATGATCCCTGTAAAGGAAAAAATATATTTCCTTACGGCTCCCGGCCCTTTTGATTCCGGATACATGTATTTTGCCGTGCACAGCCGCAGTATATAATCGACGCAGAACAGCGCAACCGTAATATTCTCAATAAGGATCAGAAGATCTCCGTATTTCAGCCGGTACGATTCGTACGTATGCATGATGCTTGCAGCCAGATTGATGATGATAGTGATAAGATATATACAGTCATAAATACGGGCGGCATAGCTGACGGTTCCGGTCCGCACCTCGAGGATTTCAAAAATACGGTAACGGATGTGTTCTCTTTTTCTCCTGTCCGGCAAAATAATCCCCCCTTAAAATAACGGCTGTACATCCATTCTCATGTGTAATGATGCACAGCCGCTCCGCTTTTGTATGTCTTTACTGTAATTTCTTTCCTGTCAGCATTTCATAGCTCTGGAGATATTTATCGATCGTCTTTTCAACAATATCATCCGGAAGAGTCCAGTCGTTGTCCGGATTGGCTTTCAGCCAGTCGCGTGCGAACTGCTTGTCAAAGGACGGCTGGGAGTGTCCCGGCTCGTAGCCGTCAGCAGGCCAGAAACGGGAGCTGTCCGGTGTCAGCATCTCATCACCCAGTACGATATTTCCTTCTTCGTCCAGTCCGAATTCAAATTTTGTATCTGCGATGATAATGCCGCGGCTCAGCGCGTAGTCCGCACATTTTTTGTAGAGAGCGATCGTATAGTCGCGCAGCTTGGACGCATACTCTTCTCCCTTGCCCGGAAATGCTTTCTCAAGATGCTCGATGCTCTGCTCATATGAAATGTTCTCATCGTGGTCGCCGATCTCTGCTTTTGTGGAAGGAGTATAGATCGGTTCCGGCAGTTTGTCAGATTCTTTCAGGCCTTCCGGAAGCTTGATTCCGCAGACAGTGCCGTCTTTCTGATAACTTGCCCAGCCGCTTCCTGTTATGTATCCGCGGACAATGCACTCAACCGGGAGCATCTGAAGCTTTCTGCACATCATGCTGTTGCCGTCAAACTGCGGCTGGCGGAAGAACTCCGGCATTTCATTTACATCTGTTGTGATCATGTGGTTCGGCAGGATATCCTGCGTCATCTCGAACCAGAATTTGGACATCTGTGTGAGAACTGTTCCTTTCTTTGTGATCGTATTTTTCAGAATCACATCAAAGCAGCTGATCCTGTCGGTAGCTACAAGGATCAGGCTGTCGCCGTTGTCGTAGATTTCGCGTACTTTACCTTCTTTGATTGGCTTCATTTTACATACCTCGTCTATTCATAATTTAGTATCCTCTTATGACAGAAGAAGAGAATTCTATATATTAGAGTAGACAAAAAGAGGAAAAAATACAAGTGTTTTATTCATTATATGTATTGATTATAAGTTATAAGTAAAAATGCGGCGTGCCAGGGGAAAGTATGATATAATTTATGAGGCTGCGGTGCCGGCGGGGAGAGCCGGTACATGTGCAGGGGAAACAGATAGTGAAGAATGAGGGAAAATTAGATGAGTACAAATAAGAATGGACGACGGAAGAAAAGCACCGGTACCGGTAACGGGAAATATATCATTGGAAGTGTCGCCGCAGTTCTGGTGATCATCGCTGCTGTTGCGATTGCGATATGGATGATCTTCGGAGAAATGGACAGCAAAGATAAAAATCAAAATCCGGACAATGGTCAGCAGTCTCCGGTTCAGGAAACTGCCGGAAACGGCCAGGCTGATACTGAGGCGGGCGCGCAGGCAGATGAAAACGGCGGACAGTCGGATGACGGTACGGACGCAGAAATTAAAGAGATTATGGATTCCATGACATTGGAAGAGAAAGTGTGTCAGCTTTTTATGGTCACCCCGGAGGCGCTGACCGGAGTGGGGACAGCGGTTCAGGCCGGAGCGGCTACACAGAATGCTTTTGATACTTATCCGGTAGGAGGCGTGATCTATTTCTCACAGAATCTGCAGAATCCGGACCAGACACGGAAGATGCTTTCCAACACACAGCAGTATGCAGAGGAACGCATGGGATTTCCTGTGTTCCTGTCAGTTGATGAAGAAGGCGGACAGGTGGCACGTGTGGGAAGCAATGCCGCATTCGGCGTAGAGAAGATCGGAAATATGAGTGATGTAGGAAGCAGAGGCGATACGCAGGAAGCATACGAAATCGGGAGTACGATCGGAGCGTATCTGAGTGATCTGGGATTCAATATGGACGCTGCGCCGGATACCGATGTGCTGACGAATCCGGAAAATCAGGTGGTGAAGTATCGCTCTTTCGGCTCAGATCCGGAGCTTGTGGCGAAGATGGCTGCCGCGGAACTGAAAGGGCTGAACGGACAGGGGATTATCGGAATGTACAAACATTTTCCCGGACATGGGGGAACTACGGCTGACTCTCATGAGGGATACGCATATGTGGACGATACTCTTGAGGAACTGGAGAAGGGAGCGTTTGTCCCGTTTCAGGACGGAATTGACAATGGAATACAGGTGATCATGGTCAGCCATATTTCCTGTCCGAATGTCACGGGAGATAATACACCGGCAACGTTATCAAAAACGATGATCACGGACATATTAAGAGAAAAAATGGGATTTGACGGTATGGTGATCACGGATGCGCTCAATATGGGAGCGATTACAGCTCAGTACAGTTCATCCGAGGCGGCAGTAGCTGCCCTGAACGCCGGCGCGGATATGCTGCTGATGCCGGAGGACTTTCAGAGCGCATATAATGGTGTATTGAGCGCTGTGGAAAACGGAACTGTGACGGAGGAGCGGATTGACGAATCTGTATGCAGGATTCTGGAAGTGAAGGCCTCGATGAAAGGAGCAGAGAATGATAATTGACACACATGCCCACTATGATGACGGGCAGTTTGACACGGACAGAGACGAGCTTTTAAACAGTATGCATGACGGCGGGATCGGACTGATCGTCAATGCCGGTTCGACTCTTGAGTCGTGGGAGAAGATACGGAAACTGACGGAGGACTATCCGTTTATATATGGAGCGATTGGTATTCACCCGGATGAAGTGGGGGTGCTTACAGAAGAGCATATGGATGAGATGGAGCGGCTTCTGGAGCTTGAGAAGATCGTGGCTGTGGGTGAGATCGGCCTGGATTACTACTGGGATAATGAGAGTCACGATATACAGAAAAAATGGTTCATACGCCAGCTTGAAATTGCACGGGAGAAAAGGCTGCCTGTGATCATACACAGCCGGGAAGCTGCCGCAGATACGATGGATATCATGCGCGAATATGCCGCGGGCATGAGCGCTGTCATACATTGCTATTCATACTCTGTCGAGATGGCTAAGGAATATGTGAAAATGGGATATTATATCGGTATAGGCGGAGTGGTAACTTTTAAAAACGCGAAAAAACTGAAAAATGTTGTTGAGGAAATCCCGCTCACATCTATTGTGCTGGAGACAGACTGCCCGTATCTTGCGCCGGAGCCTTACCGCGGAAAGAGGAATTCTTCTCTTTATCTTCCGTATGTAGCGGAGAAAATCGCGGAGCTTAAAGGTGTAAGTGAGGAAGAGGTTATCCGGCAGACGGAAGAAAACAGCAGAATATTATATAATTTGAGGAGAAAGGCATGAAAGAACCAACCCTTGGCAATCCGCAGAACACGATTGCGGTGCTTCAGAAATATAACTTTGTATTCCAGAAGAAGTTTGGTCAGAATTTCCTGATCGATACACATGTTCTGGATAAGATTATCCGCGCGGCGGAAATCGGGAAAGACGACTGTGTACTTGAAATCGGACCGGGTATCGGGACAATGACGCAGTACCTTGCATGTGCGGCCAGGAAGGTCATAGCGGTCGAGATTGACAGGACGCTGATCCCTATTCTGCAGGATACACTGGACGGCTATGATAATGTAAAGGTCATCAATGAAGATGTGCTGAAAGTAGATATCGGGAAACTGGCGGAAGAAGAGAATAACGGAAAGCCTCTGAAGGTAGTGGCAAATCTTCCTTACTATATCACTACGCCAATTATTATGGGACTTTTTGAGAATCATGTGCCGCTTCAGAGTATCACGGTCATGGTACAGAAGGAAGTAGCGGACCGGATGCAGACAGGACCGGGATCAAAGGATTACGGCGCACTCTCACTGGCTGTCCAGTATTATGCGAAGCCATACATTGTGGCCAATGTTCCGCCCAACTGCTTTATGCCCCGCCCGAAAGTCGGATCAGCGGTGATCCGGCTGGAACGATATAATAATCCCCCTGTCAGTGTGGAGAATGAGGCGCTTATGTTCCGCATCATCAGAGCGTCGTTTAATCAGAGAAGAAAAACACTTGCGAACGGACTGAAGAATTCGGCGGAACTGGATTTTACAAAAGATGAAATCGAGCAGGCTGTCGGCAGACTGGGCAGGGGAGCGAGTGTAAGAGGGGAAGCCCTGACGTTAGAAGAATTTGCAAATTTATCTAATATTTTAAACAACATAAAAAGATGACAGAATATTTTGTGCAAAAATGCCAATAAATAGACAGAAAAGGCCGTGCAGTTCATAAATTTTTAATAGAGTGTTAATTGTATAAATTCTCTTTTTTTAGTATAATAAAAAGGTCATACAGTGAAAACATAATTAAGAGAGAAGGAGGAACATACATGGCAAAAGATATTGACAGCATTTTTTTCGATATTACTCCGGAGATTGAAGAATTAGCTCTCAAATGTGAAACTAACAATGCGATTGACAAGGAATTGTATACGAAGTATGAAGTGAAACGCGGACTTCGTGACCTGAACGGTAAAGGTGTTCTTGCCGGATTGACGAATATTTCAGATGTCTGCGCATCCAAGATCGTCGACGGCAAATCAGTCCCCTGCGAAGGAAATCTCTATTACCGCGGTTATAACATAAAGGATCTGGTAAAAGGCTTCCTGGACGCAAAACATCCCGGATTTGAAGAGACGACATATCTGCTTCTTTTCGGTGATCTTCCGACGAAGAAACAGCTGAAGGACTTTCAGGATATGCTGGCAGAAAGGCGCATGCTTCCTCCGAATTTTGTGCGCGACGTTATCATGAAAGCGCCCAGCCGTGATATGATGAACAGTATTACCAGAAGTATCCTGCAGCTTTATTCTTATGACGATAAAGCGGACGATACAAGTATTCCGAATGTGCTGCGCCAGTGTCTGAATCTGATCAGCCAGTTCCCTATGCTGATGGTATACGGATATCACGCTTACAATTATAAGAGGGGCGAAGATCTGTATATTTATGCACCGAAACCGGAGCTTTCTATGGCAGAGAACATTCTGATGATGCTCCGCGAAGACAGACAGTATACGGAGCTTGAAGCAAAGATCCTTGATATGGCCATGGTGCTTCATATGGATCACGGCGGTGGTAACAACTCCACGTTTACCACGCATGTCGTTACATCTTCCGGTACAGATACATATTCCACGATCGCCGCGGCCATGGCGTCGCTTAAGGGACCGAAACACGGCGGTGCGAATATAAAAGTTACGCAGATGTTCGAAGACATGAAGAAGAATGTAGAGGACTGGACCGATGATGATCAGATCAGAGCTTATCTGGAAGCTCTTCTCGATAAGAAGGCGTTTGATAAGAAGGGCCTGATCTACGGCATGGGTCATGCAGTGTATTCAATCTCTGATCCCCGTGCTGATATTTTTAAAGCTTTTGTTAAACAGCTTGCACATGAAAAAGGACATGACGCAGAGTATGCGCTGTACGAAAAAGTAGAACATATGGCGCCGCAGATCATCGGCGAGAAGCGTCATATTTATAAAGGTGTTAATGCCAATGTAGATTTCTACAGCGGTCTGGTATACAGTATGCTGGATATACCCAAGTCTCTGTATACACCGATCTTTGCAGCGGCACGTATTGTCGGATGGAGCGCTCACAGAATGGAAGAGCTCCAGAACGTTGATAAGATCATACGTCCGGCATATAAGCCTCTCGCACCGTATCGCGAATATGTAAATTTAGATGACAGGTAGTGAGTAACATGAGAGATGAGTTCTATTTCCCATCGAAAGATGGCAACACTGAGATCCATACGATCGAATGGAAACCGGACAAAGAAGTAAAGGCTGTCCTTCAGATCTGCCATGGAATGATGGAGTACATCGAAAGATATGACGAGTTTGCACAGTTTCTCTGTGAAAAAGGATATCATGTCGTGGGAAATGACCATCTCGGACACGGGAAATCCGTACAGGCAAAGTCCGAGTACGGATTTTTCAATGAAAAATATGGAAATGTGTGCGTGCTCGGAGATATTCATACGCTCCGGCAGCGCACAGCAAAAAAGTATCCCGGCGTGCCCTATTTCATGCTTGGACACAGCATGGGATCATCACTTTTGAGGCAGTATATCCAGATGTATGGAAACGGGCTGTCCGGCGTTGTACTGATGGGAACTGTAGCAGATCATAAGAAGGCGGCGCTTGCGCTCGGCAAAAAGCTGTGCCGCGTTATGGCGGCTTTCCGAGGATGGCATTATCGTAGCAAACTGGTGGATGCACTTGCGCTCGGCGGCTATAATAAAAAGTTCAAACCCGCACGGACGCAGGCGGACTGGATTACAAGCGATTATGAACGGCTGGAGAAGTATGCGGCAGATCCGCTCTGTTCGTTCAGATTTACGGTAAACGCCTATTACAATATGTTTCTGGGAATGATGAGCACGCAGCGAAAAGAAAGTGTGTATATGATTCCAAAGGGACTGCCGGTATTATTTGTATCCGGCGCCGAAGATCCTGTAGGTGAATTCGGAAAAGGGGTTCGGAAGATTTACGAAAAGTATCGGACCGCGGGAATACAAGACGTATCCCTGCGGCTGTATACAGGTGACCGTCATGAGATACTGAATGAGACGGACCGCCGGCAGGTGTATGAGGATCTGCTGGGGTGGCTTGAAGAACATCGGAAATAAATAATAATGAGAAACAGCGGAAAACCCGTCAGCCTTTCGGCTGGCGGGTTTTCCGTTGTTTTTATAGTTATCTAAAGGAATGAGAGTAAAGTGCGGCACCTGTCAGTGCCTAAACTTTATGAGGGGGGAAAGATAGTTGTCTATCAACTATCTGAGTCTAGTATAAAAGGAAATTGTGACAAAAGTATGAGTGAATCATAAAAGAAAAGGGAAAATTCTAAACGAAAAATAAAAAATATATTAACGCGGATAATTCTCTTTCTCTAGGCGGGAAAAATATAAATTATGTGAGAAAAGTGATACAATACCGGAAAAATTGATATAATCAGATGGAAGATACTGGTATTATAGATGGAAACCGGACAATTCAGGAGGAAAAGAGTTATGGACAATACATTATTATTCGGAGCCGCATATTATCCGGAATATATGCCTTATGAAAGGATGGATCAGGATATTGCGATGATGAAAGCCGCGGGGATGAATGTGGTGCGCATTGCAGAATCCACATGGAGTACGCTGGAGCCTGAAGAAGGGACTTTTGATTTCTCGTATATTGACCGGGTGGTGGAGAAGACAGAGAAAGCAGGTATGATGGTGATTGTGGGAACGCCAACTTACGCCGTCCCTGCATGGCTTGTCCGGAAGGACCCGGATATCATGGTGGAAACGAAGGAAGGCAGGGCACGGTACGGGCACCGTCAGATTTTTGATCTGCTCAATCCGACGTTTCGCAGACATGCGGAGATTGTGATCCGCGAGCTTGCCGCCCATACTGCGGGATTTAAAAATGTGATCGGATTCCAGATTGACAATGAGACAAAGCATTACGGCAATATGGGGGAGCGGATGCAGGCGGGATTCCGGCAGTACCTGAAAGAGAAATTTGTGACGACAGAGCGGCTCAATGAGGCCTTCGGACTTGCCTACTGGAGCAACTCGATCCATGACTGGGAGGATTTTCCGGATATGAGAGGCTGCATAAACGGCGGCCTGGTGGCAGAGTTTGAGAAGTATCAGAGGAAAATTGCGGCGGACTATCTTGCATGGCAGGCGCAGATTATCCGGGAATATAAAAGAGAAGATCAGTTCATTACCCATAATCTGGATTTTGAATGGAAAAAATTCGGGGCGGATATCGCGCAGGACGGATATTCTTATGGCGTTCAGCCTGATATCAACCACTATGAGGCGTCAAAATGTCTTACACTTGCCGGGACGGATATCTACCATCCTACCCAGGACGACCTCACCGGCGCGGAGGCGGCCTTTGGCGGGGACAGTATACGCAGTCTTAAGGATGATAATTATCTCGTACTGGAATGTCAGGCTCAGGCATTTAAGTACTGGACGCCGTATCCCGGGCAGCTACGCCTCCATGCGTACAGCCATCTGGCAAGCGGCGCAAAGGGAATAATGTACTGGAACTGGCATTCTATACACAGCGGGTATGAGACATACTGGAAAGGAGTGCTGAGCCATGATCTGGGGACGAACCCTGTCTATGAGGAGGCGTGCCGGATCGGGAAGGAATGGAAAGAGCTGGGACAGAGACTGTGCGGAATGAAAAAGCAGAACCGGGCAGCCGTGGTAACGGACAACCAGTCTCTCACGGCGTTTCAGTGGTTCCCCATCGATCGGGATCTCAGCTATAACGATGTATTCCGCTGGATGTATGACAGTCTGTATGAGATGAACGTTGAGTGCGACATAGTAGATGTGAACGCCCTTGATCCGGATAAGTATTCTATGATCATCACTCCGGCACTGTATTGTATCACGGAGGAGATGCTGGAAAAGCTGGATGCGTTTGTAAAGAACGGCGGTGTTCTTGTAAGTTCCTTTAAGTCTTTTGTGGCGGATGAACATGTGCGGGTCTATGCGGATACCCAGCCCCATCTTCTGCAGGAATGCTTCGGGGTGAGCTGTAATCAGCATACGGAACCGGGGCGGACGAAGCTGGAGGGCCGGCCGGTGCGGTACATTGCAGAGCTCTTAAAGACGGACGAGAAGGGGAAAACAGAGATTCTCGCAAAGTACGAGCATAAATACTGGGGTGCATACGCAGGTATTACACGGCACAGGTACGGTTCAGGAAGCGCCTATTATGTGGGCTGCTATACAGATAAGGAGATATTGAAAGAAGTATACAAAAAGGCGGCGGGGGATGCAGAGATCCCGGTTCCCGATCTGGAATGGCCGGTCATTATACGCAGCGGAAAAGTACAGGACCGGACGGTTCATTATATTCTGCATTACAGCGAAGAAGACAGAACGGTATCCTGTCCGTTCCGGGCGGCGAGGGATCTCATAAGCGGCAGAGAGTATCATGCGGGCGATGAGATCAGCCTGAAAGACTGGGATGTGCTGGTTCTGGAGGAAATGTGATCGCGGACATAGCGCGGTTGTCGCTGAATAAGGTGTGCATCCTCTCAAGAAAGCTGATCTGTGCAGACCGCATGAAGAATGAAAAGTATGCGGATTTTGATATTTCTTGGAATATATTGCAGATGAGACAAAAGGTGTAGAGCGAAGAGGAAGAAGTGCTCCGGCGCCTTTGGTCTGATACGTGAAAAACCGTCCGGGCAGGACGGTTTTTCGTGGTTTTATAGTTATCTAAAGGAATGAGAGTAAAGTGCGACATCCCGGTTCCCCGGGATGTCAATACTTTATGAGGGGGGAGATAGTTGTTTTATCAACTATCTGATTCATAGTATAGACAGAAATTGTGTCCAAAGTATGTTTAAACTCTAAAAGAAAAAGAAAAAACCTTATGAAAATCTTAATTCATTTTACGCGTATTTTGTCGCCTGCGTAGATCTTATCAGGATCGGAGATACCATTCAACCGTGTCAGCGCACTGACGGTTGTTCCGAATTTTTTCGCGATTCCGCTGAGTGTATCACCCGCCCGTATTGTATAGTACTGTGCGGAAGGGCCGCTTCCGGTACCGGTTTCCGGAATCCGGATTGTATTTCCTGCATAGATTTTATCCGGATTAGAGATGCCGTTGAGCTGTGTAAGAACATTTACTGTCGTTTTGTAGCGCCGGGCGATTCCGCTGAGCGTATCTCCCGGCTGGATTACATAGGTGATATACTGAGGAGACGGCGGAGCAGGGGAACTTCCGGAGAGATGATTCAGACCGGCGTCTTTTATGACTGACGGATAGTCTACATATCCCAGATCCAGATCTACATTACCGCTGATGCCGGGGACGCTGCCGGTATTCGTATACTGCCAGATACCGCAGTCTGTTCCGTCAAACTGATCTGTATAGCGTGCGTACCAGTACGCATATCGTTTTGTCAGATCGGTTCCCAGATATGTGTCAAGGAAATTGCGGTTTGTATAAAACATGGCATAATAGCCTTTTGATTCTATCCGGTTGCAGAAACTGGTAACGACACTCCGGGCAAGCGCAGGAGTAAAGGAAACCCCCTGGTTTTCTATATAATCCGCAGACGCCTGCTCGATATCATAGCAGACCGGATAATCCAGACAGTATCCGGAAACAGTGCTGATACATCCGTCCGCCTCCTGCGCGGCTTTTTCCGGTGAAAATGCGTAACAGAACCAGTAGGCGCCGATCGGCAGCCCGATCCGGTTGCATTCAGAAGCATTTCTGCGAAACTGCTTATCGACAGTATTGTAGCCGTATCCGGCTCTCAGCATTGCAAATTTATATCCTGCGGCTTTTACCCGCTCCCAGTCTACCTCTCCCTGGAATTCGCTGACGTCAAGACCTTTTATACTCATTTAAGACTCCTTTCATCAATATAACAGCCAGCCGGAAAACTCCTGTAAGACTGAAATATTTACTTCAATATATGCCTGAGCGCAATGAAAAGTGCAGATGAAGCTTAGCCGAAGAACCCTGCCGGATGGGATGTGGCATATTTTAAACCGGGATGCCAAATATTGAAAAAGGGACGGAATAAAACTATAATGATTGTTAAAGATTATCGATAAAGTTTGTATTGGGGGCAGGTATGGACTTTTCACATGAACTTATTGTTCCGGAAACGGGCTTTCCGTTTAAATTGTTTATATTTGAAGGAAGTGGCGGCAGCTATTATCGCGAGAAGCACTGGCACAGGTCAATTGAGATCTTTGCAGTGTGTTCGGGAGAACTGGAGTTTTATATTGACGACAGGAGATGGCATCTGGCCCCGGATAATTTTATGATTGTCAATTCCAATGAAGTGCATTCTGTTGATTCTCCTCTTCCCAATGAGACGATCGTGCTCCAGATTCCGTTGAAACTGTTTGAGAATTATTTCACCGGGGAACAGTTTATATGGTTTTCCCACGAGCCGGGAAGGCGGGATGAGCGGTTTATGGAGCTTGTCAGAGAATTGTACGGAGTTTATTGCAGAAAAGCCTGTGGCTATGATCTGAAGATGAAAAGTATTTTCTATCAGATCATGTATCTGCTTGTGAAAGATTACCGGCTGACGGAAGTTGACGAATCTTTTGTGCGGAAGAACAAAAATCTTAACAGGCTGTCCGCAATCACTTCTTATATGAAAGAAAATTATACGGCAGATCTGACGCTTGAAGAGGTGGCGCGGATCTTTGATTATTCGCCGAATTATCTTTCGCGAATGTTCCGCAAATATGCAGGGATTACATTTAAGAGCTATGTGCAGAATATTCGCCTGGGATTTGCGGTAAAGGACCTGGACAGCGGCAGGTACAGTATTACAGAAGTTGCGATGAGAAACGGATTTTCGGGAAGCAAGGCGCTGGCAAGAGCTTTTCAGAAAAAGTATGGTATGCTGCCAAGTAAATACAGAGAGAATAAAAAGTCCTCATTCTGATGTGGTATGTCAGAATAAGGACTTTTTAATAAATATGGAAAGTAAAAAGATAAGAAATGGGCATTAAATAGCTAATTTTTTGGTCGATAACAGGTAATAAAGGTGATAAAATGGCCTCATAAGACAGGTGATGGACACATACCGCGGTAAGATATGCCGGGGGTATGTGCAGAAATCAAAGTGTAAGGAGGTCGTAACATGAAGATTCAGAATCTGACGGACGCATCCTTCGGCAAATACGGAAAAGTGGTTACGGAATTCTCTTTTGAGAAGATATTAAAAGAGATGGAACATACCCCGCTGCCGAAGGATGTTGTCTATGTACCGTCCGTGGAGGCGATGGAAGTTCTGCCGGAAGCAGAGGATATATGCAGGAAAGGCTTTGGCGGGCTGCCGATTCAGATCGGGTACTGCAACGGGGACAATCATAAGCTGAATGCGCTGGAGTATCACAGAAGTTCTGAGATTGATATAGCTGCTTCGGATCTGATCCTGATGCTTGGATGTCAGCAGGACATTGAAGAGGATGACACTTATGATACATCAAAGGCTGAGGCGTTCTTTGTGCCTGCGGGAACGGCAGTCGAGCTTTATGCGACAACGCTTCATTATGCTCCGTGTTCCGCACAGGAGGGGGGATTCCGCTGCGTGATCGTTCTGCCGAAAGGAACTAACGAGGCTCTCGCATTTGCTCCTGCGCATGAAGGTGAGAACCGTCTGCTGACAGCAGTGAACAAATGGCTGATTGCCCATGAGGAGGCCGGAATCGAAGGCGCGTTCTGCGGTCTGAAGGGTGAGAATCTGGAAGTATAGGACCGGACGTACTGATAGAAGAGACTGTTATCATACGGTAACATATAAAGAAACCTGTAACAAATAGTATATGCTGCAATGGCAGCAAAAAGAAAGAGAGGAATCAACTATGAACAACATGCCAGAACTGAAAATCGGAGTTGTCGCAGTAAGCCGCGACTGTTTCCCGGAGAGCCTGTCCGTTAACAGAAGAAAAGCGCTGATCGACGCGTATGAGAAGAAATACGGAAAAGGTACGGTTTATGAGTGCCCGATCTGTATAGTGGAGAGTGAGATCCATATGGTACAGGCACTTGAAGATATCAAAAAGGCAGGGTGTAATGCGCTTGTCGTATACCTTGGAAACTTCGGACCGGAGATATCTGAAACATTGCTTGCGAAACATTTTGATGGCCCCAAAATGTTTGTGGCGGCAGCAGAGGAAACACAGAACGATCTTGTACAGGGACGCGGCGATGCGTACTGCGGTATGCTCAATGCAAGTTATAACCTGAAACTGCGCAATGTAAAAGCATATATACCGGAATATCCGGTCGGTACGGCTGAAGAATGTGCTGATATGATCCATGAGTTTGAGCCGATCGCAAGGGCTGTCGTAGGTCTTAATAATCTGAAGATTATCAGCTTCGGCCCGAGACCGCTTAACTTCCTCGCGTGTAATGCACCGATCCAGCAGCTTTACAATATCGGTGTTGAGATTGAAGAGAACTCCGAGCTGGATCTGTTCGAGGCATTTAATAAGCACGAAGGTGATGAAAGAATCCCGGCTGTTGTAAAAGAGATGGAAGAAGAACTCGGAGCGGGAAATAAGAAACCGGAGATCCTTACAAAACTGGCTCAGTATGAACTGACGCTGAAAGACTGGATCGAGGATCACAGAGGCTACCGCAAATATGTGGCGATTGCAGGAAAATGCTGGCCGGCATTTCAGACACAGTTCGGATTCGTTCCGTGTTATGTGAACAGCCGCCTGACAGCTCAGGGAATTCCGGTATCCTGCGAGGTGGATATTTACGGATGCTTAAGTGAGTTCATCGGAACGGTGGTAAGCCAGGACGCAGTTACACTTCTGGACATCAACAATACAGTTCCGGCTGATATGTATAAGGAGAGTATTGAGGGCAGATTCCCGTACACACAGAAAGATACATTTATGGGATTCCACTGCGGAAATACAGCTTCAGGAAAACTGACTTCCTGTGAACTGAAGTATCAGCTCATCATGGCACGTTCACTGCCGGAAGAAGTGACACAGGGAACACTTGAAGGAGATATTAAACCGGGCGATATTACATTCTACCGTCTGCAGAGCACATCGGACAATAAACTGCGCGCATACGTGGCACAGGGAGAGATACTTCCTGTCGCATCCAGATCCTTCGGATCTATCGGCGTATTCGCAATTCCGGAGATGGGAAGATTCTACCGCCACGTGCTGATAGAGAAGAACTATCCGCATCACGGCGCTGTTGCGTTCGGGCATTACGGAAAAGAACTGTTCGAAGTATTCAAATATATTGGCGTTCCGGTAGAAGAGATAGGATATAACCAGCCGGCAGGAGTGAGATATCCGACAGAGAACCCGTGGAGATAATTATCGGGGACGTAGTAAAATCCGGTTTTACTACGTCCCGGATTACGATTTGCCCTGTCCCTTTTCTGAAATATCCCTGTCCCCTGTAGAAAAGTGTACAAATTGTTATCGATAATGCAAAGCATTTGTGGATGTGATTTGTGCAAAATTACAGTGGGGACACCGCAATATGAAAAAAGGGACAGGACTGTTTTTGAATGGGGACGGAGTAAAATTGAAATTGACTACGTCCCGGAAGGAGGAAATAACATGTTTTTTATCGGCGTGGATCTTGGCACATCCGCAGTCAAGCTTCTGTTGATGGATGAGAACGGGAAGATCCATAAGATTGTATCAAAGGAATATCCGCTCTATTTTCCGCATCCGGGATGGTCGGAGCAGAAGCCTGAGGACTGGCTTGAGCAGAGTATGGCAGGTCTGAAGGAACTCACTGCAGAATGTGATAAGAGTCAGGTAAAGGGCATCAGCTTCGGCGGGCAGATGCATGGACTGGTCGCGCTGGATCGGGATGACAATGTGATTCGTCCGGCGATCTTGTGGAATGATGGCCGGACGGGAAAACAGGTTGAGTATCTGAATAATACTATAGGAAAGGAAAAACTTTCTAAATACACTGCAAATATCGCTTTTGCCGGATTTACTGCCCCGAAAATTCTATGGATGAAAGAGAACGAGCCAGATAATTTCTCCAGAATTGTGAAGATCATGCTGCCGAAGGATTATCTGGCATATAAGCTGTCGGGAAGTTCCTGCACGGAATATTCGGATGCATCAGGCATGCTGCTTCTTGATGTAGAGCACAAGTGCTGGTCAACAGAAATGATGGAGATCTGCGGTATTACGGAAGAGCAGCTTCCAAAGCTATATGAAAGCTGGGAGCCGGTTGGCTGTCTGAAGCCGGAGGTTGCGGAAGAGCTCGGTTTATCCCCGGATGTAAAGGTGATTGCGGGAGCAGGGGACAACGCGGCGGCGGCTGTCGGAACTGCGACAGTAGGCGACGGCGGTTGCAATATTTCCCTTGGAACATCAGGGACACTTTTTATCTCCAGCGAGAAGTTCGGTGTAGATGAGCATAACGCCCTTCACTCATTTGCCCATGCGGATGGAAATTATCACCTTATGGGATGTATGCTCAGCGCGGCATCCTGCAATAAATGGTGGATGGATGAAATCCTGAAGACGAAAGATTATGCAGGAGAGCAGTCGGGTATTACCGGACTTGGCGAGAACCATGTATTCTATCTGCCGTATCTGATGGGGGAACGTTCGCCGCATAATGATCCGGATGCGAGAGCTGCATTCATCGGAATGAGCATGGATACAACCCGTGAGGATATGACGCTTGCTGTTCTCGAGGGCGTGGCGTTCGGCCTGAGAGATTCCCTTGAAGTGGCGCGGAGTATCGGTGTGAATCCGCAGAGAACGAAGATCTGCGGCGGCGGAGCGAAGAGTCCGCTGTGGCGTAAGATCATCGCTAATGTGATGAACATGAAAGTGGATATCATTGAGAGCGAAGAAGGGCCGGGATACGGCGCGGCAATCCTTGCCGCGGTCGGATGCGGAGTATATTCCTCGGTAGAAGAGGCGGCGAAGAAGCTGGTAAAAGTCGTGAAGACCGAAGAGCCGGATGCGGAGCTGGTACAGAAGTATGAGGAGAAGTACCAGAAATTCAGAAAATTCTATCCGGCGCTCAAAGGGATGTTTTAAATACATAACAAATATGATTTACCATATATAGATCGGAATGTTTCGTAAAACAGGAAACGTTCCGATCTATTATTAAGTTAAGGAAATCATAAGATTTTCATTCTCACCTCTTAAAAAATCAATCTTATCATGTATACTATAGATGGACTCTTCATGATTCAGTCAAAGAGGAGGAGCCGGAGTATTTAAGAGAGACGAAGGGGTGATCATAATGTACAACATACTTGTGTGTGACGACGACAAAGAAATTGTGGAGGCAATTGAGATATATCTGTCCCAGGAGGGATATCATATTCTGAAAGCGTACGACGGGATCGAGGCGCTCAACATCCTTGAGAAGGAGAAGATCAATCTGCTGATCATCGATGTGATGATGCCGCGTCTGGACGGGATTCGTGCCACGCTTAAGATCCGGGAGAAGAACAGTATCCCGATCATTATCCTCTCGGCGAAGTCAGAGGACGCGGATAAAATACTGGGGCTCAACGTAGGCGCGGACGATTATGTAACGAAGCCGTTCAGTCCGCTGGAGCTTGTAGCAAGAGTGAAATCCCAGCTTAGAAGGTACAATCAGCTGGGCGGTTCCGGACAGGGAGAGCAGGAGAAGATCTACGAGGTGGGCGGCCTGAAGATCAATGATGACTTAAAAGAAGTGACGGTAGACGGCGAGCCGGTGAAGCTTACCCCGATCGAGTATAATATCCTGCTCCTGCTCATGAAGAATCAGGGACGTGTCTTCTCTATCAGTCAGATTTATGAATCAATCTGGAATGAGGAAGCCATCGGTGCGGATAATACGGTTGCCGTGCATATCCGTCATATAAGAGAGAAGATTGAGATTAATCCCAAAGACCCCAGATATCTGAAAGTAGTGTGGGGAGTCGGTTACAAGATTGAGAAAGGAATATAGGAAAATATATGAAGCAATGGTATAGAAGGACCCTGACGAAAGTGATCCTCCTGCTGGTCGGTGTTATAAGCGGCGCGGCGTTTATTACCTCGCTGGGGGTGGCTGCCACATATGCGGGAACGATCGATCCGTCTCAGGTTACAAGTCTGATAAACGAGCCCTATGAGGATTCGCCGGACTTCAACTCGGCTGTAGAAGGCGCTATGTATGAAGCTTTCGGGATGTTCCGGGTAAAGAATCTGATGGAGACAGACGGAGCGTATGATCCTGGCAAGGAAATTGATATTATGGCGTATGCCGATCCCGGACAGGGCGGCAGTATTGAAAATGGGAAATTAATGTACAGACTGGATCACCTGATCAGCTGGAGCGAAGATTATAATTCTACAGGTGAAGATTTATACGATGAAAATGTTATCGTATGCCGGAATGTAGATGGAACTTACTATTACTATTATTTTGATGACTTTCTTGCCCTTTTTGAAAGCGGGCAGCTTATGGCTGAGTTCGATGACGAATATCATACGCAGGCGCAATTTTTAAATGATCTTTCTAACAAAACTGCAGAAGAGGGGTATAACGGCAGCGTAAGGATCGTGGATTCCGACGGAAAAGAGATTTATACGGACTGCTGGAACTTCGGGTCGGCTCTTGAGGAAGAGTATGCGCCTGTGGGAGGGAAAAATCTTCTTGAGGTCGTGAATAATACGCCGGAGCTGAACGGAAATCTGACTGAAATATATGATCGTCTGAGCTTTGTGCTGAGCGACATATTTGATGATTATACGACTTACCAGTCCGGATGGGAGTATCTGGAAGAAGGCAATACAAACTTTACCTATCTATATGTAGACAAGGAGAAAAAGCAGGTATTCACAAACAGGGCAGACTACGCGGACTATGCGGATGTCGGGAAACATATCGAGGAGATGAAGTCGGGAGACTCTGTAAAATATGTGATCGTCAACCCCAGACTGAAAGATTTTGAGACTAATATGAATCTGTCTGCATCCAGTGAGTGGGATACGGTAAGGTCATATGAATCCAACCGGAATTCGGAGAACATCCTGGCTATATCGGTAGATACCTCATACCCTATACAGGATCAGTTTTATGAGGGTAGCGAAAATTACAACCAGAACATACCGTTTTTGAGATGGGCGCTCATTCTCTTTATAGCAGGCGGCATACTCTTCATCATATCGGCCGTGTGGCTTGCAGTGACGGCAGGAAAGAAGCCGGGAAGCGAAGATCTTCATCTGACGGTATTTGACCATTGGAAGACGGAAATTTCGGCTGGACTGGTGATTGGCCTGTGGGTACTTGTTACGTGTGTCATGATTGGAACAGTTACCACATTTAGCAGCTTCCCGGAGGTGTCGACAGCAGTTGAATATTATGGCGCCGATACAGTTCCGGTAGTCTATTCGACATTGTTTACAGCAGCTATAAATCTGGCGGATCTGGCGGGATTATTCTTCTACGGTCTGTTCACTTTCCTCTGTTTCTTTGCCGGCTATGTGAGTCTGATCCGGAGGATCAAGGCAAAGATTCTCTGGAAAGGAAGTCTGCTCTGTGCATTGATCACGGCTGCCGGAAGGGTGTGGAAATCCCGGGCGATTACGATGAAAAGCGCAGCCGCAGTGCTGGGATTTATGTTTATCCAGTGGCTGGCAATCATTTTCAGGGACGTTCCGTTTCTTGTGCTGGCGGTGGCTGTGGATGTGGCAGTCATATGGGCAGTGATGTGCGGAGCGGTTGCGAAGAGCAGGATCAGAAAAGGAATTGAAGAGATATCGGGCGGCAACCTGGAATACCGTATCGATCTGAAATGGCTACGCGGGGAAGAGCGGGACATTGCGGAGAAGATCAATAATATCGGAAGCGGGCTTAATAAGGCCGTGGATGAAGCCATGAGAAACGAGAGACTGAAAACGGATCTGATTACGAATGTATCCCACGATATCAAGACTCCGCTGACTTCGATCATCAACTATGTGGATATTCTGAAGCGTTCTAATATTGATGACGAAAAAATCCGGGGTTATCTCGACATTCTTGAGGCAAAGGCGCAGAGGCTCAAGACACTGACAGAAGATGTTGTGGAGGCATCCAAGGTAAGCAGCGGCAATATAACGCTGGAATATATGGATATGGATCTGAGGGAGCTGGTACAGCAGACTGAGGGAGAGATGGCAGAAAAATTTGCCGCGCGCAATCTGACCATGGTGCTTAATCTCCCTGAGGAACCGGCAGTCATCCATGTGGACGGCAGGCGTATGTGGCGGGTTCTGGAGAATATTTTCGGAAATGCGGCAAAATACGCAATGCCCGGGACAAGGGTTTATGCGGATCTTATACTGACGGAAGATAAAGTTAATTTCTCTTTGAAAAATGTATCCGAGCAGCAGCTGAATATTTCAGCGGATGAGCTGACCGAGCGTTTTATCAGGGGAGATATTTCGAGAAGCACGGAAGGAAGCGGGCTGGGCTTGTCTATCGCAAAGAGCCTTACAACGATGCAGGGAGGAAAGTTCGAACTGTATCTGGATGGTGATCTGTTCCGTGTGAATATACAGTTTGAACGGGTTTACAGCAGAACAGCATAAGGCATAACAGAAGGAACGTCCGGGAAACCGGGCGTTTCTTGCTGCCCGCAGTTGCAAAAGTCCTCTTCAGGTGATACCATAAAATCAGTTTAAAGCTTAAAAAAGCGGATTTTATACGAAAAAGGGATGATTTGAGAGGTGACTTAAGATGAATCAGGGGGAAGACCAGAGAGGAAGAAACATGCAGTCCGGCAGAGGGCAGACACCGGGACCGGAAAAGGGAACGCAGCAGCGCAGGCCGATAAGCCGTGAAGAGCGGATGCGCCGCAAGAGAGAACGGCTGAAGAGGAGAAGGAGGATTGCTATTGCAATTCTGTGCGGAATAGTATTGCTGCTGATATTGATTATTGCGGGAATAGTTGCGCTGGTGAGACATTTTGCGGGCGGCAGTGACAGAAGTAACGATAAGAATGATCAGGCTTCGGATCTGACGATTGAAGAACAGCAGCCGGAAGAAAATGAGACAAAAGCGGAAACGGAACCGGTTTCTATTACTATCAGTGCGGCAGGAGACTGCACGCTGGGAACGGACGAGTATTTTGATCCGAGTACAAGTCTGAATGCTTACTATGACAGCAATGGCCCGGCCTATTTCTTCCAGAATGTGAAATCAATTTTTGAAGCGGATGACCTGACTATCGTTAATATGGAAGGGACGCTTACGGAAGAGACGACACGCCAGGATAAAACATATGCGTTCAAGGGACCGGCGGAGTATACACAGATATTGACGGACGGCGATGTGGAGGCGGCAAACCTTGCAAATAACCACAGCCATGATTACGGAGACAAGAGTTATACGGACACAATCGCGGCTTTAGATGCGGCAGGGATCACGAATTTCGGATATGACAGGACCGCTGTCATGGATGTAAACGGTGTAAAAGTCGGCCTGGTAGGTACTTATGAGCTGGCAGAAGGCATGGGCTGTGAAGAGGAGATGATTTCTAATATCAAGGCTGTCGAGGATCAGGGGGCTCAGATTGTTATTGTAAGCTTCCACTGGGGAATTGAGAGAGAAAATTATCCGACAGAGAATCAGGTGAACCTTGCTCACTCTGCTATCGATAATGGTGCGGATCTTGTGCTGGGACATCATCCCCATGTACTCGAAGGGATTGAAGTCTATAACGGCAAGAACATTGTGTACAGTCTCGGCAACTTCTGCTTCGGCGGAAACAGCAATCCGTCGGATAAAGACACTATGATTTTTCAGCAGACATTTACGGTTCAGGACGGAGAACTGGTGGAAGATAATGTGACGAACATCATACCATGCTCTATATCTTCGGATTCTTCATATAATAATTATCAGCCAACGCCTCTTGAGGGAGACGAAGCTGACCGGGTGAAGGGCAGGATTGAAGAGTACAGCAGCGGATTCTGACAGGGGATAGCAGTTCGGTCATCTGAGTATCAGCCGGCTGAACTGATCTGTAAGAATTTGCTTGAATTCCTGATTATTTTATGCTACGATACCGAATGTATGGAAAGCAGATATTTGGAACGTTCTCCATGCAAATATTTTACGCGGCGTCAAGCTGCATTATTGATTGAGTTAGGAGCTCAAATTTTATAAGTTGGTTACTTTATAACCGCGGTGTGCACGATACGCATACACAACTTGTGAAACGGTCAATAAGAGTAGTAAAAGTAAAAATATTTGCTATATAGACTCTACGTCCAATATCTGTTATATCTGTAAATCAGACGAGCCCTCTTGTATAAGAAGGGCGGGATCATAACGCGATATCACACAGGCTGGGTGCAACGTGCATCCGGCCTGTTACTTTTTCAGCAATATGGCAGCCGGATGCACACGCCGCAATTATACAATGGCGGAGGTTTAAGATGGAGAGATCATTACAGAAGAGAGCGCCGATCTATGAGGCGCTGGAACGTTTCCGGCGGAACAGAGTCGTACCCTTTGACGTGCCGGGGCATAAGCATGGAAGGGGCAATCCGGAGCTGGTGGAGCTTCTGGGGGAACGATGTGTCAGCATTGACGTGAATTCCATGAAGCCCCTCGACAATCTGTGCCACCCGGTATCTGTCATCAAGGAGGCGGAAGAGCTGGCGGCGGACGCATTCGGAGCGGAACACGCATTTCTGATGGTGGGAGGAACGACGTCGGCCGTCCAGACCATGATCCTGTCTTGCTGCAAGAAGGGAGACAAGATCATTCTGCCGAGAAATGTGCACCGCAGCGCCATCAATGCAATGGTGCTCTGCGGGGCAAAGCCGATTTATGTCAATCCGGACGTGGATCAGAGACTGGGCATTTCACTGGGGATGAAGCGCGCTGATGTGGAGCGGGCGATTGAGGAGAATCCGGATGCAGTTGCGGTGTTTGTCAACAATCCGACCTATTATGGAGTCTGCTCCGACCTGAAAGCGATCGTGAAGATGGCCCATGAAAAAGGGATGAAGGTGCTGGCGGATGAGGCACACGGGACACATTTTTATTTCGGAAAAAATCTTCCGGTTTCGGCGATGGAGGCGGGAGCGGATATTGCGTCTGTGAGTATGCACAAGTCCGGCGGGAGTCTGACGCAGAGTTCTTTCCTGCTGATCGGAAAGGGGATGCATCCGGGATACATCCGGCAGATCATCAACCTGACACAGACCACAAGCGGTTCTTATCTGCTCCTGTCCAGTCTGGATATCTCCCGCAGAAATCTGGCGCTGCGCGGGGAGGAATCTTTCCGTATCGTAACGGAACTGGCGGAATACGCCAGAAAAGAGATCAATCAGATCGGCGATTACTATGCATTCGGCAGGGAGATGGTAAACGGAGACAGCATTTTTGATTTTGATCCGACAAAGCTGTCCATCCACACACTGGACATCGGGCTTGCCGGGATCGAGGTCTATGACATTCTGAGAGATGAGTACGATATCCAGATCGAGTTCGGAGATCTGGGAAATATTCTTGCCTACCTGTCTATCGGCGACCGGATCCGGGAGGTGGAGCGGCTTGTGACCGCCCTTGCGGATCTGAAGCGCAGATATAAAAAAGACAAGACAGGAATGCTCTCCCAGGAATACATTGCACCGAAAGTCGTCATGACGCCTCAGGATTCTTTCTACGCGGAGAAAGAATCGCTGCCGCTGGAGGAGACGAGAGGCAGGATCTGTTCCGAGTTTGTCATGTGCTATCCGCCTGGAATACCGGTACTGGCGCCGGGGGAGGAGATCACGGATGAGATCATCAATTATATTGTCTATGCGAAAGAAAAAGGCTGCTCTATGACCGGGCCGGAGGACGAGCGGATCGAGCGGCTGAATGTGCTGACGGAAAGATAGAGAAGAGATACGTTTGCAGTGAGATTACATATTTTTGAGAAGGAGTGAGAATCCATATGGAAATGTGGTTTTCGGATATACATACGGACGGCGTGAAGCTGTCCATCCGCATTGAGGAACAGCTCTTCAGCGCCCAGAGCGATATCCAGAGGATCGACGTCCTTGAGTCGAAAGACTTCGGAAAGATCCTTGTCGTGGACGGAGATCTGATGCTGACCGAGCGGGATGAATTTATCTACCATGAGATGATCACCCATGTGCCTATGGCGGTGCATCCGGATGTAAAACGGGTGCTTGTAGTAGGAGGGGGCGACGGCGGAGTCGTCAGAGAGCTGATCAAATATGACACGATAGAGACGATCGACGTGGTGGAGCCGGATCCGCTGCTTGTGGAGGTGTGCCGGAAATATATTCCGGAGATAGCCAACAGCCTGACCGATGAAAGAGTGGAGATTTTTAATGAAGACGGCCTGCGGTTTATCCGGTCGAAGAGTGATGCCTACGACCTGATCATCATAGATTCCCCGAATCCGTTCGGAGCAGGGGAGGGACTGTTTACAAAAGAGTTCTACGGCAACTGTTACAATGCGCTCCATGAGGACGGCGTTATGATCAATCAGAACGAGAGTCCTTTCTATACGGAGGAGGCGTTCCAGTGCCAGAGGATGCACAAGCGGATACTGGAGACATTTCCTATCTGCCGCGTGTATCAGGCACACATTCCTTCCTATCCGTCGGGGCACTGGCTGTTCGGATTTGCCTCAAAAAAATATCATCCGCTGGATGATCTGGACAAGGTGGGATGGAAGCTGAAAGGCATCCACACAAAGTATTATGAGCCGAGGCTGCACGCCGGTGTATTTGCGCTCCCGGCTTATGTGGAAGAGCTGCTGGAGGATGTAGAGAGATGATATGGAAAAATACAGTGAATTTTATCGGATGCGATGCACAGTATGAGGAGGCGCGTGTCGTGATCTTCGGTGCGCCCTTTGATTCAACGACGTCATTTCGCCCGGGGACTCGCTTTGCGGGACAGGCGGTGAGAAATGATTCCTACGGGCTGGAAATCTACAGCCCGTATCAGGATAAGGAACTGCCGGAAAATGTCGTATATGACTGTGGGGATCTTGAGCTGGCGATCGGCAGTTCATCCAAAGTGCTGGGGCAGATCGAGGACTGCGCCCGTGATATTTTAAAGGACGGGAAGCTGCCGTTTATGATCGGCGGGGAGCATCTTGTGACGCTCGGAAGCGTGCGCGCCGCGGCGGAGAAATATCCGGATATGCATATCATTCATTTTGACGCGCACACGGATCTGAGGCGGGATTATCTGGGCGTGGAGCTCTCCCACGCCTGCGTGATCCGGAGATGCTGGGAAGTGCTGGAGCAGACCGGAAAAAATGGAACGGACGCTGGTGACGGGAGCGGTACCCGGAACATGGCGGATATATGCTGTGCGGACGGCCGGATCCATCAGTTCGGTATCCGCTCCGGCGAGAAAGAAGAGTTTGACTGGGCGCGGGCGGGACATACGGATTTCCACCCGTTTACACTGGACGGACTGGATGAGGCGCTGGAACAGATCGGCGATGCGCCGGTGTATTTTACGGTGGATCTGGATGTGATGGATTCGTCGGTATTCCCGGGAACGGGGACGCCGGAGCCGGGCGGGATTGATTTTCTTACCGCAATGCGCGGCGTAACAAAAGTGTGCGAGAGAGTGAATCTGATCGGATGTGATGTAAACGAATTGTGTCCGCCCTGCGATCCGACGGGAGCGTCTACAGCCGCGGCGTGTAAGATCATCCGGGAGATGCTCATTGCGATTGCGAACCGGCAGGACTGAAAGTGAAAAACAAAAGGAAGAATGAACAAAGAAATAGAAGAGTAAAAACTCAGGAAAGGAGACTGATCATGGGAAAGGTAATGGTAATCGGCTGCGGAGGCGTGGCGAGTGTGGCAATTCATAAAATCTGTCAGAACAGCGAGGTGTTCTCCGAGCTGTGCATCGCCAGCAGGACAGTGTCAAAATGTGACGCACTGAAAGAGAAACTGCAGGGGACAACGAAGACAAAGATTACAACCGCTCAGGTAGATGCGGATAATGTGGAGGAACTGACGGCTCTGATCAAAAAGGAGCAGCCGGAGGTAGTCCTGAATCTGGCGCTGCCATATCAGGATCTGACGATTATGGATGCATGTCTGGCAGCAGGCGTGCACTATATCGACACGGCGAACTATGAACCGGAGGATACAGCTAAATTCGAGTATAAATGGCAGTGGGCTTACCGGGAGAAATATGAGAAGGCAGGGCTTACTGCTCTTCTCGGAAGCGGATTCGACCCCGGCGTAACAAGCGTATTCTCTGCCTATGCACTGAAACATTATTTTGACGAAATAAACTATATTGATATCTTAGATTGCAATGCGGGGGATCATGGCTATCCGTTTGCAACGAATTTTAATCCGGAGATTAACATTCGCGAGGTGTCTGCGAAAGGCTCCTACTGGGAGGACGGCCACTGGGTAGAGACAGAGCCCATGGAGATCAAGCGCGTCTATAATTTCCCGGAGATCGGGGAGAAGGATATGTATCTGCTCCACCACGAGGAGATCGAATCGCTGGCGCTCAACATTCCGGGAATCAAGAGAATCCGCTTCTTTATGACATTCGGCGAGAGTTATCTGACACACCTGCGCTGTCTGGAAGATGTGGGTATGACATCGATCGAGCCGATCATGTATGAGGGAAAAGAGATCGTGCCGCTGCAGTTTTTGAAGGCAGTACTGCCGGATCCGTCTTCCCTTGGCCCGAGGACGAAAGGAAAGACAAATATCGGGTGCATTTTCATCGGAAAGAAAGACGGACAGGAGAAGAAACTGTACATCTACAATACGTGTGACCATCAGGAGTGCTATAAAGAGGTGGGCTCACAGGCGGTCGCATACACAACAGGCGTTCCGGCAATGATCGGCGCCATGATGGTGATGACCGGCACATGGAAGAAACCGGGCGTCTACAATATGGAAGAGTTCGATCCGGATCCGTTCATGGAGGCGCTGAATAAATGGGGCCTGCCGTGGAAGATCAGTGAAGATCCGGAGCTGGTTGACTAAAAGTTTGAAAAGGATCATGCAGAGAGGCAGATAAGCAGGAGGATATGGGCAGAATATGAAAAAGAGTGAACTCAGAACGCCCTGTTATGTGGTGCAGGAGCGGAAATTAAGAGAAAATCTGGAAATATTAAGAGAGATTCGCGAGGAGACGGGATGCCATATCCTGCTGGCGCAGAAAGCATTTTCCATGTACCGGGTATATCCTCTGATCGGCCGGTATCTGGACGGTGCGACCGCAAGCGGACTCCACGAGGCGAGGCTGGGATACGAGGAGATGGGAAAGGAAAACCACATCTTCTCACCCGCCTACAGAGAGGAAGAAATGCCGGAGATCCTGAGGATGTGCGATCATATTGTGTTCAATTCTCCGGCACAGTTCCGGAAATATAAGGATCTGGTGCGGAGATATGAGATCCAGACAGCCGAACAGGTAGAAAATTCGAAAACAGCAGGCCGATCCGTCAAGAACGCAGGCGGCATAAGCATGGGGCTTCGGATCAACCCGGAGTGCTCCACACAGGAGGGACATGCCATTTACGATCCCTGTGCTCCGTATTCCAGGCTGGGGACTACTCTGGAACGGCTGCAGGCTGAGCTGACAGAGGAGGAAATCTGTGAGCTGGACGGACTTCATTTTCATACGCTGTGCGAGCAGAACTCAGATGATCTGGCGACAACATTGAGAGCCGTAGAAGAAAAGTTCGGCAGGTATCTCAGCCGGATGAAGTGGGTAAACTTCGGCGGAGGACATCATATCACGCGTGAGGATTATGACCGTGAGCTGTTGAAGAAATGCATCCGCCATGTGAAAGAGACATACGGTGTGGAAGTCTATCTGGAACCAGGGGAAGCCGTGGCGCTCAATGCGGGCGAGCTGATCACGGAAGTGCTGGAGATCGTGGATAATGGGATGAAGATCGCGATACTGGATACATCTGCGGCGTGCCATATGCCGGATGTGCTGGAGATGCCGTACCGGCCGCCGCTGAAAGGGGCGGTGAGCACGGAGGATGCGGATCTGCGAGAGAACAAATATGTTTACCGTCTCGCCGGGCCGACCTGTCTTGCCGGAGATGTGATCGGCGATTATGTGTTCGATCATCCGCTGCAGTGCGGGGAACGGCTGGTATTTCAGGATATGGCGATCTATACCATGGTGAAGACAAATACGTTTAACGGGATGAACCTGCCGGATATCGTGCTGGAGAAGGAAGACGGAGAGTGCGAGATCGTGAGGACGTTCGGATATGAGGATTTTAAGTCGAGGCTGTGAGAGGTGTTTTCAACGGACAGAAGGGAAGATATAAGATGAAAGTATATGGATCAAAGATCTGCGTGGATTGCAGAAATTATCTGGTGATACAGAAAATGCGTGGATTTGACAGTGAGTTTATTGACATTACAGCAGATACAGGAAAACTCAAGGAGTTTCTGCGTTTGAGAGATACGCATCCCATTTTTGAACCGGTGAGAGAACACAGTGGAATCGGGATTCCGTTTTTCGTAAATGAAGACGGAAGGGAGACGTTTGACATCGACGAGGCTTTGTCATGGATCGGGCAGGAACCGGTGCGGGATGACGAAAAGGCACTTCTGGAACAGTAGGACATTTATTTCCCGGGCTGTATTTTCCGGGACTGCAGAGCTGATCGGTGCTTGACAATCATCCCCCTGTGTGCTAACCTTTTTTACAGGTCAAAAGATTATGATGATCGACAAAGGCGATGACGAAGAGAGTAATCTGGCGGAAGTCTTACAGAGAATTCCCGTAGAGCGAGGATGGTATTTTCCGGCGCTTGTGCTGAGAGGGATGGACGGAAAGCAGATGAACATGGCTTCCGAGCAGCGCACCGAACTATGAGGAAAGGCAGATGCTGATGCTCATAGCGAGACTGCGATGGGACCGCCCATTACAGCGGAGAAGTGCTGACAGGCACTTGCTGAGGTCTTATCCCGCGAGGGATGGACGAAGAGAAGTGGTAACACGGTTAATATCCGTCTTCTTGTTCTCAAGAGAGAGCAGGAAGGCGGTTTTTTTGTGTGTTACTGAAAACGATTAGTATAAAGGGACAGGGTTAAATTCAATTTGGGACACCCTGAAGTGCGATTCGGGACGTAGTAAAACCCGAATTGACTACGTCCCCAAAGGAGGTTATTATGTCAGAAAATCAGAAACCAAAGTATTACATTACCACGGCGATCGCCTATACATCGGGCAAACCGCACATTGGAAATACGTATGAGATCGTTCTTGCGGATGCGATTGCGCGTTACAAAAGAAGCAAGGGATACGATGTATTTTTCCAGACCGGTACGGACGAGCATGGACAGAAGATCGAGTTGAAAGCAAATGAGGCGGGGATTACTCCGAAAGAGTTTGTGGACAATGTATCTGCAGAGATCAAGAGAATCTGGGATCTGATGGACACATCTTATGATAAGTTCATCCGTACAACAGACGCAGATCATGAGAAACAGGTGCAGAAGATCTTTAAGAAGCTGTATGATCAGGGAGATATTTACAAAGGTTATTATGAAGGAATGTACTGTACACCGTGTGAGTCTTTCTTTACGGAGTCACAGCTTGTGGACGGAAAATGTCCGGACTGCGGACGCGAGGTGCAGCCGGCGAAAGAAGAAGCATATTTCTTCAAGATGAGCAAATATGCGGACCGCCTGATCGAATATATCAATGAGCATCCGGAGTTTATCCAGCCGGTGTCCAGAAAGAATGAGATGATGAACAACTTCCTGCTTCCGGGACTGCAGGATCTGTGTGTGTCCAGAACATCATTTAAATGGGGAATCCCGGTGGACTTTGATCCAAAGCATGTAACTTACGTGTGGCTGGACGCTCTTACAAACTATATCACCGGCATCGGCTATGACGCAGACGGCAACAGTACGGAGCAGTTTGAGAAACTGTGGCCGGCAGACCTGCATCTGATCGGAAAGGATATTATCCGTTTCCATACGATCTACTGGCCGATCTTCCTGATGGCTTTGGGTCTTCCGCTGCCGAAGCAGGTGTTCGGACATCCATGGCTCCTTCAGGGCGATGGCAAGATGAGCAAATCCAAGGGAAATGTACTCTACGCAGACGAGCTGGTTGATTTCTTCGGCGTGGATGCGGTGCGTTATTTCGTGCTCCATGAGATGCCGTTTGAGAATGATGGTGTGATCACATGGGAGCTGATGGTGGAGCGTCTGAATTCCGATCTCGCAAATACACTGGGCAACCTTGTAAACCGTACGATTTCTATGACAAATAAGTACTTCGGCGGTACAGTGACAGACAAGGGTGCTGTTGAGGATGTAGATGCGGACCTTAAGGCCGTTATTGAGAATACACCGAAAGCTGTAGATGAGAAAATGGACGGCTTAAGAGTTGCGGATGCGATCACGGAGATATTCAATCTCTTCAAACGCTGCAATAAATATATTGACGAGACAATGCCGTGGGCGCTGGCAAAAGACGAGGCGAAGAAAGACCGTCTGGAGACAGTGCTGTGGAATCTGATCCAGGGGATTTCCGCAGGCGCAGAGCTTCTGGAGTCCTTCATGCCGTCAACGAGCAAGAAGATCCTTGAGCAGCTGGGCGGCGGTCATGTGACAGATAAGCCGGAGATTCTGTTCCAGAGACTTGACCTTGAGGAAGTCATGAAGAAAGTTGAGGAACTCCACCCGCATAAAGAAGAGACTTCAGAAGGTGCTGGAGACAGTGATGCGAAAGAAGAGGCTGTCATCGATATTGAGCCGAAAGAAGAGATCACATTTGACCAGTTCGGAGCAATGCAGTTCCAGGTGGGAGAGATCATCGCGTGCGAGGAAGTGAAGAAATCAAGAAAACTTCTCTGCTCTCAGGTGAAGATCGGAAGTCAGGTAAAACAGATCGTGTCCGGTATTAAGGCTCACTATACACCGGAAGAGATGGTGGGGAAGAAAGTCATGGTGCTTGTTAATCTGAAACCCGCAAAACTGGCGGGAGTGCTTTCCGAAGGAATGCTTCTGTGCGCGGAAGACGCGGATGGAAATCTGTCGCTCATGGTGCCGGAGAAAGATATGCCGGCGGGAGCTGAGATCTGTTAATAATTTGGAGGGACACTGTCTGAATCAAAAAGGGACAGGGCAAATCTTGATTGGGGACGTAGTAAAATGCGATTTTACTACGTCCCCAATCGAAGTTTACCCTGTCCCTAATTCGTGCAGCAGCCGTGTATTTGCTTCCGGCATCATGATGCAGAATCGTATGAATTCTCCATCCAGACACTGGAATGACGAGCAGTCCCGAATCATCAGCCCCGCTTTGATACACCTCTCAAACACGTCATAAGATGTGATTCCGTCTTTTACGATCTTTACAAGAAGGAAATTGGCGTACGGTTCGTAGGTTTTATAATCCGGCATCTGAGATACTGCCCGATACATCCGTTCCCGTTCCGACAGTATCAGTCTTCTGGTCCGGCTGATATATTCCTGATCTTTAAACATTTCTTCTCCGGCAAATGCCCCGATGCTGTTCAATGACCATGGAATCTGTTTTTCTTTCATCGCCCTGAGAAATTCAGCATTGCCGGTGATTCCGTATCCGAACCGCATGCCAGGCGCCGCGAAGAATTTAGAGACGCCCCGCAATACCATCAGATTGGAATACTTCCGGGTAAATGGAACCGCTGTCACTGCGCTGATAGCCGGTGCGAATTCTACATAAGTCTCATCGATCATGACGAAGATATTGTGCTCAGAGCAGAACGCAAGGAGACGCTCCATATCATCTCGCAGGATCGCGGAGGAGGTCGGATTATTCGGATTGCAGAGAATGAGAAAATCATAACTGTCTTTCAGCGCACGGCAGAGGTCGTCCACATCCAGATGAAAATTATCTTCCTCTCTCAGATGATAGTATTCCTGTGTGCTTCCGGAGAAGGAAAGTTCTCTGGAATATTCGGAGTAAGTCGGACCGAGTATGAGAGTATGCTTTGGCGCGAGCGTTTCGATCAGCAGCGAGATCAGTTCGCTGGAACCGTTGCCGGGCAGGATGTATTCTGCCGGGATACCGCAGTATCCGGAAACAGTATCCCGCAGTGAAGTATATTCCCGGTCCGGATAGGCGGACAGCAGGTCCAGATGCCCGGCGATAGATGTCTTCACATGCTCTGACAATCCGAGCGGATTGACGTTAGCTCCGAAGTTGGTAATGTCCTCTTTTCTTAAATGATAGTATTCGCATATTTTTTCGATATCACTTCCGTGAAAAACGGGTTTTATACCCATGGATCATGCTCCTTCCTGTTATCTGTCTGGCTTTGAAGTATTCATATATAACAGTTCAGCCCGCGCCTGATATCAGATGGATGAACTGTTGCTCTCAAATAATATTCCAAGTGTGTTCGGCCCGCAATGGCAGGAGATGGTGCAGCTTGCTTTTGTTATATGGATTTCCTTGAAGGTGATCGTATCTTCTACGGTTTTTTTCACCAGGTCAATATAGTCCTGCGGGATTCCGGAGTGTGTGATAAACAGCAGGTCTGTGTTAATGTCGGAATATCTTGCAAGTTCATCTTTCACATACTTGACAAGTACTTTGTCAAGTGAACCGCGGTACTTTTTCCCTACTGTCATGCTGCCATCGTGGTTATCCACCTGGATACATGGCTTAAGTTTCAGCATATTTGCGCCGAAAGCGGTTACAGATGAGCAGCGCCCGCCCGCACTGAGAAATGTAAGTGTGTCAAGGATAAAGCTCGCATGGCGTCTGGAAGTACCGGCGCGGAGCTTTTCTGCGATTGTTTCTGCATCCATGCCCTGTTTGATCATCTTTCCGGCGGCAACGACAGTAAGTCCTGTTCCCGTGGAGAGATTGCAGCTGTCTATAACGTGAACGTGCCCCAGTTCCTGAGCGGCAAGACAGCAGTTCTGATAGGAACTGGAGAGCGCATGACCAAGATTGACATGAATGACTTCATACCCGTCCTCAACCCATGGACGGAAATGATCCATATATTCTTTTACATTTACCGCGGCGGTTTTCGGAAGCACTTTATGCTCAAAGTATTCCTGATAGATTTCTTCCGGTGTGATCGTGACATTGTCCAGGTAATCTTTCCCGTTCAAGGTGATGTGAAGCGGGAAGTAGTTGACATGATAACGCTCTTTTAATTCTTCATCAAGGTCGCAGGTGCTGTCCGCGCTTAATATGATTTTTTGTTGTGTCTGTTTATCCGGCATTTTATACCTCCGTCTGTGAATCGAAACTTTGTGCCATTATTATATCACGGTTTCCGGTAGAAAGAAGTTGTATTTCATATCTTTTACACCTGAACTATTGACTTTTTAAAAATTATATACTATATTATTAAAAACTTAACTATTAAGTTTTGAACAACGTCGGCTTTCAGCCGGCGATATTGTAATACCAGATGTGGGATGACTTACGCCTCTACAGGCGGTAAGTGGAAAATCAGTATTAACGGCGGGCGTCAATCCCCTATCTAATATACGCTCCGCGAGGATGAGCGGGGATTCAGGGATGTATTATGGCAGCTAACGCTGACCCGAATCCCGCGCCAAGACTCGCGAGCGAGTCTTGAAAAGAGGTGAGCAGAAATGAGATGCCAATTTTGTAATAAAGAGAGGGTAGACAGAGTTTTTTACATAAACTGGATGGGAACCGTCTATCAGGTTCCGGTCTGCGCAGACTGTCTGCAGAAAATGTGGAATCAGGCTGCTGCATCAGGTAAAACAGAAGAATTTAAGAACTATACGGGATGGTGGCCGGGAAAACGGGATCCGAGGCATATGGGAGACCGCGCTTTTCCGGAGACTGCGGTGCCGGGACTTATCAAGAGACGCAAGCTTGCGGCTCTGAAGATACGTCTGACCGAAGCGGCCGAGACTGAGAATTATGAGGAGGCCGCAAAACTGCGGGACGACATTGCCGTGATAGAGAAAGAGGTGTGTACACATGGAAATTAATCTGGGTATATTCAGTCAGCGTACTATGAGGAGTTTTCAGTCGGCGCTGCGCTTTGTTACACACATGGAGCATGGTTTTATCGGAAGCGAACATCTGCTGTGGGCGCTGGCCTCGGACCGGGGCGCGGCAGGAAGAGCGCTGAGGAGAAGCGGACTTGACCAGAAGCTGGTAGAAGAATATCTCCACCAGTATGATTTTGACGCGAAAGCGGAAGGCAGTTTTCAGGCTGTCCAGATTTCAGAGGAAGCGGAACAGGTACTCCATCTTGCGGAGAGAAGAGCCCATGCCCACGGACATCAGCAGGTAGAGCCGGAGGATCTGCTGCAGGCAATCCTTGATGCCGGCGACTGCGCGGCGTCCCAGCTTATCGTTTCGCTGAAAGCAGATCCGGATGAGATACGCAGAGATTTGGGCAGCGGTCAGCAGCCGCCTATGCTTGTGAGGAATGCATCTCCTGGAGATGCAGTGACAGGGGAAAATGTGCCTGCAGAGCCGGCCGGAGATACCGCGTACAGTGGAAATGCAACGCAGGGCAGCAGGCCGGCAGGCAGTCAGGAAGAAGACGTTCAGACGGAGGATGAAGAAGTGTCTGCCTTGGAAAAATTCGGTACTGACATGACGGAAAAAGCTTCTGAAGGCGCATACGATCCGATGATCGGACGCGAAGATGTGCTGGAACGTGTGATTCAGGTATTGTCCAGGCGAACAAAGAATAACCCGGTGCTCACAGGCGAGCCGGGTGTCGGAAAGACTGCTGTGGTGGAAGGCCTGGCCCAGCGGATCGCGGACGGTGAAATCCCTGCAAACTTAAGAAACAAGCGCATTGTGGCTATGGATCTGGTGGGAATGCTCTCAGGTGCAAGGTTCCGCGGTGATTTTGAAGAGAGGATGAAGACATTTCTCGAAGAGGCGGAAGCCGACGGAAACGTGATACTTTTCATCGATGAGTTACATATGATCATGGGAGCGGGCGCGGGTGCAAGTGAGACGATGGACGCCGCAAATATTCTGAAACCCATTCTTGCAAGAGGCGGTCTTCAGGTGATCGGCGCCACAACACTCAGGGAGTACCGGCGGCATATTGAGAAAGACGCCGCATTTGAACGCCGTTTCCAGCCGGTGGCTGTGGAGGAGCCGGATCAGGAGGATGCCGTGCGCATTCTGATGGGATTGAAGGGAAAATATGAATCCTATCACGGGCTTACTATTACGGATGATGCGGTCCGGGCGGCAGTGAGCCTGTCTTCGCGTTACATACAGGACAGATTCCTGCCGGATAAGGCAGTGGATCTTATGGATGAGGCGGCATCCCGGATCAAAACCCGCGGTCTGACTACACCGTCCTATCTGTTAGACCTGGAACATGAGATTAAACGGATAGGAAAGGAGAAGAAAAAAGCCGCCGATGCCCAGGAATACGAGCGGGCGGCAGTTCTGCGGGACAGCCAGAACGCTCTGGTAAAAGAACTGACGGCAAAGCAGGCAGAGTGGCAGAAAAAGCAGTGCAGCCGCGTAGATGCAGAGGATATCGCACAGGTCGTGGCTGCCTGGACCAAGATTCCGGTCACTATGCTCACAGAGGATGAGACAGAACAGCTCCGTTCTCTGGAGACTTCACTGCACAGCCGCGTGATCGGACAGGATGACGCGGTGAGCGCCGTGGCAAAGGCGATACGCCGCGGCAGGACCGGAGTAGCGGATCCCGACCGTCCGGTAGGTTCCTTCCTGTTCCTGGGACCGACCGGAGTAGGAAAGACGGAGCTGTGCCGGGCCATGGCCGAGGTAATGTTCCACGACGAAAATGCGATGATCCGTCTCGATATGTCGGAATATATGGAACAGTACACAGTGTCAAAGCTGATCGGTTCGCCACCGGGATATGTGGGTTATGACGAAGGCGGACAGCTCACTGAGATGGTTCGCAGGAAACCGTACAGCATCATACTTCTTGATGAGATAGAGAAAGCCCATCCGGATGTGTGGAACACGCTGCTGCAGATCCTGGATGACGGCAGACTTACAGACGCCCAGGGACGTACGGTAAGTTTTAAAAATACGATCATTGTTATGACTTCCAATATCGGAGCGCGGGAGATCACGGGCAAAAGTTCTCTCGGATTTGCAAGAAATGACGAGAGTGAGGAAGAGCGCCGCGAGGATAATATCCGCAGCCGTGTTATGGAAGCCGTGAAGGCGACATTCCGTCCGGAGTTTATCAACCGGCTGGACGAAGTGATCGTGTTCCATCCGCTGAAACAGGAGGACGTGAGAAGGATCGCAGACCTTCAGATCGCGAAACTGACAGAGCGGATGAAGAAACAGGGGATTGCTCTCCGTGTGGATGAGAGCGCTGTAGAACTGCTGGCTGAGAAAGGCTATGATCCTGCTTTCGGCGCAAGACCGCTGAAGCGGACAATCCAGTCCATGCTGCAGAATGCAGTGGCGGACAGTATTCTGGACGGAAAGCCGGGTGAGAAAGAAGAACTGACGGCATTCGCCGACGGAGAGAAGATCAAAGTAGAGCGAAAAGCGTTAGAAGAAAAAAGAGAATATGCGCTGACATAATGATAAAAACGGGACTGGCAGATTGCTGTCAGTCCCGTTTTCTGCGATTACGCCTTTTTAATTTCGTTCTTTGCCCATTGCCACATACAGCTCATCCAGATCGCGCATAAGATCCAGAAGCTGGCGCATGTTATCCTCTCCAAAGCGGGTGAGAATTTCGTCCCATATCTCGTCGTATTTCTTTTTAGACTCTTCGGCAGCCGCTTTCCCTTCAGGAGTAGCGCTGATCGACACCTTGCGGCGGTCTTTCGGGTCTATCTCGCGAGTGATATATTTCTTCTTTTCAAGAGTATTCAATATGTAAGAAATGGCAGGCTTTGAGATGTTGAGCTTCTTCTGCATCTTCGGCACGTCAAGATTCATACACGGACACTCCTGGCAGCATGTCCCGGCGATACTCTGAAGGATAACCATTTCATTCATCTGCATTTCGCATTCCGAAGAGAGGGCTGACTCCAGTTTCCTGAAATGAACGATGGATGTAAAAAACTGTTCTCTCAATTCACTGCTCATAATTAACTCCTTAATTAGTAAATCTTTAATAAATTATACATCACCGGATTTGGTATTTCAAGGAAATACAGGAAATGAAAAAAATTCTCAATTTTATAATCTTTTTGAGAATTATTATTGACAAGATCATCGAAGTCATGGTATATCAGAATATGCTGTTGGGTTAGCATTTGCTAACTAGAGGTATTGTATCCTAACGGAAAACGGTACAGAAATTATGATTTCAAGAAAGGGACTTATGATATGAAGAATCAGAAAAAGAATCCCCTGAGGATTGTATGGCTGCTTTGTGGATTCCTGGCTATGGGGATCGGCGCGGTGGGCGTCGTGCTGCCGGTGCTCCCGACAACGCCTTTTCTGCTTCTGGCATCTTTCTGCCTGGCGAAAGGCTCTGAGAGATTCCACAGGTGGTTTACGGGAACAAAGCTGTATAAAAAACATCTGGAAAGTTTCGTGGAGAACCGCTCTATGACTTTGAAGACAAAATTCAGTCTGCTCATTCCGGCTTCCTGCATGCTGCTTCTGGCATTTCTGGCAATGCAGAATGTGTACGGAAGGGCATTTATCCTTTTTCTGATCCTGTTCAAATATGTGTATTTCTTTACAAAGATACGCACGATTCCGGCCGGACGGACTAACACGCCTGAGATAGAGGGGCGATATGCGCAATAAACCCGGCAAGAGGCTGACGCGTCTGCACGTGCAGGCATTTGCCGGGGAGTGGAGAGACTGCAGGAGACACAGGTACAGAGGAAGAAGGCAGAAGTGATGAAAGATATCGAAAAAAAGCGGAGAAAAGAGCAGTATGTGGTGGGAGAAATGATCCGTCTGTACTGCCGGAAGAATCATAAGGGAGCCGACAGAAAGAAGGGACAGCTGTGCCCGGAATGTCAGGAGCTTTTTGACTATGCCAGACTGCGCAGTGAGAAATGCCCGTTTATGAAGAATAAGACTTTCTGCAGCAACTGCAGGGTCCATTGTTATAAACCGGAAATGCGCGAGAAGATACGCCATGTGATGCGGTTTTCCGGGCCGCGGATGCTGTTTTATCACCCGCTTCTAGCCGTCTGGCATGTGGTTTGCAGCGTAAGAGAAAAGAAAAAGCAGAAATAAGAGAGGATACTATGATCAAGACACGACTCGTGGGGCTCTTATCCCACGCAAAGAAATATATTATTTATCAGGTCATCTGGCAGTGGTTTGCCCTGCTCTGTCAGATTGCAATGATCTACTGTGCATCCGTGCTGCTGGAACAGGCGCTGTTCCGGACGGTGACGCCGGGGACGGCAGTATATTACGGCGGGATTGTGCTTGTGGCGCTGTTCCTGCGGTTTGCCTGTGACAGGCAGGCATCCCATTCATCCTACCGCGCGAGTGTGGATGTAAAGAGGATATTAAGGGACAAGATCTACAGTAAGCTGCTGCGGCTGGGGGCAGCCTACAGGGAAAAGGTGACTACGTCCGAAGTGGTTCAGATGGCGGCGGAAGGAGTGGAGCAGCTGGAGACCTATTTCGGGAAATATCTCTCCCAGCTCTTTTACAGTCTGCTGGCGCCGGTGACGTTGTTTGTCATCCTGTCCTTTGTAAACTGGCAGGCAAGCCTTGTCCTGCTCATCTGTGTTCCCCTGATCCCCATTTCCATTGTCGCAGTCCAGAAGATCGCAAAGAAACTTCTGAATAAATACTGGGGCATCTATACGGAACTGGGCGACAGTTTCCTTGAAAACCTGCAGGGGCTGACGACACTGAAGATCTACCGCGCGGACGAGAAAAAAGCGGAGGAGATGGATGAGGAATCTCAGCGTTTCCGGCAGATCACCATGAAGGTGCTGACCATGCAGCTCAACTCCACCAGCGTAATGGATATCATTGCTTACGGCGGAGCAGCGGTCGGTATGATCGTGACGCTCACTCAGTTTATGAAAGGAAATTTAAGCGTTCACGGAGCGCTGATGCTGATCCTGCTGGCGTCGGAATTCTTTATTCCTCTGCGTCTTCTGGGATCGTTCTTTCACATCGCCATGAACGGAATGGCGGCAAGCGACAAGATCTTTGCGCTGCTCGATCTGCCGGAGCCGGCAGAGAAGTCACAGATCTTAAACGGAACAAAGATGGATATAGAATTTTCGGATGTGCATTTCTCCTATGAAGAAGAAAGAGAGATATTAAAGGGAATCGATATGGAATTTCCGTCAGGAAGCTTCACATCGATCGTAGGAACTTCCGGATGCGGCAAGAGTACGACTGCGTCGATTCTTATGGGAAGGAACAAAGGCTATCGGGGCAGTGTGACGATCGAAGGAAAGGAACTTTCAGAAATACAGGAAAGCAGCCTGATGGATCAGATCACTATGGTCAGTCACAACAGTTATCTTTTCAAAGGAACTGTGAAGGATAACCTGCGGATGGGAAAACCGGACGCAACGGAAGAAGAGATGCAGGACGCACTCAGAAAGGTGAACCTGTGGGGCTTCCTGCAGGCGCAGCAGGGCCTTGCCACACCGGTCATGGAGAAAGGAAGCAACTTCTCCGGCGGCCAGTGCCAGAGGCTTGCCATTGCACGGGCGCTTCTCCACGATACGCCGGTCTACATCTTTGACGAGGCGACTTCCAATATCGATGCGGAAAGCGAAGAGATGATCATGGGCGTAATCCATACATTGGCAAAGACAAGGACGATCATTCTGATCTCGCACCGTCTTGCCAACGTGGTGAAGGCGGACCGTATCTATATGATGAAGGAAGGCAGTATTGCAGAAAGTGGAACCCATGAAAAGCTGATGGAACAGAACGGCGATTATGCGAATCTGTACCGATCCCAGATGGAACTGGAGCAGTATGGAAAGGAGGCGACAGCATGAGTCAGGATAAGACAAATGAAGATATGACATTTGCAGTTCAGGGCGGAAATTCCCGCCGCAGCGGTATCCGCATCATGGGACAGCTCATCGGGCTGGTAAAGCCTCTCCTTCCGGTGATGATTCTTGCAATTGTGCTCGGAACAGTCGGATATCTGTGCGCCATCTTTCTTACGATTCTGGCGGGATACGGACTGATGCACATCCTGTTGGAGCCGGTCATGGAGCCGCGGATTCTGTTCATCGCTTTGGTTGTGATGGCGGTGATGCGGGGAATCCTGCACTATGGAGAACAGTACTGCAACCATTTCATTGCGTTTAAGCTGCTGGCAATCATCCGGCACAAAGTATTTGCCGCACTACGGAAGCTTTGCCCGGCGAAGCTGGAGGGAAGGGATAAGGGGAACCTGATCTCGGTCATCACATCGGATATCGAGCTGCTCGAAGTCTTTTATGCCCACACGATCTCGCCCATCGCCATCGCAGTATTGACGTCCCTTGTGATGATCTTATTTCTCGGACGGATCTCGCCTGCAGCGGCGGTTCTGGCGCTGGCGGGTTATCTTGCGGTCGGCGCAGCGATTCCGCTGTTCTTCGGGAGCAGAGGGGCGGATAAGGGCATGGAATTCCGCAACGGGTTTGGTGATCTGAACAGTTTTATCCTTGACTCGCTGAGAGGGCTGGACGAGACGATCCAGTACCGACAGGGCGAGAAGAGAAGGATAGAAATGGCAGAGCGTTCGGATCAGCTCGGTGAAGTGCAGAAAGAGCTGAACCGGCTGGAAGCCTCTCAGAGATCGGCAACGAATCTGGTGATTCTGCTGTTCTCCTTTGCCATGCTTTTTCTGATGATCGGGCTGAGGCAGGCAGGGAGCGTAGATCTTACCGGCATGCTTACAGGCACCATTGCCATGATGGGATCTTTCGGACCGGTGACCGCCCTTGCCAGTCTTTCCAATAACCTGAACCAGACTCTGGCAAGCGGCGAGCGTGTATTGTCGATTCTGGAGGAAGAACCGAAGGTGGAGGAAGTGAACGGAGCTGAGAATATTTCCTTTATTGATGCAGAGGCAGATGGCGTCGACTTCGCATATGAGGATGAACAGATTTTAAAGAACTATTCTATCCGGATTCAGAAAGGGAAAGTTGTCGGTATCCATGGAGCCAGCGGTTCCGGAAAATCGACCCTGCTGAAACTTCTGATGCGGTTCTGGGACGTACAGGACGGTCAGGTGAAGATTTCCGGACGGGATGTAAGGGGGATTAATACCACGGATCTGCGGGGGATGGAATCCTATGTGACCCAGGAGACGGTACTGTTTCATGATTCCATTGCCAATAACATTGCCGTGGGAAAAACCGGCGCAGCAAGGGAAGAAATCATGGAAGCCGCGAAAAAGGCGTCTATCCACGATTTCATCATGACGCTGCCGAAAGGATATGACACAGAAGTCGGAGAACTGGGCGATACGCTGTCCGGCGGGGAGAAGCAGAGGATCGGAATTGCAAGGGCGTTCCTGCACGACGCTCCGTTTATCCTGCTGGATGAGCCAACGAGTAATCTGGATTCTCTGAACGAGGGGATCATTCTCAAATCCCTGAAAGAAGGAAAGGGGGATAAGACTGTGCTGCTCGTATCCCACAGGAAATCGACAATGAATCTGGCGGATGTTGTGTACGAGATGGATAACGGGAGAATCTCGTAGGAATCGGGCAGGAACTAACTCGAACATTGTAAATATGTAACAGGCTGGCAGTTTAACTGGCAGCCTGTTTCAATAATCCCACCGCATTGGGTTTTCCTAGCCGTCCGTCTGCCATGCGGCAGCTCGAATCCACTGCTGCGCAGTTACTTCTCGCTGTATGGCATCCGCCATATGACAGAATTATCATCAATCGCTATCTGCAAGCAAGCTTGCGTGACGTCTACCGATAATCCCGCCGCATTGGGTTTTCAAGCCGTCCGTCTGCCATGCGGCAGTTCGAATCCGCCTTGCAGGCGTATTCTCACTGTATGGCGTCCGCCATATAGCAGAATTACCGCTGGTTGTCACTTGCAAGCGAGCTTGCGTGACACCTATCGCTAATTCTTACCGCATGGCAGATTATTAACATATCCTCGGCAGTTGCATGCCGGTTAGTTTGGCGAGGATTCTTCTGCCGCCGATGGGGGTCTTCAGGAGAACTTTGCCGGGCATGTCTTCGGTCACGGTGCCGATCCGGGCAGCGTTCTCTCCGCCGGGGATTTTTTTTATTGCGTCGAGGACTGCCTCGGAGGATTCAGGGGCGCAGACGGCCAGCATCCGTCCTTCGCAGGCGCAGTAGAGAGGATCGAGGCCGAGCATATCGCAGGCTGCTTCTACTGCGGGATCGACAGGCAGTGCTGTCTCATCCAGTTCGATGGAGAATGGCATCTGCTCTGTGAATTCATTGAGCGTGGTAGCGACTCCGCCTCTGGTCGGGTCGCGAAGGATACGGATAGAACCATTTCCTGCGGCTTCAAGGGCAGCCGCGCTGATCCTGTGCAGCGGCTGGCAGTCGGAGACGAGCGGGCTGCCTTCGCGCAGCAGTCCGGAACGCGCCATCATAACGGCGGCGCCGTGGCAGCCGATGGTGCCGCTGACGAGAACAGCGTCTCCCGGGCGGATGGATGATTTACCGGGAAGAACGGTTTTCTGGAAACCGATCCCGGCAGTGTTGATATAGATTCCGTCGCCTTTGCCGGAATCTACGACCTTGGTATCGCCGGTCACGATGGATACACCGGCCTTTTTCGCCTCATCCGAGATAGAGGAGACGATGCTTCTAAAGTCTGAGAAAGAGAATCCTTCTTCTAATATAAAAGAAAGACTGAGGTATTTCGGAGTCCCGCCGGCCATACACAGATCGTTTACTGTTCCGCAGACAGACAGTTTTCCGATATCTCCGCCCGGAAATTCCCACGGGGAGACGACAAAGCTGTCTGTTGAGAATACCAGCTTGTCACTGCCGCCCAGGATGGCCCCGTCTCCGAGTTGGGAAAGCGCAGTATTGTCAAATGCGGGCAGCAGGATCGACTCGATCAGTTCCGAGGTCTTCAAACCGCCGCTTCCGTAATCAAGAGTAATTCTGTCATCTTTTATTCTGTCTTCCATGTCATAAATACCTCCCTGTTCCCTTATCGATCATGTTTTGCTTAGATTATCCGCTTATTCGTACTGGTATGCCGCTGCACAGGCCCCTTCGCCTGAAACCATACACGGTCCCACGGGATTGTCCGGGGAGCAGATTTTTTTGAACAGCGGGCATCCGGCAGGCCTCATGACGCCGCGTATGACCTGGGCGCAGCAACACCCCGGTATCTCTTTTTCTTCCGCCGGGGCGAGAGAAAACTTTTTCATGGCGTCCCACTGTGCGTATTCATCCCGGATCCGATAACCGCTGTCCGGGATCTGCCCGAGCCCCCGCCAGTCGGATACTGTGGGGATGAATACCTGATCCATCAGTGCCATGGCGGCGGAGTTCCCTTTCTGCCGCACGAGCCGGGTATATTCATTTTTTAATTCCGGTGTTCCCTGCGCAAGCATCTCAGTCAGTTCCAGGATGGAATACAGAAGATCTCCGGGCTCAAACCCGCTCACCACACCCGGCAGACGGTAATCTTCCGGGAGAAAGGAAAAGCCGTCAGCCCCGATGATGGCAGCCACGTGTCCGGGACAGAGAAATCCGTTTACTGCAAAGTCGTCAGACTCAATGAGAGAACGGATGGCCGGTTCGGTTCTTTTTAAAAGGCACAGCATGGAGAAGTTTTTCAGCCCCCGGGCGGCTGCCTCAAGGATGCATGCAGCAGTTCCGGGAGCAGTGGTCTCGAATCCGACTCCGAGGAAAATGACTTCTGTATCAGGATGTTCTTCTGCAATCTTGACCGCATCCATAGGAGAGTAGACAGATTCTACTTTGCCGCCGTCAGCCCGGCGCGAAAGAAGACTGTCTCCCTGCACCGATCCGGGAACCCGCAGAAGATCCCCGTAACTTGTGATCAGTACTCCCGGTCTCTGGGAAAGGTCAAGAACCATATCGATCATGCTGGCAGGTGTAACACAGACCGGACAGCCGGGACCTGAGAGAAGCTGTACATTTTCCGGCAGTACGCTTCTGATGCCGCTGCGGGCAATCGCCATGGTGTGCGTTCCGCAGATCTCCATCAGACGGACCGGACCGGTCTTGTCGCTGTATATTCTGATTTTATCAAGAAGCAGAGGTACATCCTTTGGATTTTTAAAATAGCTGTCATAAAGCATTTTTTATCTCCTCCAGAAGCTCCATATTCTCTAACGCCTCTTTTTCAGACATTTTTTCAATGGCAAATCCGGCATGTACCATAACATAATCGCCCGGCTGCGCGTCCGTGATAAAATCAATGCGGATATCCTGCGTGAGACCGCCGGATTCACACTGCGCCAGCGAACCGTTTATTTTATTGATCTTCATAGGCATTGCTAAACACATAAGTTATACTCCTCTTTTCTTCTTATATATAATGATCTGATGGCTGCACCGGGGTATTTTCTCCGGATAACTGCCGTCTGTGGCAGGCGATGGCGAGCTGTCCGAGGGCTATGCCTTCATCGTTCGCGGATACCTGATGATGAGTATACACTGTAAATCCGTTTTCTTCCAGCAGGGAAGTGATACCATGCAGGAGAAAGCGGTTCTGGAAGACTCCGCCGGAAAGGATGACGGGGTGTCTGCCGGGGTTGAGCGCCATGCACTGTTCTGCTGCCATACAGATAAGTGTCGCCATAAAACGAAGGGCGAGGATATGCGTGTCCGTATGCCGGTTCAGCTCATCTGTGAGGCTGCGGATCATTGGCCTGGTGTCAAAGACACGTATGCCGTCCTGCTCGTAAAATGTGACAGGCCAGGCGAGTGTCCGCAGAGATAATTCCGAAGGTAATTGTTCCGGTGTTTCTGACGGGGAGAGAGCCTCTACAAGAGCAGCCCCTTCTCCCTCGTAGTCGGTCTCAGAGCGGCTCAGGATGAGGGCGCAGACTCCGTCAAACAGACGTCCGATGCTGCTGGCTGCGGGGACAGACTGCGGAGCCGTTTCCAGCAGTCCGGCTAGCATCCGGCATTTTTCCTCTGTCAGAGGAATGTCGGAGAAATCCCGGATTCCCGCGTCTGTTATGAGCGAAAGCGCGATCCGCCCGATTTCACGTACAGCGCGGTCGCCGCCGGGCAGAAGTATCGGACGGATCGAGCCGGCGCGCTGAAAGTTTTCATAATCTCCGAGGATAAATTCTCCGCCCCATATATTTCCGTCTGTTCCCAGACCGGTGCCGTCCCAGATGATCCCGAAGCATTGTCCGTTCAGGTTATTGTCCGCCATACAGGACGCCATGTGCGCCCAGTGATGCTGAACCTGCAGAAGCGGGATCCGATCTGACGAAGCACGGCGTCTGGCTTCACCGGTGGACAGATAGTCCGGATGAAGGTCACAGACATATAGAGAAGGTGTGAGTCGGAAAAGCCTTTCGTAGGTCTGCATGGCCTGTGTATAATGCTCAAATGTCTCGGCGTTTTTCAGATCGCCGATATAAGGACTCAGGAAAATGTGGGAATCCCGGCCAAGTGCGAAAGAAGCTTTCTGCTCGGCGCCCATTGCAAAGATGCCGTTGGCGGATACCGGCATTTTGAGTTTGAGAGGACGGGGGGCGTACCCCCGGCTCCGGCGAAGAAAATACGGACGCCCCTGCCATTCTGCCACTAGAGAATCATCACACCGGTTCGCAATCCTGCGGTTGTGCAGCAGGAAACCGTCCGCAACATCCGCAAGTGCGCTCAGCGCGGTATTATTATCTGTGAGTACGGGACATCCCGGTACGTTCCCGCTCGTCATGACAAGGATGTCCGGTCCGCCGTAAGCTCCGTCGAGGAGCAGCGTATGAAGAGGCGTGTAGGGCAGCATCACGCCGAGCCTTGCGCTGAAGCTGAGGGCGTCGAGCGCCCGGGCGGTCTGCGGGGCTGTTATATTTTTACGTTTTGAGAGAAGGACGATCGGACGTGCGGGACTTGTCAGAAGATTTTCTTCTTCAGGCGTGATCTCACAGATCCGGCGCGCCGCTCCAAGAGAACGGCACATGACAGCCAGAGGCTTTTCCGCCCGGTGCTTGCGTCTGCGAAGTCTGCATACCGCTTCGGGATCCAGTGCATCACAGGCGAGATGAATGCCTCCGATGCCCTTGACTGCAAGGATGCCGCCGTCTGCCAGGAGAGCCTGTGAGCGGCGGAACACATCGTCGCCCTTCACAGCCGGCGCAGAAGAACTTGCCTGTTTCTCCGGAGAGTCAGTATAGAAGACGGCTGGTCCGCATTCCGGGCAGCAGTCGGGCTGCGCATGGTACCGCCGGTTATTGATATCGTTGTATTCATCCTCACACTCTTCGCACATAGGAAACTCTTTCATTACAGTTCGTTCCCGGTCATAGGGAAGAGCTTCTATGATAGTATATCTTGGTCCGCAGTTCGTACAGTTGATAAAGGGATAACGATATCTGCGGTCTGACGGGGTGCAGAGCTCAGCTTCACACTCGGGACACATGGCGATATCCGGAGAAATGAGAGTGGCGCCGGCCTTTATCCGGCTGCTGCGTATAGTAAACTGGTTGAAAGTTCCGGCATACTGTGCCGGATCCGAAGAAGTATCCGCACTCTCTGCCCGGACCGCTTCAATCTGTGCCATAGGCGGCGGGCAAGATTTCAGTTCCCCGATGAAACGCTTCAACTCTTCCGGTTCGCCTCTTACAATGCCTTCCAGTCCTGCGGAGGTGTTGCGCACCCAGCCGCAGATATGGTGCTGTGACGCAAGTCTGTGGAGAAAAGGGCGGAATCCCACGCCCTGTACGATTCCTTCAACTTCAATGTGAACGGTTTTCATGACTGTGCTTTCCTGATGTGCCCGGCGATGAAGTCCGAGAGTTCCTGCAAGCCGTCCCCGGTCCGATTGCTGATCCGGAAGAAAGGAGCGCCGGGGTTCACAGTTTCGTAGTTGGCGCGGACTCTCTTTTCATCAAAGTCAAAGTACGGAAGCATATCGTATTTGTTCAGGACGAGACAGTCTGTATCCGTAAACATGAGGGGATATTTCTCCACTTTGTCGTCGCCCTCTGGGATGCTGAGAATGGTGATGCGCAGAGATTCCCCGATGCGGAACTCGGCCGGACATACAAGGTTTCCGATATTTTCGACGAATATGACGTCCAGGTCATCCAGCGGAAGCTCGGGCAGGATATGCTGAATGCTCATTGCCTCGATGTGGCACGCGCCGTCGGTGTTGAGCTGGACGGCGGGGATCCCCAGATCTGCAATGCGCTCCGCGTCTACCTGTCCCGCAATATCACCTTCAATGACGCCGACGTGCCAGTCTTTTCTCAATCTATCGATCAGAGAAGTGATAAGGCTTGTCTTTCCGGCTCCGGGGCTGCCCATCACGTTGATCATGCAGATGTGATGGGAGGAAAGTGTTTCCTTTACTTCTTCGCTTACATCTTCATTCCAGTCCATTACCTGATGCAGTACTTTTATCTCCATCGATGTCTACCTCCAAGCTTTTGATATAGAATTCTTTTCCGGACAGAAGTTTAAGTCTCATACTCCCGCAATGGGGACATTGCAGATGGTGTGGAGTGATCTTTCCGTCTTTTCCGCAGTCCATGCAGTGTACTTTGACGGGAAGAGTCTCGGATTCGATGCGGGCGCCTTCCGCGATCGTACCCTCTGCAAGCATATCGAGGTAGATCTGGATGCAGTCGGGAACAATTCCCCGCAGCTGCCCGATGCACAGCCGTATAACGCGGATTCTGGATGCGTTTCGTGCCTGTGCCTCCCGTATGCAGTCCTCCAGCAGATGTTCGGTTATACTGAGTTCATGCATGGTGATTCCTCCTGTCTGGTAAATATAGCCAAATTAAACAGCTTTTTTATGTGGATACTGTCTGAAACAACACAATGTCCAATGCCCATTTTAGCACATTTCTACAAAAATAAACAGAAAAAACGCTCTGAAACTATTGTAAAAAAAACGAATCGGGATTATAAATAAAGAGAGTGAATGAAAGGAGGATTACGATAATGATACCATTACTGATCGGGATTCCGGCAGTGCTGGCGGTGCTGTTCCAGTTCATCCGAAATGAAAAGGCCAGAGGGTACATCGTCTACGCGGGTGCCGGTATTGTTATGCTTACCACGGTTATTTTTATCGTCCGCTGGATCACCGGCGGGGCACAGACATGGATGTTCTATCCTGAGACAGAACTGATCGATCACCTGATGACAGCAGGGGATATTTTCCTGATGTGTCTGATCATCTATCTGAGTGTCAAATATGGTAAAGTGCTTCCGGTTATTTTGTCGGTACTGCAGACAGCACTTGTACTGTATACAGAATTTACTGCAGAAACTGTGGGGGGTCCCCATATGATGGTGGACTGGCTGACGATCCTGATGTGCATTATCATTGCATTTATCGGAGGGTTTATCTGTATTTATACTGTAGGTTATATGAAGGGCTATCATGCACATCATAAAGATGTGAAAGACAGACAGCCGTTCTTTTTCTCCATGCTGTTTTTATTCCTGGCCGCGATGTTCGGTCTGGTGCTTTCACAGAATCTGATCTGGATATATTTCTTCTGGGAGATTACAAGTGTTATATCTTTCCTGATGATCGGATACACACGTACGGATGAGGCAGTTAACAACAGTTTCTGCGCTTTGTGGATGAACCTGCTCGGCGGACTTGGTTTCGCTGTGGGGATTGCCCTGATGGCACAGCTCTATGGAACGCTTCAGCTTATGGATGTAGTTGAGTCAGGAGCGCTGCTTCCGCTGATGTGCCTGGCACTTGCAGGTCTTACAAAGTCTGCGCAGCTTCCGTTCTCCACATGGCTTCTGGGAGCCATGGTAGCCCCGACCCCGTCCAGCGCGCTCTTACATAGTGCGACGATGGTCAAGGCGGGAGTGTATCTGCTGATCCGTATCTCGCCGGCGCTTGAGGGCAACCTGGTCGGGATCATTATCTCCAGTATCGGCGGTCTGACATTTATTATGGCAAGTATGATGGCCATTGCACAGAATGACGCCAAGAAGGTTCTGGCGTTTTCTACCATATCGAATCTGGGCCTGATCGTAGCCTGCTCCGGCATCGGCGTGGAGGAGACTGTATGGGCGGCCATTTTCCTTATGATCTTTCACGCGGTCAGCAAATCCATGCTTTTCCAGTCTGTGGGAGCGACAGAGAATACGCTGGGATCGAGAGATATTGAGCATATGCACGGTCTGATCATAACGGTCCCCAGGCTTGCTTATATCATGGGTATCGGAATAGCGGGTATGTATCTGGCGCCGTTCGGAATGCTTATTTCCAAATGGGTGGCGCTCAAGTCATTTGTGGATTCAGGCAACGTGATACTGGTGCTCTTTATCGCATACGGCAGTGCCACGACTATGTTCTACTGGACAAAGTGGCTGGCCAAACTGCTCTGCTTCCATATACCGAGAGAGAAGGTAAAAGACGTCACCCGCAAAGATGAATATGTGTCCATGTTCTTTCATGCAGCAGTGATGCTTCTGCTCTGTCTGCTTCTTCCGCTGGTGGCTATCTGGGTAGTAAATCCGATCGTGAGGGAACTGTTCGGTAATTCTACGGATGTGCTCTCCATGAGCGTACTTACAACAATGGCGATCATGCTCGTCTCCATATTCATCGTACCGGTAGCGATGTTCTTTATCAGCAGAAGATCCCACAGAGAGATCGTGCCGATCTATATGAACGGCATCAACGAGGGAGACAACCGTTTCTTTATGAACAGTTACGGAAAGAAAGAGCATCTGTATTTAAGCAACTGGTATCTGCGTTTTGAATTCGGACGCAGGCATCTGAGGATACCGTCGATCATTATGGCGGCGGCTGTGCTTGTCGTGGGATTCTGTCTCGTAATAGGAGGTGTGTCATGGTGAAAATAGTATTTGTTCTGGCTTATCTGATCCTGGCGCCTTTCCTTGGCGGGCTGTTAGACGGCGTGGACCGCATAATCAGCGCGAGGATGCAGCGGAGAAAAGGTCCCGGGCTCCTGCAGCCGTTTTATGACCTTGGGAAACTTTTCTCAAAAGAGATGATCGCAGTCAACAACGTACAGCTTCTGCTGAACCTGAGTTACCTTGTGATCCTGATGATCGCGGGCTGTATGCTGTTTTACGGTGCTGATCTTCTGATGGTACTTTTCATATTGAGTACAGCGGATATGTTTTTGATCATGGCGGCATCCAGTGATTCTTCGCCGTATGCGAATATGGGAGCCAGCAGGGAGATGCTGCAGATGATGGCTTATGAGCCGCTGACTCTCCTTATCGCAGTAGGTTTCTATCTGACAACGGGTTCTTTCCAGGTGTCAGATATTATCCGCGCGGATACAAGTGCTGTTTTGTGGATGCCGGGGCTTCTGGTCGGCTTTATGTTCACGGCGGCAATTAAATTCAGAAAATCACCCTTTGACCTTTCTACGAGCCATCATGCCCATCAGGAGATGGTAAAGGGACTGACGACAGAGATGTCCGGAACTACGCTTGCCATTATGAATATAGCAGAATATTATGAAATGGTGCTGCTGCTCGGAATCTTCTGTCTCTTCTTTATCAACAGCACATGGTGGAGCTGGATCGTGGCGATCCTGATCTGTGCCGTGATCTTTTTCATGGAGATGCTGTGGGATAATGCCAGCGCGCGTGTAAAATGGAAAACCCTTCTCTACAGCTGCTGGGTGGTAACACTGGTAGCCGGTGGAGTGAATATATTGATTCTGATGTTGGACAAGTGAGCAGGAGGCAGATAAATTATGAATAAAGTATCAAAATCACCGTGGCTGCTCCACTATGATGCCAGCAGCTGTAACGGATGTGACATCGAAGTTCTCGACTGTCTGACACCGAGATATGATATCGAACGTTTCGGCATCATAAATACAGGAGATCCGTTCCAGGCGGATATTCTGCTGATCACGGGCGGTGTGAACAGTCAGACTGAGAGTGTGGTAAAACAGATTTACAGCCAGATGCCGGAACCGAAAGTCGTGGTGGCAGTCGGGATCTGCGCATGTACAGGCGGCGTATTTAAAGAATGTTACAATATCAAAGGCGGGATCGACACCGTGATCCCGGTTGACGTATATGTGCCGGGCTGCGCGGCGCGCCCGGAATCCATTATCGACGGGGTCGTCAGGGCTCTGGAGATACTCGATGCGAAACAGGCAGCTATGGCTAAGGACGGGAGGTGACGGCGATGAAATATAAGAATGAAATCAGAAAGATTACTGCAGCGGAATTTTTCCCGGCCGTCGTGCATATGAAGACAGAGAACTGGCGTCTGGTCCAGATCTGCGCATCCTGCATCGAGGGCGGATATGAGATGAGTTATTCTTTCTGCCTGAAATACGATATGGTGACGCTCCGGCTGGAAGTTGCGGAGGACGAAGAAGTTGCCAGCATTACACAGATCTATCCCTGTGCATTTATACAGGAGAATGAGGCGGAAGAATTGTTCGGTGTGAAGATCAAGACGATCAAGCCGGATTATAAGGATAAACTGTACCGGATCGACGTAGAGACACCGTTTAAGAAAAAGGAGTAGAGAAAATGGCAAAGAGAAGTATAGTACCTTTTGGCCCTCAGCATCCTGTTCTGCCGGAGCCGGTACATCTGGATCTGGTGCTGGAGGATGAGACTGTGGTGCAGGCTGTTCCGAGTATCGGCTACATCCACAGAGGCCTTGAAAAACTTGTAGATAAGAGAGATTTTAAACAGTATACCTATATCGCAGAGCGTATCTGCGGCATCTGCAGCTGCGGCCACGGACTGGGCTACTGCATGGCGGTAGAGAAGGTCATGGGCGTAGAAGTCCCGGAGAGAGCCAATTATCTGCGCGCGATCTGGGTTGAGATGAGCCGTATCCACAGTCATCTGCTCTGGCTCGGACTTCTGGCGGATGCTATGGGATTCGAAAGCCTGTTTATGGAGAGCTGGCGGCTGCGGGAGAAGATCCTCGACATGTTTGACGAGACGGCAGGCGGAAGGATCATCCATTCGGTCAATCAGGTGGGCGGCGTCCAGAAGGATATGGACGGCATTATGCTGAACCATCTGCTGGAAGCTATAAAAGACATTGAGGATGATATCAAGCCGGTAGTTGATACATTTCTCCAGGATTATACAGTGCAGAGCCGTCTGAAAGGGGCAGGAGTACTGAAGAAGGAAGACGCCGTTTCACTTGGCGCGGTCGGACCGATGCTGAGAGCGAGCGGCGTGGAGTATGATGTCCGCATGCTGGGCTACGGGGCGTATAAGGACCTGACTGTGGCGCCGATCACATCGACTGACGGAGACTGTTACGGACGCTGTGAAGTAAGGCTGAAAGAACTGTTCCAGTCCTTTGACCTGATCCGGGAAGCTATCGGTAAGATTCCGGCAGGGGATATCAGTGTGCCGGTGAAAGGAAACCCGGACGGCGAGTATTTCATGCGGATCGAGCAGCCCAGAGGAGAGGCCATCTATTATGTGAAAGGAAACGGAACGAAATATCTGGACCGTTTCCGTCTGCGCACCCCTACAACGAGCAATATTCCGCCGATGGTAGAGATCCTGAAGGGATGTCAGCTGGCGGATGTGCCGATCCTGATCCTGACGATTGATCCGTGCGTAAGCTGTACGGAACGCTAGGCAGAAAGGAGAAGCAGTATGAAAAAGACGAGAATGTTTACATTTGCCGGAAGGGTGCTCAAGAACCTTTTCAAGAAACCGGCGACGACACAGTATCCTTTCGAGCCGGCACAGTATCCGGAGCGGATGCGCGGACATATCCGGATCGAGATAGAAAACTGCATCAGCTGCGGTTTGTGTATGCGTTCCTGCCCTTCCCAGGCTATCCGGGTGGACAGAAAAGCGGGAACGTGGACGATCGAACGCTTTGACTGCGTACAGTGCGGTTTCTGCGTGGCTACATGTCCGAAGAAATGTCTGTTCATGGAGAAAGGATATACGGAGCCGGATATCCTGAAGAAGAGCGAGACATTTACCAGCCCCAAAGAAGAGAAGAAGGAGAATACGGCTGCGGCGGGCGGCAAGCCTGCAGTGGATACGGAAAAGTGCGTATACTGTACGCTCTGCGCGAAGAAATGTCCGCAGGAAGCGCTTCATGTAGACCGGAAAGAGAAAATCTGGGAGCTGGATGAAGAGAAGTGCGTGGAATGCGGAATCTGCGCGGGGGCCTGCCCGAAGAAAGCGATAGAGCTGAAAGGATAAATATACGGGAAGAATTCCAAGATTGCGGAGTTCTTCCTTTTTTGCGCGATAAGCCCGGAGGGCGGACGCCGTGCTTGCACGAGCGTACATCCGACGGGCAACGGACAGTGAGCGGCTATGCCGCGAACTGCGCGATAAGCCCGGAGGGCGGACGCCGTGCTTGCACGAGCGTACATCCGACGG
>CAMLYF010000006.1:0-130236 GCA_946491795.1 uncultured Lachnoclostridium sp. | reverse complement strand
ATGCGACAGCTTTCGCAGGCCATCGCGTAGCGATTTTGTTCAATTCGTGTTTGTTAAATAGATAACGCTGCAAATAATAATATGTTGATTAAATAGCGGACGCAGAAAAAGAAGAGACTGCTGTTTCATCCAATTAGATAAGCGCAGAAAATCAGATGGATACAGCTTCTTTGATGCACCTTTCGGAACAGCCGGGAATGTAATGCTGACCGGTAACTGTGGAGGGGCGTTAGAGATAGTTAAAGCCTGTGATGTGGCATTAATCAGGCAAATGAAGTTGTTTGAGTGAAACGAGTTCTTCATTTGCCTGATTGCTTTTTGCCATATCGCAGGCTTGTTACTATGTCTTACGTCCCGTAACCGGAGCCGGAAGCATTACAATCCCGACTGCTCCGAATACGTACGCCATTTCACTGTATCTGATTAATTTTCGGATACTTTGCCGAAGAAAGATCTCTCCGCCAAACACGAATTACTCTGCCACTACAGACAGTCCCAGCTCTTCAAGCTGCTTCTCGTCTGCCGGAGTCGGAGCCTCTGTCATCAGGCATGACGCATCTTTGATCTTCGGGAATGCGATCACGTCGCGGATACTGTCCTGTTTTGCCATGAGCATGACAAGACGGTCCAGTCCGTACGCAAGTCCTGCGTGCGGCGGCACTCCGTACTTGAATGCCTCAAGCAGGAATCCAAACTGGCTGTGCGCCTGCTCTTTCGTAAATCCAAGTGCCTCGAACATCTTCTCCTGAATGTCATTCTGATGGATTCTGACACTTCCGCCGCCGATCTCGTTTCCGTTGAGGACGATATCGTATGCTTTTGCGCGGATCTTGCCGAGCTCTCCTTTATCGAGGAGCGGCAGATCTTCTTCCATCGGCATTGTGAACGGATGATGCATGGCGAGATAACGGCCCTGCTCATCGCTCCACTCGAACTGCGGGAATTCTGTGATCCATACGAAGCGGTATTCGTTCTTGTCCAGAAGATCAAGCTGTTTCGCCAGCTCCACGCGGAGCGCCCCCAGTGAATCCCATACAACTTTATTCTTATCAGCCGCGAACAGAAGCAGGTCTCCCGGCTGTCCGTCCATCGCTTTGATCAGCGCGTCCATCTCCTCTTCGCTCATGAACTTCGCAAAGGAAGATTTTACAGTGCCGTCTTCGTGAATTGCGATATATGCAAGACCTTTTGCGCCGTAGTCTTTCACGAACGCAGTCAGCTTGTCGATCTTCTTTCTCGGCATTGCGCCCTGTCCTTTGGCATTGATACCACGGACAGTTCCGCCGTTCTCGATAGCGCCGGTGAACACACCGAAGCCGCAGCCTTTCACCACATCCGTCACGTCGGTCAGTTCCATGCCGAAACGAAGATCCGGCTTATCGGAACCGAAGCGATCCATAGCTTCCTGCCATGTCATTCTCTGGATCGGAAGCTGTACATCCACATCCAGCACTTCCTTAAAGAGTTTTGCGAGGTATCTCTCATTGACGTCGATCACGTCGTCCACATCCACGAAAGACAGCTCCATATCGATCTGTGTGAATTCCGGCTGTCTGTCGGCGCGCAGGTCCTCATCGCGGAAACATCTGGCGATCTGGATGTAACGGTCGAAACCGGAGCACATCAGCAGCTGCTTGTAAAGCTGCGGTGACTGGGGAAGTCCGTAGAAGCATCCCGGATGGATACGGCTCGGCACAAGGTAATCTCTTGCTCCCTCAGGGGTCGTCTTGCCCAGCATAGGCGTCTCGATCTCAAGGAATCCTTCTTCTGTAAAGAACTGACGTGTCAGAGTCATAACACGGCTCTTCATCATCAGATTTCTCTGGATATCCGGTCTGCGCAGGTCAAGGTAGCGGTATTTCAGGCGCACCTCTTCCTTTGTCTTGCAGTTCTCTTCTACCTGAAACGGCGGTGTCAGTGACTCGGAAAGAATGCGCAGCTCACTGGGGATCACTTCGATTTCACCTGTGGCGATCTTCTCGTTCACAGCGCCGGAACGTTTTGCCACTTCTCCCACAATAGCGACTACATACTCGGAACGCAGAGACGCCGCTTTCTCGAGAAGCGCCGGATCTGTCTTTCCCTCTTCACACACAACCTGAATGATACCGGAACGGTCACGCACGTCGACAAATACGAGTCCGCCCTTGTTCCTGTTCTTCTGCACCCATCCCATGATGGTCACAGTCTCGCCCACATTTGCCGCGGAAAGCTCTCCGCATCTGTGAGTTCTCTTAAGTCCCTGCATTGATTCAGCCATTGTACACCTCCGTAATATCTGTATATCCCTGTTCTGCAAGCTGTTCCTTCTGGAACTTCTTGTTCTTCTTCATATTCATGATCATAACCTGCATTCCGTCTGCACGGTCTGCCTTTGCCTGTTCCAGCACTTCAAGCAGCTTCTCCTGAGATATCTTCTTCTCCAGAAGATAGGCTTTCTTCGGTCTGCTTGTAGGAACCTGATAGCCGCGCTCAAGAAGGAGCATCACGATACGCTCAAACCCGATGGAGAATCCTACCGCAGGCGTATCCTGACCGGTGAATTTTCCGATCATCTTGTCGTAGCGTCCGCCGCCTCCGACAGAGCCGCCGAACTCATCCATGGAGATTTCGAAGATTGTCCCCGTATAGTAGGACATACCGCGCACAAGAGTAGGATCGAATTTCATGCGGAAGTCCGCTTCTTTCTCCTGCTCCACGCAGCTGATGATCATTTCCAGACCGTCCGCCGCCTCAGGCGCAAGATAGCCCTGTAATTTCTCCTTACACATGCGAACGCCCTCAACATCGCCCGTAATCTCTTTAAAAAGTTCAAGATACTTCTCAACCGATTTCTCTGCATAACCGTTCTCCTTCAGCTCTGCCTCTACACCGTCAAGTCCGATCTTATCCATCTTGTCCAGAGTAATGAATACACTGTCGTAATCTTCCTCTTTGAAGCCGCTGTAAGCCGCCATAGCTTTCAGGAATCTTCTGTCGTTGATGCGGATAGTAAAGTTATGGAAATCCAGCTTGCCGAGCAGTGTCGTCGTCGCAAGGATCAGTTCAATCTCAGCCAGATTGGACGGCTCGCCGAGGATATCGATATCACACTGCATAAACTGACGGAAACGGCCTCTCTGAGGTCTGTCCGCACGCCATACATTTCCCATCTGAAGCGCCTTGAACGGAGCCGGGAGCTCATTCGCATGGTTCGCATAGTAACGGGAAAGCGGAACAGTCAGGTCGTAGCGCAGTCCTCCGTCCACAAGATCAGCCTCTTCTTTCGCCTCATTGATCTTGAGTTTCTCGCCTCTCTTTAAAATCTTGAAGATCAGCTTCTCGTTGTCCCCGCCCTGCTTGCTGCACAGATTTTCAATATGCTCCACGCAGGGGGTCTCAATCGATGAGAACCCGAAAGTCTTATATGTGTCCTTGATCAGACTGATGACATAATCCCTGACCTCCATTTCGGACGGCATCATGTCTTTCATGCCTGTGACCGGTTTCTTTTTCAGCGCCATAACCATTCTCCTTTTCGTTCTATCATTTCATCGATCCGGGCAATGTATTCATTGATATTCTTTACATTCTCCGCGCGGACCAGATTAATTTCTTTTCCGCCTTCCTTCCGGATCGGGTTTTTCAGCAGGATCTTTGTGGATGCTCCCGCCCCCGCCGCAAGGATGGTCTGTTTTTCTTCCATAATCAGTATATTGTATATTCCGGCTTTGTCAAGTTCTGCATAGCCCACATTCTCAAAATTTCCGGCAATATTCTTCTGCCGGTACAGGTAGTAGGGAACCAGCCCCATCCTGCGTGCGCCCGCATAGGCGCTCTCCACCATGCCGGATATCTCCGCATGGAGATCCGCCGTGCGCCCCTCCTGTCCGAACCGTGCCGCCCGCTTAATTGCGAGGGCGTGGACGGTCAGGCTGTCCGGGTGCAGCGCTTCCACCTGCCGCAGGGTATCTTCCATATCCCCGATCGTCTCTCCGGGAAGCCCGGCGATCAGATCCATGTTGATATTGTCGAATCCCTTCTTGCGCGCCAGCTCAAATGCCTGCACCGTCTGTTCTACCGTGTGGCGCCTGCCCACAAGATCCAGTGTCTTCTGCTGCATGGTCTGCGGATTGACGGAAATGCGGCTCACAGGATACTCCCGTATCACCGAGAGTTTCTCTTCTGTGATACTGTCCGGTCTGCCCGCCTCCACGGTAAACTCCAGCACGCCGGAGAGGTCAAAACATTCCGTGACTGTGTCCAGCAGACGTTTCAGCTGCTCCGGTTCAAGCGTGGTCGGCGTCCCGCCGCCGATGTAGACAGTATCCGGCACTCTTCCTTCTGCTCTGGAGCCGATATACCGGATCTCTTTTATCAGCGCGTCAAGGTAGGCGTCCACCTTGTCTTTCCACTGCCCGATAGGCGATGAACTGAAAGAGCAGTAGGAGCATACGCTGGGGCAGAACGGGATTCCGATATACAGGCTGAAACCTTTGTCGCAGTCCAGTCTGGACAAAAGCGCATTCTCCCGTGCCGCGACCTCTGCCGCAAGGAAAGCCTTCTCAGGGCTTACATAATATTTCTTCATCATGAACTGTGCAGCTTCTTCTTCCGAAGCGCCGCCCTCCAGCTGTTCCATGGGAATCTTGGTGGGACGCACGCCGGTCAGCGTTCCCCATGCGAGCTCTCTTCCAGTCTCTTCGGCCAGATACCGGTACAGCCGTCTGGTCACTTCTTTCTTCACAGCCTGTTCCCTCGCCTCTTCGGCGGAGAACACCTGTCCTTCAAGCACTGTATCCACTTCTTCCGGCGCAAGGGAAAAGCAAGAGCCTCCCGGCAGTCTGACTGCCATAAGAGGTTCCTGCTTTTCATCTACTTTCTGTATGATCTCCTCGCCCGGGAAAAATGATTTCACAATGTGATATGCATTATAGGTATATTTGTTTTTCTTACTTCCTATCTCGATCATTGTCATCTTTTCCCCATCTGTAACTACAGGAACGGATTATATTGTTTCTCATATCCGATCGTTGTCTCTTCCATATGCCCCGGATACACGCGCGTCTCATCCGGCAGCACAAGAAGTCTGTCCGTGACAGAGCGCACCAGTGCGCTCATGCTTCCGGTAGGCAGATCTGTGCGCCCCACAGACGCCCGGAAAAGCGTATCTCCGCTGAACAGAACATTTTCATCTGCAATGTAATAACAGCACCCGCCGATGGTATGTCCCGGAGTCTGGATCACCTGAATCTTCATACCCGCAACGTCCAGCAAATCGCCGTCTTTCACAAACCGGGCTCCGGTAAATGTATAAGGCTGCCCCAGCATCCCGGCCGATGAATTCAGCTGCGAGCTTTCCAGAACATCTTTTTCCGCCACGCACGCATAGACCGGAACCGGAAATTCTTCCAGAAAACGGTCAAGCCCCATGATATGGTCGAAATGTCCGTGGGTGAGCAGCACTGCCTTCACCGTCAGTCCCGAATTTCTGATATGGCTGACGAACTCCGGCGGACAGGCCGCCATATCTACGATGAAACATTCCATCGTGTCATCATTTCTGACAATATAACAGTTCGTCCCTACCGGTCCCAGCACAAATTTTTCTATCTTCATTCTCATAATCTCCCATTACGCTGAACAGATCAGCCTGTCGTTCTCTCGATATCGATCACACTCTCAATCTGTCTGATCTTCTTGATCACTGTATCGAGCTGTTCACGCCCCTGAACAATAAAGCCCATGTCCAGGGTTGCCGTACCTTTCTTGCTTGTCCGGGTATTGACGGACTTCACATCGATCTTCTCTTCCGTGAATACCTTGGTCACGTCCATCAGAAGTCCCTGTCTGTCGTCCGCAAATATCTTGAGTTCGGCAAGATACTGGCCGCCGCCCTCTGCATCTGATGTATCCTCCCATTCGGCATCGATCAGTCTCTCCCGCTCAGCCGCAGAGAGATGCAGCATATTCACACAGTCTGTCCGGTGGATGGACATTCCCCTTCCACGGGTAACGAAGCCGACAATCTCGTCTCCCGGCACCGGATTACAGCACTTGGAGAACCGCACAGCCATATCGTTAATGCCCTTTACTACGATGCCGCTCTTAGATCTTGCGATATGGACTTTCTGACGATTTGCCTCTGAGATCTTCTCAAGGATCGTCTCGTCCGTAATCTCTTTCTTATGTTCTTTCTCGTACTCTTCCTGCAGGCGGTTCACCACCTGGCCTTCCTTCAGGCCGCCATGGCCGATGGCCGCAAGGACCGCATCCCAGTCCCGGAAGCCGTACTTTTTCTGTACGATCTGCTGATATTTCGGTTTCAGGATGTTCAGCAGGTCAATGTTCTTACTGCGGCAGTAGGATACGATCAACTCCTTGCCGCGGACAATATTTTCTTCTTTAAACTGTTTCTTGAACCACTGGTTGATCTTGTTTTTCGCCTGTGTGCTCTTGACAATGTTGAGCCAGTCCCGGCTCGGTCCCTTAGAATTCTGCGACGTAAGGATCTCTATCCTGTCGCCGTTCTGTATCTTATAATCAATGTTGACAAGTTTTCCGTTTACCCGCGCTCCGACCATCTTGTTTCCCACCGCACTGTGGATCGCGTAGGCGAAATCCACCGGCGTGGAGCCGTTGGGCAGGTTCTTCACATCACCGTTCGGGGTAAAGCAGTAGACGTCCTCCGCAAACAGGTCAAGGTCGCCTTTCAACAGACTTAAGAACTCTCTGTTGTCGGACATATCTCTCTGCCACTCAAGGATCTGGCGCAGCCAGTTGAGCTTCGCCTCCTGAGACGCCATGCTCTTCGCCGCATCCGCCCCCTCCTTGTATTTCCAGTGGGCCGCGATACCGTATTCAGCCGTCTTGTGCATCTCCTCGGTACGGATCTGAATCTCGAAAGGCTGTCCGGAAGGCCCCATCAGCGTCGTGTGGAGCGACTGGTACATATTCGGTTTCGGCATAGCGATGTAATCTTTAAAACGCCCCGGGATGGGAGTATACATCTCATGGATCACGCCCAGAGCCGCGTAACAGTCTTTCACCGAATCAACGATAATACGGACCGCAAACAGGTCATACACCTGATCCAGCGTCTTGTTCTGGTTCACCATCTTCTTATATATACTGAAGAAATGCTTTACACGTCCGTAGACCTTTGCCTTGATGTGGGCATTCTTCATATGCTTCGATACTTCCGCCACAATCTGCTGGACGAACTCTTCTCTCTCTGTCTTGCGTTCATTCAGATCGTGTACAAGCTGGTAGTAGACGTCCGGCTTCCAGTATTTCAGGGACAGGTCGTCAAGCTCGGTCTTGATCTTCGAAATACCCAGCCTCTGTGCGATGGGAGCGTAGATATCCATCGTCTCACGGGCCTTTTCCTGCTGCTTCGCCGGCGTCATAAACTCAAGCGTACGCATGTTATGAAGCCGGTCCGCCAGCTTGATAATGATAACCCGGATATCCTTTGCCATGGCAAGGAACATCTTTCTTAAGTTCTCCGCCTGTACTTCCAGCTTATCCTGCGAATAACTGAGCTGTCCCAACTTTGTAACTCCGTCCACAAGAAGAGCCACCTCTTCGCCGAACTCCTTCGTGATGTCATCCAGCGTCATGTCCGTATCTTCCACAGCGTCGTGGAGCATGCCTGCCACGATCGTCTCTTTATCCATCTCAAGGTCTGCAAGGATGATCCCCACCCACAGCGGATGGATGATATATGGCTCGCCGGATTTTCTCACCTGATCTTTATGCGCTTCTTTCGCGATCTTATACGCTTTCTCGATCATGGAGATATCCGTTGAGGGATGGTATTTTCTCACTCTTGCGACAAGCGCCTGATAGAGCTGCTCCGGATCCTGATAATCCTCGGGAGCCTTTACGGCATGGCCGTCAACAACCTCCAGGTTCTTGTTCAACTGTTCATATTCAAGTGTTCCTGCCATATCATTACCCCCTTGCACTGATTTATAGTAACAGTCAGATATACCAGCGTCTGAACTGTAACGGTTTATCTATAAGTATAATATCTCTAAATAAAAAGGATGCCTCTGTAACTTCGGGGCATCCCCAATGAGTCTATGGTAACTCTATAATATCCATAGTATAGCACTATTTTGTCGATTTTCAAACATTTTTCTGTAAGTAGTGTAAAACACGGCTTAAAAATATTTATTCGAAAGTATCCGCCACACTCCTGATCCGGATACGCCCGGCCAGATCAACCTCATTTTTAACAGCTGTTCCCGATATATCCTCATCTTTCAGGATGATGACTTTCTGCCCCCTGCCTGTCATATGGAAATAGTTCTCGCTGAAAATCACATCCGCATCGTCAACGGAGAGTTCCACAAACGCCGCAAAGGCATCCGCCTCCAGACTGATCTCGTAAGCCGTTCCTTTCCGGCTGACCTCCGTTCGGAAAACAGGCGGCGTAAGGCGCAGATACTTATACGGTAGCAGTGTCTCCACCGACCGCCGCACTGTCCCGTCCTCATATTCGACTGCTCCCTCGATAAATAACGCCTCATCCGGGTCTTCGTCTGGCGCACAGCCCTGCTTCAGTTTTCGATACGCGCGGCAGTCCTCAAGATCAATCTCAGCTCCGCAGACAGAAGAGAAAGCATCCACGCTGCCGGTCGTAGCGGTCTCGGCTACAACAGTATAATCCATCTTCTTCAGGAAGATCCGCATCCGGAAATCCTGATTTTCAGCAGTCTCATTCTCCGCCCAGAGCCGGATCCTGCCGCCATTTATCTCAAGACTCGCAGCCCTGCGCGCATAAAATTCTTTCGCCATATAATGGAGCGCTTTCCATCTGCCGAAATAGTCGATACTCGACCAGGACGGCGCCGGCCAGTTGTCATTTACCTGCCAGTAAAGCGCGCCCATGCAGCGTCCCCGGTTTCTTCTCCAGTGTTCCACGCCGCAGCGGACTGCCATTCCCTGCAGGATCTGGCTGATATAGACCGTCTGCTCCAGGGTGGACGGGCAGCGGAAATTCTCAGAGAGATAGTAAAGCATTTTTCCGTTTGCACTGTCATTCTTCTGATGGCTCTCCATCACCCGCGAGAAAATATTGCGGTCGGCTTTCTCCGTAAAACTCTCAACCGTTTTCATACAGGGAAACGACTGGAATCCGAATTCCGAGCAGAACCGGAAGTAATGATTTCCAAAATCTGTAAACGGGAGCTGCCCGTGCCAGACCGCCCAGTAATGAGTATCTCCGTTATTTTCATTGTCCGGATCGTCAAAACATCCTCCCGAAGACGGAGATGACGGCCAGTAAAATACATCCGGCGCTGTTTTTCTGACCGTCCGGGGGAGGATTTCTTCAAAGAGACGGATATAGTCCGCACGCAGATACGCTGACTCTTTCTGAAAGTCTCCCCAGTGATGCCATGCGGACTCAATCTCATTGTTGCCACAGATAAGGCCGAGGCAGGCATGATGTCTGAGCCGCTTCAGATTATCCCTTACTTCTTCACGGCAGTTCTCCGCAAAATGATCCGTCACCTCGTAAACGTTGCAGGCAAACATCAGGTCCTGCCATACGATCAGCCCGTACCGGTCACAGAGATCATAGAACTGATCTGACGGATAATATCCCCCGCCCCACACTCTGACACAGTTATAGTTCGCCCTGACCATGGAGCGCACAAGATACTCCTGACGTTCCTCTGTTATCCTTGTGTAGAGGCAGTCCTCCGGAATATAGTTTCCGCCCATGGCAAATATCTTCACGCCATTTATCATAAACGCGAACTCCCGCCCCCACTCATCACTATCCCTGCTGACCGTGAGTGTACGAAGTCCGATGGTCTTCTCCGCCCGGTCTGTCATCCTGCCCTCTTCGTCATAACAGCGGATCTCCACCCGGTATAACGGCTGATCACCGTATCCGACAGGCCACCAGAGCTTCGGTTCCGGAACTGTCAGTTCTGCTTCAGCTGTCTTTCCTCCCTGTTCCATCCCCGCAGTGATAATCTCTCTTCCTTTCCCGTCAAAGAGATGCACTGTCATGCCGATATAATCTGCTTCCGAAAGAACCGCCTGCACTTCAAGTCTCACACTGCCGTCCGGGTCATGGTGCTGACGGAGACGGACATCTTCTATGCGCGCGCCGCTCCACGCCTCAAGATAAATATCCCTGAAGATCCCCGCATCTATGAGCTGCGGGCCCCAGTCCCAGCCGAACATGGAATGTGCTTTTCTCAGAATCTGGTTTCCCTTCATGCATCCGCAGGGCACATACTTCACTTCTCTGTTTTCACTGTACTGATATTCTTCTATATATTTAAGGGGTGAACGGAAAACAATGCGGACTGTGTTTCTACCCGCGCACAGCACGCCTGCAAGAGAGGTCCTCCATATCCGGTGCATGTTGTCCATCTGTGCAAGACGTTCCCCGTTTATGTAAATTTCCGCCAGCGTATCAAGCCCCTCGCAGACAAGCTCAGTATGCTCTTCTTTCAGAACACTGTCTGACACTTCAAACTCACGGCAGAATTCGTAATCTTCGCGGAACAGTTCCCTTGTCACGTATTCATTTCTGCGGTAAAAAGGATCTTCAATGGCTTTATTATCCGAAAGCACAGACAGTACAGTGCCCGGCACTTTTGCGTCAAATTCTATGCCGTCTGCGCACCGGACCATCTTCCACGCACCGTTTAACGATATTTTCGTAGTATTCATAGTTTTATTTCTCCTGTGTCAGAATGTCGTATTTTGCAAGCTCCCTATCTAAAAATGCGGAGACGAAAATTGCCGGTGAATTCCAGTAGATAGTTATCTCGTTAAGCGAATAGCATTCCCAGATATCCAGATAGCATTTCATCGGCGGTGTTCCGGGCTCGATGAGCCACTCTGCCTTTTCATCCACCGGGCATGCATTCGGTCCGCCGGATACAAATCCCGGGATTGTCTCCTCAATCCCGTCCGCTACGGTCACTCTGTTATGCGGATTCCGGAAAGAATGCTCCCCGATACCGGTAACATAACTATATCCGGCTGCATTCACTCCCAGAATATAATCCATCTGCTCTGCCGCACACTCTATGTACCGGTCATCCGGCGTAAGCAAAAAAGCAGTCCCCAGTATCATTGCCCGGTTCAAAACCGTCATATTGCTTCCCCACTCATATTCCTGTGCATCCAGAGCCACGCCGTACTTGCTCTTCCTGCTCAGAGCGACAATCCGGTCAGCCTCACTCGTAAATGCAGCGCGGTATTTTTCCGAGAGTTCAGCCTTCTTACCGGCATCTTTTTCCCCATCCGCTCCGGTGCGGCACAGGCTTTCCTCCAGCATGCACCATCCCGCAAAACCGGATACATTGCCCCATCCCATGGATACCACGTCTGTTCTTTCACGTTCCAGCTCTGCGTAAAACCTCTCAGCCTCTTCCAGGTATATATCATCTTTCACGGCACGGTACATTTCTGCCGCCGCCCACAATCTCTCATCACGGTCGTCCGTGTCCGCATAATCACCGGTATTGCATTCTTCCGGATTTACAAAGCCTGTAAACTCCGGGTGGCTTTCCAGCCAGCTCCACGCACGCTTTGCCGCACTGAGCGCCGTACGGGAAAAATCCGCGTCATATTCAGTATAAATACGCGACGCAAGCGCCATCACAGCCGCAAAATCAGCCGTTGCCATAGAAGATGCCGGGAAAAGGATAAACTGCCTTTCGTCCCTGGCCGGCATGACAAAATTAGCATGACGCATGGATGTCAGTTTATGGCAGACACTTCCGTCCTGAAGCTGCATTTTAAGCAGCCACTTCAGTTCATAGAGGCACTCGTTCAGGATATCCGGAATCCCGTTCCCGCTCTCCGGAATATTCAGGCTCACTGAAAACGTCTCCGGGAAAAAACGGTACGCATACATAATATGGGCCAGTGCGGCTGCAGCTGCCGTGGTATACCTGCCAAAATCCCCCGCATCATGCCATCCGCCGCGGACATCATAAAACCGGATATCCCCTGTTCCTGCACCGTCTGTCATTTTCTTATAATCTTCCAATCTGACTGCTTTTCCCGTATGGCAGCACTCCCGCTTAAACTTGCCTGCATACTGCGCTTCCAGCTCTGTTCCGCATCTTTGAAAATAATATGCTTTACTCAAGACCTTACACAATCCGGCATATATCTGCCCGGATATATTAATCCTGCACGCTATATGCTCTTTCTCATACTCGGCTCTGTACTCTCCCGGATCCGACAGTTCGGTAATATCCGCCAGCCACACAAGATCGCCCGCTTCACGGTCATACCCCTGATATACTGCCTCCTTTTCCAGTATACATTTTCCATCCTGATCAAACACCTTCACAGCTTCCGGCGGATATTTCCTGTTTTTTACTTCGCTCATCCTCTCCTCCGCCTCTTTTACCAGAAGAAGCTTTTTCTTTTCCCCAGGCAGATATCCTGCCTGATTTATATACATCCTCATTTTGCTGTTTCCTTTCTATCTTTTTCAAGTCTGTCGCGCCTGTATACTATTCTCCTCGGCTCCGGGCCGTAGGGATGCGCCATAGCCGAACCGCCATACCACTCATACGGAATATCATCCTCGTTTTTTCCGTCCAGGACTTCTTTCACTGCGTTTCTCTGCGCTTCGCAGAGCGATGCATCCTCCGGATGCTTCCTTGTATGGCCCGTCAGAATATGGTCAAACTCTCCACGGATCTTTCCAAGTGATTCGAGGGATTCCAAAAACACCTGCATAGGAAGGCTCTCATCCATCTGCATCCACGTCTGCTCAATCACACTGTCTCCGGTAAAAAGGAGGCGATCCTTCCGGTCCAGAAGGCAGATCCCGCCCGGAGTATGTCCCGGCACATGGTATACTTCGAGTGCGATTCCTCCGAGCTCAAAGCAATCACCTTCCTGAACCGAAAGGAGACGGGGAATCTTCAGTCCCCGTCTCTCCATTTCCTCTTTAAATACCGGCAGGTGCATATATTGTTTTGCCAGAGCATGATCATCCGGATGCATATATACTTCCTCAAAGTAGGCATCTCCGTATATGTGATCCGGGTGCCCGTGTGTATTGACCACTGTAAGCGGAAGTCCTGTCAGAGTTTCTGCCAGTTGTTTCACGTTCTCATATCCGTTCATCGTATCGATGACAAGAGCGCTCCTGCTTCCTGTAACAAGATATCCCGTCCCTTCATCCGCATCATTCATAAGCCAGATATGGTCGTTAATCTTCTCTGTCTTTATTCTGTTAAACATCTTTCACACCGCCGTTTTCCTTAATGTCTGGTTTTTCTTCTGTACACAACTGTTCCGATAACTGCGGCTTCTGCCGCAAGGGCGGCTGCAGCATATGGCATACAGTTCGTATCGTCTCCTGTCTGAACGGTTTTACTATTCTCCGAGGATTTTCCGCTGTTTCCGTCCGCTTTACCCATGTCTGTCGGAACCCGATCACCTTTTCCGTCATTTCCGGTTCCGGGAGTCTCTGTTCCTGGTTCTTCTGTACCGGGTATGTCTGTTCCTGGTTCTTCCGTTCCGGGCTCTTCTGTTCCGGGTGTATCCGTTCCCGGTTCTTCTGTTCCAGGCTCTTCTGTACCCGGATCCTCACTTTTGACTTCTTCAAAAACAGCTTCCGTAACTCCTGCTGATACTGCTGTGATCTTATCATAGATGATCGTTCCAGATACCATGCCGTCCTCGCCGATAGCTTCAGATCCTGGTATTGCATTCACCCACAGACCGAAAGAAGTAACACTTGTCTTATCCTGCGCAAGACCTCCCGCCGGGTTGCCCGCTGTATCTCTTTCCACGAAATCCGTGAACGGAATCGTCACTTTAACCGGAACTGTCCCGTCGTTTGCTGCATATTCCTCATATTCATTCAGATATGCCTCATATACTTTTCCGTTTGCCGTAAGCTGGATCACAACTTTCTGGTTGTTTCCGTCCGGTATGGTATAGAACTGAAGAGCGTCGCAGTCCGACCAGTCAACTTCTTTCGAAATCGTAGCCCCCGCCCAGCCGTTTTCATTCTCATTGTAAGCAAAACTCATAGCGTACTCGCCATCGAACACTTTTCCCTCTTCCTTAGTCAAAGTCAGATCAATGGTGCATCCCGTGGCCTTATTAACCGTCCAACTGTTGTTGAGCATACTGTCAACACCATAATAGTTCTCAAATCCGTCGATCTCGTACGGATCTTCCTCAAGTCGGATCGTAGCCATGTCGTTCTGTGAGCCAAGGAGTTGTTATCAGGTCTTGTCTTCCTAAGACCGCTTGGCTCCGACTTGAGCGTCTCTGCGGTCAGCTGTGCAGATGCCGTTCCGTCTTTAAGCTCCGCTTCAATTGTCTGCTCCGTCTTTCCTTTCAGTACGAATGCAATCTGCGTATTATCGGAAGCTCCGCTTACCCGCGCGGTGAGGTCTGTCGCTTCGAGCACACGGCTTCCCGCTACAGGTGCAGTAATATAACCGTAAATACCATCTGCCGGAGACTGTACATCCGGAGCATTAATATTTCCAAGAACCCCCTGCTGATCAGCAGCAAACACAGACCTGCCGTCATTATAGAAACTGATAAATCCATCCAGCGTTTCATGACCGTGCAGCGATCCGTCCTCATTCACAGAATCAACATACGGTGTATAATATCCGTCTGTCTTGCTGAAGTTCGCCCAAAGCAGGAAATACGATGCGTCACTTTCGGACACTGCATCCAGCACCATATTATACCAGTTCAGATTTTTATTTCCCGTCTCGTGAAGAACTGTCTGATTATGTCCCGGATCCGGTGTACTGCAGGCAAGCCCGGTCTCTGTCACCGCCATCAGTTTTCCATGTTCGTCTGCAAAATTCTGTACGATACTGAGCTGATTTCTCAGGTTTCCGAACCATACTTCTTCTTTATCGTCCACCGGATCTGAATCATACATATCAAAACCGATAAGATCCACATACTCATCACCCGGATAGCGGACGCCGTATTCCTCTTCTGAAGCAGCCTCGCTGCCCGGTCCGTAAAGGTAAAGGAAATTATGTACGTCTTTCACATCTCTGAGATACTCTACTGTATATTTGTACACACTTTTATATGTCTCAGGATCGCAGAACGCAGCGCCCCACCAGAACCAGCTTCCCGTCGCTTCATGGAACGGACGGAACATGACCGGACCGTTTACCTGTCCTGCAAAATCCGCTATCATATCCAGATACGCATTATAAATCTCGTTATATTTCCCGCCGGGAAGAAGCTGGTTCATCACATCTCCGGTCAGTGTATTTGGCGAATAGCCTGAAAAATCATATTTATTATAAGTCGGATCTGTCTGCGGATCGTAGTCCGGATTTTCTGCGACAACAGAGAAGTTCGGCGTATGTGAAGACAGCGTAATAAAGGAACCGTTTGTAATATTATAATTTGCAAGCTTTGCCGCGGCCTCGACATTGGCTTCCGCCATTGACTGTCCCTGTGTATCTACCGCTTCAAATCCGGCTGTTCCCGCCATCTCACTGTTATACCTCTCGACACTGTATTCATTCCCTGTAAGGGATAACGTATCCATACCAACGATTCCCGCATAGTCGCCGGTCACGTCATATGTATCTGAATTGGAAAGTTCAGAGTTTCCGGCCTTGTGCCACGTATCATTCTGATGTCCGTAGATCACGCTGTCTGTTTTTCCCATTGCCTGCAGATACTGATACAGAGAAACCGTCTCATCCGTTGCTTCCGGATCTGCAAGCGAAACGGCATCGGCATATTCTGCCGACTCTGATGTTCCGTCCTGCTTTGTAACCGTCAACGTGCTTCCGTTCGAGCTGACCGGATTGCCTTCATTGGCCGCGAGTGTGGAATCCACACTTGTATCCGCCGGCTCGCTTCCGTCAGCCAAGAATTCAATATTGTCGATCCAGATTGCTCCTGAATATCCGGTATAGCATCCGACGATCTTAACCGCGAAATCCTGAACAGCATTGGACGTGACAGCCGGGCAGGTGATCACAGCTCTTGCTTTCGTAAGCCCTGTTCCTTCTTCTTCCTGCGCATCCGTCAGACCCGCATTCGCATCAAGTCCGCAGTTGGAGTATACCGCCATTTTCAGTTCGCCTTCTGTCAGCTTATCCGTCTCATACCACACATCCATCGAAATCTGTGTGACTCCGGTCAAATCAACTCCCGCATCATTCCACCAGCAGGCAGCAATGTTGCTCCAATCCTTATCGGCATCCTTGCTGAAATCGACCGTGACCTTCAGGCGGCCATCTTCCGTATCGCTCTCTACCACAGGAACCGTTCCATTATACTGATACTCCCAGCCATCGCCATAATACCAGCCGTCGATTCCGTCCTCAAAATCAAACGAATACACTGTTTTTAAAGCTTCCTCTTCAGCCTGTACAGAAGACATCGGAAGCGCCGTGCCGGCTGCTCCCGCCAGAAGGACACCCGACAGGACAGCCGCGGCCAGTCTCTTTGTGCATTTCTTTCTTTTCATAAATTTTTCTCCTGTCTTATTTTCTCGTACGAAACGGACACCTGCCGCCCGCTTCGCTGCATTCATATATGGTTTCGGGAAAGATATCTTGCCCACGCCGCAAGTCCGGCGCCGTGCATGAAGTCTCCCTCAGCCACAAGCTCCCTGAATTTCTCCTCTGTCACCTCCTCCATCTGAATAATCTCTCCCGGTTCTCTGTCAGAATCCCCCTCTTCTCCGCACTCTGCCGCAAAAAGCCAGATCTTCTCATTCGTCGATCCGAACGACGGGTAGAATGCCCCGAGAGAATGCAGTTTCTTAACGCTGTACCCTGTCTCTTCTTTAAGCTCTCTCTCGGCCGCCTCATCCGGAGTCTCCCCCGGATCAACGAAACCGCCCGGAAGCTCCCACTGCCACGAGCGCACAGGATAGCGGTACTGCCTCTGCAAAAGTATATTTCCATCCCGGATAGGAAGGATGCTTACCCCCTCCCTGATCTCCAGATAATCATACGGCTGTTCATGGCCGTTCACGCGCACACGATCCTGGACGATCGTGAAGCGTCCTGCCTTCATCTTCTTTGACTCCAGTGTCTCAAACGGTGTTTTTTTCTCCATTTCAAGCCCTCCTAAAATACAACAAGGGGCAGGTCCCTCTAGGCAAAGGGGCTGCCCCCGATTTCAGACATAATCAGTATATTTTACAAAAGTCCTGCCGCTCCGATCATTCCGGCGTCATTGCCAAGCACTGCCGCTTCAATCTCCGGCACATCTCCTTTTTCTCCGCCAAAGCATTCTTTTTTCACAATCTCGCGAAGTGGGGCAAGAAGTGTCTCGCCCTGCCTGGAGATGCCGCCTCCCAGCAGCACAAGCTGCGGCCGGAAAATATTCACGATATTTACGATACCCAGACCCAGTCTGCGGATATAGGCATCCACAACCGCCTGCATCACGGCATCTCCCCGTTTTGCAAGCGCAAAGATCTCTTCCGGATCCAGATCCTTTCCTGAAGCCCGGCGTGCATCTCGCTTTAAGGCAGTCGCGGAAGCATAGGCCTCCAGACAACCCCGCCTTCCGCAGGTGCAGGGTTCTCCGTTCTCCACAATAACCATATGTCCCAGCTCGCTGCCGCCGATTCCTCTTCCTTCATAGATTTCGCCGTCCAGAATAATCCCGCCGCCGACGCCGGTTCCGAGAGTCAGCATAACCACATCGCTGCAGTCCTTTCCCGCTCCCGCAACTGCTTCGCCCAGCGCTGCACAGTCCGCGTCATTTGCGATCTCCACCGGAATCGGAAGATAAGTTCCCATCTCTTCTGCCAGAGGCACTTCTTCCCACCGGATGTTGTTGGAATAACGGACAACGCCATTCTTACGGTCCACAGTACCCGGGACGCCGATCCCCGCACCCACACACTGATCCATGGCGATTCCGTTCTTCTCCAGAAGAGCAAGCGCTGTCTCTCCGATGGTCCGGATCACTTCCTCTGCCGGACGCTCTGCAGCCGTTGGGATACACACAGAGTCAATCAGCTTCTGGTGCACGTCCACAAGACCGATCTTCGTGTCCGTTCCTCCGATATCAATACCGATTCTGACAGGCGCCGCCTTCTCCCGGATCGTGGTGATCAGCGCGTCGCAGCTTCCTTCGATCACATAGGCGCCGCTCCCTGCCGGAAGGAACAGGCTGTCGCCTTTCTTATATGAGACCTTCATATCTCCCGCGGCATCTTTATCCTGAACGATTTCCGCTTCCTGCCCGCCGCAGGAGACAGTTCCCTCACCGTCAAGGATCAAAATGCTGACAAATGACTCTTCAGATACAAAACCTTCCATCCTGCGCATCATCCGTCCGTCCAGATTCAGCTTGTCCACAGTGAAATAATCACAGTCCGCAACGTGGGGATAGCTGCTCTTGCTCTTGATCAGCGGAACCCGGTTCGTGACGGCAAGTGCTTTTTCAATATGAAGGTCACGTTTTTTTCCATCCTTTCCGACCCTTCCATAATCATAGACCCGGTAGGTTACATTAGAATTCTGCTGTATCTCCGCGATCAGGATGCCGGCTCCGATGGCATGGATCGTACCGGACTCAATGAAGAGGACATCTCCCTTCTGCACAGGCACCGCATTAAGCACCTCCAGAAGTGTATCTTCCTGAATTCTTCTGGCAAATTCTTCCTTGCTGATCTCCGTCTTAAAACCATAGTAGAGAAATGCGTCTTTCTCGGCATCCATCACGTACCACATCTCAGTTTTTCCATACTGGCCCTCATTTTTCAGGGCATACCGGTTATCCGGATGGACCTGGATCGACAGATTCTGCTTTGCGTCGATAAATTTGATCAGAATCGGAAAATCACGGAACCTTCTGCAGTTGGTTCCAAGAACTTCTTTTCCCGCCGCCTCTATGTACTGTTCCAGTGTCTTTCCGGCATACAGACCGTTTACGATCGTAGAAGGACCATCCGGATGACAGGACAGTTCCCATGTCTCAGCCAGCACATCGCCGTCATATTCTTTCCCGTACTCATCCACCAGCCGGTGACCTCCCCAGAGATAGTCCTTGCAGCTTGGTTTCAGCTTATAAACGCTCATAATCTCCCTCCTCTTTCAAAAAACCGCCGCACTACTTCTTCCGCCGGTTTCCCGTATATCTCATAATATCTGTGCCGCTTTGCCTCTTCTTCCGAACCAAGGCTTGGATTCCACGACCAGAGAACCGCGCCCCTTATCCACGGACGTTTTTCCATAGCATGGAATGCTTTTTTATACCATTCTTCCTGTTCGGAAAGACTGATATCCCCCTCGACTTCCCAATCATTCGGACGCAGGGATGAACCGACAGTGGACATACATCCCGTCTCCGCAAAGAAGAACGGCTTGCGGTATTTTTCAACAACTTTCTCGATCCGGTCGAGCTGGTTTTCCCAGTCATCTGCCGGATAATAACCGCTGGATGAGATCACGTCCACACAGTCCCACCATTTCACATTGTGCTCCTGATATTTGTCGGTATTGTAGCTGACCGGACCATGGTAGACTTTCCTGATGTCCGCGATCAGCTTTCTCCATTCCTGCTCCCTGTGTTCCGCCATCACCATCTCACATCCCGCGATGAACATCTCACAGTGCATTCTTTCCGCGATTTGTGCATAATGGATCTGGAACTGCGTATAAGAGGCAAACCACTCTGACCATTTCGGTTCGCACGGCACATCTTCATCAAAGAAATTGATATGTGCCCGCCACGTTCCGTTCAGGCAGTTTACAGTGGGTTTTATAAAAACTTTAAGTTCCAGACTTTTCGCATAACTGATAAATTCCATCAGTTCCCGGTCAGACATCGTACGTTCCGTATCATAACGGATTTCCACCGACTGAGCGGTTTTCTGCACTCCTCCCGGGGCCAGAAGCACCGTATCCGCACCGGTCCTCTCTTTCATGGCGCGCAGGCTTTCTTTTGCTGTCTCCCTGGAAAGCACTCCGCGTTCTGCAAACGGAGCAAATGTGATCCCTCTGATGTACTCAAAATCCATATGCCTGTACTCTCCTGTTCTCCATATTTATACTGCTCTTTTATAACTAAATCCCGGCTCCGTTTGACCGGATCACTTCTCCGTACCAATACGCCGAGTCTTTCAGGATGCGCTTCTGAGTCTCAAAATCCACATAGACAATGCCGAACCTCTCTGCATATCCTTTCTCCCATTCAAAGTTATCCATAAGTGACCACTGGAAATATCCCCGCAGGTCAACCTCATCCGCCGCCCGCTTCAGTTCATGCAGATATCTCGCCAGAAAATCAATACGGTTCGGATCATGGACCTTTCCGTCCAGCGAGACAGTATCATGGCAGGCCATACCGTTCTCCGTAATATAGATCGGCTTGTGATATCTCTCATAGAGGAACTTCGGTCCCCAGTACAGGCACTCCGGGGTTACCGGCCAGTTCACTGCAGTTTTTGCATATCCGGGTACACGGTCTGTTTCCTCCGGTCTTCCGTCCGCTCCCATACGGAACGCCCTGCCGTTATAGATATTCTGTCCGTATACATCGATAGGTTCGGAGATAAGTCTCATATCCTCGTCCGAGATCCTTGGCAGATATTTCTCATATCGCTCAAGCCCTTCTTCCGGATAATGTCCCAACAGAACCGGATCCGACCACCATGCCACATTCCATGTCCAGTCCGAATCGTCATCCTGCATGGAGAAATATTTCTGGCGCGCCGCCTCTACATCTTCCGGCCGGTCAGACGCCGGATAGATGATGCCGCTTGTAGGCGCATAACCGATGGTCAGCGGCTGCTTTGCATACTGTCTTAACATCTGTACTGCCCTGCCATGGGCGCGAAGGGCATTGTGGGCCATTTCAAAGGTATCCCTCAGGGGACATTTCAGCCCCGGCGCGTGAACCCCTGTCAGAAATCCCAGGCCCACAAAACACTGAGGTTCGTTCAGCGTAAAGAAATGAGTTACCCTGTCGCTGAACCTCTCCGCGATAAGACGGGCATATTCTCCGAACCACTCCGCTATATCCCTGTTCATCCATCCGCCCTTCTTATACAGCTCATAAGGCAGCTCCCAGTGGAACAATGTGATATACGGCTCGATCCCGTTCTTCAGAAGTTCGTCGATCAGATCACTGTAAAACCGGATGCCTTCTTCATTCACCCTACCCGTCCCCTCGGGCAGGACACGGGACCAGTCGATAGAAAACCGGTACGCTTTCAGCCCGATCTCTTTCATAATCTGCACATCCTCACGGAAGCGATGATAGTGATCCCAGGCTGTATCGCCTGTATGTCCTCCGTACACTCTCCCCGGCTCTTTCGTATATACATCCCAGATATGCATCCCCTTGCCGGTACCATGAACGCCTCCTTCAATCTGATAGGCGCTGGTAGCGGCGCCCCACACAAAATCCTCAGAAAAGCCCATATCTAAATCCTCCTGTATGTCAAAATCTGCTGGTAAATCTTTCTGCCGCATCGCCCGGGCTTCATCTCAAGATTACTCTGCCAGCGCTTCTACAGCTTTTGTCAGTGTATCCAGCTTCTCCTGTGCGTCCGCGTCATCCGAACCCTTTACACCGATATAAAACTTGATCTTGGGCTCTGTCCCTGACGGACGGATACAGCACCACGCGTCATTCTCCAGCTCAAAGTAGAGCACGTTTGACCTCGGAAGGCCCGTAGCCGTCTCTTCGCCTGTCGCGCAGTCTCTTATAATATTTTCTCTGTAATCCCGGAACCGCAGCACCTTCAGCCCGCCGACTGTATCCGGCACATTTGTGCGGATCTGCTCCATCATGGACTGGATCTTCTTCGCGCCTTCCTGTCCTTTCAGCGTCACAGTACAGAGACCTTCCTTGTAATATCCGTATTTCTTAAAGAGCGTTTCCATCTGATCGCACAGAGTGATGCCCTGATGTCTGCAGTATGCCGCCACTTCGCAGAGCGCCATCACGGCAACGACCGCGTCCTTGTCCCTTGCATGAGTTCCTACAAGGCAGCCATAGCTTTCCTCATAGCCGAACACATACTCATGGCTTCCTGTCTGCTCAAAGAACTTGATCTGCTCCCCAATGTATTTGAATCCGGTAAGTGTCTCGATGAGCGTCATGCCATACTCTTTTGTGATCTCCTTTGACATCTTTCCGGATACGATGGTAGTAACCACTGCTCCGTTTTCCGGAAGTGTTCCGAGCGCTTTTCTCTGAGAAAGGATATATTCCAGAATGAGCATGCCGGACATATTCCCGGTGAAGCTCATGTATTCGCCTGTCTTCGCATCTTTCGCGTATACGCCGAGACGGTCCGCATCCGGATCTGTGGCAAGAACGATATCCGCGTCCACTTCTTTGGCAAGCTCCAGTGCCAGCCTGAACGCGTTTTTATCCTCCGGATTCGGGTAGGACACTGTCGGGAAATTCCCGTCCGGGAGTTCCTGTTCTTTGACGACATAAACCTTTTCAAATCCCAGCTCTTTCAGGATTCTCCTAACCGGAATATTTCCTGTCCCGTGGAGCGGGGTGTACACGATTTTTAAGTTCTGTGCCTCCTCGCGGATGATCTCCGGGTGGATGGCGAGAGATTTCAATGCCTCGATATATTTATCGTCGATCTCTGGTCCGATCACCTGATACAGTCCGGCTTTCTCAGCCGCTTCCCGGCTCATTGTCTTCACGCTGGCATAATCTGTCACCGCATTGACCTCTCCGATAATCTGCTCATCCTTCGGGTATGTGATCTGGGCACCGTCCTCCCAGTATACTTTGTATCCGTTATACTCCGGCGGATTATGGCTGGCAGTCACCACGATTCCGGCTGTGCATCCCAGCTCCCTGAGCGCAAAGGAGAGCATAGGAGTAGGACGAAGCGACGGGAAGATATAGGCCTTGATCCCGTTGGCCGCAAGGCAGAGCGCCGCTTCTTCGGCAAACTCAGGAGACATATTTCTCGAGTCAAACGCGATAGCCACTCCCTTTTTCTCCGCCTTTTCTTTCAGGATGAAATTGGAAAGACCCTGGGTCGCCTTTCTCACCGTATAGATATTCATCCGGTTGGTTCCTGCTCCGATGATTCCACGGAGTCCTCCTGTCCCGAATTCCAGGTCACGATAGAATCTCTCCTCTATCTCTTTTTCATCGTTTGCTATGCTTTTTAATTCGGATTTCGTAGCTTCATCAAAATATGGGTTCTCAAGCCACTCCTCATATCTTTTCTTTGCATCCATTTTATTTTTCTCCTTTTTCTCTTCTCTATGCTGTGATCAGAGCCATCAGATAAAACGGCTCTGCGGTCTCATACTCGTCCGGAAGCACTTTGATTTCCACCGTATGTCTTCCGCTTTTTCCGTGGTGGAGCACCGGTTCCAGATACAGGCAGTCTCCCCAGTCTTCATCGAAATTTCCGTCCAGCAGCACAGAATGTTCCCTATCGCCGTCCAGAATAAGCTCTGCCTTTCTTGCAGGATGATGAATTGTCTTCCGGTACTGTACTGCAATACAGGACGCCTCGATTTCAAATAAGATCAGGTCACCTGACTTTTTCCCGATCCATCCGTTCTTAAAGTGATCAAGATGCCCTTTCTTTTCTTCTGTATCAGCCCGGAATCCGTCAAGCTTCGGACAGCTCTCCCGGATTGTAAGTCTGCGGGCATTCTCATAGGCGTTGTCGGTCATTGCTGAAGGGACAGGCTGTTCCGACTCATCCTCCCACATGTGTTCTTTCACCTGTTCAATATACGTCGTGATCTCCGCCTCCACAAGTCCATGTCCCTTATCATTCGGGTGAAGCCCGTCAGGGGTAATCTCTTCTCTGGTAAACTCTCCGGCTTTCATTCTCGGCCACACCGTATCCTTTATACTCACATGGGGCAGATGATACCAGTCTCCCACTCGATTGTGGTATTCCTGCGCATTTTTCCCTGTATCGTAAAATACATTGTTAAGAAGCAGGACTGCCGGTTTTGAACTCCATGTCAGCATCTTTCGGATCAATCCCTCATAGGTTTCCTGAAAAAATTCATTCGGATCATCATTTACGGAAAAGTCCACTACCACAAAATCAGGCTGATACATCAGCATATCAGTCACTACGCGGGAAACTCCATAGTGAGAGGTTGTTCCGCCGATTCCTCCGTTTACATAATGGAACGCAGCTTTCGGGAAGGTCTCTTCCCACCACCGGAACACTCTGTATGCATAACAATTCTCGTGCTTTGTAGCAAGGCTGTCCTGGGTAATAGAACCTCCGAAAAATCCGATTGTCAGTTCTTCACCGGCCTCCGCCCGTCTCATACATGATTTCAGTCTGGTAAGATCTGGTATGTTCATCTGTATTTCCTTCCTTTCTCCGGCACTTTTTGTCCTGAAGCACCGGTATTTTTCGATTTATTACCACTCGATATCCAGTTTCTCAATATATGCACTCAGTTCTTCCGCCATCTCCTCAGCCTCGGGAATTCTCAGATGCCCCGGCGTTCCGCTTCCGTTTCTGTGGAACACAAAATGACGGATCTTCTCATCCTGCAGCAAGCTGCACACTTCATCAATAGACTGATCCCATGACGGATCGTGCTCCAGCAGAGTAGTAATACACACGATCCATGCATCCGGATACTGACCGCGTATCTTTTTCAGCAGTTCGCCATATTCTCTTCTCCAGCGCACAGAGTGGGAACAGTTGTAGTCTTCTTTCATATAATCTTCCGGATGATTGTCATTCTGTCCTATGGCAACGATCACGACCTGCGGTTTATACTGTGTGAAATCCCAGTCTGTCGCCGGTCCGAATACCGGATTGTAATGTATCTTGTTCCATGCAGTCTCCATTCCTATATAGTCCGGTTCGTTGAACCAGCCCGTACCGTCAAGAAGAGCAATTCCTCCCTGGGCCACATCATGAATCTGAGCTCCCAGCTTATGTGCTGTCATCCATGCGTAGGAATACCAGCTGTTAGAATACTGTCCGTTATGCTCCGGATCCGGTTTTCCCACATAATCCACAGCCTCTGATACTTCGCCTGCTGACACCGAATCGCCGTACACTTCGATCCTGCGCTGTGGAACAGGAGGAAGATCCAGCACGGTTTCTCCTTCCCCGATCTCAAATCCAAGGAATGTTACCTCATGGCAGGAATCCTGCCGCTTAAACAGAAGCACCTCATGGAAACCGTCTCCGTCCGTCTGTTCAGCCGATGGCTTTACCTGAATCTCAAGGAGGCCGTCCCCGTCATCCGGAAGGCGGAGCTTTGTCTGCTCCCCGTCCAGAATGCAGCCGAGATAATTCTCCCAATATGCTTTTTTGTTTCTCACATATACTTTCAGCGTATCACCTGTAAACCGCATCCGCACCGACGTACAGGGGAATACAAATACAGGCGCATTCCGGTCGGTCCAGTCGATTCTTCCGCTATACTGAAGTTTCTCACTTTCCGGCATTATTCTCATTACTCTTGTCCTCCTAATTCACCTTTAAATTCTCTGATACATTGCAGGAAGTCATCACACAGGTCTGCGTGTCTTCCGTTGTCCGGGAACGCCAGAAGCAGCTTTTCGTCTGTTTTTCCTGTCGCCGCCTCCATAAATTCATCCTTTCCCAGAACTACCGCCGTGACTTTCCCGCCGTCAGTATATGTCTCGAATCCTGAGGTATCCATTCCCTCCAGGCTCCGGAACTCTCCCCGCATCTCTTTGCAGTACTGATACATACTTTCCGAAAGGATTACCGCATCCAGCTCTTTGTTTCTCCATTTGAGGAAAAATTTGTCATAGGAGCTCTCGTTGACTCCCTGAAGCTGCACGTCTCCATAAGAAAATACGTAGTCGGAATCCACAGTCACCAGATCCGGATCAAGATCATTCTCTTTCGCAAAAGTCTGAGCGATTTCTGCGTCTCTGTCATCATCTATCTCCTGATCTACGAGCACACACGTAAATTCCGGTTTTTGGTTGCCAAACACATAGAATCGCACAGCAAAAAAAATCAGGGCAATGATTGAAACGATTATAAGAATGTGATACCAGTAATAAGTAATCACATACGATACCCTCTCTTTCTTATTCATGCCTGCCGTTTTCTCTCTAATGTCATCAAGGTATCTTCTCAGAAACATTTCGATCACTCCCCTGAGTTTTTTTATACAATAGTTCATCCATAGGTCTGCCCATAAGAGGAAATCATGCCTGCATGATTTTTCGATCGGGCAGACCTATGAGCTGAGCGCCTGTTAATGAGTAAAACAGAGCGGGATGAACTGTTATCTCCTATTTCATCAGTTCCAGATTCTTCCGGATCAGTTCGCATCTCTGTTTTACACAGTCCGGTGAACGCAGCGGATCTTCCGGTGTATTGAACAGATAGTCTTCTAGTTTATCAATGGTAGTCGTCGCCACATGCATCCGTGTATCACAGGAAGCATAATAGATATATACATCGCCATTCTCCTTCGCGATTGCTCCGTTTGTAAATACTACATTGGAGACGTCTCCCACCCTCTCACTTCCGAGAGGTACAAGAAATACACCTGACGGCTGCGCGACTACTTTCGACGGATCATTCAGATCCGTACCGAACGCATAGAGCACATATCTCAATCCCGCCGCCGTATTGCGTACGCCGTGGGCAATATGGATCCAGCACTTCTTTCCTCTGATAGGCACCGCTCCCGCACCGTTCTTTGATTCTGTCAGCGTGTGGTAGATCCTTCGGCTGATAATCTTCTCCTCATCTATCACCGCGTGTTCGATATCGTCGCACAGACCAAAACCAATTCCACCACCGCTTCCGGTTTCAATAAAGCCGTCCATCGGTCTTGTGTAAAATGCATATTTGCCGTCCACAAACTCCGGATGGAGCACTACATTTCTCTGCTGTGGAGAATGTAATGTAGTCAGATTGTCCAGGCGCTCCCATGTCTTGAGGTCTTTTGTCCTGACAATCCCGGCAGCCGCTACAGCGGCAGACAGATCCGGATTTTCCTTATCTTTGCTCTCGGAGCAGAATACTCCATAGATCCATCCGTCCTCGTGTTTTGTCAGACGCATATCATATACGTTTGTTTCCTCCGGACATGTATCCGGAAGAACGACCGGATAATCCCAGAAACGGAATCCGTCTATCCCTGTCTCACTCTCCGCCACCGCGAAGAAGGACTTTCTGTCATTGCCCTCTACCCGTACCACAAGATAATACTTTCCGTTCAGTTCAATCGCCCCGGAGTTCATGACTGCATTGATGCCGAGCCGTTCCATAAAATACGGATTTGTCTCTTCATTCAGGTCATACCTCCAGTGCACCGGCGCGAATTCTCTTGTCAGCACCGGATATTCATAACGGTCATAGATTCCGTTATAGAAATCTGTCTTCTGATTCTTTCTGCTGATCAGCTTCTCAACTTTTGCCTGCTCTATGTAATACTGTTTATGCATTCTCCTGCATCCTCCTGATCACTTCCATACACATCCTGCCGTTATGATACGGGCATTTCCAAGGCTCCACGATCGGTTTCTCCAGGGGCTTTCTGTCTTTGTCCAGCGCCCAGTACCACTCGGAGCCTTCCCTGCTGTCCACAAGATATGTACTGATATAGTTCCATATGTCTTTTGCCGCATCCAGATATTCCGTATGCTCCGGGCTCTTCTGCCATCCGTTCAGAAATCCGACCACAGCCTCCGCCTGAACCCACCAGACACGTGTAGTATCGACAACACCGTTCTCCGCTTCATTTACAAGCGAGTGATCGATGTACGCCCTGTCATAAATGTTTTTTGTAATTGTCTTTGTGATAGGAGTCAGCTTTTCTGTATATGCCGGATCTCCAAGTATCTCAAGTCCGCGGTCAACGAGCCATGCCGTCTCGATATCATGGCCATAGGAATACAGATCGATCAGCGTATGCCACGTCCGGTCAAAGAACACTTCCTGACGCCCGATCTGAGGGTTATATACTTTATCGGCGATGATATCAAGCATAAAGCGAATATTATCTCCCACCTCATCAAGCTTTGTCACACGGTAAAGCTCTGTATAAGCCTCAAACACGTGAAGAAGTGTGTTCATGGTCTTCTCTGCAATAACCCCGTTCTCAGAAAGTTTTTCATTGTCCTCAGGTTCAAAGCAGACGTTGAACGCTTCCATATAGCCATACTCATCTTTACACTTTTCTTCTATGATGCGCCGAAGCACCAGAGCCAGTTCCAGCGCCTCTTCATCCTTTGACGCATCATAATAGGAAGCAAGAGCATAGATGGCGAACGCCTGATTGTATGTATGCTTTGTCGTATCCTCCGGTTTCCCGTCATAGGTAAGGGACCAGTAAATCCCTCCGTTTTCCCTGTCCACACAATGCTCCTTTAAGAAGCAGTAAGCATGGCGGGCATATTCCAGAAGTTCTTCTTCTCCCAGCGTCATATAACAGTTTGAGAAAAACCAGAGGATCCGGCTGTTTAATATACAGCCTTTTACTGCCTTTTTATCTGTCACAAGGTCATAGCCCTTGTATCCATAATATCCGCCGAATTCTTCATCTTTCAGCCCTTCCCAGAAAGGAAGAATCTTATGGGTAAGATGATCTTTTACTTCCTGTACAAACATTGTTCTCCTCCTTACCGGATTCCGATCTCAGTATCTGTCTCGGTAACAACACTGTGATCTTTGATATAGGAAACAACCTCATCCACTGTAGTGAACGCAAGTCCTACATAGGTATCCGCGCATCCGTAATAGATTGCAATCTTTCCGCTCTGCGCGTCATGAATCGTCGCGCACGGGAATGTGACATTCGGCACAAATCCACGCTCCTCATACCACTCCTCCGGAGTCAGCAGGAACGTGCTGCAGCGGTATTTTACAATTGACGGATTGTCGATATCGAGAATCGCTCCTCCGATGCTGTACACATATCCGTTGCACGTACCGGTTACACCATGGTAGAAGAGGAGCCATCCTTCTGATGTTTCAATCGGAGCCGCACCTCCGCCGATCTTCACATTCTCCCACCAGTTGCTGCTGTTGCTCATCAGATGGCGATGGCGACCCCAGTAGATCATATCCGGGCTTTCTGAGATGAAGATATCTCCGAACGGCGTATGTCCGCTGTCGCTGGGACGCGACAGCATCATGTACTTTCCGTTGACTTTTCTGGGGAAAAGGACCGCATTGCGGTTAAACGGAATAAACGGATTCTCAATCCTTGTAAATGTCTTGAAATCCTGCGTCTTTGCAACACCGATGGAAGCGCCGTAGAAGTCCTGGCACCACATGATGTAGTAGGTATCTTCCACTTTTACCAGTCTCGGATCATATGCATACTTCGGCATGAAGTCATTGCCGTTCTCGTCTTTAAACGGAATCTTCTCTTCATCAAATTCCCAGCGGATCGCATCCTTGCTTCTTCCCAGATAAATATACGGAATACCGTTTGTCTGCTCCCCGCGGAACACGCCGATGAATGCGTCTCCGTAAGGCATGACCGCGCTGTTGAAGATTCTTGCAACACCCTTTGCCGGGTTACGTCCGATAATGGGATTCTTGCTGTATCTCCACACCGGAAGTTCTGAATGATTATCCGCCGGTCTGTCCTGCCATGGCATATTCGGTACATTAGGTCCGATGATCTTTATATTACTCATATACTAATTCCTCCGTATCTCTTTTCTAGCCTTTGACCGCACCCTGCGCCAGACCGCCGTAAATCTGTTTCTGGCAGAGGATGAAGATAATGAGCGCCGGGATCATGGTGATGATAACACCCGCGCAGATGTAGTTATACTGGTTGCCCAGAGGGCCCGTAAACTTAAACAGTGATGTAGCGACCGTAACATAGGAGTTTTTATCCTGCAGATACAGGTTCGCTGTATAGTACTCGTTGTATGTGCCCACGCCCTTTAAGATCATGACAGTGATAATCGCAGGTTTCAGAAGCGGAAGCAGAATCCTGAAAAATACTCCGAAATAAGTACAGCCGTCCATGATCGCCGCCTCATCCAGTGATGTCGAAATGTTTTCGAAGAACTGGATGAAAATGTAGATTGAAATAACATCTGTACCACACATCAGGACGATATATCCCGGAAGACTGTTGATCCAGCCCAGCGTATACATGATCTGATATACAGATACCTGCATCGCGATACCCGGCAGAAGCGAAGCGAACAGGAACAGGTTGCGCACCAGCCCGTTGCCGAAAAAATTAAATCTGCTCAGCACATATGCAAGCATGGAACCGATCAGGACAGAGCCGATCAGGACACATACCAGAATGATAAAAGAATTCCGGAAAGCAAGCCCCATATTCGCCTGTTTCCACGCCTGAATAAAGTTATCAAAGTAAAGCCAGCTGTTCGGAAGATCCATAACGCTGGTCCCCGCATATTCCTCCGGCGTCTTGAACGCAGTGATCACGCAGCTCACAAGCGGGAGAACTGCAATAAAGGAAGTGATAAGCAGTATGACATATTTCAAAATTGTTATAATTGTCTTTTTTATCTTTGCCGCCGACATTTATACACTTCCCCCTTTCTGCATTGCGAGAGCCGCCTCGCGTTTCTCTCTCTTCTTTCTCTTGCGGATCACTCTGTACGCTTCCTTTTCTCCTTCGCCGAAGAAATACCAGAAGAACAGTTTCTGTAGTGCCGTAGCAATCAGGATGATAACAAGAAGCACGATTGCCATCGCCGACGCCAGACCTACTTTCTGGCTCTCATGGGCCAGTTTGTCCATGATAACAAAGTATGTACCTGTTCCAAACTCACCGCCTGTTGTAACGTATGGCGGTTCGAATACACTCAATGAACCTGTGATCGACAGGATCAGGTTCAGGACGATGATCGTCTTGATACTTGGAAATGTCACATATCTGAATTTCTGCCAGCCGGTAGCTCCGTCAATCGCAGCTGCCTCATACATGGAAGAATCTACAGACATGATCGCTCCGATGAAGAGCACCATATTCTGCCCCATATAACGCCAGATAGATGTGGCTGCAAGGGAAATATTGTTAATACTTGTATCTCTTAACCAGTATGGAAGATTGTCCAGTTTAAATCCGATCCACTGCAGGACCGTATCAAGCACGAAACCTCTTGTGTAGAAGAACTTGAAGATAAATCCGACTGCAATACCGCATACCAGATAGGGGAAGAACAGCAGACCCTTAAATATACCGGCCCCCTTCATCTTCGTGCTCAGGATCGATGCGAAAAATAAAGCCAGACCAAGCTGGATGAACGCTCCGACCATGTAGTAAAGACTGAGTTTCAATGCCTGAAAACAGTCATCTCTTGTAAATACTTCAACATAATTTTCAAGACCTACAAACTCCCTGTCGCCAAGATATGCCATATCATAAAAACTGAACTGTACCATCTTTGCAAAAGGAAGGTAGGTAAATACGATCAGCAGGAGCAGCGGCACAAACATAAATGTCACTATAACAAGCCTTCTGTTTACTTTTCCTGTCGAAATCCATTCACGGAAAGATCTCTTTTGCCTCATAACTTACTCCTTTCCTGTTATGGGAAGAGATGCCGCAGCAGCTCTAAACCGGTGCGGCATCTTTAATTTATTTTTCCTGGTTCAACGGCTGCCCCCGATTATTGCGGAGTAATACCGTTTTCTTCCTGTGCTGCAGTCCATGCTGCGTTCCACTCGTCAGCAAGCTCGTCCATTGTCTTACCACCTGTTGTTGCATTTTCAACAACTTCTGTTGCAAGTTTACCTGATACATTGAGGCCAAGCTCGGATTCATTGTTGATATCATTGTGAAGTGTCTCTTCTCCTTCCGGAGCCGGATCATTTACAATGATCTTAACCGTATCAGACTGGAACGCTGAAAGTGCTTCCGGGAACTCTGCATCTACAAGACAGTCAACTCCGCCTTCGGATTCAGCAAATCCGGACTTTTCTACAAGGAATTTGATATAGCACATAGCCGCAATCTGCTGATCAGCAGAGCTGTTTACATTGATACCGTAGTTGTAGTCCGGTCCTTCTGTCGCATACTGTACACCATCAACACTGATCGGGAACGGCATATAACCGATATCGTCAGCATTTTCACCAGCCTGCTGCATCTGCGGAAGTGCCCATGATCCAAGTACCATAACTCCGATTTCACCGTTGTTCATCATACCTTTGGATCCTTCCCAGTCAGTTGTGGTCGGGTCATCCTCTGTCAGGCCGCGGGAAACAGCTTCATAAAGTGTATTGTATACCGCGTAAGGACCTGTACCGTCTCCTCTGTCTGAGAACGGATCTTTTCCTTTGTCCAGACCGGTGTTTCCAAAACTCGGATCGCCTGTCGCACATCCATCAATGTATGCATCCCATGCACTCATTGTCCACTGTGCCGCAAAATTGGTATACAGCGGGATTGCATCTGTGTTGTCCTTAATCTTCTGAAGCGCATCGAGGAATTCATCCGGAGTCTTCGGAATTTCTGTGACTCCCGCTTCTTCAAACACCGCCTTGTTATACACAACGCCCTGAATGTTAGCCATAGACGGGATTCCGTATGACTTACCATCGTAGGAGAAGTTATCAAGCAGTGTATATGTCTCTTCCAAAGTTGATGTATCTCCTAACGGAAGGAAGTAATCTCCCAGATCATCTTTTGATACTGTTGTCGGGATCATACAGATATCTCCCCAGTCTCCTGTAGAGAGACGTGTCGTCACATCATTTGCATAATCTGTGATTCCTTCATACTCAATATTGATGTTCGGATACATCTTCTGGAACTCTTCTATGTAGTCCTGGAATTTTGTATCGACAACATCTGTCTTATGTGTCAGGAATTTCAGATCAGCTTTAATATCAGTATAGTCTTCTCCAAGTGTAATCTGATCGATCGTGACATCCGTTGCCTCGCCGCCATTGCCTTTTTCTTCACCTTTGTTTCCGCAGGCCGCAAGTGACATTGTCATAGCCGCCACGAGTGCAAGTGCAACCACTTTTTTCTTTTTCATTTTGGTTCCTCCTTAAACTGTTTTTTAACTTGATTTAATCTTATCATTAACTTCTTTTAATTTCAAGTTTTTTGTTACATTTCTTTGTCTTTTCTCTAGTTCTGCTAATATAAAATGTATGTTTTTGTGCATTTTACCACTATTATTTTTATAAAATCCAGTTATTCGCAAGATTAAACGTTATTTAATTTAATTAATTTCAATTTAATTATCTTTAATATTTAATTTTAAATTGACTTATTTTTAATTTATGTTATCCTATTTATATAAAGTTATTTTAATTCAGGAGGTTATGTCATGAAGCCGGATAACAAATTCTTTTCATTTATGTCTCTTGTAGGAGACATTATATTACTGAATGTTCTTTTTATTATTACCTCAATTCCAATCATCACTGTAGGAGTTTCATTGACCGCACTTTATGCCTCTCTTAAGAAGAGAATACGCGGACATGAATCCTACGCAGCAAGGGACTATTTTAAATACTGGAAAGAGAATGCCAGGAACGGACTGATCATCTGGTGTGTCCTGCTGCCGTTTCTGCTCGCCATGGTTGTGTTTACATCATATATTGCCAACAATCTCGAGAATCTGCCCGCAGTATGTGCCTACTTTCTTCTTTTCCTTATATTACTGTTTATCCTGACCTACGCGTTTCCGCTTCAGGCAACCTTCATCAATACTCCGCCGCGCATACTGCTCAACAGCCTGCTGACCGCGCTCAGCCACCTGCCGTATACACTGGCACTTATCTTTATTACTTCGATCCCGGTCTGCCTGACACTTTATTTCCCGAGAGCTTTTTACTTCACGTGCGCATACTGGCTGCTGCTCGGCTTCTCGATAAATACAAGCATCTCTGCGGTGATCACAGGGAAGGTATTTAAACATTACAATGCATAAACACTTAAATCAGCAATAAGAAAGGATATACCATTATGGACGCAGCAGTAGAATTAATGCGAAAAGAACAAAAAAGAAAACTGGAAAATTTCCGAGAACTGAACAAGACAGCAGTAAAAGGTCAGATTCTCTTTACCGGATCTTCTCTGATGGAAATGTTTCCGGCAGAGGATTTCCTGAGAGAAGAAAACTCAGAACAGATCATCTATAATCGAGGAATCGGCGGTTTCATCACAGATGATATGCTGCGGAATATGAACGAGCAGATCTTTGATCTCGAACCGTCGGCAGTCTTCATCAACATCGGAACGAACGACATCAGCGATTCTTCAAAATCATTCTCCGAAGTGCTCTCCCATATGCTAACGAACTATGAAAAGATCCTGCTGCAGATCAAAGACAGGCTTCCGGATACAAAAGTATTTACCATGGCATTCTACCCGGTCTGTACTACAGGGCGGGAGAACGAACCTGCATTCATCAACAGGAACAATCAGAATCTTCCGATTGCAAATCAGGCAGTGCGGGAGCTTGCGGAAAAGATGGGATACTGCTACATAGATGTAAATGACGGGCTTACCGATGAAAATGGAATGTTAAAGGAAGAGATCACCATTGACGGAATCCATATGTACCCGGACGGTTACCGGATCGTCTGGAATAATATGAAACCGTATCTCTACGCACTCCGGTAACCCCTGCAACGTTATCTTCTTACGAAAGCCAAAAAGCAGTACAGATAATCAGGCTCTCCACAGGAATATTAAAAACATAATATTTCCTGTGGAGAGCCTGTTCCATTTGTCCTCAGACTGCTCTTACATATGCCCGGCTGTTCCGTCCCCCGCCGGCTTCAGCTCTTTCACACTGCTCCGCTCAACAATATAGCTGTCAATGTATCTTGTTCCGTAATATTTCTCTACGCCCCTGATCTTTCCCAGAAGACGTTTTACGGCCATTTTTGCCATTCTTTTCATATCTACATTATAGGTAGTCAGTTCCTGAGAGAGATGATGCCACGGCAGATAATTGTCATATCCTACTAATGAAATATCCTGAGGGATACGATATCCTTTTTCCTTCAGAGCCTCATATACCCATTGGGCAGTGAGATCTCCGCTGCAGGCAAATGCTGTAGGCATATTTTCCGGAAGCGTCACCTGCATATGTCCGGTGATCAGATCTCTGTCTTCAAGGATCCATTCTTTTCTCTCCCGGATACCCGCTTCCATCAACGCTTTTTTATACCCGTAATACCGGTCCATTATATTCTCGTTTGCAAGAACGGATCCAACAAAAGCGATATCCCGGTGCCCTTTTTCCAGTAGATAGCGGGTCACTTTGTACATACCTACAAAGTTTCCCGACATCACCGTGTCGCACCTGCTTCCCCTCACACGAAAGTCAAGAAGCACAACCGGGACCTCAGACACCTTTACAAGATTTCTGATATACGGCTCAAACAGCCAGCCGATCACAATCAGACCGTCCACAGCCTTCTCTCTGAGAAGCTTTGGAAGCTCCGTTGTATTCTGCACTTCCAGGTCCAGCACTTCCAGCATTGTCACACTCTGGCTCTTCGACGCAGCGTAAACAACCTGCTGGTACATCGCCCAATAGAAGGAATTTCCTATTTCCAGATAGTGATGGCTTGCGATCACACCAATCCTGGCGCCTGTCTCTTTCTTCTCATACCGCGAAAAATCATACCCCATCTCCCGGGCCGCATTTTCAATGCGTTCCCGCATCTCTTCGCTGACTCCTTTTTTCCCGGAAAGGGCATTAGATACTGTAACCGTACTCACTCCTACAGCATCCGCAATATCTTTCAACTTTACATCAGACATCCTGCTGCCTCCTTCTGAACTTCACGCTTTCTCCGCGAATCATACTTCCTTCCACAATACGTATCCCTTCCGGCTTCTTCTTTCCTTCGATCCGACGAATCATTGTGTGGATACTGAGCCGCGCGAGGACCTGTTCGTCATTCTGATACGTAGAAAGCTGCCGTCCTCCGCTGACGTCCGGAGGATAATTATCAAATCCGACCACCGATACATCCTCAGGCACCCTCATTCCTCTCTCTTTCAGTTTCCTGATAACAGCAAATGCCGTCCTGTCACAATTGCACACAAAGCCCTGAGGCAGTTTTTCCGGCAACTGGGGATTCAGGTCAAATACCTCTCCAGAGCTGTCTCTGTCCGGAATAATGTTGTACTTTGCATCCTCGATTCCCGCTCTGTCAAGCGCTTTGCAATATCCGAGATACCTGTCCGTAATATTTTTCGTGGCATTGACCGTCCCGACAAACGCCAGATCTCTGATTCCTTCTTTGATCATCAATCTTGTCATCTGCTCCATCCCGCCAAACCCGTCGGTTACGATGTAATCCATATCCTCATATACATCATAATAATCCACACATACAATTGGCACATTTTTGTACTCTCTTCGCACAGCATCGATATATCCCTTTTTCATTTCGCCGATCAATATAATACCCTCAACCTCACAGTCCTGAAAGGCGGAAAACTTTTCCTCCAGATTTTCCTTTTCCCGCGAGGCAACCTCAAGCATTGTCAGGCCCCCCCGCTTCATAGCCTCCTGAGAAATGTTCTTGTATACCTCCATATAGAAAGACGGAAATTCTCTCACATACCGTTCCGCCACAATAGCGCCGACCACGTGAGAATCACGGGTCTTTTTCTCCCTTTGCACACTGTGGTATCCCATCTCCTGAGCTGTCCGGGTAATCTTCTCCCGCATCTCATCGCTGACGCCTTTCTTTCCTTTCAAAGCATTGGATACCGTGACAATGCTCACCCCCAGCTTTTCCGCAATGTCCTCCAGCTTCACTTTCTTTTTCTGCCCCATGTTTTTCACCCCTTTCTTTTCCGCGCCATTACGCTTCCGCAATCTCGATCAGCCTGCTCTTAAAATCTCCGAACTCAGACGGAATGCGTACCCCCGCCCGCATCAGTGTGCTGCCAGCATACGTTTTTCCGCCGACAATATAACGTTTCTTCGGATCCAGTCCGGCAAGCCTCACAAATCTGCTCTTAGCATTCGCCCGCGCTGTCACCTGTACATAGAACATAAGCGCCCTGCTCTTATCTTTCTCCACGATCATCCAACTGTCATAATATCCGTTATCAGATACCGACGCCAGACGATAATAGTCACCCTCACGAATCAGATCATTATATTTGTGATACTTCTCAATCTGTACTTTCACCTGCTCTTTTTCTTCATCCGAGAGCTTAGTAATATCCAACTCATACCCGAACGTTCCCAAAAGAGCCACATCCCCTCTTGTCTCAAAAGGTGTTACTCTTCCCACTGCATGATTCGGACACACACTGACGTGCGCTCCCATGGCAGACACCGGATAAACCAGTGCTGTTCCTTCCTGAATTTCCAGACGCTCAATGGCGTCCGTGTCGTCCGAGCACCAGATCTGAGGGCTGTAATAAAGCATTCCCGCATCAAACCGGGCGCCGCCGCCGGAACAGTTTTCCAGCAGGATCTCCGGGAAGTCCGTAATCAGGCGTTCCTGCATCCGGTACACCCCGAGCACGTATCTGTGGGACAGTTCTCCCTGCCTGTCCGCAGGAAGGGCATAACTTCCAAGCGTGGCAAGCTGGCGGTTCATATCCCATTTTACATAAGAAATATCCGCACTTTTCAGAACATCCGAGATCATTTCATAGACCCCGTCCACGACTTCTTTCCTTGAAAAATCAAGCACATACTGGGCGCGGCTCTGGGTAATATCCCTGCCCGGAATCTGAATCGCCCAGTCAGGATGTTTTCTGTACAGTTCCGACTCCGGGGAGATCATCTCAGGTTCTATCCAGATTCCAAATTTCAGACCCAGTTTTTTTACGTTTTCCACCAGTTCATGCAAACCGCCCTTTATCTTTTCCTCGTTGACATACCAGTCGCCAAGAGAGCTGTCATCAAGATTTCGCTTTCCAAACCAGCCGTCATCCATAACAAGCATTTCAATTCCCAGTTCCGCGGCATCTTTTGCGATTTCAAGAAGCTTCTTATCATCGAATTCAAAATATGTTGCCTCCCAGTTATTGATCAGGATAGGGCGTTTTTTATGAAGATACGGACTCCTGATCAGATGTTCTCTATACAGATCATGAAACGTCCTTGTCATCTTACCGAGACCTTCGGCAGAATAGACCATAACCACTTCCGGCGCGGTGAACCGCTCTCCCGGCTCTAACTTCCACGTAAATCCCTCCGGATGGATTCCCATACTCATCCTCACCGAATCAAACTGGCTTTTCTCCACCTGAGCGATAAAATTTCCCGAATAAACAAAATTCATTGCATAGACTTCCCCGGTATCCTGGGTCGTTTCCGGAGTTACCAGCGCCAGAAACGGATGCTCCTGATGACTGGATTCGCCCTTAAATGATGCCATATTCTGTCTGCCATACCCAAGGGGCATTCTCTGAATATGTCGTTCTCTCGCCCAGGAGCCGGTCAGGCTGACCACTTCAAAATTGCGGTCATCCATATCCACAGAGGCCGAAAGGATTTTTTCTATATAGAACGGATCCTTTCCCTCATTATCTATAAGCACAGAACGGGTCAGAGCATCCGTTCCTTCAAACACAGAATACATAAGAGTAACTTTCATGCCAAGCAGACTGTCACGGCAGAAAATCTTAAGCGTACTGCAGTCCTCATCCCCGCCCCACGTAGCAGGAAGGCCTTCAAGTGCCGGCTTGCCTGATGTGACCTCATATCCTTCATAACACAATTCACTTGCCCGGTGTCCTTTCACACTCCTGACACTAAGTGCGCTCTCTCTGTAGTCTCCCATTCCCGCCTCAGGGTATTCCATAGGGGCACAGTCAAAAAACGCGCCGGTTTCCCTTTTATTAACTGAAGGTGTGAGCGGCGCTTCGTCTTCGCGCAGCAGGTATCGGATATCAGTATCTTCCAATTTCGCGCCATAATAAAGATGTTCAACATACCGCCCGTCTACTATGGCAATCCCATAGCTTGTATTCTGAGTGTTCAGTAAAAACACACTATTCTTCTCATCAACTCGGATCATAGTCAGCGCCTCCCATTTAAGTAAATTAAATATATTTTAATTCTATTTTTAATTATTTTTTCGCTTTTGTCAATGTTTTTTTAACCAATATCGGAGACGTATTTTTGTAAGGTATGTATACCCGTTACTGATAATTCACAATCGTAAGCTGCAGTGTCCTTCTCCCCATGTATTCGTTGATCGTCGGATAATATGTAAGCGACATGACCTGCTTCCTCTCCATCGCCTGCAGGCAGTCTTCCACATCGCCGAAATACACGGCTTCCATCTGGTTCCCCTGCTGATCCTGAAGTCTGCATTTAAGCACATTTCTGTTCTTCCCAAAGATGCGCGGACTTACAGCTCTCAGGTTCCTCTCGGCAAAGAGAGGCTTCGGATTCCCCTTGCCGAATGGTTCCAGAAGTTCCAGTTCATTTACAAGCTGTTCTGTGATATAGGGGAACGGCAGCCTCATATCGATGGACACTTTTTCCTGAAGATCCTCGTCGCTCAGCTCGCAGAGCTCATTGATCGTCTCCCGGAAGCGCTCCACATTCTCTTCTTCCAGTGAGAGCCCGGCCGCCAGCTTATGCCCGCCGAACTTGGTAAACAGCGCCCTGCACCTGCACATCTGGGCAAACATATCGTAAGTCTCGATGGAACGCCCGGAACCCTTGACTCCCTCTTCCGCTCTTGTAAGCACGAATGTAGGTCTGTAATATTTCTCACGAATACGCCCGGCAATGATCCCCGCAATGCTCTCATGACAGTCCGGCAGATAAACCACAAGCACCCGGTCGTCCTTCAGAGAGGTACTCTCGATCATCTGCACCGCTTCCTCGACACCCCGCTCGGTCATCTCTTTCCTGCTGTCATTGAGGGCTTTTAAGTCCTCCGCCAGCATGACCGCATCCCGTCTGGTACGGGCGTTCAGAAGATCCAGAGCACGCTTTGCCGTGTCCAGTCTTCCGCTGGCATTGATACAGGGGCCGATAACAAACCCGATATGATAAGCGTTCAGCCGCTCCACATCAATACCCGTACATTCGATCAGCGCTTTCAGCCCCGGATTCTGCGTCCGTTTGAGCATCTCCAGCCCCTGCTTTACAAAGATCCGGTTCTCCCCGGTCAGATCCATCACATCGCCCACCGTGGCGATGGCTACATTTTCCATAAGGTAGTCCACATCTTCCGGATCCCTCAGCATTACATTATACAGAGCCTCGATCAGCTTGTATGCCACCGCTGCGCCACACAAACCTTTAAACGGGTACTCGCAGTCCGCCCTGTGGGGATCGACCACTGCGTCAGCCCGGGGCAGTATGTATTCTTTCTCCCCGTTCATTTCCACATAGGGTACTTCATGGTGATCCGTCACAATGATCGTCAATCCGTTTTCTTTCCCGTAGGCAATCTCATCCGCCGCGGCAATTCCGTTGTCACAGGTAATGATCGTGTCGATTCCATCGTCGATTGCCCGGTCGATCAAGTCGATATTCAGCCCGTACCCATCCTTGATCCGGTCCGGGATATCCGTATCCACATCCGCCCCCAGTTCCGAGAGTCCCTGCTGGAGAATGTACGTGGCATTCACCCCGTCTATATCATAATCGCCGATCACCCGGATCCGCTTCTCCTCACGGATTTTTTCAGACAGGATTTCTACCGCACGGTCCATATCCTTCATCAGCATCCCGTCATAGAGATCTGCTATCGTTCCGTTCAGATAGAAATCAACAGCCTCATCCCCGATGATATCCCTGTTGCGGATCAATCTCGCAAGGATTGGTGAAATATGATATTTCTCTCCAATCTGATTAAAATCCGCTTTCTTCATAGTGATGAACCATTTTTCCATATCTGCTGTGCCTCCCGAATATGCAGCGGCGAAATATGCTGCTGTTTTATATCTTTTCTGAATGTATTTACTGATACACTTACCTTAATAGCATAGCAAAGCTGTTGCTGTTTGAAAAGTGATTTGTGCTGATCCTGATTAGAAAAACGGGGGATGCCGCATAAATGCGGCATCCCCTAAAACCCGTAGTTTCAGCCGGAAAGCTGAATATTGCCTGTCATAATATTATTCTTCCTGTCCGAGAAGTTCCCTTATCTGTTCTGCCGGGAGATTACAGCCGGCTGATATCTCCTCTATAGTTTTCCCCTCCCGGAAGAGCCTGAATATCATCTCTGCAAGTTTCAGTCCGGAAGCCTGACCGTCCTTCAGGCCAGAGGCTCTGCCTTCCTGCAGTCCGGAGGCCCTGCCCTCCTCCCACGCTTCTTCCCGCTCCTGTCTGATATGTTTCTCCTGATCGTATTCAAAAATACTCATCGCTTTCGCCTCCGCCCTGTGCTTCGTCAAAAAATCCTTTAGAACATCTTCCGCAATACACTCATCGATTGCCCGCTCCACAGCCTCCGCCAATGGCTGCTCTTTTGAATACAGGCGGATCTTATCCGTGTATACTGCGTAATCCTTAAGCGTCCTGCACGCCTCCTTAAGCCTGCTGTTATTTGACCCTGAAATATTGAGCATCACTGCTTCCAGTTCCAGTTTCGGGTTCTCCACCTTTATCCTGTACATATCCGACAGCCTCAGAGGCGTCTCCTCCGGCATATCTTTTTCTCCATTGTAAAAGATAACAAATTCCGGCGGCGGAATCTGCACGACCTTGGTTCCGTACAGGTTCTCGTTCCTCGTCATTCCCGCATAAAGCTGGGAAATATAGATAAGGAAACGCAGCGGAAGGTTCGGGTTATAGATGGACTGATGTTCATACAGGGAAAGTCTCCCGTCAATCAAAAATGACAGATCGTTTTTCATCGACATATAAACAGCGTTCTCAAGTGTATTGATTTCCAATTGTTCCGGATCTGTGTAGTGCTTTCCTGTCATCGCATTGTACAGTTCCAGCAGGTTCTTCTTGTCTTCAAATACCATGATAAACACAGTGGATTTAAAGGTTCTGTTTACAGTTGTTTCATTTGCCATATGTCAGCCTCCTTTTTCTGTTGTAGTGCAGAGAGGCTGCTTCATTCTTTCTTCTGTTCTGAAAACCTCTCTGCTATATCAATTGGGAACAAAAGCATTGAGATTTTCCTGAATGTAGTTAGAAATGATGAAATGGCGAAATGCCTTTCAGAAACAAAAACATGCCGGAATGTATTAATGCTTTGGCTATATCATAGCACAGAGGCAGGCGGGATTCCAGATGATTTTTTATCTAACCTGTTTTTCAAAACCTTATTGACTTTTTTTCGCCGCAGTGCTATACAGTATTTAGAAAGATTTCTAAATAGTTTGGAAAGGAAGTGGACGATTGAGTTTTGCCGAGACGTTTAAAGCGTTATCCGACCCGGTACGCCGCGAAATACTGGAGATGTTGAAAAACGGCAGGCTCTCTGCCGGAGACATAGCCGCGAACTTTGACATGACGCAGGCAACCGTCTCCTATCACCTGAAAATTCTGAAAAAGGCTGATCTGGTCCGCGAGACGCGGGAAAAGAATTTTATCTATTATGAATTAAATCTGACCGTGCTAGAGGAAGTCATGGTCTGGCTGTCAGATCTGAAAGGAGAGAATTAAACGATGGAGAATATAAAAAAATATAAAATAACAATTATCATTACAACGCTGATCACACTGCTGCCAATCCTTTTCGGCCTCATCGTATGGAACCAGCTGCCCGAACAAATTGCAACACACTGGGGTGCAGACGGACAGGCTGACGGATACTCGGGAAAAGCATTTGCTGTATTCGGCATGCCCTGTATTCTGGCCGTACTGCAGCTGTTTGTCTCCTTCATTACCCTTAATGACCCGAAGCGGCGAAACATCCACAAAAAGCCACTCACGCTGGTGCTCTGGATCATCCCGGTAATGTCGCTTATCGTAAACAGTATTACTTACGCAATCGCCCTCGGCATGGACATAGATGTAGGGATTGTTGTTTCTATACTGATTGGCATCCTCTTCATCGTCCTCGGGAACTATATGCCAAAGCTCCAGCAGAACTACACAATCGGCATCCGCGTTCCGTGGACACTGAACAGCACAGAAAACTGGAACCGGACCCACCGGATGGGCGGAAAGACGTTTATACTTGGCGGATTCCTCCTGATCATAGCAGGCTTCCTCGGCAGCGTGATGGGCGATTACGGAACACTCGCCGCAATCATCGCGATTGCATTTATATGCGCGGGAATTCCGGCAGTGTATTCGTTCTGGCTGTTCAAAAGAGGAATATAAATTCCTTATCCGGGATGTCAAAGTATCCGCCAAAACAAATTCAGACTGACCTGATATGTCAGTCTGAACGTTATCCTTATCTGTGTAGTTATTTTAATACAGGGCAGTACATTACTGGATATCTGCAAGTTCGATACCATAGGTAACATATCCGCTGTAGTGTACTCCCTTCTGGATAACAAGATTATCCGCTGTTGAATCCGGATAATTCAGAGATGCCGGGCGGAGTTCATAATTCATTGTGCCGTCTTCCGTGAAAGAAGCAAGCTCCATGCCTCTGATCTGATTCTCAAGGGCGCCCATTTTGAACTCGCCGTCTGTACCTTTGACATATAATGTCATCATGTACTCTTTCCCTGTCTCTTCATTTGTACCTTCCAGATATAATCTGCCGAAAGTACCGTTTCCTCTGTCGAGTGTTACGGAAATTTTCTTGCCTTCCGGTATATATTTAACATCGCTTGCCGTAATCGGTACCTGAGTATTTTCAGTAGCGCTGAGTGCTACAGTCTCAGGAACTGTCACTGTATAAACCGGATCATTTGCCACGTACAGGCTCAGATCTGTTCTTCCGGATGTCGTATTTGCCGCATTTACCGGCACGGAACCAAACATTGATACTGCTGCTAAAAGTGCTGCTCCAAATGCAATTTTTCTCATAAGACCTTCTCCTTTCAGTCTGCTGTCAGATCACATGCAAATCCGCCTTGACTACAGCGCCGTTCATCGGCGTCATTGTGTCGTCCATGGAATAGGTAGAAATATTCAGATGTATTTCATAGTCCCCGGGATCAAGGGGCTGCGACACCTCGAATTCTCTGACAGCCTTGCCGGGCTCTATCAGATCAGATTCGTAAATCGGCGTCTCCTCATCATCTACAGTAATAGTATACTTAAAATAACATTCATTATCTTCCGGGTTGGCCAATGTTATATTCCATATATTTTCTCCGGCAGGTACTGTAATATCTCCATACCCCGGAATCTTTATTCCCGTCTGCCCTTCAGACAGATCTTTTATATCGCCATCCCAGTCTTCTGCGTCTTCATCGAAAACAATTCCCCTGCTGTCCTGATTTTCTTCATTGCCTCTGGACGTCGCAAAATTCCATATCGCAATAGATAACACGGCAATAACCGCAACAATAATAACTGTCAGGACAATCCAGAGGACCACCCTTTTATTTCTATGTTTCTGCATATAATCTGTACACTTCTTTCGTTATTTATCTAGATTAGTATTTGGCCTTTTCTGCATTCTTGACGATGATCACACTTAAACCGCCTGCCGCGCAGACAAGGGCCAGAGGAAATCCGTCCGCGTCTTTACCCGCATCCGGCACGTCCGCGCCGGAAATCAGGGAAGCGCTTATTCTTCATCCGTCACTTCAATCCCAAAGGTTATGCTGCCTGTATATGCCACGCCATACTCATATCTTCCACCGATCACCGGCTTGATCTGATACTGTTTTGTAGCATTTTCAGTGAATGATAAAACTTCCTTTCCAACGCCTGACGCTCCTGTAGAAGCATTCGTCTCGATGAGTTCTCCATCATCAGAAATAATCTGGTAGCGCAGAGTTGTTCTCGGCGAAGTATCCGCCTCGACAATCATCTGATCCTTGTATTTATCTGTGCCCGCAATCGTCACAGAAATCTTTTTGCCTTCCGGCAGATTTCTGATATCAGAGGCAGTAACATCTACATATGTACCTTCATTTCCCATGGACACAGAAGACGGAATAGTCACCGTATACTCCGGTTCCGCTGTCAGCGTCACACTGATCTGCTGTTCCTGGCTCGTCTCCTGCTCTGCGGCCAAAGCCGTACCCGGAACCGCCGCACACACTGCCGCCATCATAAATAAGGCGATTATTCTTTTCTTCATAGACAGATTCCTCCTGTTATGTAACGAATCAGTTATTCATAAGGATCAATAAGGCCTTTTGATCATTGTCCATTGTATCAGGGAATATACTTCCTGTAATTAAATCCATGTGAAATGTATGTAAAACCACATCACCAATTAGTTAATTTTTATACTTTCTTTATAAATATAGGATTGCCTCTGCAACAGCCATATGTTATATTTGATTCACCTAAATTCAGACGGCAGACAGTTATCACACCATATCATATCCATGCCGCAGAATTTCATAAACAAGTCTATGTCTCACAATTCACGAGACAGAATTCATCAGCTTGAGACACTCATAAACATATGCTATTATTTAAGAAAGGGAAAAGCCTATGACAAATGAACTGACAAAAGATATCGCACTTGCCAACGGAAAGGCTCGTTACGACGCCTATTGCAAACGGATACTTGCGAATAAATCGATCCTCACGTGAATACTAAAATTTACAGTGTCCGAGTTTGCTGAAATGACTTTTTCTCAAATCCGAAACTGTATTGATGGGGATCCTGAAATCTCATCGGAACGAATAGAACCCGGATATACAAATAGCAGAATAACCGGAGAAATGAATGAGGACAAGATTCCTGATGAAGGTGCCGTCTTCTTCGACATCCGCTTTTCTGTCCGGATCGGGGAAATCCACCGACAGATTAAACTTATCATCAACATAGAGGCACAGAAAGATTTCTATCCCGGATATGATATTGTAACTCGCGGCATTTTCTATGGATCCAGATTGATATCATCACAACTCGGAACAGAATTCTCGTACTCTCATTATGATGATATTAAAAAAGTCTATTCTATATGGATCTGTATGAATGCCCCTGCAACAATCGGTAACGCCATATCAAAGTACAGTATAAAGAAAACCGATTATGTTTCAGGTATACCCGACCGGGTAAAGGGATACGATAAACTATCTGTAATTATAATATGCCTGAATGAGACATCCGAAAACCAATCACAGTTGACAGCTATGCTTAATACACTGCTGTCATCCAGATTACCAGTAAAGGAAAAAATTCAGAATCTAGAAAATAAATTTCAAATCAAAGTCAACAATGATCTCGGAAAGGAGCTGAATCAAATGTGTAATTTAAGTGATCTGGTAGAAGAAAGAGGAATGGAAAAAGGTAAAAGTCTGATGATAATCACCATGATCCAAAAAAAATGCCAAAAGAACAAAACACTTGAAGAGACTGCTGCTGAGCTTGAAGAAAATGCAGATGAGATACGGGATATCTACCGGCTGGTGCGGAAATATCCTGGAGAGTCAAGTGAAAGTATCCTCCGTAGATGGCGTGGAGAGAATTAAATCTCTATTATATAATTTACAGTCATGACTAATAATAAAATTTTATTATAAAAACATACAAAACCAATCAGCTATAGTGGAACGGGAAGGCATTTTCCAAATTTCCACTGTATCTGATTGGTTTTCTCATATCTTATATCTGTTTAAGTTCCCGACAAGGGGTAATTCTATCTTCCGTACAGTTCGGTCACTCTTGCGATCTCTTTTACCGTCGCTTTATCAAACTGTCCTTTCTTCATTCTCCATACCCAGTTTCCGCCGAGTGTGGACGGAATATTGATACGCGCCTCGCTGCCAAGATTCAGGTAATCCTGCATAGGAATTACACACAGATCGGCAACGCTGCTCATCGCCATGGCGATAAAGTCTTTCGTCAGCGTATCCTCGTCAAGTCTTTCCTTGCACATATATTCTTTTGCAAAGTCTCTGGCGTCTTTTCCGACTTCATGGTACCAGCCTCTTGTCGTATCATTGTCGTGAGTGCCCGTGTAGACTACGCAGTTAGTCGGATAAGTATGCGGCAGATAGTTGGAAGACTCACGCGCGTCAAATGCGAACTGGAGCACTTTCATACCCGGGAATCCGCTGTCTTTTAAAAGCTGAAGTACGCTTGGTGTGAGGAAGCCAAGATCCTCCGCGATGATCGCCGGTCTGCCAAGCTTTGCCTCGATGGCGCGGAACAGATCCATTCCCGGTCCCGGCATCCATTTGCCGTTTACGGCTGTATCTTCACCGTACGGAATTGCGTAATACTCATCGAAGCCGCGGAAATGATCGATACGCACCACATCATAAAGCTTGAAACAGTACTCAATCCTTTTGATCCACCACTCATACCCTGTCTTTTTGTGATAATCCCAGTCATAGAGAGGGTTTCCCCAGAGCTGTCCTGTTGCGGAAAATGCATCCGGCGGACATCCTGCCACTCCGGTCGGCTCATTGTTCTCGTCAAACTGGAACATCTCGGGAGCAGCCCATGTATCCGCGCTGTCAAACGCCACATAGATCGGGATATCACCGATGATCTGAATGCCTTTCTCATTCGCATATGCGTGAAGCTTTTTCCACTGCTTATCAAATTCATACTGCTGGAATTTGTAGAATCCGATCTCCTCCGCGAGTTTTTCTCTCGCTTCTGCCAGTGCGTCTGCCTCGCGGTTCTTCAAAGGTGCATCCCATTCGTTCCAGCTCACTCCGCCTTTGCTGTCCTTTATGGCCATATACAGGCTGTAGTCGTCCAGCCAGAATGCCTGATCCGTGACAAACTTCACATAGTCTTCTTCGTCTTCGCCGCCCTTTTCACAGAAACGGTCATATGCTTTTTTCAGTGCTTTAAATCTGGAATTATAGATTTTCTCATAATCGATGCAGTCTGCCTGATCACCGAAATCATATGCCTTGCACTCTTTCTTCGTCAGAAGTCCTTCTTTGATGAGCGTCTTCAGGTCGATAAAATACGGATTGCCGGCGAACGTGGAGAAAGACTGGTACGGGGAATCCCCGTAACCAGTCGGTCCAAGCGGAAGTATCTGCCAGTAACTCTGGCCCGCCTCTTTTAACATATCCACGAATTTATACGCATCCTTTGAGAAACATCCGATTCCGTACTTTGACGGAAGGGAAAATATCGGTAATAAGATTCCGCTTGCTCTTTTCATTTCTTTTTTTCCTTTCTTCTACTACTGCAGATGCCAGATGTCTCTGTTGTACTCTTCGATGGTACGGTCAGATGAGAAGAATCCTGCTTTCGCAATATTGACCAGAGCCATCTTCGCCCACGTTTTTCTGTCTGCGTATGCCGCAAGGGCTTTTTCTTTTGTCTCTTTATAAGAATCAAAGTCTAAGAATGTCATGAACCAGTCTTTGTTGATCAGCTCATTTTTCAGGCGTGTCAGGTTTTCCTCGCAGCCGACTTTCAGCATCTCATCACTTGTGATGAAGTCAACCGCTGCTTTGATCGCCTCATTGTTCTCATAGTAATCTTTCGCAACATAATCAGCCTTTGCGTAATGCTCGATCACTTCATCGCTGGACGCGCCGAATACAAAGATATTGTCGTCGCCTACAGCCTCGTGGATCTCTACGTTTGCTCCGTCCTCTGTTCCAAGAGTCACGGCGCCGTTGAGCATGAACTTCATATTTCCTGTTCCGCTGGCCTCTTTGGAAGCAAGGGAGATCTGCTCGGAAATATCACATGCAGGGATCAGCTTGCCGGCCTTTGTCACATTGTAGTTCTCTACCATGACAACTCTCAGGTATTTGTTTACCTCAGGATCATTGTTGATGATCTCCTGCAGGCAGAGGATCAGGTGAATAATATCTTTCGCGATCACGTAAGCCGGAGCTGCTTTCGCACCGAAGATCGCTGTCACCGGAGCTGCCGGAATCTTTCCTGCCTTGATCTCCAGATATTTATCAATGATATACAGTGCGTTCAGCTGCTGACGTTTGTACTCGTGGAGACGTTTTACCTGAATGTCAAAGATTGTATCCGGGCTTACTTCCAGTCCCTGAGTCTCACGCAGGTAAGCACAGAGATCTTCTTTATTCTTGTGCTTGATCTCGAGCAGTTTATCAAGGACTTTGTCATCATCTTTGTACGCCAGAAGTTTCTCAAGCTCTGCGGCGTCTTTCTTGTATCCCTTTCCGATCGTCTCGTCCAACAGGGCGGTCAGACGCGGATTGCAGTGAATGAGCCAGCGTCGGAATGTGATTCCGTTTGTCTTATTGTTGAACTTCTCCGGATAAATCTTGTAGAAGTTGTTCAGCTCAGAGTTCTTGAGGATCTCTGTGTGCAGCGCTGCAACACCGTTTACACTGAATCCGTAGTGGATATCGATATGCGCCATATGCACTGTGTCATTGCGGTCGATGATGGCAACGCTCTCATCCTCGTATTTTCTTCTTACTTTGTCATCCAGCACCTCGATGATCGGCATAAGCTGGGGAACCACTTTCTTCAGGTAGTCTACCGGCCATTTTTCAAGCGCCTCGGCAAGAATGGTATGGTTTGTATATGCACATGTTCTGGATACTACATCGATAGCGTCGTCCATATCCATGCCTCTCTCCATAAGCAGACGGATCAGTTCCGGGATCACCATAGTCGGATGTGTATCGTTGATCTGGATCACCGCGTAATCCGGCAGGTCATACAGGTTGCTTCCCTTTGCCGTGCACTCGTCGAGAATGAGCTGCGCGCCGCTGCTTACCATGAAGTACTGCTGGTAGATACGGAGCAGTCTTCCCTGCTCATCGCTGTCGTCCGGATAAAGGAACAGCGTCAGGTTCTTCTGGATGTCTTCTTTATTGAAATCAATTCCGTCTTCCACGATAGACTCGTCAACAGAGTCAATATCGAAAAGATGAAGTTTATTTGTCTTGTTATTGTAGCCTGTCACTTCGATGTCATACATTCTCGCATTGACATTGAGCCCTTTAAACTGCACCGGATATACTGTGTCAGTCTTCTTAAGCCATGATTTCTCCTCGATCCACGGATTCGGAGTCTCCTTCTGCAGATGATTTTCGAATTCCTGCTTGAACAGACCGAGATGATAGTTCAGACCGATTCCGTCTCCCGCAAGACCAAGTGTTGCGATAGAGTCAAGGAAACATGCTGCCAGACGTCCCAGACCGCCGTTTCCAAGTGACGGCTCCGGCTCTACTTCTTCGATCTCACAGATGTCTTTGCCATTCTTCTCCAGCATCTCTTTTACTTCCTGATAGATGCCTAAGTTTATCATATTGTTGGAGAGCAGCTTTCCGATCAGGAACTCTGCTGAAATGTAATAAAGTTTCTTCTTGCTGTCTGTGCGCTCTTTTTCTGCCGCCATCTCCTGTACGATAGTGAGCAGTCCGTCATAGATTTCTTTGTTGGAAGCCTGTGCGACTGGCTTTCCAAGGTACGCTTCTACCTTTTCCTGAATGTTCATGATAGTAGTTCTCCTTTCAAAAAAGAATCCATATGTCTTATCTCTATGATCCGCATTATAGTACCAATTCTATGGAATTTCTTGCAATATACTTTCCTTTTATTGTACAATACTATCATCAACAGTTCAGCCATAGCTGAGCGCCTGTTTATGAGCAAAGAAGTGGCGCAGCCGCAGTAAGCACGCCAGTGCGGCTTTGCGAATGGCGCCGGCTGAACTGTTATATATTATTAAAGAGGCCTGTTATGAATCTGAATGAATACCAGAATTACCACGAAACAAAATCGCACACGACAGCGGAATTTCCATACAACACATATCTCTGCTCCATTCCCCAGGACTTTCCTCACGTCCCCCTCCACTGGCACGCAGAGCTGGAGCTCATCGTCATCAAAAAAGGAAAGGGAATCGTATCTGCTGATCTGGAGAAGCGTTCTGTCACATCCGGGGATATCGTCCTCATCCGCCCCGGGCAGCTCCACTCCATCGAACAGGATCAGACATATACCATGGAGTACGAAAATATCATATTAAAGCCGGAACTGCTTATATCCGGCGATAATGATCTGTGCGCTGTCCGTTTCATCCTTCCCTTTATAAACGGAGATATTCCTTCCGAGACTTTCCTGACGCCCGCCCTGTCCTATTACAAAGACGTCTCAGAGTGCATTCGTCAGATTGACCTGCTCTGCGACGCCAGGACAGAGGGTTACCAGCTCGCGGTAAAAGGGCTTCTCTTTCAGTTCTTCTATCTGCTCATCTCCAACAGGCAGAAAAAAGAGACCGCGTCTGTGTCCCAGACGAAGTCTCTTGAAAAAATGAAGACTATATTAAAATATGTGGAAGAGCATTATGCAGAGCACATCACTATCGATGATATGGCGGCTCTCACCTACTACAGCAAATCCCATTTCATGAAATTCTTCAAGCAGCATATGGGAACAGGATTCATCGAATATCTCAATGACTACCGCCTGACAATGGCGGAGCGACTGCTGAAGTCTTCAGACGCCTCTGTCCTTGAAATTGCGGAGCAGAGCGGATTTGACAATCTTTCCTACTTTAACCGGATCTTTAAACGGAAGTACGGGATATCGCCGGGGAAATGGCGTTCTGCCGATAATTCTCTCCATACCATTTAACAAAATCCCCGAAAACCTTTTCTTCCGCTGCAGCCCGGACTTTTGCCGCATCATCCAGAGAATCATATCCGCCGATCTTCTGAGGACTGCGCTGGCAGCCGCAGCTTGTCGTGGTACCGCTCTGCAGATTAGACTGCCTGCAGGACAATATCACTCAAGAATGTGCCCATCAGATCTTTTCCGCGCCTCGTATCCAGAAGCGGCATATCGAGAACCACGATATCAATTCCTTTTTCTTTTGTCAGTATCCTCCACTGCTCCAGTATTTCCGCGTAATTACGTCCCAGTCTGTCTATGCTCTTGATATAGAGCAGGTCATCTTTTTTCAGTCTCCGTATCAGCCGTTTATATTGTGGGCGGTCGAAATCTTTTCCCGACTGCTTATCCATATAAATGTTTTTCTCCGAAGTTACTCTTTCCCGCAGCGCAATGATCTGTCTGTCTTCATTCTGCTCGCGGCTGCTGACGCGAACATAGCCATAAGTTGTCGTCAAATAATCATCCTTTCCTGCTTATAATCGCATAAAATATTACGCACACATTATTATTTCCGTTTTGCTTATATTTTGACAGGGAATATGATTTTACTATTACTTATAATTTCTGTAAATCGAAACCGTACAGATATGCTATATGAAAGACAGAAAAGAAACAACCGGTAAAGAGTTTGACCTCATCTTTGTATTTGTACAAGTATAGCAATATATGCTATACTTAGGGCATACTTAGAAAAGGTATGGTCATTTTGTGCCCCATGAAAGGATGTGTTCCTATGCCATTACTACAGCAGGACAAAGAGTATACCATTGATGATATCTATGCCCTCCCAGACGGACAGCGGGCAGAACTGATTGACGGCCGGATGTATATGATGGCGCCGCCGGGCAGGAAACATCAGCGGATCACACTGGAGCTTTCAACCATTATAAACAATTACATCAAAGAGAAGGGCGGCTCCTGTGAGGTCGATATTGCTCCATTCGCTGTATTTCTCAATGCAGATGATAAGAAGAATTATGTAGAGCCGGATATAAGCGTTATATGCAGTACTGACAAGCTCACAGACAAAGGCTGCACAGGTGCGCCGGACTGGATTATTGAAATTGTATCCCCGGGAAGCAGACGGATGGACTACTACACTAAACTGTTCAAATACCGTACTGCCGGTGTTCGTGAATACTGGATTGTTGATCCTGAGAAAAACCGGATCCTTGTTTACAATTTCGAATCTGAGGATACTGGCGACTACACATTTTCTGAAGCCATCAAAGCCGGGATCTATGACGATCTGGAGATTGATTTCAGTTCAATTGATATCTGAGTAAAAAACTGCCGCTCCACATCAATTACTTGTGGGGCGGCTTTTATACAGCTCTTATTTTCCGAATCCGCAGTTCGGATATGTACATACTTTACAGTTCAGGCACAGTCCGCCCTCCCCCAGCACGCTGAAGTCTTCAACGCTCAGATGCTCTCCCGCTACGATCCGCGGCAGAACAAGATCAAAGATCGTGCGCTTTGAATACATAACGCATCCGGGCAGTCCCATGATCGGAATATCCGCTGCATCACTGTCCTCCCGCTTTTTATACGCCAGCATAAACATGGCGCCGGGCAGGACAGGAGCGCCATAAGTAACAACTTCATCCGACGCATTGCGGATGGCAAGAGGCGTCCTGTCGTCCGGATCTACGCTCATTCCTCCGGTGCATACTACCATGTCCGCGCCTTTTTCGATCCAGTCATTGATCGCTCCTGTCGTCATCTCAGCGTTATCGTCGCACAGCACATGGCCCATTACTTCCACACCGCACTCTTCCAGCTTTGCTTTTACTACCGGAGTAAACTTGTCTTCGATCCGTCCTCGGTAAACCTCGCTTCCTGTAGCGATGATCCCCGCTTTCATCTCGCGGAACGGAAGGATCTGAAAAACAGGCTCCTCCCCGCAGATCTCTTTCACACGGTTCATCTTCTCCTCTTCTATTACAAGAGGGACAACGCGCATTCCCACGATCTTATCGCCCTTTTTCACTGGAAAATCTCCGTGTCTGGAAGCAAGAACTATCTGCCCCATAGCATTGACCGCATTCAGTTTAGCCCTGTCGATTTTCAGCAGACCGTCCTCTTCGGCAGTCAGCTCGATCTTCCCTTCTTTTGCCTCAGAGGCCTTCATGTAATCTCCCTGGCATACCTGTCGGAGCACTTCCGCAGCGTCATTCTCATGGAGCATCCCTTCCTGCTTCTCCCACACGTACAGGTGCTCTTTTCCCACAGAAAGCAGGACAGGAATGTCCTCTTCCGTAACTACATGACCTTTGCGGAACACCGCGTCCTTTACCACACCCGGGATAATCTGTGTAATGTCATGGCAGAGAACGCTTCCCACTGCATCTTCTGTCCTGATCAGTTTCATTTTATCTCCTCCAGTTCTTTCATCCACACTGCCGCGCACGCATCGCTCGGCATTCTCCAGTCTCCTCTCGGGGAAAGCGCCACCGTACCGATCTTCGGTCCGTCCGGAAGGCAGGAACGTTTAAACTGCTGGGCAAAAAATCTCCGGCAGAATGTCTTCAGCCATTTCAGGATCGTCTCTCTGTCATAGTCTCCGTCGAATGTCACTTCTGCCAGTCGGAAGATCTTCGCCGGTTCATATCCGAAACGAAGCATATAATATAAGAAGAAATCATGAAGTTCGTACGGACCTACCAGGTCTTCCGTCTTCTGGGCGATGTCTCCGTCTTTCGGAGGAAGCAGTTCCGGGCTGACAGGTGTATCGAGTACATCGTAGAGAACTCGGCGCAGTTCCTCATCCGGAGTCTCGTCAGCCGCGTATTTTACGAGATGGCGCACCAGCGTCTTCGGCACAGACGCGTTGACGCCGTACATGGACATATGGTCGCCGTTGTAGGTAGCCCATCCAAGCGCCAGTTCGGACATATCTCCGGTACCGATGACCATGCCTCCTGTCCGGTTGGCAATGTCCATGAGCACCTGAGTACGTTCCCTTGCCTGGGAATTCTCGTAGGTCACATCATGATTTTCCGGATCCTGCCCGATATCCCTGAAATGAATATTCACTGCGTCCGCGATAGGTACTTCTTTCAGCGTAGCGCCTGTCTTTCTCGTCATTTCACATGCATTGTTGTATGTCCGGTCTGTTGTACCGAAACAGGGCATCGTCACCGCGATAATGTCTTTCTTGTCGCGGCCGAGCATATCAAATGCCCTTGCCGTCACAAGAAGCGCAAGCGTGGAATCAAGTCCGCCCGAGATTCCTACGACAGCGGTTCTGGAATTCGTGTGCGCCAGACGTTTTTTCAATCCCATGGCCTGGATCGTCAGGATCTCCTCGCATCTCTGCGCTCTCGCTCTTTCATCCGCAGGAACGAACGGCCTCTTCGGAAATGTTCTGGTGAGCACTGTTTCTTCATTATTGATATGAAACGGGATCCGGATCAGCGTCTGCCCCACGGCGGTCTTAAATGTAGTATTCTTCCTTCTCTCGCTGATGATCCTCTGGATATCAAGCTCCGAATAGATAATCTCGTTGTGATACCGCTTTGACTGCTTTAAGATTGCCCCGTTCTCTGCGATAATATTATGTCCGCCGAAAACCACGTCTGTCGTGGATTCGCCCTCGCCTGCATTTGCGTAGATATAACCTGCGATCAGGCGCGCCGACTGTCCTGAGATCAGTTCTCTGCGATAGGTATCTTTTCCGATCGTCTCATCGCTGGCGGAACAGTTTACGATCACGGTCGCCCCCTCAAGCGCCGCCCTGATGCTTGGCGGAACGGGAGACCAGACGTCCTCGCAGATTTCCGCAGACACGATCAGATCTTCCATTTCACTGTCCGTAAACAGAAGCTGCGGTCCGAAAGGTACCTTCTGACCATTGAAGTCGATGTAGCCCGCTGTCTCCGGACCGGGAGTAAACTGCCGCATCTCGTAAAATTCCGCGTAATTAGGGAGAAATGTCTTGGTCGTAAGCCCGATCACCTTACCCCGGTTCATGGCAGCCGCCACGTTGTACAGCTTTCCGCCGACTGACAGAGGCGCGCCTGCAAATACAAGGATATCCTTGTCAGCCGTATATTCTGCGATCCTGATGAGCGCTTCTTTCGCTGCCTTGAGCAGAACATCCTGGGTAAAAAGATCACTGCACGTATATCCGGTCACACATAATTCCGGAAATACGATAATCTTTGCTTTCTGTTCGCATGCCTCGCTGATCGCCTCGCATATTTTCGCTGTGTTGAACTCTACATCCGCCACCCGGATATCCGGCGTAGCCGCGGCAACTTTAACAAATCCGTGTTTCATTTTCCCTTCCGCCTTTCTTATCGGGGACGTAGTAAAACCGGGTTTTACTACGTCCCCGTTCACACTTTTTTCACATTTTTACTCTTATCTTGCTTTCGCTTTTTTCAACAGTTCTTTCAGTTCATCTACTGTATAGTTATATGCCGTATTACAGAAATGGCATTTCACTTCGATATCTTTGCCGTCATCGATCATGGACTGGATCTCTTTCTTTCCCACGCTGATGATCGCTTTCTCGATCCGTTCTTTGGAGCAGTTGCAGGTAAACTTGGCCGGCATCGTATCGGTGATCTCCAGATCGAGGCCGTCCAGCACCTGGGCGAGCATCTCTTCCGGTGTGTGGCCGTTGTCCAGCATGGATGTAACAGACTGAATATTCTGGATATTCTGCTCCAGTCTGTTTAATACCTCGTCCTCAATGAAAGGCATCACCTGCACGATGAATCCGCCTGCGCAGCGGACGGTATTGTCATGCTCCATGAGCACGCCCAGGCCTACAGAGGACGGCACCTGTTCAGATGTGGCAAAATAATACGTAAGGTCCTCCGCGATCTCTCCGGTCTGCAGTATAGTCTGCCCGGAATAAGGCTCCTTGAGCCCCATATCCTTGATCACGGTCATCACTCCCTGTCCGAGTGCTCCGCCCACATCCAGTTTGCCGTTCTTCGGAGGCAGCATCACGTCCGGATTATATACATAGCCTTTTACATTCCCCTGACTGTCCGCCGTCACGGTCAGTCCCTGGATCGGACCGGAACATTTGATCTGTATCGTCAGCATATCTGTCGCGTTTTTCATCATGCTGCCCATCATCACGCCGCCGGTCAGAAGCCTGCCGAGAGCTGCTGTCGCCACCGGGCTCGTGCCGTGGCGCTGTCTCGCCTCTTCCACCATCTCTGTTGTCACCGCGGCAAACGCACGGATCTGTGTATGCGCCGCGGAAGCTCTTACAATATAGTCTTTCATTTTTATTCCTCCTGTTTTCCTGATTCCCGGGCGATCACGCAGATCCGCTCTGACGTATCTGACGGCTCCTCTTTTGAGTCCACGTCATAAGCGGCCTCGAACACAAGCCCGGCCTTCTCAAGAAGCACTTGTATTTCTTTCAGTGTATATCCTCTCTGATAATGAGTTTCTTTGTATTTCCGGTACAGCTGCGGCATCTGGTCTGACTGCGTTTCGTCAGGGTTTTTCTCCTGTATGAAAAGTGTCAGATCGTACTCGTTGATCTGCTCATTTTCATAATAATAGTTGTCCCAGATAAAACTGCATTCTCCCCGGTCCTCTGCTATAGTACAGTCTCCCATGATTTCCCGGTATTTATAATCTGTATTGAAATCAAACAGAAAAATACCGCGCGGATCCAGATAATTATTTACCAGCCGGAACACCTCTTCAAGTTCTCCCGGCTCCGTCACATAATTGACAGAATCGCATACGCTCACAACAGCTCTCACTGTGCCATACAGCTCAAATTCCCGCATATCCTGCAGAAGATACAGGATATCATGCCCGGATTCGATACGTTTTTCCATGGCGAGTTCAAGCATGTCCTCAGAATTGTCTACTCCTATCATATCGTATCCGTATCCGGCCAGTATCTCCGTCATTGTTCCCGTGCCGCATCCCAGATCCAGTACAATCCCGTCTTCTACACCGTATTTACATAGCATGCCATGTATATATTCTCCCCATTCTTCATAGGGGACATTATCCATAAATGTATCATACACTGCCGCAAAACTCGTATATGCCTCCACCTGTTCTGCCTCCCGTCCTGTTACCGTCCCGATCGTGTCCAATACGCAGCTTTATCTTACGATCTTCTAAGCTGCATGATGTCATCCCGTTTCTTAAAAATCACTGCCGCCGCGATCACAACGATCACAATCGCCCCGATCTCTGCCCAGTCCTGCCAGCCCAGTGTCGTCAGGTCAAAGCAGCGGACGTTAACCCACATCTGGTTGATCCGCTCATTATTCTCCTGATCAAAATACTGCATGACTACAGCCCGCTCCAGCACATCCTGCGGAGGGTACTGGGCGAAAAGCTGCCGGTCTGCCTGATCCGCCTCAGCGGTAATGACGAAATCCTCGTCCGCGTTATCTCCGCTGAAGAAGAATCCTACAGGATATTCTATCGTATCCTCCGCGTCGTCTTCCGCTCCGTAGCACCAGTCTGCATAGGCATAGATGATATCGCTGTCGCCGCCCGCGATCACGGAAGTGTAACCGATATAGTACATATTCCTGACCACGTTGTCAGGTCTGGACATAAAATTGATAAATGCCTCGGCGGCCTGCTGTTTCGCCGCATCACCGGCAATGCCGTCTTTGAGCATAACCCAGCCGTCGAACCATACATTCGTACATTCCTCCGGCACGGCGTAAGCAAGATAATAGTCGTCGATCTCCGCCTGATCCAGCGTGTAGACGGCGTCTCCCGACCACTGATAGTTTGCCAGGACCTTGCCGGTCACCATGTCGGCTTTACCGCTGTCGGACTCAAACGAATAGGCATTTTCCTTCATCTCTTTTAAAACCGACTCGGCTGCCTTTACCGTATCCTCGTCGGTCCGGTTCATAATTTCCGTTATGCGCTCCAGCCGGTCCGGCGAGCTGATAAGATCCGGGGCCATCAGTTCCTCTTCATTGAGGATGCCCAGAGCCGCGAAATAACTGTCCCGGACGTTGTCCTTGATCGTGACCTGCCCCTTGTATTTCAGATCCGCAAGGATTGCCCAGTGAGACGCCTCTTCTTTTGAGATCACCTCAGGATTATAGACGATTCCGGTCGTCCCCCACATGTAGCCGGCCGCATATCTGCTCCACGGTTCCCCGTTTATCGTATTTGTGTCAAAGATATTTCTGATATAGTCCGATACACCGCGGACATAATAGTTATTTTCATTTTCTTCATCAAAGAAATCGTCGGAGAGGGGCTGGAGCCGGTTCTCCGCGATCAGTTTCATAAACATGTACTCGGACGGACAGACAAGGTCGAAATCATTGCCGAGGGTCAGCTGATTGTACAGATCTTCATTGGTTCCGAAAGTGGAATACTCTACATTCACCTCCACACCATAAGTGTCCAGATACCATGCCTCAAAATCATCTATCATAGAGTTTTCCCCGAAGATCACGGTGCCTTCACGGTCGTCAAGATCGATTGCCTCTTCTTCATCCCAGTCACCTTCATCGATGTATTCTTCCCAGTTGGCAATGCGCAGAGTCACTTTCTCATCGCTTTCTGCCGCAGACACAGAAGCCATTCCTCTGGACACTGCTGCGCCGGGCAGTATATCATCAGAAAATATTCCGTCAGGGAGCACACATCCAGGCAGCGCCAATGTAAGGCTTGCTGTCAGCGCAAGTCCCGCGGCTGCTGTCCTAAGCGTCCTGCACTGCTTAGTCTTTCTCTCTGCTGTCATATGTGCCCACCTCCTGTTTCTTCTCTGTTTTCGCCGAGGCAACATTCATGATTACCACCGCCAGGATCACCACGAGAAAGATCACGGTAGACAGAGCCCACAGCGCTGTCTTGATCTCAGTCTGGGCTCCTCTTGTGGCATTGACCACATAGGTACTGATCGTATCAAATGTCGCCGGTTTCGTATATGTGGAGATAAAATAATCGTCCAAAGACAGTGTGATCGACAGCATGAACCCCGAGATGATGCCCGGAATGATCTGCGGGATCACGATCTTGTACAGCGCCTGAAACGGCGTCGCCCCCAGATCAAGGGCCGCCTCATAGAGCCCGTTGTCCATCTGCTTTAACTTCGGCATCACGGCAAGATACACAAACGGGGTACACAGGACCACATGTCCGATCACAAGCGGAATGAACGTGTTCTTTTCGATGCCCAGCACGACGATCAGAAGGATACAGATGGAAAACGCTGTCACAACATCCGCATTCACCACCGGAATCTGGTTCGCCGTCTCGACCATCCTTTTCGTAACCGGTCTGGAGTAAAAAGCGCCGATGGCGCCAACTGTTCCCAGAATCGATGAGATCACGGCCGCCCCTACTGCCAGCAGGACCGTCCCGATGATCATATTTCTCAGCTCTTCTGTTGTAAAAAGCGTTACATAGTTGTGCAGAGAGAAACCTCTCACGGCGCCGATTGTCGTAGAATCCGTAAAGCTGTAAAACGCCAGGATCAGTACCGGTATATACATAAAAAACGCCACAAGGGCAAGCCACGAATAAGAAAGTATCTTTTTCATTATAGTATCGCCCCCCTGTTCTTTGCATCATCCTGATCCTCTCCGCCTGTGAGCAGCGATACGATACAGATCACTGCAAACAGGATCAGTGAGATCATAGAACCATTGTGCCAGTCATAGATATTAAAGTAACTTCCGATCAGCGATCCCATGATATACGTACTGTTGTACATCATATCAAGGATGACATAGTTGGTCATGGCCGGAAGAAATGTCATAGTGATCCCACTGACGATTCCCGGCATGGACAGAGGCAGCGTCACTCTGAAAAATACTGCCCCGGGACCCGCTCCCAGATCCTTTGCCGCTTCCAGCAGACTCTCATCGAGCTGAAGAAGGGTTGTATACAACGGCAGGATCATAAACGGAAGGTAATCATATGTCATGCCGATCACTGTGTTCAGAAACGGATGCAGGGAGAGATTGCCCTCCAGCACAGTCAGGATCTCCTTTAATGCCGTAATTCTCAAAGTAAAATTGATCCACATGGGCAGGATAAAGAGCATCAGCAGCACCGGGGCTCTCTTCAGACTGCTCCTTGCCAGGATATACGCCACAGGATAAGCGATCAGAAGACAGACTGCCGTCACCACCACCGCGATCACAGCACTGTAGCATAGTGTTCCGATCGTATTTCCATTGGTAAAGAAGCTCAGAAGGTTTTCAAGCGTAAACCTTCCGCTTCCGTCTGTAAATGCATAGTAGACGATCACCGCCAGCGGCAGCACGACAAAACAGATCAGGAACAGGGCATAAGGGATGCACAGCTGTTTCCTGCTGAACCGAAAACGTTTCATATTCAATCCCTACTTTCTCTTCAGTATGATCTGCTCTTTCGGAATCATCAGACTGACATGATCCCCCTCGTTCCACAGATCATCCTCATCCAGCACGAAGTCTTCCTCCGTAGCTGTACGTACTGTATAGTTATAATGGTTTCCTTTATAGATAAATGATATGATATTTCCGTCCGCGCGGTAGTCTCTCTGCTCATCACTCATGGAGACTGCCTTCACCGGCACTTCCACCGTCACTTCGATCCCCTCGAGATTGATCTCCTCGCCGCCCTCTGTAACAACGGAGCACGGCCCGTTCTGAACTGAGCCGTCAAAGAGCTGCGTCAGGTCGCACTCATACTCACCGCCGGCAAATGCCGCGCGGCCTTCTTTTGTGATCGTACCGTCAAAGACATTCATCAGTACACCCGCAGGCATGACGTGAATCTCATCAGGCCCGATCCTCATGCCGATCTCTTCGCCGGGCCGCACGTTTCTCGTGGTCTGGATGACCACCTCATTTTCATCCGGCAGGATCGCCGTGATCTCATAGTACATTCCCTTAAATACGGCAGAGTCCACAACGCCCCTGATCTGACCGTCCACCGGTCTGGTGATGACAACGTCTTCAGGCCGTACAACCACATCCACCCGCGTATCTTTCGGTACATTGTCCACACACGGGAATTCAGCTCCGCAGAAGCTGACTGTCATGGATGCCGCCATCTTCCCTTCAAAGATATTACTTTCTCCTATAAAGTCAGCAACGAAAGCGTTTTTCGGTTCATTGTAGATTTCTTCCGGAGTACCGATCTGCTGAATCATACCGTCCGACATGACTACCACCTTGTCAGACATAGTAAGCGCTTCCTCCTGGTCATGAGTCACATAAATAAAGGTGATTCCAAGACGCTCATGCATGGATTTGAGTTCCAGCTGCATCTCTTTTCTCATCTTCAGATCCAGCGCTCCCAACGGTTCATCAAGAAGCAGGATATCCGGTTCATTGACAATGGCACGGGCAATTGCAATCCTCTGCTGCTGTCCGCCGGACAGAGTAGAAATCTGTCTTTTTTCAAACCCTTCCAGATCTACCACTTCCAGTACGTTTTTTACCTTCTCATTGATCACTGACTTGGGAAGATGTTTCAGGTTCAGCCCGAACGCCACATTGTCATAGACATTCATGTGGGGGAACAGCGCGTAGCGCTGGAACACCGTGTTGATAGGTCTTAAGTTGGGTGGAAGATGGCTGATATCTTCGCCGTTTAAAAGGATCTCTCCTTCTGTCGGAAACTCGAAACCAGCGATCATCCGCAGAGTTGTCGTCTTGCCGCAGCCCGAAGGACCGAGGAATGTGACAAACTCTCCTTTCTTTACTTCCAGATTAAAGTCCTCCACCACCACAGTATCATCAAATACTTTCTTTATATTTCTCAATTCTATGATATTTTTTTCTTCCATGCTCTCACTCCTTGCCACACTCGATTGATACAAACAATCGTATTGTTCTATTCCGTTCTCAGGGCTGTCACCGGATCGCTCTTCGCCGCCTTTTTCGACGGAATCAGTCCGCCAATCAGTGTCAGCACGACGCTCAGCAGGATCAGGATCACGGCAGGAACCGCCGGAAGCACTGCACTGACGTCATTTGTTCCAGCAAGATAATGGATCAGTGCATTGCCCGGTATGAGGAGAAGCAGGGATATAATGATCCCCAGCGCTCCTGCGCAGAATCCAATGATAAATGTCTCCGCATTGAATACCTGCGAGATATTCCCTTTCGACGCACCAATGGCACGCAGAATACCAATCTCTTTCTTCCGCTCCAGCACGCTGATGTATGTGATCACACCGATCATGATGGACGATACGATCAGCGAGATCGCCACAAACGCGATCAGAACATAACTTATGATATCAATGATCTCGGTCACGGACGACATCAGCGTTCCCACCATATCTGTATAGGTGATCACCTGCTCGTCTTTTCCTTCTGCTTCCATACGGCTGTTGTAATCATCCAGAATGCTGACCACCATTTCCTTGCTCTCAAAATCTTTCGGATAGATATCGATTCCACTGGGCACATCAAAATCCACATAGCCGAGTGAAGTCAGATTGCTCTCATAGGATGCACTCTGCCCGGAACTCATGGACATCATAAGTTCTGCCAGCTCATCTCCTGTCATATTCATCTGGAATGCGTCCGCAAAGGCCTCTCCGTCAATGTTCATAGCGTTTTCCAGACTGCTGCCGACCTGTGTCATCGCCTGACCCATAGCCTGGCTCATGCCCGTGGCAAGCTGACTCATCATCTGCTGCATTGCTGAAGAAATCTGGCTCTCCAGCGCCTGTCCGATCGCACTTCCATAAGAGGACATGGCGCTTCGCATGTAGCTCTCCACAGCACCTGTGAGCTGGCTCTCGATTCCTGCTGTATCTACCACACCCGCAAGGCCGTCTGACAATCTCTTCTGCCCGTCCGCAGTACCAAGATATGCGATAAAGTTTTCCCCCATCTTGGCCGGGTCGGGTGCGCCAGTCTGCTGCGCATACTGCTGATAACCCGCCGCCAGTTCCCCTGCCAGTTTACTGATCTGCTCCGAAGTAATGGTTATATTATCAACCACTCCGTTGAAAATCTCATCCGCCCATTTATTCAGTATGCCCTGTGCATCGGCAGTTCCCAGATATTCCTGCAGATATTCGCCGAATCTGGACGGATCGTCATAATTATTTTCCTCTATATATTGTGCAAATCCGGTCATAATCTCACTGAGCATCTCCCGGAGCTGTTCCGTAGTCACAGTGATCCCGGAACCGGACTGAATAATATCTGCAATGTTGTCACGGAGAATCGACTGCGCCGCATCCGAACTTAGATAATTCTGAAAAGCTTCCGCCAATCCGGAATAATCCGCCTCCGGATGTTCCTGAGCATACTTCTGATATCCCTCCATCAGACTTGACGCCATCTGTGCGAATCCATCCGATGACACATTGAGATCAAGATTTCCTAGAAGATCCTCCATGCTCATGGACGGCATATCCGGCAGATCCACCGCGATATCCCCGAGATCCACCAAGCTGGACAGATCAATAGAATTCCCTGCACTACTGAATACACTGGAAAAGTCAAAAGCATCTGACAGATTAGTAAATGCACTCTCATTGAATCCAAATGCTTCCTGCAGTTTTTCTTCATCTACCGTCACAAGGGATTCCATGTCAAACCCGTTTTCTGAGCTGCTCTCTCCGAACTTCTCACCGGTAAAAACATTGACAGACGAATCAGCCAGCTGCTGTTTGACAATCTCCGTATTCTCTGCATACTCAGCTATATGTTTCGTCAAAGAAGCCGGGTAGCAGATACCCGCGCTCAAAGCCGAGGCATTTGCATCCTCGGAGGGCTGGACTACTCCTACGATTGTCAGGTCTTCTCCATTTGCGACCAGCTCTTTCATATAATCTGTATCGCCAGATTTGTCCGTCCATACATTATACTGGCTGTCGTACTGATAATAGTCCGCACTGTTCACCAGCTTAAATGTAATGCCGAGGATATCGTCATACGTATAAGTCCCCATATCATCCGGCGTAGTGATATTCTCTTCGTTGATAAACTGATCCACCATCTCATCCAGTTCAAGGGGATCTCTCAAGCCCAGCGTATAGAGCATGAAATCGCTCATACCTCCGCCGGAAGTAAGGACGAGTACACATTCATTATATTTTTCAGGCCAGCGTCCCGCCTTCACATCGTACTGTCCCTCATAGAGCTGTTCATTTTCCGGCATCTCATAGAATACGTTTGTACTCATCATGGAAGACATGATCCCGGAACCGGACGATGATCCCAAGCCCATGGAGTCAAAGGAATGATCCGGATTAACCTGACGGATCTCGTCTCCATTCTCTTTATAGATCTGTGGTTCCGCATTATAAGAATATTCTATCGCATTTGTATACTCTTCAATCCCGCTGTCACCGCTGTCCAGATATGTTTTCAGGGATTCCAGGTCATTGGTATCCATCGTGGAGAACATATTCGTCACCATCTCTACCACATAGATATCACCGTCCTCCTCGCTGGTATCCGAGGCAGCTCCGGTATCCATGGCAGAAGAAAAATCGAATCCGGTACTCTGAATCTGAAGCGGATACTCGGACAGCGTCTCCTCTTCGATCTTCCCGATATAGTCGTTAACTCCTGTTGACAAAGAAAGAATGAGCGCTATACCAATGATACCAATAGATCCTGCAAAAGAAGTAAGAAGAGTACGTGCTTTCTTCGTCTTCAGATTATTAAAGCTCAAGGAAAGAGCCGTAAGAAAAGACATGGAAGACTTCCCCATGTTCTTGTGTTCCGGCTCCGTAAGTTCCGCCTCATTTACATCGTACGGGTCGCTATCGGATCGGATCTTCCCGTCTTTCAGATTCACGATACGCGTCGCATACTCGTACGCCAGCTCAGGATTATGGGTGACCATGACCACAAGCCGGTCTTTTGCCACTTCTTTGAGCAGGTCCATGACCTGCACGCTGGTCTCACTGTCCAGAGCGCCTGTCGGCTCATCTGCCAGCAGGATGTCCGGATCATTTACAAGCGCTCTGGCAATGGCAACCCTCTGCATTTGCCCGCCGGAGAGCTGGTTTGGCTTTTTGTGGACCTGCTCTCCCAGTCCCACCTGCGCCAGTGCCTCCTGGGCTCTCTGTCTGCGTTCTGCTTTCCCGATCCCTGAGATTGTCAGAGCGAGTTCGACATTCGCCAGGATCGTCTGGTGAGGGATCAGGTTATAACTCTGGAACACGAATCCGATCGTATGGTTCCGGTAGGAATCCCAATCCCTGTCTTTATATTTCTTAGTAGAAATCCCGTTGATGATAAGATCTCCGCTGTCATAGCGGTCCAGTCCTCCGATGATATTAAGAAGCGTCGTCTTTCCCGATCCGCTCGGGCCTAAGATGGCAACAAATTCATTATCTCTCAAATTCAGGCTCACTCCGTCCAGGGCTTTCTGGACCAGAGTTCCGGTGCGGTATTCTTTATGAATGTCCTTTACCTGAAGCATTTCTACATCTCCTTTCACAGTTTCAAGCGTCAAATTCCGCCCCAACCCTCAATGTTGATATTATAGCGAATTACAACGTATTTGTCACTGTGCATAAAGTAAATAAATACGATTCTTTCCTGGCGTTTTTTTCAATTTTACACACTTTATATCTGTGCTTTACCCTTTCTTCCCATTTGTGTGCTATGATAAGAAATATTTCCGACAGAGGAGTTTCGTTATGACTGAAATCTATTTTGTAAAAAACGACGTCCATTTTACAAAGACCGAGAAAAAAATCATCGATTATATCATCGCCAGCCCACAGGAATTCATCCGCATGAGCATCGGCGATGTAGCACGGTGCATCGGCAGTTCAGAGCCGACTGTATCGCGGTTTGCCAGACACTGCGGCTATGCTGATTTTAAAGAACTGAAGAGTGCCGTTCTCCGGCATGTAGCAGAGGAAAATCCTCCGGCCGGGAAGCTGAATTCCACGCTGGGCAGTGAATCCTCCAATACACCGGAAGGATTTCTTCGCCGCCAGCAGTACTGTATTGAAAAAACACTTGAATTTCTGGATGAAAATATGCTCGAAAAAGCCGCAGACACCATTCTGTCATCCGACACAATCTACCTCTATGCAAAAGGAGCGGCAGTTTCCATGGCCGAGCTGCTCAAATTCCGGCTGAACCGCTTCGGAAAAAAAGTCATCCGCCTCCCGGCCGGGAGCTCGGAACTTTTTGAATATATGAATTTCTTTACAGAAAAAGATCTGGTAATCCTATTCGGCTTCCAGAAAACACCGAAAGAGGCTGCCGTGATTCTTGATTATCAAAAGAAGATTCATTATAAATGTATCTTTTTCACAAGTCGTCTGTATCACTCGCTGGAGCAGGAGGCAGTCATCCCGCTGTTCGTCTTCCGGGGCGAGCCGTCGGAATATCATTCCATGGCAGCTCCGGCCGCTCTGCTCGATGCCCTTGTAGTAATGCTGGGAGCAAAGCTGGGTGCAACATCTTCTGAACAGCTGGACTGCCTGTATAAATTAAAAGAACATTATAAAACGGAGATCCCGAGATAGGATCTCCGCTTCTTTATATCTCTGCCCCTTTCAGCAGCACGGATACATAGTCTCCGCCCAGCGCATCGATTTCTTTTAGTGCGCGCTTTAAGATTCCCGCCGACTCTACTTTAAATGCAAGTGAATCAGACATCCGGATCTCATACGCGCCATTTGTAATCTCTGCCGCCAGATCCTGCACCGTATGGACCGTCTGTCTGAATTCGTTCCAGACACAGCCGTACTGGAAAGACTGATGGGTGTCGCTTCCCGCCACCAGCGGACGGTCAAGCTTACGGGAGAGCGCCCTCATTTTCTCCCATGTACCGTCACAGTCTCTGGCCAGGTCTTTGCCGTTTACATCGAGAAAGAAGAATTTCTCCAGCATTTTCTGTGGCAGCTCCGGTATATGCCCGCCGTCTCTGTACGGATGTCCAGCACCGAATATGACCGGATACTCTTCCACCAGCTCAGCCAGCTTTTCAAAGGTCAGGAATTTTCCTTTCTCTTTATTCGGTTCCAGACGCTGGTTCATTTCCAGGATGCACTCCATAGGGCCGATGATCAGTGTATGTCCGCCTTCCGCTATATCTGTCTCCATACCCGGAAAGATGCGGAATCCGCTCTCTGTCACAAGAGAATCTCCTTCTCTTGTACACCGGCCAGATATATATCGGTACACCTCCTGAAAGCCCAGCGTGTTGAAATGCTCTGTCAGGCAGAGTGCGTCCAATCCGGATTTCTGTGCCTCCCGGAAGAGCCAGTCCGTATATTCTTTTGAAAAGGGAAGCTTCTTTGCCAGTTTCCCGTGTGTGTGAAAATCAATTTTCATGTTTCTTTCTCATCCTTCCTGTGTTTCTATTCCACATAGCATCAGCGTACAAGGAGCAATATGCCTGCACACTGATGCTGCTGTCCTTACAGTACGACAGACAGACCGACACATACGCATACCCACGCCGCTGAGATGCAGACGAAGATGATATCCGCCTGAGTCACTTTCAGCATGGACAGCTTCATCTTCTTTACCTCAGGGTTCTGAATGGAATAACGGTATCCCCTCAGCTCCAGCGCCTCCACTGTTGTTCTGGACCGCTTCGCCGTATTGAGCATCAGCGGATAAAATGACTGAATGATCATCTTTACCTGATAGCACAGATACCGGATCTTCCCGATCAGTCCGTTCCTGTGGGGCGGATTGCCTCTGAGGCGGTAGGACAGAAGAATATTCTGGAACTCCTCCATCAAAACCGGCAGGATGCGGTAGGCGAAAGATATACTGAAAGAAAGCTGTCCCGGGCACCCGAACCAGAGCAGACCGTTTGCCAGACGGTCCGGGTCAAGTCCGGAAAATACGGTGATGGACGCAAGGGACACAGCCGCCACTTTCAGCGTCATCACAAGCAATGGCGCAATGGTTTCCGTATTGCCGCCAAAAAACAGTGCCACAATAAAGAGATAACCGGTCTGTGAAAATACGCCGATGCAGAACAAAAAGAGAACCAGCGGCGCCACCTTCGCAGCACGGGTGGTGAGCGCCACAAAAAGGAAAATTCCCAGCAGCAGGACTACATCGTTTAAGAACCACGGAACAAGCCCGAAGAACAGATACCAGACAAGAAGGATGCGCGGATCCATTTTGGCGATCACGGTATCATCATTGCCGTAGGCATTCTTGAGCACCTGATTTCTCAGGAAATCCATAGAAAATTTATCTAATATATTCTCTGAAAGTTTACGCATATTTTTCACCTCGGAAATATTCCATGAATTCATCGATCGTAAAGCACGGATTCTCGATCCCCAGAGCCCGGCCCATATCGCAGATCTGAGGCGGCCGGATTCCCACCTGCTGACGGACATACATATCGGCGAAGATCTCTTCTTTCGTCCCGTCCGCGATCACATATCCGGCAGAGAGGACGATCAGGCGCTCCGCCCAGTCGCACACAAGCTGCATATCATGGGTAGCGATCACCACCGTGTCTGTGATTCCTTTGAGCATCTGCAGCGTCTTCATGATCTCCCGTCTGGTTGCAATGTCAAGATTAGCCGTCGGCTCGTCGAGGAGCAGGATCTCCGGCTGCAGTGCGATTCCGATGGCAAGGGAAGCACGCCGCATCTGTCCGCCGGATAGCAGCCTGCCATCCCGGTCCTGCAGATCTGTGAGTCGGAACATCTCAAGCAGTTCATCCGTCCTCTTCTGATAATCTTCGACCTTTCTTACCATCATAGCGTACTCGATATCCTTGCGAATAGAATCTTTGATAAACATTTCTTCTGGATTCTGATACACCATAGAGATCGTACGTCCCAGTTCCTCTTTCGGAAGATCCGCAGTGGGCCGGTCGTTTAGAAGTACCTGGCCGGATTCCGGACGGATCAGGCCCATCATCATCTTGAGCATCGTAGATTTTCCGGCGCCGTTGGAACCGATCAGGGCTATTTTCTCTCCCTTTCCGATCTGAATGGAAAAGTCGTCAAAGATCTTCGGCGGTTCGCCTTTGACTGCACGGTATTTTACCGTCACATTCTTAAAGTCAACGATCGGCTCTCTCTTCAGCTCCCTTTTCAATGGCTGCTTGTACGCCGGGCCTTTATTTTTAAGATAAGGCGTAAATACGCGGACTCCCTCCGCCACATCCACCGGCAGTTCCTCTTCTTTCTGAAGGAACGGCTCTTTCGGGAGAAGTCCCGCATCGATCATGCGCTCGGCTGCGATTGCTACCTGCGGCGGAAAGATATTGCACCCCTGCAGTTCGTCTGTACGGCGCATAGCTTCTTTTGCAGGCAGTACCCACTGTACACCTCCGTCTTTCAGGAGCATGACGTCCTTACAGTATTTTACTATGTAGTCTGTGTGATGCTCGATCACGATAATGGTCTTGCCGTATTTCTCATTCAGTTCCTTCAACACCTCATAGATGCCGTCCGCATGGGCGGGATCCAGCTGGGCGATGGGTTCGTCGAGAATCAGGATATCCGGGCTTAACGCCGCGGTTCCTGCCAGAGCAAGAAGGTGCTTCTGTCCTCCCGAGAGCTGCCACACATAATCTCCGATTTTGGAAGAAAGGCCGCAGACATGCAGCGCTTTTTTCCCTTTTTCTTCATAGTCCGGCATGGCATAATTTAGACACGCATAAGAGGCGTCTTCCAGCACGGTAGGACATACGATCTGATTTTCAAAATCCTGATAGACATATCCTACCTTGCGGGCCAGCGTGCCGATCTCCTGTTCTTTTGTATTCAATCCGTCGATGATGACGTCGCCGTCCATATCACCGATGATAAAGTGAGGGATCAGGCCGTTTAATGTCTTACAAAGAGTAGATTTCCCGCAGCCGTTGTTTCCAACGATCGCAAGGAAATCCCCCTTTTCAATCACTGCTGATGCATTTTTTAATGTCGGCTCTGATGCCCCCGGGTATGTAAATGTAAGATTTTTGATCTCTATAATACTCACTTGCGGGCACCTTCCTGTTACGTTATCTCTAAATTCGTATACTTTCTGTTACTTATCCTTATGCTGTCTGTCTGTTCTTTGCTCGACTGCGGATCACACCGAACACGATCAGGGCAACAACTGCTGCCACAACAATCGCAATTATGATCGCTGTTGTGCTCTCAGCCCATGCTGCCTCCCAGTCGATCAGCGCATATCCGCCTTTTGCCAGAAGCTGTGCCACGATCGCGACTGCGAATCCCACGAGACAGAGTACGATAGATTTTGCAGAAAGCGCGCTTCCTGTCATCGTCTTCTCATCACGCGGCTTCATGCCGAGCAGCGGCTCGATCTTGCCGTAGAGCTTCGGTACAAGGAACATGGTCGGCAGCATACAGAAGAGGATGCCTGAGAACAGCAGGTCGTTAAGACAGGCGAATCCTTCTGTGGCAAATACACTTTCCGGAAGTCCTGCAACAGCCTCAAAGTCTTCCACTGCAAACTGTACCTTCAGGATATCCACCACGGTTCCCATAAAGAGCTGAAGAAATACACCGAAGATGGAAGCACCTGCGACAGCCGCACGGTTTCTCGGATTTTTTACGAGGCGGCCTGCAACATACACACCGATCGTAACGGTTAGGAATTTTTCCAGCTCGCCAAGACCTCCGAACTGTCCCAGCATGATCTCACTGAAGACAAGTTCTCCGGTTGCAGCCCCGAGGCCTGCGGAGAGCGGATCAAAGAGCATAGCCAGTGTCAGCGGAATAAACAGGAAATACTCGACTGAGAATTCCACGATACCGACCTGAAAAGACGGGATCAGCTCTGTAAATAAAGTAGCCAGTCCATAAAGTGACATTGAAAGAACAAATACCATTAATTTCTGTGACTGTGAAATCTTGTTCTGTGGATTCATGATTGTTTCCTCCATTTACTCTCTTAGTTATCGGTTGAACAGTTCTGCCCGCGCCATTCGTAAAACCGAATTGATGACTGAACTGTTAGTCCATATTATAAAGAGCTTGATGTCAAACCGATATCATGAATCCATAAAATGTAAGTAAAATTTTCGTAAATACATTTTATGAAAGTTTTATTACATTCATCACAAAACATTCAGCGATTCACCACCCCTGAAAGAAGAACAGGCATGCGCCCAGCCCTTTTCCTACTGCCAGACTGATCACAAAGGCGGACATATACCGCACAATCCGGACGCGGCGCATAAATACGGGAAATACGTTCAGTATCTCCGCCAGAGCCATGGCCCAGCATCCGACAAAAATCCCGGCGAAGATTCCGAAAATTCCCAGTCCCCAGTCTCCCGCCGGAATCCCTATATGGAATACATAGATTATGTTTCCAAGAATTCCCCCTGCCGCCGTGCAGTCTTCATAGAAGAGCACTTTGTCCCCGGTATGTGTCCGGTCGGCAAAGTCCGCGATCACTCCTAATTCTACGATCAAAGAAAAAAGGCCGCCTGACACGGCGACCCCTGCGCTAATTCCGATTGCTGCCAGAAGTATCTGTTGTGCCCACATCGATTTCCTCTCCTCTCCGCTCCGAATTCTCGATCAGTGTCGTCTGAATATCATTCTCGTACAGCCTCATCTGGATCTCCATGGGAGTCGGGTCCACAGTAAAGCGCTTCTTGCCAAAATGATTAAAGAAGATCAGGATTCCCGCGGTAACCCCCATAGAATATGCGATTTCCAGTACCGTAAACCCGCCTGCCTCCTGCCCGGTGACAAACTCATAGATCTGTCCGAATAGTTTCGTTACATCTACGTCATTATTAAATGCCATAATAGAAAAAGCCGCTCCGAAAAATGTCACCGCCGCCACAAATACTGTCTTTATGATATGCCAGGCAAGAGCAGGAGTTTTCTGATCTTCATAGGTCACGATGATATCTGACTCTCCCAGATTCTGGACATCTGCTTCCGGAAACTTTTCATGGATACAGGCTATGATCTTAAGCACCGAGACTACGCATCTCTGTCTTCCACTCTTCTTAAATCTGATGATCTTAAGTGTCTTGATCTTCGCCAGCATCAGCTTGTCCGTACACTCCATACTCAGAAGATCTCCAAGCGTTACATCCGGTTTTGTCACTTCCACATCGCGGTCACCCTTGATATAGAGTATCTTGTTCTCAGATGCCATTATTATCCTCCTCTGACAGAAGAATCACACGCCTGCATGCTTCTTCCGAAGTTGCTGCCGGAGCCACTGCTTCGCATTGCCCATGCGCTGCCCGAATCAGGAATCCCTCGCTGCTGTGCTCTGTCGGCGTACTGAAATAATATAGGATACCGATCACGACTGCTGCCAAAACGACAATAAGCAGGCATATCCATATTTTTTTCTGTCCGTCATCCATCATGTCCACCCGTCCTTGTACTGTTAATACTAATTTCGTTTTCTAACGATTAGTATCCTGCTTTCCGCCGAAAATATACATGACAGAGCAATTTTCAGATTCTTGCCGGCATGACCGCTATGTTCCTCTTTTTTTCAGATTCTCCATGATCCGTTTTTCCATCCTGGACACCTGCACCTGAGATATTCCCATGATCTTCCCAACATCAGACTGCGTCCTGTCAGCGAAATAGCGCAGATAAATGAGTTGGCGTTCCTCTGCATTTAAGGTTTCCAGCAGTTCTTTTAACACCAGCCGGTCAAGAATCTTGTCCTCACTTTTTTCCTTTTCCTCGATCTTATCGAGAAGCCGGATTTCACTTCCCTCTTTCTGGTGGATCGGCCGGTAGAGAGAGTCCACCTCTCCGCCTGCCTCCATCGCCTGTACCAGTTCTTCTTTCTCAACCCCCAGTTCTTCCGAGAGCTCCTCCATGGTGGGCTCTCTTCCCAGCCTGTCTGTCAGTTTTTCCCCTGCCTTAAGACTTTTATATGCAAGTTCCTTCAGAGAACGGCTGACCTTGATCATCCCGTCGTCCCGCAGGAAACGCTTGATCTCTCCCGATATCATGGGAACTGCATAAGTGGAAAATTTCACATCATAAGAAAGGTCAAACTTGTCGATTGCCTTGAGCAGGCCGATGCTCCCGATCTGAAACAGATCTTCTGTCTCCACTCCCCGCCCGCCAAAGCGCTTTACAACACACCAGATCAGACCGATATTTTCTTCTACAAGCTGTTCTCTCGCTTCTTTATCCCCGTCGTGTGATTTCCTGATCAAAGCGATTGTGTGGTCCATATCTCCCTTCCTTTTCCGACGGTCTTCTTCATCTTCACACGGGTTCCTTTTCCCGGCTCTGATTCCACTTCCACACTGTCCATAAAAGCCTCCATAAATGCAAATCCCATACCGGAGCGGTCCTGTTCCGGCATCGTAGTGAACATCGGCTGCATGGCCTGCTGCACGTCTTCTATCCCTTTTCCGCTGTCGCTCACTTCCACTGTCAGTACATTTTCGGATATTCTGCACCGGATGCTTATCTTGTGCACTTCATTTTCATACCCGTGTATGATCGCGTTCGTCACTGCTTCGGATACTGCGGTCTTGACATCCGCCACTTCCTCCACAGTAGGATTGAGCTGCGTCATAAAGGACGCCACCGCCACCCTTGCAAATCCTTCATTCTCTGAGCGGCTGTCAAATCTGATCTCCATTTCATTCGTATTTATCATAATTTTTCCTCCTCATAGATCTGCATTATTTTTGTCACTCCTGACAGCGTCAGTATTTTTCTGATCCTTGCGTTGGTATGGACCGCCCACACTTCTCCGCCGATCAGACTGACCGTCTTATACCGTCCCATAATAACCCCTATTCCCGAACTGTCCATAAAGTCCGTTCTGTCAAAGTCAAAAATCACATATTTAATGTGGTTCCGGTCGATTACGGCGTCTGCCTCCCTCTTGATCTCCTCCGCATTATGATGATCCACCTCGCGCGGCAGATAGATCGTCAGACAATTCTCCTGAACCTGATATTTCATTGCTACTCCTCCTCGTTTTCATTAATCCTGAACGTACATGCAAAAAGGATATACCAAACCGGTATATCCTTTTCTTTCGTACTTCTTTATATCGACTATATGTATCCTGTATAAAACGCTTATCCTGTCCGGGAGCTCCTACTCGTCACTGTCCCCGGAAGATCCGTCATCCGATGAACCCTGGATTGTATCCAGATTTGTCTGCGCCTCCTCGGCATATTGTGAATCGCCATAGTCATCTACAACTTTCTGGAAGTAAGTAACGGCATTTTTATTATCACCGTTCCCCTTATACGCCTGCGCCAGATCAAAGAGCGCCTGCCCTTCATTGTATCCGGCATTCATGCGCACTACTTTAGAGAGCGCATCTATAGCATCCTGATAATTTCCCGCGTCAAGCGCATTAGCTCCGTCAGAGAAATTCGAGTCGCATGCGCTCGGATAAATCTCATCCGACAGCTCATCATAACGGGACTGTCCCTTCTCTCCGAGGCTGTCCCGGCTGATACCGATGAGGGTATCCGCCATAGAGGCGTAACTGTACTCTCCCGAATTATACTGATCCGCAACCGTCATCAGGCTCTCATAACTTTTCTGGGTTGTCTGTGCCTGCTTCGTGTCAGCCTCCGCGTCTTCTCCCGAGGCCCGGTAATTATCCAGTGTCCTTGTCTGGGCGCTGACCTGTGCTTCCAGCGTTTTGATCTGATCACTGTAATCGCGCATCTGGTCGTTCATGCGCTCATTCTGCGACTGATTTACGGCGGGCGCAACAAGGAACCATATGACCGCCGCGCCGATTGCCGCGCCGATAAAGATATTGGCCACTGCAAGGTGACTGGCCATCGCTTTGACCCTGGAGTGTTTCGGCTGGATGATCGTTTCATTTCCGAGGCTGTACTCTACGGCATCCTCTTTCTTTTTTTCATTCCTGCGACGCTGTTTTCCCCTCTGATGCGTAAGTTCATGCATATATTTCAGCGTGAGTTCATTGCCCGTATCCAGCTTTCTCGCCTGCCGGACCATCTGGCGGGCACGGGTATACTGCCCCGTATGCAGATAGAGAAGAGCAAGGAGCTGATGCGCTTTCAGAAAAGTCGGATGAGATGAAACAACCTGTTTCAGCTGTATGATCGCCAGATCCTCTCCATTCTGCTGGCAGTAAGCAAGGCACTGATTGTATTTTTTAATTGCCAGATTAATCGTTTCGAGTTCTTTTGCAGACTCCTGCACTTTCTTGATGTAATAGTCCGCTATATTATTATAGGAGCGCAGATTCTTGCTGATGATCCATTCCACCAGAGCCTCCGGCACCTCGCCTATCCCGTAGTAGACCAGTCCCAGAAGATTCCTCGCCGCAATATTCTCCCTGTTGAACTGGAGACTCCGCCGCAGAGAGACAATCGCGCCGGACATATCCCGGATCTGGGCTTTTCGCAAACCATCGTTATACCAGTAGTTGGACTGATATACGATCTTTTTCGTATAATCCATCTGTATCCACCATTACACTTTCTGTACTTACTTCTTCTGTTCCATAACCTGTTTCAGCAGATCTGTCACATCCGAAAGATCTTCCTGATATACAGCATCCTCGATATCCTCTACCTCAAGGCTTGGTTTAAATTTCTTTAACTCTTCTTCGTAATTCAGCATCTGACTTTACCTCCTGAATCAATTCCTTAATCATCCCTGTCAGATAAAGGGAGCCAAGGCAGTACACTCTTCTGTTCTCCCTGTGTTCAAGGATCCACACAAGAGCCTCCTTAACAGACTCTCTCACTACAACAGGACGGTCTGTATATTTCCTGAAAACATCTCCCAGCTGTTCTGAGCCCGTTCCCCGCGAATCGTCGATATGTGTCACAACATATACATCTGTCCGCGGATCCCTGCACAGTACAGCCGCCATTTTCTCATATTCTTTATCCTTCACCGCGGAAAATAATATAATATTCCCGCGCCCGTCTTCCGGAATGCTCTGCACAAACGCCTCGACTGCGCTTATATTATGCGCCCCGTCAATATACACTTCAGGCAGGATTTCCTCCATCCTGCCTGCCCATTTCAACTCAGACAGGACGGCTCTCCACCGCGCCGTATGGGCATTTTCCCGGAAGAGGTATCTCATCACTTCCATGGCGAGCACTGCATTACCCGGCTGATATATTCCGGTATTGTTTAATTTCCACGTGGTATTTCCATAATAATCACTGGGACAGGAAAATGCAATATGTTTGTTTTCTATTCCGAGAATTTCGTACGCATCTTTCCCGATTTTTTTACAGAAGCTTCCGTTTTTCTCCGCCGTCTTTTCAATTACCCTGTCGCTTTCCTCCGAGGATGAGGCATAAAAGACAGGTACGCCCGGACGGATGATCCCCGCCTTCTCCGCGGCAATCTGCTCAATCGTATCCCCCAGATACTGCATGTGGTCATACCCGATGGAAGTGATCACGCAGACGAGCGGCGGCTCAACCGCGCTGGTAGCGTCCAGCCTGCCGCCCAGCCCTGTTTCCAGTACGGCATATTCTGTGCCTGACCTGCGGAAAGTATACAATGCCATCCCCAGCAGGAATTCAAAAAAAGTGGGATGGGATAATCCCTCCGCCTCCATCATCTTCACCGCCGCAAGCGCCGCGTCAAAAGCCCTGCAGAACTCTCCGTCACTTACCGGTTCTCCGTCGACCGCAATCCTCTCATTGATCTTCACCAGATGCGGGGAAGTAAAAAGCCCCGTCCGTTTTCCTTCCGAACGGAGCATCCCGTCTAGATAGGCGCACACGGATCCTTTTCCGTTTGTTCCGGCAACATGGATCACCTTTAAGCTCTCCTGCGGATTGCCGAGATATTTCAGAAATGTTTTCGTGTGCACCGCATCATTTTTCTTTGTAAATTTAGGAATCTCCAGTATATAATCTACTGCCTCGCTGTATGTCATTCTTCCTTTTCTTCTTCCTGATCGACAAACGCCTGACGCCCGTTCTCCGGTGCATTCGGATCTGCCGGAGCTTCCGTCAGGGTGCCGTCACTGTATATATAAGTCTTTGATTCTCTGAATATAGTGTTGCTGGATCCCACCTGCGCCACCATAACGGTATCGCCGTCTTCAATCTGTGAATCTTTCAGATCCAGCCTTGTATTATTCAGGAATTTTGTCGCCTGTTTTTCACCGTTTATATAAACCTTACTCTGCTTTGTAAAATTATCTCCGTATATACTGTATGTCGTGCCGTCAGCCTGAAGGACCATCTGAGATATCTCCGCATCCTTGACTCCCATGACCATATGTTCCTCAGGAACCGGCATACCGTATTTCTCGTATACATACTGCTCTCCGTACATCATATCATACTGGAGCAGCTCCAGATCCGCCAGATAATTTTTGGTCTCCCGGCGCTGCTGATGATAATTAAACACCGTGCCGGAGTGGATATCCAGCCTGTCAAATACTTCGGCCATGATCTGATATGCGGCGATATTCTCGTCTTCTTTCTTCAGTCCGATATTATCCCAGATCACATAATTCGTATTATAGAGATAACGGCTCTTAAGATCTTTCGCCTCCAGATTCATGGTCGGAAGATGATCGCCGTAGAAAACAAGTACCGTAGGCTCATTTCTCGACTCTACCGCCTCGATGAGCTGTCCGACGAATTTATCCATCTCATGTACAAGATTCACATAATACTCCCAGGCGTTTCTCTCTCCCTCGTCCTCGACTCCGCTGACGACGATCTCCGGATTCTCAAGCACTTTCTCTGTCGGATATTCTCCGTGTCCCTCTACACTTATGGTAAAGACAAAATCCTGTCCTTCCGTAGTATCCATGGATTCCATAATATTCGGCACAAGAATATCATCCGTAGCCCAGCCCTTCGGCGTTGTCTGCAGGATATTCATAAACTCCTTGCTTGTAAAATGGTCAAATCCCATCTTATTAAATACCTGGGCACGGCTGTAGAAATTTCCGCCGTTATTATGAAGCGCCTCCGCGCCATAGCCGAGAGCCTTGAGCGCGCTCGCCGCGCTCTCCATCTGATTGAACTTCGCGTAAGTCTTATACGGATATTCGCCCGGACCGAAGAAGCGCATACTCATTCCGGTCAGCACTTCAAATTCCGTGTTGGCAGTACCGGCTCCTACGGACGGAACCTTGAAATATCCTGTAGAATACTCGTCAAATAATTTTCGCAGATTCGGAATCGGATCTTCTGAAAAACGCAGCCATTCAACCTCTGTCGGGTCGAAGAAAGATTCGAGCTGGACAAACATAATGTTGGGCATCTCATCCTCAGAAAGCCCGGTAGTGCTCTGTGTCAGCTCGCCGTTATCAGAGATCTCATTCATCGTCTCCTCACTGTATCCCGCCGGCTCATTGATACCTGTATTAAACAGGCTGGCAGAGAAACAGTACGGGAACCCGTAATCCTCATACGCAAAAGCAATATTTCCAAAATAATTGGATATGACACGCTTGTCGATTGCCTCATCCGTCAGCCACAGACACGCTGCAAACGAAATTCCTACGCCGCACAGCGCGATGATCCTGTGCATTTTCCCGGAATACTGTCCGCCCCTTCTCCACATGGAGACAATCCAGAACACGACAGCCACCACGCCGACGATGATCATCACAAGTTCAAACGTATTGAAGTAGTTTCCCGTCAGCTCCAGCGCATCCGAGAGTACTTTCAGATCCTGCGCGTTAAACGGCGTCACCCTCTTGGTCAGAAGGTAGCCGTTGCAGATGCCCAGAAACAGCCAGAACACACTGATCAGAATCCGGGCAAATACTCTCCGCCGGAACAGATAAACGAGCATAAATGTCGTAAATATCATAAATGCATTGTACAGGAACACAAGCGGCGTTCCTACAAGGTAGTCCCACGCCTCAAAAAAGGACAGTCTGGAGACAGTCTCGATCAGAAAATTGATCACGCAGGCCAGAAGGAACTGCAGAGGCAGTGAAAACCTGTTCATCCATTTATAGACCGGCTGCATCTTTTTCGCGAACCGGCTGTTGCGCCGTTCTTCAAGGATGCGCTGCCTGCGCTCTTTCTTTTCCTTAAAATGCCGCTTGATATCTTCTTTTTTCAGATTTCTGACTTTTGTAAAAAATCCTTTGATATCAGGTTTCCTGATATGAATGCCTTTCATGTATGATCTTACATCCTTTCTTCTAATAAGAGGAAATCACCGCAGACTATTTCCCAAGTCCCGCAATTCTCTCTTTTACCTGTTCGAGCATCTGCGTATATTTCTCCAGCTTGTCTCTCTCTTCCTGAACTTTTGCAGCCGGAGCCTTGCTTACGAACTTTTCATTGGAAAGCATACCCTGAGCTCTTTTTATCTCTTTATTCAGCCTTACTTCTTCTTTGGCCAGTCTCTCGCGCTCCTGTTCAAAGTCTACGAGATCCTCAAGCGGCAGATATACAACTGCATCCGGAACTACGACTGATACCGCGCTGTCCGCGATGCCTGCTTTATCCGGCTGGATAATGATCTCATTCGCCATCATAAGCGGCTTCACGGAACCTGCCAGGGCCGGGATACCTTTACATACCTTGTCATCGGTGGAAACGATATACACTTTCGTCTTCCTGTTGTTCGGCACGTCCATTTCGGAGCGGATGTTGCGGATACCTTTTACGATTGCTTTCACATGTTCCATCACATCCTCGTCCGCCGGGAAGTTCCACTCTTCTCTGTACTTCGGCCAATCTGACATCATCAGGGACTCCTCTTCAGGCACAAGGGCGCTGTAGATTTCCTCTGTGATAAACGGCATAAACGGATGAAGCAGTTTCAGCGCCTGTCCCAGCACAGTCTTTAATACCCAAAGCGCACATCCCGCGGCCTTCGGATCTTCCTCCGCGTGGTAGATGCGGTCCTTCGCAAGTTCCACATACCAGTCGCAGAATTCATCCCAGATGAAGTCATATACCTTCTGTACCGCGATACCGAGCTCGTATTTGTCCATGTTCTCTGTCACGTCTTTCGCCAGTGTGTTCACCGTGGAGAGGATCCAGCGGTCAGCCGGCGTAAACATCGCGTCGTCCGGTTTCTCAATGACTGTTTCATCTTTCATGTTCATCAGGATGAAACGGGATGCATTCCATACTTTGTTTGCGAAATTGCGGCTTGCCTCCACTCTCTCATTGTAGAAACGCATATCATTTCCCGGCGCGTTTCCGGTAACGAGCGTAAGCCTGAGAGCGTCGGCGCCGTACTTGTCGATAATCTCCAGCGGATCGATGCCGTTTCCGAGAGATTTGCTCATCTTGCGTCCCTGGGAGTCGCGCACCAGGCCGTGGATGAGCACCGTGTGGAACGGTGATTTTCCTGTATGCGCATAACCTGAGAATACCATACGTATAACCCAGAAGAAGATAATATCATATCCTGTTACAAGCACATCCGTCGGATAGAAATAGTCCAGATCCTCTGTCTTGTCCGGCCATCCCAGTGTAGAGAACGGCCACAGCGCTGACGAGAACCATGTGTCCAGAGTATCCTCGTCCTGCGTAAAATGTGTACATCCGCATTTCGGGCACTTATCCGGAGCGTGGTGTCCAACGACAACCTCACCGCACTCGTCGCAGTAATATGCCGGGATCCTGTGCCCCCACCAGATCTGACGGGAAATACACCAGTCTTTGATATTCTCCAGCCAGTGCAGATAGATCTTGTTAAAACGTTCCGGTACAAATTTCAGTTCTCCGGTCTTTAACGCATTGATGGCCGGTTTGGCCAGCTCGTCCATCTTTACAAACCACTGCTGCTTGATGAGCGGCTCTACTGTCGTACCGCAGCGGTCATGAGTTCCTACTGCATGAGTATGCGGAACAACTTTTACAAGATATCCCTGTTCGTCAAGTTCTCTGACAATCGCCTCTCTCGCCTCATAGCGGTCCATGCCTGCGTATTTGCCGCCGTTTTCATTGATTGTAGCGTCATCGTTCATGATGTTAATCTCCGGCAGGTTGTGGCGCTTGCCTACCTCGAAGTCGTTCGGGTCATGAGCCGGCGTGATCTTCACCGCTCCTGTACCGAATTCTTTATCTACATAGTAATCCGCCACGATCGGGATCTCTCTTCCTACAAGCGGCAGGATCACGTTCTTTCCTACAAGATCTTTATATCGCTCGTCATCCGGATGTACAGCGATGGCCGTATCTCCCAGCATGGTCTCCGGACGTGTGGTCGCGATCTCGAGGAAACGGTCTGTTCCTACGATCGGATATTTAATATGCCAGAAGTGTCCCTCCTGATCCTCGTGTTCTACCTCTGCATCGGAAAGAGAGGTTTTACATTTCGGGCACCAGTTGATGATCCTGGATCCTTTATAGATGTACCCTTTGTTGTACAGGCTGATAAACACTTCCTCTACAGCCTTGGAGCATCCCTCGTCCATAGTGAAACGCTCTCTGTCCCAGTCGCAGGAGATACCCAGCTTCTTGAGCTGGTTCTCGATCGTACCGGCATACTCTTCTTTCCACTGCCATACTCTCTTCAGGAACCCTTCACGGCCCAGTTCTTTCTTATCAATACCTTCGTCTTTCAGCTGGTTTGTCACCTTTACCTCTGTAGAGATCGCCGCATGGTCTGTTCCCGGGATCCACAGTGCATTATATCCTTCCATTCTCTTGTATCGGATCAGGATATCCTGAAGTGTATTGTCAAGAGCGTGGCCCATATGAAGCTTTCCCGTAATATTCGGAGGCGGCATCACCGTCGTAAACGGTTTTCTGCTGCGGTCCACTTCCGCATGGAAATATTTGTTCTCACACCATTTGTCATACAGTTTTTCTTCGATCGCTTTCGGATCATAAGTCTTTGCTAATTCTTTGCTCATTGTATTCTCCTTAAATCCCCCGGTGTTCACGGAATTTTCACAGTTACATAAAGAAACGCCCTTTACGTAATGTAAAGGGCGAAGATTCCGCGGTACCACCTTATTTCATACACTTGCCTGACTCGGAGCATCCCGCTCCTGTCCGGAAATATACCTCTGAAGTCCTGTAACGTGGACCACTCCGGGACAGCTTACCCGCATCCTGTATCTTATCTTCCTGCACAGACGCTCTTCGGCCATCCGGTTCAAAAGCTACCTTCCATTACCCTTTTCCGAAACCGTCTTTCAGCCTGCGGACGGTTCTCTCTGGCGGAAGTAATAACGTACTCCTCTTCCTCGTCACCTTTGTTACAATAGTATTAACTAAAAATTAACTATCAAATACTATAGTCGCACAAGGCGATTTTGTCAAGAAGTTTAGATAATCTTAAGAAGTACTATTTTACAAATGGCACGGGCTGAACTGATCAGTTCATTCCGTCATATCTTCTATCATCCCCACTATATCATATCCGTAATTATCACCCGTCGCCCAGCCGAGCCCCTCCGGATTCTCCTGCTGCCCAAGCCACTGTACATAAGGAGCCGAACCTTTCTTCACATACTCATACCGATCATCTACACACTCCTGATTCAGTGAATCTGCTGTGGCGTATGCCTTGAGATGCTGGATCTGCGCCCGTATTCCGGTCTGCACATCCGGATAGGAATTGCCGGGTACTCCGTTACCCGTGGTACCCAGTCCGGCAAAATTGAACTGCTCAATGGACGCATCCCCGCCATACTGAAGAAATCCTGTCTCTTTCATTGTCTGGGCAAACGCCACTTCCGGCCGCACCCCCTCTGCAGTCGCCTCGTCATAATACATCTGACAGAACGTCTCAATGGAATCTGCACCGCCCCCGGAAAGTTCTTCCGCGGGATACTCCTCCCCGGACGCATTAAAATAATCGACCATCTCCTGAACAGTGACATTACTGTTTCCCATAATCGGATACTGTCCGTCCGCTATTGTCTCCTTCGTCTCTCCTGTATCCGGGCTCGATGCCAGAGTCTTATTTTCATTTTCTTCACCGGCCTTTGTACTGTCATCCGCGACAGCCGCCCCAGTCCGCTCATTCTCGGCTGCCCGCGGTGATAAGACGCCTGCGGAACCGGCCAGTCCCAGAATGAAAGCGATCAGGACCGCAAGGCCCGCTTCCATATATCGCTTAACTGTATTACTGTTCCATTTCATTCATGCATACACTCCTGTGCTGATCAATCCACATCCGCAATGAAAAATCTTATATCGGATGCCGCTTACAGGTTTCTTTTCATATTATATTATATATGCATCTGTCAATATGCATGAATCAGGAAAAGCGGCCTGCCATGGCAAGCCGCTTTCTCTAATATTCTTTTCAGTTCTGCTGTTAATTCCTAATCTCTCTTCCGTGATGTGATCACGCTCTGGATCACGAGGAACAGACACAGCATAGCCGCCACAGTGATACCTGTCCACCATGCCTCATCCAGTCCGACGGAAGACACGATATTCTGGATCGTACTTAAGGACAGCACGCCCACGAATGTTCCGATGATATTTCCGACACCGCCTGTCAGCAGCGTACCGCCGATGATGGAGGATGCGATGGCATCCATCTCCATACCCGATGCATGGGATGCGGAACCGGAACCTACATACAGGAAATATACATATCCTGCAACACCTGCAAGGACACTGCACATCAGATGCGCGATGAATTTTGTACGTCTTACGTTAATGCCGAGCATAAGTGCGCTCTGGCTGTTTCCGCCTACTGCGTAGAAGGAGCGTCCCAGCTTAGTCCAGCGGAGCATGACGAACAGCGCGATTACAATAATGAGAGCCACGACAACCCCGATATTGATATATGCGTCTATGTAGTTTCCGAGACGGTTTACATTTCCCATTCCCGGAACGATAATACGTGTGTTTTTCAGTGCCGTAAACGACTCATTCTGTACATTGAACGGCTCCGTATGTACGATCGTCGTCATACCTCTTGCAAAGAACATTCCTGCAAGAGAGATAATGAACGGCTGGATCTCAAGGTACGCTACAAGGAAGCCCTGAACAATGCCGTACGCAAGACCGATACCGAGAGCCAGAAGGATGGACATCGGCACATTCCAGTGCAGATAGTCAAGGCTCACCGCACAGCTCATGCAGACAAGCGCAACCACGCCGCCGACTGAGATATCGATACCGCCCGTGATCATGACAAGGCTCATGCCGCAGGCTGTAATGATCAGCGCGGACTGCTGCATCAGAATGTTGAACAGGTTCTGTGCGTTTAAGAAGCCTCCGCCAAGGAATATCATGGCGCCGATATACATAATAAGGAATATTGCTATTGTTATGATCAGAAGCAGATTTGCATCTGTAATCTTCTTTCTCTTCTGCATCTGCCCCGCAGCTGCAGATTCTTTCGTAAATAATGCCATATCAGCCGACCTCCTTTGCATTGTGCGCTCTTAACTTCTTTCCAAGGGAAGCAAGACGCTCTTTAACGATCGGCGCACTCATAACCACCAGGATGATCACGACTACAGCCTTATATGCCGGAAGCGCCTCTGACGCGACTTTGAATTTATACAAAGTTGTCGTCAGGAACTGAATTGTGTATGCGCCCATGATCGAAGCCGGCATGTTGAATTTACCGCCGCTCAGTGCGTTTCCGCCAAGTGCGACTGCCAGGATGGCGTCCATCTCAATGTCTTTCGCGATAACAGAATAGTTGATCGTAGACAGACGGCTTACCTTGATCAGTCCGACAACCGCTACACAGAGTCCAAGGATGACGAACGTGATGAACTTGATGAATTTCGGATTCAGTCCGTTCAGTCTGGAGGAACTCTCATTGATTCCTACTGACTGGGTATAAAGTCCCAGATTCGTAAATTTCAGTGCCAGAGCAGTGATAACGATACATGCGATCGCAATGAATACCGGAGTCGGGATCGGGATTCCCGGAATCATTCCGCCAAAGTATCCGAATGTATCGTCACTGACGATCGGAAGCTGGTTCTGATTGATCCATGCCGCAATATTACGTCCCGCCGTGTAAAGGATCAGCGTGGCGACCATAGGCTGGATCTTAAACTGGGCTACCAGAATACCGTTAAATGCGCCAAACAGCATAGATACCACACAGGCTGCAAGGAACGCGACGATGATCGGCGCCTGAAGCTCTTCCGGTCTTGCCTCCGTGCCGCAGAGTACGCGCAGGATCACGCTTCCGGCGATGGCGATCGCCGCGCCGACACTGATATCCTGTCCGCCGGTCGCCGCTGTAACAAGCGTCATTCCGATGGCAAGGATCGCAAGCTCCGAACCGTTGTCAAGGATTGTAATAATATATCCCGACAGAACCGGGTTTCCGGCACTGTTATAACCGAATTTGATCTGATAAAACCCCGGGTCCATGATCAGATTGAACAGGGCCAGCAGCAGCAGAGCTACGATCGGGATAAATATCTGTTTTCTTGTCAGATTTTTTAACATCTGACCTATACTTTTTTTATTCGTATTTGTCTTTTGCATTATTCTGTGTCACCTCCGGCGATCGTACTCATGATGCTGTTCTGTGTCAGCTCATTTCCTGATATCTCACCCACAACTTTGCGGTCTCTCATAATGATAAGACGTGAACATGTGCGGAGCATCTCGTCTGTCTCCGAAGAAATAAATGTAACGCTCATTCCTTCAGATGCCAGCTTAAGCACCAGTTTCTGGATTTCCACTTTTGTTCCCACATCGATTCCTCTGGTAGGCTCATCCAGAATAAGATAATCCGGATGTGTCAGCAGCCAGCGCGCAAGGATAACTTTCTGCTGATTTCCGCCGGAGAGCGATTTGATCGGTGTGTCTGTAGAAGCTGTCTTAATGTCAAGGAGTTTGATATACTCCTCCGCGATCTTGTTCGCCTCCGCCTTGGAATACGGACGGAAGAATCCGCGCAGAACCTGCTGGGCAAGGATAATATTGTCACGCACAGAAAGATCTCCGACGATGCCATCCACTTTACGGTCTTCCGGGAGATATGCGATTCCATGCTTCATTGCATCTATCGGTTTTGATATTTTTACTTTCTTTCCTTTTACTTTTACAGAACCGGCGGTCACATGATCTGCGCCGAAGATGGCACGTACACATTCGCTTCGTCCGGAACCGAGCAGTCCGGCAAATCCGTTGACCTCGCCTTTCTTAATATGGAAATTAAACGGCTTGATCCCGGCATTACTCTGAAGCCCTTCCGCTTCAATTACATATTCGGACTCATCCGCCCCGTGATATACAAGACTCTCGTCACGTATCTCGGACATATCGTCGAGCTCTTTTCCGAGCATCTTCGCCACAAGCTGGACTCTAGGCAACTTCTCGATCTCGTATTCTCCAACAAGCTGGCCGTCGCGTAAAACCGTGATCTTATCACAGACCTCATACACCTGATCAAGGAAATGGGTAACAAATATAATACCCACTCCTTTTGCTTTCAGATCTCTCATCAGTCCGAACAGCTTCTCAACTTCGTTGTCATCCAGTGAGGATGTAGGTTCGTCAAGGATGAGCACCTTACACTCCATATCCACGGCGCGCGCGATGGCTACCATCTGCTGTACCGCAATCGAGCAGCTGGAAAGCTGCTGTGTCGCCTCTGCCGGGATGCCAAGTGATTTGAGGATCTTGTCTGCATCCCTGTTCATCTTCTTCCATTTCTGTCCGATTCCTTTGGTACGTCCGATATACATGTTTTCGGCAACCGTCAGGTTCGGGCAGAGCGTAATCTCCTGATATACGGTACTTATACCCAGATTCTGCGCATCCTGCGGAGAATGGATCACTGCAGGTTTATCCAGACCTTTCAGGTAGATTTCTCCTTCGTCTTTCTCATATACTCCTGTAAGAACTTTGATCAGTGTTGATTTTCCGGCGCCGTTTTCTCCCATCAGAGCATGGATTTCACCCTCACACAGTGTAAAGTCCACTTTGTGCAGGGCGCGCACTCCGGGAAAGTACTTACATATGCCTCTCATTTCGAGTACAGATTTTTCTTTCACCAGTATATTCACCTCTCAACCTTTTTTAGAAAAAATGCGGCGCAGACGTACTTCTTTTTGTTCCGCCGCGCCGCGTGCTTTTATACCTTTATGTATTTCCGGCGTCTGTGACCGTCCGGTATTTAGATACCGTAGTTATCGATATCTTCCTGTGTGATCGTTGTTGCGTCGAAGCCCTGCTCCTCAAGGTAGATTGTCTTCTGCTCTACTGTTCCGCCGCTCTCGATTGTCTGGATTACTTCGTCGATATAGGAAGCCTGATACGGATTGCACTGTCCGTCATAGTTCCAGTTTCCTTTAAGCAGTTCTTCCAGAGCCCATGTGTTTGTATCAAATCCCATGATGATAACGTCGCCGTCAACACCGTGTGAAATGTTAGCCTGATCAAGTGCCGCAACTGCGCCTCTTGCCATATCGTCGTTCTCAGCGTAGATTACATTGAAGTCCTCGCCGGAGTCGATTACGGACTGAACAATCTGCTGTGCTGTCTCTGCGTTCCAGTCAGCTGCCTGCTGTGTTACCAGATTCCAGCCGTCGGACTCAACCGCATCGTTAAGAGCTCCTGTACGTCCCTGCTGTGCCGCTGATCCCATAACACCCTGGATGTGGATGATATTGTACTCATCGAGTCCCTGATCTCTCAGCCAGTTAACTGCTGTTTCGCCTTCTTTATCCATATCAGATATGATGGCTGCTTCATACAGGCTTTCATCTGCATCGATTACACGGTCAAAGAGGATTACTCTTGTACCTGCATTCTGTGCATCCTGAAGAACTGTATCCCATCCGGCTGTATCTGCTGCGGAAAGAAGAAGATAATCAACGCCATCCTGGATAAACTGCTGAGCCGCTGTGATCTGCTCATCATTCTTTAAGCTGTATGCAAATGAAGCGTCATAGCCGTTCTCTTTTGTGAACTTTTCTTTCATATCGTTGTCGTTCGCTGTACGGTATCCGGACTCGTTCGGGTCATTGTTGATAATGCCGACTTTGATCAGATCTCCGCTGCCGGAATCTTCCGCTGTTGCCGCGTCACCTGATCCTGAGGATGATGATCCGGTATTTCCTCCGCCGCACCCTACAAGGCTTGCTACCATTGCTGCTGACATTAATAATGCTGCAATTCTTCTTTTCATTTTGTTTCCTCCCTTTTACTGAGTTTTCTTCCGCCCGTCTGCGGACCGTATATTCTGGAACGTTCTGTCCCTGTGTGTATAGGATAACATCCGGACAATTTAGAAACAATCAGAAAACCTTATGTTTCAGGGATTTATAAGATATTTACAATACAAATTCTGTATGATATTATCTATTTTAAGTACAAATTATATCTTAAGTTTAATATTCTTGGAAATAGGTATGATTTTTTTAGATTTGTACTGTCTTGGGCAAACCTTTGGGATACTTCGTATGATTTTCATTTACTGTGCACATTTCATACAGATGAATATAAGGTTAAAAAATTATTTATTTTCTGATTTTAAAATCGGTATTTTTTTACTTTTTCGGAATTAAAAGTAAAAAATTAAAGGAGAATTTCAACATGTCAATCAAGTATAAATGGCTCGCCGGGGAACTGAAAGAAATGATAGGGAAAAATATCAGGGCAGGAATAGAGAAGCTGCCCACTGAACAGGAACTTTGCTCAAGATACCACGTAAGCCGCCAGACGGTCAGACAGGCGCTGGCTGTTCTGGAAAAAGGAAATCTGATCGTGAGAAAGCAGGGCAGCGGATCTTACATAACAGGCGTCCTTCCCGATCAGAATAAGAATACGGTCGCCATTCTGATCTCCGATGATCAGGAATACATCTATCCCGGAGTCCTCGCGGATATCCGGGCAGAGCTGTCCGGAAACGGTTTTACTCCGCATGTTTATATCACCGGCGGCCGTACGGAATCCGAATATGAAATTCTTCTCAGCCTGCTCGACGCTCCGCCGCGCGGCATCATTGCAGAAGGATGCAAAAGTGCTCTTCCCAGCCCTAATCTGGACCTGTATCGCCGACTCATGAAAAAGGGAACCGGGCTCGTCTTTCTCCACAACTATTATCCAGCTCTGACAGGCAGCCTTTATATAAAAGACGACAACATTGCCGGGAGCGCCATGCTCGTCCGCCATCTCGCGGAGCAGGGACACACTTCCATCGGAGGCATCTTTAAAACGGACGACCTGCAGAGCATCGAACGTTATCAGGGATTCATCGAGACGATGCGTTCCCTGCACCTCAATATATCAGACGAGAAAATCGGATGGTTTGATTCCCGTGATCAGTTCTCCCTTGAGAAAGAAAAAGACAGCTCGTTTCTCAGGAAAATTGCAGGGGAAGCGCTCAGTTCATGCACTGCAGTAGTCTGTTACAATGATATGATCGCTTTCTATCTGCTCCGTGAACTCAGGCTTGCGGGATACCACCTTCCTGAAGATATGGCCGTCGCTGCTTTCGACAATACTTATCTCAGCAATTACGGCCCTCTGTCGATCACCACACTCTCTCACAAGCCGCACGAGATGGGAACTCTCGCAGCCATGACAATGGTACGGCGTTTAAAAGGACTTCCCGCGAGTCCGCAGGAAGTCCCATGGAAACTGAACCTGAAAGGAAGTACAAATTTTACCGTTTAGAGTTACTGTTCTTTTCTGGCGGCACGGTATTCCCGGGGACTCATCCCCTGCGTCTTCTTAAAGACAAAACTGAAATAATGGGAATCCTTATATCCTGTCCGTGCGGCAATTTCGCCGGAGGAAAGAGACGTACTCTTCAGAAGTTTCTTTGCTTTTTCCATTCTCTTCTCAGTAACATACTCTACAAATGTTTTCTTCATACTCTGGCTGAATACGGCGCTCAGATAGTTGGCGCTTACTTCCGCCTCTGCCGCCACCGTATTAAGTGACAGACTGTCGTGCATATAATTCTCATCAATGTAGGCGATCGCCCGGCTGATCAGCTTCCTGTTCTGGCTGCTGCTCGCCTGCTCCCTTATCTCAAACGCCGCCTGGAGCATATTTACGAAATACGCAGGCACTTCGTCCGGTTCTATATTCATCTCCTGCGCATAATCTCCTATCTTCTTCATATACTCTTCCTTCGAAGCTCCCAGCGACTCTACATACGCGATCATCGTAAACCGTATGTTCAGAACCACATACGCCCGGAACATCCTGGATTTCAGGGCTCTGCTGATGCTCTGGAGATAAGACTCCACAAAATCATGGATCTCGCTTTCATTTCCGTGCTCGAGAAAATCCCTTATCACTTCCTGGGCCATCGTCGACGGATCCACACTGTCGATATTCTGCTCATCCTGTGAATTGACATAATCTTCAAGTGTGACTTCCGAAAGCACATGGAGATCCGGCATCATAAAGCGATAGGCGAAATAATGATTCACCTGACGGTAGCATTCCGGCAGAAGGCTCAGTCTCTCCACCGGATTTCCCACTGCCACATACCACTCCAGATGTTCCTGCCCCATACAGAAATCCCTGATATGTCCCAGGCCTTTCTCTGTAAGTTCACCGATCTGCGATGTCTCCGAACGGATGAGCACTCCGTATGAGCTGGCGTTCCAGCGGAACAGAAGATATTCCGGATGGCGCAGGAAATAATGGAGCACCTCATCCTGTTTCCTCATAAAATCGTCCATACCTTCCCCCGAAAGATCCGGATTCTTCTCCTGAAGATAAAAAAGCAGCAGATTATAGCACGGCGCCGTAATCTCCAGAGAAAGCTTGGATGCTTCTTCATAAATTTCTTTGACTGTGAGTTCGCCCGTCAGTACTTTCTCCATAAATCGTCTTCTCGAAAACTGCTCATAGACATGCATCTCAGCCTGGTACTGGATCTGATAATCGTTCTTATCCTCTTCCTGCTCGATCTTCTCTTTCATTTCAAGAAGCGTCTTCTTCAGCATGAGCCTTGTGATCGGCTTTAACAGAAACTGATCTACCCCCACCTCGATCGCCTGCCTTGCATATTCGAAGTCATCATATCCGCTGATAATGACGATCTTTGTCTTGGGAAATTCTTTACTGACGATCCTGCTCAGAGACAGACCATCCATGAAAGGCATCTTTATATCTGTAATAAGTACATCCGGTCTTGTCTTCCGGATCAGCGGCAGGGCCATCTCGCCGTCGGCCGCCTCCCCTACAAACTGAAATCCGTACTGCTGCCATGGGATATTGTCTCTGAGCCCGTCTCTGATCACACTTTCATCTTCTACTAGAAATACTTTTAACATACCACTCTCTCCATATCATCAGTAACTTCTCTCGTCTATGAGCTGCCGGCTCAAATTATCCTGAGTAAATATCTGTTCCGGCACATAGGAATATTTATCTACTTCCTTCCCGTTCTCCAGATCCCGTATCACTTTCTCTACATACGGCCCCTGTTCGGGATTACATTCGATATCCACATTGATCGATCCATCCTGCACTTTTTCGAGCGCTGACCTTACGGCGTCAAAGGATATCACTATAACGTCTCCATCCACGCCTGTTGTCATTCCGGCATCTTCCAGCTCGTCCAGAACACCGAACGTCATATCATCATTCTGCGATACTACCACATCGATCTCCCCGTACGTCTTAAGCAGCCTGCCCATCTCTTCCCGCGCCTTCGCTGTCGTAAAATCACCGTCCGTCTGCTCCAGGATATTCCAGTTCCCGTGTTCAGCCGCCACTTTATTAAACCCGTCAGTCCGGCCGATGGTGGATGTGCTTCCCGCTGTTCCCTGCAGAACTACAATATTGACTGTTTCGTCCTGCCTGCCCTGTTCCTCGAGATACTCGGAAAGCCAGATACCTGCATTTTCTCCCTCTTGCACAAAATCAGAACCGATACGCGCAGTAAACAGCGACTCATCTTCCGTCTTTATCGTACGGTCCATGAGAATAACCGGTATACCGGCATCTTCCGCCTCATGCAGCACGTCGTCCCATCCGTCTTCCTCGATCGGAGAAAAGACAATATAGTCTACCTCCTGAGAGATAAAATTCCGTATCGCCTTAATCTGATTTTCCTGCTTCTGTCTTGCATTGTCAAAGATCAGAAGGTATCCGTTCTCTCTTGTAAACACACTCTGTATAGAAGCCGTATTCGCAGTTCTCCACACTGATTCGCTTCCGATCTGAGAGACTCCCACTACGATCAGCTCCTCGTCTGCCGTCCGTGTTTCTTCCGGATCTCCGATGTCAAACTGTTTGCCGCATCCTGCCAGCAGCAGGAAAGCAGACGCCAATATGGCAAAGAGTCTTCCCGCTCTGCGTGAAGCCCGTCTGAAAACTTTACTCATTTTTCTCACTCTCCCTGTGCGCTGCCCTGAAGCAGCCGGGCGTCTCCTTCTTCTTTTCCTGACGCCGGCTTTATCGCCGGTATCGTGATCTCCACGATCGTACCCCGGTCTTTTACGGACTGAATCGTAATGCCGTACTGTTCTCCGAAATACATGTGGATCCGCTCATTTACATTTGCAAGACCAAATCCCTTTTCCGTCTCCTTACAGGGACGTCCGATCTCTTCACGCAGCTCCTCAAGCTCTTTTTCCTCCATTCCGGCACCGTTATCCCTGACCGTCAGACGGATCAGATTTCCGTCCATTTCACCGTTGACATGAATATAGCCTTTGGCACGTTTATACTTTATCCCGTGATAGAGCGCGTTTTCCACCACAGGCTGCAGCGTCAGTTTCAGAATCTGATAGTCATACAACACCTGATCGATCTGGATATCGTATTCGAGGATATCATGGTATCTCATAGACTGGATTTCAAGATAACTTCTGATATGCTGCTCTTCTTCTTTTATTGTTATAAGCTCTTTTCCTTTGTTGAGCACCTGACGAAAGAAGCCGGATAAAGTAACAACCATGTTCACTGCCTGGTCCGTCTCATTTCCCTCGATCAGCCACACGATCGTATCCAGCGTATTGTAAAGGAAATGAGGATTGATCTGTTCCTGAAGGAGCCGCAGATCCGCTCTCCTCATTTTCTGCTCATCCTCTTTGATCTTTTGGATCATGCCCTGCATATTGCCCGCCATCGTATTAAATCCTTCGGCAAGCTCGGCGATCTCATCTGTTGTATTGATCCTGGCCCTCGCGGTAAAATCCCCTCTGGCAATCTTCTGTGTCGCACCGTACAGTTCTCTTACCGGCTTAATGATTCCCGATGCGATCAGCACAGCCGCGATCGTAATGATAAGGATAAGCACAGCCATGATACCGACAAAAAAGATGATAAAATCCCTGATCTGCGTATTCAGATCATCGGTAACTTCTTCCATATTCTGTGTCTGATAATAAATATAATACTGGATATCATCCTGAATCAGTTCTGTCAGGACATAGATATTATTGTCCAGCCGTTCGATATTGTCGTCGTACTGGCCGTCGGAGGATGTAGACGCGACTATATCGTCTATTCTGTTCTCAAGCGTATCCAGGTTGTTGAGCAGGCTCTGAAGCCACACTCTGCTCTCTCCCTCTGCAGTCACATCCATAAGATTTGTGAACTCACCGCGCAGCTCTTCAATAAGGTCATAGGGATTTTCAAGCGTATCTTCCTCCGAGATATTATCAAATGTCACATAACCGACTACCAGCTTATACATGCTTTCGTCCATCTCTTCTTTGAAGTTGAGATTATAATTATTCGCCACTGTTATATCGCTGACAATCCGTTCATAAACCCGGCTGTAATTACTCATAGACGCAAGCAGATAGAAAATGGCAAAGAGAAAAGGCAGTACGACTATGGCTGCCAGCATAAGGATCTTTGTCCTGACTGAGAACCGTATCCTGCCTTTCTTTTTCCTGTCATTAAGTACTTTATTCCGATCCATATATTTTTCCTCTGTTGGTACAAACGTTCTTTTCTATTCTCTGCTATTTTCTATACTGTGTCAATAGCTGTTTCCTGCGCGCTTACTCCAGCTCGTACATTCCCTTTTCGATCAGCCGCTCTGTCCTTGTATCTATAGAGGATGTAGCCTCGTCAAGGATCAGTACCGGCGGCTGTGCAGCATCGTATTATATCCGTCGGGAAGTCTCCTGATAAAGGAGTCTGCATTGGCAAGCTCTGCCGCTCTTATCACTTCCTCATCCGTGGCGTCCAGTTTCCCGTACCTGATATTATCGGCAATAGTCCCCGTAAACAAGTGCGTATCCTGAATAACCATCCCCAGGGATCTCCTCAGATCATCAAAGGATCCGAAAAGCGATGTCTGGTGTTTCATCACTTTCCGGATCCTCTGTTTATTAAGGGATTTAACGTTTTTTCTTCTTTTTCTTATGTTTTTTCCCGGTTCTGCTGCTCTGTGTCTCAGCCGCATTCTTGTCAGCTGCTGCTTTTATCTCATCATTTTTAACAGAAGCTGCGGCCTGTGTGGCAGCAATAACCGTCTTATCCGTGCGTATCTTCATGACATACCACAGGGCGCCTGTGATACATACAGATGTATAAGCTCCGCAGGCAATACCTACCATCAGCGGAGCTGCGAACTCTTTGATGGAACTTACGCCCAGTACGTAGAGTACGACAACCATAATAAATGTAGTCAGGTTCGTATAGATACTTCTGGTCAGTGTCTGTGTGATACATCTGTTGACCAGCTCTTTCAGATCCTCTTTCTTATTCAGCTTAAGCTCCTCACGGATACGGTCGAAGATAACGATCGTTGCGTTGATCGAATATCCGACAATCGTCAGCATACATGCGATAAATGTATTTCCGACGGACACTCTGGCGATCACATAGAAAGCCAGTACTACGAGCACGTCGTGCACCAGGGCGATGACCGCGCTGGTCGCGAACCGGATATCCTTAAATCTGAACCAGATGTAGATCAGCATACAGATTGTTGCTATGATCACTGCGACAATCGCGTCCGTACGCATCTCGGAACTTACGGTACCGCTGATATTCCGGACCTCGATGTCCTTCTCGGCCACCCCGTAGTTATCCGACATATACTTCGCAAACGCTTCTCTTTCCGACAGATCCTGAGTCTGTGTCTTGAATACTACCTGTGTAGTATCCTGAACAGTCTGTACCTGAATATTCGGGTCTCCGGTAATCTCTTCCAGATCCGGAATCATCTCGCTGTCAATCTCATCCAGCGTGTATTGCTGATCAAATGTTACCGTAGTAGATGTACCGCCCACGAAATCAAGGCTGTAGTTCATAGCGCCGATTCCGCGCGCGTGATTGATTCCCATCCCCACGAATCCGCTCAGGCACATAATAATAGAAATGATAAAGAATACTCTGCGTTTTCCGAGGAAATCGATCGGTTTACGCTTCTTAAGTTTCTTCGCGTAAAGCTTCTCATTTCTGATGCCTATTGCATAGAAAGAATTGATGATCAGCCGCGTGATGACCAGTGCGGTGAACATGGATACCACGATACCCAGAGCCAGTGTCTGCGCAAATCCTCTTACTGTTCCGCTTCCTCTGAACCACAGCACTGCTGCCGCGATCAGGGTTGTAACGTTTCCGTCAATAATTGCGGACATAGCTTTATGGAATCCGGCTTTCAACGCACTGTGTACGGAAGCCCCCGCTGTCAGTTCTTCTTTCACACGGGCAAAGATGATAACATTCGCATCGACCGCCATACCGATACCGAGGATAATACCCGCGATACCCGGAAGGGTCAGTGTTATATCAAAGGCATTCAAAAGCACAAGGATCAGACCTGTGTAGATCAGAAGCGCAAGGCTTGATGCAAATCCCGGCAGCAGATATACAAAGCACATAAAGAGACATACGATCACAAGACCGATGGCTCCTGCCAGAAGGCTGGTGCTGACCGCCTCCTGTCCGAGCTGCGCGCCAACCACTTCAGAACTGATTTCCTTCAGCTCTACATTCAGACCGCCGATGCGGATCGTGGAGGCAATGCTGTCAGCCTCTTCATATGACATATTACCGCTGATCTGCGCCCGGCCGTTCTCGATAACATTATTGACGCTTGGAACACTGATCAGATCACCGTCATAGTAGATAGCGATGGAATCATGATTGTTGTTATATGCCTCCTCTGTGGCCTCGGCAAACGCTTTCGTACCTTCGTCTGTCAGAGTCAGGTCAACGCCGTATTCCGTAGCGCTTGTGGTGTTATCTGAGAGGGCTCCCGCCGTAGCGCTCTCAACCTCTGTACCGGTCAGGACGATAGAACCGTCTTCCTGAAGTTCTTCGATGGACTTCGTCAGTACATAACCTGTTCCATCTGCATTTAAAGTGTAGTTCTCATTGCCGTCGCTGTCCAGATGTCTGATAAAATACAGCGATCCCGGCTGTCCCAGTTCTTCCAGTATTTCATTGGCGTCCTGTACTCCCGGGATCTCGATTCCGACCCGGTTGTCGCCCACCTGATAAGCCTGTGCCTCGGTGCTGTACTCTTCCACACGTCTCTGAAGCTTATAAACCGTATCTTTCATATCCTCATCGGACGGCGTATCTCCGACAGCCTCATAAGTGATACTCACACCGCCTTCAAGGTCAAGTCCGAGATTGATATTACGGGCCGCTCCCATACCCTTGGAGTTCAGTCCGTGGATCGAGGTCACTCCGAGGAATACCATGACAGCCGCTATCAGAATCAGGCTTAATATGCCTCTGCTTTTTTTCATGATTTTCCATTCCTTTCTTCTGCGCTTTTATGTTTTATCCTCACATGACGCCGCTCTTCTCACGCCTGATCGGCAAGAGCCGCTTTTATCATGATCGCGCACTCTACACGCTTGCGTTCCATCTCGCAGCTCACTTCATATGTATCGTTGATGGTGTGATGGAACTTATATGAATTCGCCATACAGCCGCCGCTGCAGTAAAATCTGGCGAAACACTTTTTACAGCTTTCTTTTGAGTAGACACTGCATCCCCGGAACTCATCCGCGATTTCGGGCTTTGTAATTCCGTCGTCTACATTTCCCATCAGGAACTCTTCCTGTCCCACGAACTGATGACACGGATACAGATCTCCCCACGGTGTCACGGCAAGATACTCTGTACCTGATCCGCATCCTGACAAGCGCTTGGACACACAGGGACCGCCCTCAAGATCAATCATAAAGTGGAAGAATGTAAAGCCTCTTCCTTCTCTCTCCCGGTCCACCATGATCTTGGCCAGCTTGTCATACTCCTCAAAGATCACCGGCAGATCCTCTTTACGGATCGCATACGGATCTGTATCCTCTCCTACTACCGGCTCGATGGATATCTGTTCAAAGCCAAGCTCCGCAAAATGCAGCACATCATTGGAAAAATCCAGATTATTCCGCGTAAATGTGCCTCGTATATAGTATTTCTGCTGATGCCTGCTCTCCGCAAGTTTCTGGAACTTGGGAACGATCAGGTCATAGCTTCCTTTTCCGTTCCTGAACGGGCGCATCTTATCATTGACTTCTTTTCTCCCGTCAAGACTTAAGACCACGTTGTCCATCTCCCGGTTGACAAACTCCTGCACCTCGTCATTTAAAAGCACGCCGTTTGTCGTAAGAGTGAAACGAAAGTGTTTGTCATGGATCTTCTCCTGCTCTCTTCCATATGCTACCAGGTCTTTCACAACCTGCCAGTTCATCAGCGGTTCCCCGCCAAAGAAGTCCACTTCCAGATTTCTTCTCTTTCCGGAATTCGCGATCAGGAAGTCCAGAGCCTTCTTTCCCACTTCATAGGACATAAGCGCACGTCTCCCATGGTACTCTCCCTCTTCTGCAAAACAGTATTTACATGCAAGGTTGCAGTCATGGGCAATATGAAGACAGAGTGCTTTTACTACTGTCTTCCGCTGCTTTACTTCATCGATAAAATCTTCATATACATCCCGGGTAAACAGGCGTCCTTCCTCCGTCAGCGCAGTGACCGCTTCAAGGATATCCTTAATGTCCTCCTCTTCATAACGGCCGCCCAGTTCTGATTTCAGATACTCCAAAGTTTCCGGTTCTCTCAATGTTTCCGGCGTATGGAACTCATTCTGCTTCTCAAGGACGCCTATCACATCATATGCCTCCTGATCCACTACATGGACCGCGCCGCTGTTCACATCGAGGACAATATTATATCCGTTATTCTGATACAGATGTATCACAAGGGTACCTCTCTTTCATTTTTCTCTGAAACATACACCGCCACCGCCCGTTGCCGGGCCCGGCGGACATGCATAAGGCAGCGGCTTATTAAACCGCTGCCTTCCCCCATTGTTCTTTTGTTGCTGCGAATATGATTATTTTCTGTTCTCGCAGGTCTGGTTTCCTACAGTACAGGATGTCTTGCACGCTGACTGACATGATGTCTGGCACTCACCGCATCCGCCTTTTTTTACTGTATTGTTTAATGTCTGTGTATTTAATGTCTTAATGTGTTTCATGTGATGTCCTCCTCTATTTCTTCAACTTATACTCGTAACATTATATCACAGGACAAGAGGATTTTAAAGTACTTTTTTATGATATCATGCCTCCCAGCATCCCCCCTCCTGCACAAAGCAGAAAGGTTGTAGCTAAATTCATCAGATCAGACTGTAGCGAATGATAAATTCCCAATGAGATCAGCAGCAGAAGCACAAAATAAACCACTCCTAAAAGCAGCCCCCATAAGAATTTTCTCACCCCAACCAGTTTCCCGATCACAAATCCTCCGGAAAAGGTAGAGATCACATAAGTCAGGATAATACCTGCATTAACATTTTCCTCGCTCAGCCCTGCTTTATAGAGTAATAAGGTTAAAACAAGAAGCAATATCCCAGTCACTACATAGGCACATAAAAGTGCTTTGAGCACATCAACCGCTCTCTGTTCGATTCCCTGTCTTCCGCCTGTCTTTTTTTCCATCCTTTTCCTCCCGAAACATACTTGTCAGTCTTTGTCCTACTGATAAAATAATATGCCCGCAGACAAAAGATTATGACAAAATTATATATGGTATAGAAGGAAATTACGCACGTTTTCTCTCCTATGACATCTGCCGCCCCAGGAAATCCGCAGCGCTGGAAGCCACTCTCTGTTCTACTTCGCCGAATTTCTTCTTCTGGTCTTTATTTAAAAGCACTACCGAGCCGATCACATCTCCTTCGCTTATGATAGGGCATATTGCCTCATCGCGAAATTCTTTCATGTCCGGCACTACTTTGATGTACGACGAATCTTGGCTTCCCGCAAGGAGCTGTCCCCTGTCTTTTAATAATCGATCCAGTTCCCTGCCGATGAACTGATCCTGCAGTTCTTTTTTCCCACTGCCTGAAGCAGCCACAACCTGATCTGTGTCTGTGATGCACACTGTGCAGCCGAGCGTCTGGGAAAGGCTTTCTGCATAGATCTTTGCCAGAGTACCAAGCTCACCGATTGGAGAATATTTCTTTAATATGATTTCCCCTTCCCGGTCCGTAAAAATTTCCAGCGGGTCTCCTTCCCGTATGCGGAGCGTCCTTCTGATCTCTTTCGGGATGACGACACGCCCCAGATCGTCGATCCTCCTCACTATTCCCGTTGCTTTCATATAAAAATTCCTCCGTTTTACAGATATCTACATAAAATGCTTATTACTGTCAGTAATTGTAGTATCTGTAAAACGGAAGAATTTATTCAAATTTTAAATCTCATCACGTCTGCGGCGTCTATACATTACGGTCATACCTGCCACTGCCATTGCCGCAATCATCATTGCCAGTCTAGGAGTGGCCGACGTATTATCTTCGGTCTGAACTCCTGTTGATGTGGCATTGTAGCTGTTAGTAATGACATAACCCTTTGAAGCGTCTCCTGTATAAGTTACATTGTACCCAGTTCCATTAAAATCAACACTTCCTTTGCTCTCACCAACTTCTTTCACCGTATATTCCACCTTATTGCCATCTACTTTTACATCCAGATCTGACCAAGTATACCGCCAGTTTCCAGAGTTATTCAGTTCAATCGGATCACCCATCGCCTTTCCATCAGCGTAAAGCTGTACTTGCACGCTGTCCGGCCGTTTTCCGCCACGGTTGTCGGAATCATTCCAGCTCTTCACAACGCTGACGCTGGTCTTCCCAGGCTGATAGGTGTTAGTCGCGTTATAACCATCTATCTCGGTCGTGTAATTCTCTACTGCATCCTCACTGATGGTGTAAACAATCTCCTTGCCAACTGCACCTTCTTTGTACTTCGGCAGGTTCGTAAAGCTCCAGTTCCAGTTCCCGTCTTCATCCGGGCTCACTGGTTTTCGGTCACCTGGTTTCCATCTGCATACAGCCGGATTATGATAGATTCAGGCCTTGCTCCTTCATTGCCTTCATCATTCCATGTCTTGCTTCCCGTAATGCTTACTGTCTCCGGCATATGGGTGTTGGTGATTATATAGCCACCTTCTGCCTGCCCGGTAATCTTAGGTGTATAGCCTTCGGAAAACGATGTCCTCCACGCTTTTGTAGAACATGATCTAGTATCTCTTGGCTTCCGTTGCGATCCACATCTCGCCGGAATAGGATTTCAGGAACTCTCCCGTATACCACTCGCAGGCCTTTGCCATAATCTTCACGCGTTCATCGGGATCAGCTGTGTCTCTGCCTTTTCTGTACAGTTTCTCGAAGATCTCTGCATCTTCCTCCACCATGTCCCGGCTGACTCCCCGGTTCCGGTTATGGATCAGAAGCTGCATCAGAGTTATAAACTGGGATTCACCGCTTTTCTGCCCAGACAGAGATACGCCGTTATACAGCATGGAAAAGTTTCCAAACATTTTGACTGACAATATATCTTTTTTCTCTAGTGCCACTGTGCCCCACCCCTTCTTTGGAACCTTGTCTGAGTAATATGAATGGTACTGATGTCGGAATACAACTTTTACCTGCGAAGACAAAATCCCCGCAGGTAAATCCCCTCTCATTCTCTTTTTATTTTCTTGTTTATTCTTTCACACTGCCCACTGCAACACCCTGCACGATCTGTCTGGACAATACCAGATACACGATGATCACCGGGAAGATGGAGAATGCGATTGCCATATACACCTGCCCCATATCAAACTTCAGCCAGTCTGCGGCACGCAGCTGCGCGATCAGGATAGGCAGTGTCTTTTTATTGTCATCATGCAGGATCAATGCCGGCGTGAAGTAATTGTTCCAGCTGCTCACAAATGTGAAAATTGCCTGTACCGCGATCGCTGGTTTCATAAGCGGAAGCACGATGTGGTTAAATGTCCGGAACTCGCCCGATCCGTCAATCCTTGCCGCCTCGATCAGAGCAAGCGGAAGGGTGCTTTCCATATATTGCTTCATATAGAAGAATGTAACCGGTGCCGCGATCGTCGTGCATATCAATGGTATAAATGAATCTTCAAGGCCCATACGGGATACAAGCTGTACGAATCCAAGCGCCGTCACCTGTGTCGGGATCATCATGATCATCAAGATAAACGGATAGATATATTTCTTCAGTTTGAAATCATATGCATGGATGGCATACGCTGTCATGGTTGAAAAATACACGCTCAGCACTGCGCTCGAACCGGCGATGATCAAACTGTTCAACATGCCCCGTACAATGGGTAGCGTACCATGGAGAAGGTTTTTCCAGTTGTCTAGCGCATGTGTGCTCGGCAGGAGTGTAAATCCGGCCTGCAGTTCTCCATTTGACCTTGTGGCATTGATAAACAATATGTAGAACCAGAACAGGCAGAAGAAACTTATGATAATAAGGATAATATATGCCAGAATTCTTCGCGCCTTGATTCCCAAGCCTTTCTTTAAACCGTCATTGTTTTTTCCGCTCATAATCCTACCCCTTTCTCTTATCGTTTCCTGTCACCTTGAATACGATAAGGCTCAGGATACCCGTCATGATGAACAATACAACCGAAAGAGCGCCGGCCATGCCGTAATTCTTACTGAACAGATGCTTGTTGAGGAACATGATCAGCGTCATGGTAGAACGCATCGGATCTCCGGTTCCGTTGGTCAGGATCTGTGGAACATCAAACAGCTGTAATCCGCCGATCAGGGAAGTAATGATCACGTATACGAGGATAGGTCTCAGAAGCGGGAGCGTGATCTTATAAAATACCTGAGTAGAGGTTGCCCCGTCCACTTCTGCCGCCTCGAAGAGATTCGTATCAATTCCCATCATGCCGGCCATCAGAAGGATCGTCGTATTTCCAAACCACATCAGACAGTTCATAAGAGCGATCAGTCCCCTTGCGCTTCCTGTATTGGAGAGGAACTTATACGGCGTGTCGATAAATCCGATTTGCATAAGCAGTGAGTTGATCGGTCCTCCGTCCGAAAACAATGTAAAGAACAACATAGCGAAAGCTGACGCCATGATCAGGTTCGGCAGGTAGATCACCGTCTTGAAAAATCTGGAACCTCTCAGCTTGAGCCTTGTATCTGAGAACCACGCCCCCAGCAGCAGTGATAAGATGATCTGAGGAATAAAGCACATGATCCACAATACCATTGTATTCTTCGCATATTTCCAGATATCTCCCCCCTCAAAGAGCTGCACATAGTTGTCGAGTCCTACAAACGTCGGACCGATCTGAGTCAGTCCGGACATATAGTTTTCAAAAAAACTGTTATAGATTGTACTTACCAGCGGTATGAGCTGGAATATTACATATGCCAGCGTAAATGGGATAAGGAAAATATATCCCCACTTATTATAGCCGGACACTCTGCTTCTTTTTTTCTTCATCTGATCCGTCCTCCGTTTCAGAAAATGATGGCTGCGTCCGCCTGCCTTGCGGCATGGCAGGCGCAGCCTAAAATACCTGCTGTCGCACTATACTTTATGTGCGAATATTGTTCATGGACTTCTTCTGTCCGATTTACGGGTGATTATATCCCCCTCACTTTATAAGTGATATTAATAAGTAAGTTCCGGATACTTCTCTACCACTGCTTTGTAGAACAGATCAAGTGCCTCGTCCTTTGTTGCACTGCCTTCAAAGTAGTTCTTCATCGCGTTCTGGAATTCTTCGTTACATCCCTGATCATATGCGGAAAGGTTGCTCAGATCAAGATTCTCAACGCCTGCGATGTACATCGGAAGCGGGTTCTGGCCGCCCAGAATCTTGCTTGAATAATCGGGATCCTCAGCCATCTCATTCATGACATCCTGATTGTTTACGAAGTCGTCATCGTCTACTACGATCTCTTTCATTACTGTATCGTCTGTTGTCATTGTCAGCATGATGTCTTTGATCAGATCAGCATTGTCTGTTCCTTCTGCCGCGCAGATCCATGTGCCGCCCCAGAAGAAGCCCTGCGGTCCTTCAGTAGCGCCCCAGCCGCCTTCGTATCCGATACTGCCTTCTGTGTCAGCTGCCATAGAGAAGTTTACAAGCCATGCAGGTCCGAAGTAGCAGAATACTTTTCCGTCCGGATAGAAACCTTTGCTCCAGTCATCGCTCCAGAGTTCATATGTATTTGTCTCGCCTGCGTCTACCAGCTCTTTCGAATCGTCTACCCAATTCATGATGTTGTCGTCAATATTGATCTTGCCGTCTACTACCCACGGAGAAGATACATTATTGGAATATACGCGGTAGGAGTCATTTACTGTGGACATAATACTGTAGCCTGCGTCTTTCAGTGTAGCTGCCGTATCGTTAAATGTATCCCAGTCTTTTACATATTTCTGTACTTCAGACGGATCGTCTGTTCCGAATACCTCTTTTGCCGCCGCTCTGTTATAGAAAAGAACTCCCGGGCAGCCCTGCCATGACAGGCCTTTCAGAACACCGTCGGAATCCGTAACAACATCCTTTGTATACTGATACTGTTTTGACAGATCGTCATCGGTAATTCCCAGATCTTTAATAGGCATTGTATAATCACTGTCTACATATTTTAATGCGTAATCAGCCTCAACAAGGAACATATCGATCTTGTCATCAGCAGCCGCGTCAGCCTGTTTCAGAAGTGTTGCATCCAGATTGTTCTGATATGCATTATCATCACTTGGAGTGATATTCCATTTTACGGTGATATCACCGATCTTTCCGGTCGTAGCATCTACTTCTTCATAGTCTGCATAGTGGTCTGTGATCCTTGTCTTGAATTCTTCGTTCCAGCAATAGATATTAAATACCTTGCCCTGCTCGTCTGCGCTTGCTTCTTTACCGTTCGTTCCTGCTCCGCTGCTGTCATTGCCGCCTGTACTTCCGCATCCTGCGATCATGGATGTAACCATTGCCGTACATAATAAAGCGCTTACCAGTTTCTTTTTCATAGATGGACCTCCTTTAAAATTGGTTATTTGTTTCCGGGGTTATCTTCCCGACAGACTGTCCTGTCAACAATTCCCCCTCTATAACAACTCTTTCCACAAGAGCCGTCTTCGGTGTTTCAATAGACTGGATCAGCCTGCGTCCGGCTTCCCGTCCGATCCGCTCCGTATCCTGTCTGATCGTTGTCAGTTTCGGATGGAGCAGCTGTGACATCCTGATCCCGTCATACCCGGCGATGGATATATCACCCGGTATTGTCATTCCTCTCTCCGTGATCACATTTCTTCCGCCGATCAGCGCCATATCATCGGGATAGATGATGCAGGTGGGCGGATTCTTCAGATCAAGGAGGGATTTTGTTGCTTCTGCAGATTCCTTTGTCTCCATGTACCGGGCTTCTATTACGTATTCTCCCGGAATGTCAAGTTTCAGTTCTTCTGCTGTTCTGTAAAATGCTGCCAGACGGTCTTTTGTAACATAAGAGCCGGTCTGCCCGCATATGTAAGCAATTCTTCGGTGTCCCTGACTGTAAATGTATTTCATCAGGTCTTCCATCCCTTTAATGTTATTTGATAAAACAGCTGTACAGTTCTGATGTATATAGTCTACTGTCACTGTGGGTATATCGCTTCTCAACAATTCCTGAACCTGAGGCGATTCATAATCATCGCAGCAGATAACCGCAATACCGTCAAAATTTCGATATCTCGCATGGTCCAGATAGGTCATCTCTCTGTTCTCAAATGATGTGTTAATAAAAGTAAGGTCGTAATGCTGCTGTTCTATCTGAAGCTTTAACCCGTTAAGTACTCCTGAAAAATACTCATGTGTCAGACCGCTTCCGGCCTGTTCTTCAAAAAGAACTCCTATATTATAAGAATGTTTCGTCTTCAATGCTCTGGCAGCGACATTAGGAACATATCCCAGCTCCTTTGCCGTCTGTCTGATACGATTCTTGGTATCTTCACCGATATCTCCGCGGTCGCTCAATGCTTTGCTGACTGTAGCAACAGATACTTTGCACCGTTCCGCTATCATCTTCATCGATACCATGCTGCTTTCCCCTTTCTATGCGCATATCCTGATTAAGTAATCTTTCCTTTTTACTTAATCGTTTTCGTGCTTTAACTATAATCCTATCTTCGTATTTTCGCAATACTATTTTTGCAATTTTGTTAATTTATCCAAACTTTTTATTATTTTATTGTGCAATTAACATATCATTACTGTTTTTGTATAAAATTTTAATTGTGAATTTTGTACTTTAACTTACTCGTTTTCAAATTATTATTGATTTTTCAGTTTCTTTCATATATACTTTTCCTTGAAAATACGTTACTTAAACGTATTCGTAAACCCATTTGTCCCATATGTTTTAGGAAACGGAGGTTCCGGTATGAAATACGGATATTTTGATGACGAAAGGAAAGAATATGTGATCACTGTTCCTCAGACGCCCCTTCCCTGGATCAATTACCTGGGTTCAGAGAACTTTTTCTCTCTTATCTCAAACACCTGCGGAGGCTACAGCTTCTATAAAGACGCCAAGCTTCTGCGGCTGACGCGATATCGGTACAATAACGTGCCGCTGGACAGCAACGGACATTATTACTATATAAAAGACGGGGATACCATCTGGAATCCGGGATGGATGCCTTCAAAGACATGTCTGGACTCTTACAAGTGCCGTCACGGTCTGGGCTATTCCGTCTTTGAGGGAAAAAAGAATTCTGTTGCAGCAGAACTGACAGCTTTTGTTCCGGTAGGAGAGAACTGCGAGGTCAATAAGCTGACGCTTACAAATGAAAGTACAGATACAAAAGAGCTCTCTGTTTTTTCATATGTGGAATTCTGTCTTTGGAACGCGATGGACGACATGACCAACTTCCAGCGTAATTATTCAACCGGTGAAGTGGAAGTGCACGGATCAGCCATCTTTCACAAGACCGAATACAGGGAACGCAGGAATCATTATGCGGTCTATGCGGTAAACACCCCTATCAACGGATATGATACGGACCGGGATGCATTTCTCGGCGCTTACGGGGAAAATTCCGCTCCGGAATGCGTAGTAAAAGGCGAGTCGAAAAACTCGATCGCCAGCGGATGGGCGCCGGTCGGATCCCACCATATCAAAATAGCCCTTGCTCCCGGCGAATCCAGAACTTATATATTCCTTCTGGGTTATATAGAAAATCCTGTGGAAGAAAAATGGGACGGACGCCCGGAAGAAGGCCGGATCAACCGGAAACGCGCAGACGAGTTGATGGCAAGATTTGACTCTGAAGAAAAGGCCGATCTGGCACTGGAAAAGCTCAAAGACTACTGGACGAATCTTCTGAGCCGCTTTACCGTATCCTCCGACGAAGAGAAACTGGACCGGATGGTCAATGTATGGCATCAGTATCAGTGTATGGTCACTTTCAACATGAGCCGTTCCGCCTCCTACTTTGAATCCGGGATCGGGCGCGGCATGGGATTCCGGGATTCCTGTCAGGATCTGCTTGGATTTGTCCATCTTGTTCCTGACAGGGCAAGGCAGAGACTGATCGATATCGCCTCCACACAGTTTGAGGATGGCAGCGCATACCACCAGTACCAGCCGCTCACAAAGAAAGGCAACTCGGATATCGGAAGCGGCTTCAACGATGATCCGTTATGGCTTATCGCCGGAACAGCTGCGTACATCAAAGAGACCGGCGATTATACGATCCTGGATGAGACGACTCCGTTTGACAGCGATACTTCCAACACAGTATCCTTTATGGAGCACTTACGCCGCTCCTTCCACTACACGGTGGATCACCTGGGGCCTCACGGTCTGCCGCTGATCGGGCGGGCAGACTGGAACGACTGCCTGAACCTGAACTGTTTTTCCACGGAACCGGGAGAATCTTTCCAGACGTCCGGACCGTCCGAAGGGCCGAATGCGGAGTCCGTATTTATTGCCGGGATGTTTGTCCTGTACGGAAAGGACTATACCGCAATCTGCCGTCATCAGGGCATGAAAGACGAAGCTGACTTTGCCGAGAAAGCCGTAAAAGATATGGAACAGACCGTTCTGGACGCAGGATGGGACGGAGAATGGTATCTGAGAGCATACGATCATTTTAAAAACAAAGTAGGCTCCCATGAGTGCGAAGAAGGAAAGATATTTATCGAGCCTCAGGGATTCTGTTCTATGGCGGGGATCGGTCTCTCTGACGGGTACTGCTTAAAAGCTCTGGAATCTGTCGAAAAGCATCTTGATACAAAATACGGGATCGTGCTGCTCCAGCCCCCATATCTGCGCTATCACACCGAGCTGGGAGAGATATCCTCCTACCCGCCGGGATACAAGGAGAATGCCGGAATCTTCTGCCACAATAACCCATGGATCTCCATCGCCGAGACCGTCGTGGGAAGAGGAAACCGTGCGTGGAGCGTCTACACCCGCACTTGTCCGGCTTATATTGAAGATATCAGCGACATCCACCGTACAGAACCGTATGTATATTCACAGATGATCGCCGGTAAAGACGCGCCTAATTTTGGCGAGGCGAAGAACAGCTGGCTGACCGGGACCGCGGCATGGACGTTTTTAAACGTATCTCAGTACATACTCGGTATACGTCCGGATTACGATGGACTTATCATTGATCCGTGTATCCCGGATATTCTGGAAAGTTACGAAGTGACAAGGGTATTCCGCGGTGTTAAATATCATATCACCGTACAGAATCCTGACCATAAAGAAAAAGGCGTTTCATCGCTCACTGTCAACGGAGAAACACTCTCAGGGAACAAAGTGCCTTTCAATGCAGAAGAAAAAGAAATGTATATTCTCGCTGTAATGTAGCGGACAAAAATTCAGGAGAAGGGAGACTGAATATTCAATCTCCCTTCTCCTTCCATATCTTCACGCTCTTTATCTTCATACCGCTCTGTGCAAAGTAAATCCGCACATAATTATTCGGGAAGAAAATCTCACCCATGCTCTGATCTATTTCAATCACCTTTCCATCCGTTCCGTTCACCGTGATAGAACCTTTCAGTGCTCCGTTCAGGAATACTGAAACAGGAATCTGAGCCAGTTCTCCTCCTTCGGCGCTCGCCGTCAATGTAAGGCGGTATACGCCCGGATCACGGATAATGATTCCGAACGTCCACGATTCTCCCCGATCCGTACAGATCTTTTCTCCCGGAAGCTCCAGATATTCATCTATTTTATAGTATTCCAGATCAAAATCAGCCTGTTCCTCCGGCAACGCATTCTCGGCTGCCGCTTTCTCTTCATCCGAAATACGTCCCAGAGCCCTCTCCATCACCGGGGAACGCATGAGCATCTTCAGGACATTTCCCGCGCATCTTAAAAGCATCCCTCTCGTCAGGAAACCGCTGGCAAGACTTTCTTTGAGATTTCCCATTTTTTCTTCTGTATCGGGAACCGCCATGAACACGTCATTCTGCGCGCGTACCATCTCGGCAAGATTTTCCACAGAAGGCTGTCCGCCCTCGTCGTTCATCTCAGCCCACCAGTCTGTCATCACCATACCGTCGTACCCCCACTCCTGACGGAGCAGTCTGGTAAGGAGATCATAATTTCCGGCTGTCCACAGACCGTTTACCGCGCCGTATGTAGTCATGATTGAATGGGCGCCGCCTTCCTTTACCGCGATCTCGAATCCTCTCAGGTAAATCTCCCGAAGCGCCCGCTCTGACAGGATCGAGTTGCATTTTCTCCGGTTATACTCCTGATTGTTTGCCGCAAAATGCTTGATCGTGCCGGTCACGCCATATTTCGCCATCCCCCGCAGCTGGGCCGCCGCGATCTTTCCTGTTACCAGAGGATCTTCCGAAAAATACTCGAAATTGCGCCCGTTCAGCGGATTGCGGTGTATATTCATGCCCGGGCCGAGCAGGGTATCTATCCGGTTTTTCCTGAGCTCTGCGCCCGTCATCTCATAGAGCTCCTCCAGCAGTTCTTCGTTGAATGAAGACGCCAGACAGACGCCGTTGGGAAGGGAAAATGCCTGTGTACCGCAGTCCATACGGATTCCCGAAGGTCCGTCTGCGCAGCAGCCGCAGGGAATTCCAAGTTTTTGCAAAGATTCCGTCAGACCGCCGAAAGCCGCCGCAGTGCCTGGCGTCACTTTCGGAGAGCACATTCCTTCCCCCTTTACAATGCAGCAGAGATCATCATCTGACATCTGGGCAAGGAAGCTTTTCATATCTGCCTTTCCGTCAAAAACATCCCCCAGCCGGATCCCTCTGTCTCCTGTACAGGGAATATCCTCGGCCCTATCATCTCTCATATGGATGCTGACGGATTCGGTTCTTGCCGGCGCGTTTTCCCACGTCAGCTCCAGTTCCGCTTCACCGCCTGCTGTCTCCGCGCCTGCTCCTGCGGCTGTACGCATCCTTTGAAAACTTTCTACCGGAGCCGCACACTCTCTGCATCTCTCGACTGCAACTGTCCTATCGATATGCAGATTTCCGATACATTCCGCATTCCGCACGTCCGTACCGATATAGAACTCATAAGTCCCCTCTTCCATCACATAGCAGGATTTATATCCCGCCGCCCCGCTGTCGTCATAGGAAGACAGCATAAGATCCGGAGCCGTCATCACCAGCAGCTCTTCTTCTCCCGGCTCCAGTTCCCGGGTCTTTGCAAATGCAGCCAGACTCCGCAGCGGCTTCCCCAGCTCCCCCTGCGGCGCTTTCACATAGACCTGCACCACTTCTTTTCCGCTTACATCCCCCACATTTCTTACCTTCACGGAAAACTGCACAGAAAAGCGTGAGCTGTCATCCGCATCCGCTGTAACAGCCTGTGAATCTTCATGCCGCGATTCTTTCACAGTACGCTCCATGCGGCCGTCTTTCAGTTCAAATCCGGTATATGACATTCCAAACCCGAAGGGATACAGTACTTTCTTCTTTGCAAACGTTTCAAAATACCGGTATCCCACATAAATATCCTCCTGATAGACGTCGCCCGCATCTCTGCCAAAATTTCTCGTAGAAGGATAGTCACTGATGTCACAGGCAATCGTATCGGTCAGCTTTCCGCAGGGATTTACTCTGCCCATGAGCACGTCCGCGGCCCCATGTCCGCCTTCCATGCCGCCTTGCCATACATACAGCACTGCGGAAGGATCGTATTTCTCCACCCATTTCATGTCGATAATACTTCCGACATTCAGAACTACAATCGTACGCGGGAAAGCTCTGCACACTTTCTCAAGCATCTCCTCCTCCAGGTCAGTGAGCAGATAGCTGCCCTTTTCCGCGCAGGCATCCTGATCCTCTCCCGCCGTACGTCCTATGATCACTATGGCCGCATCTGACCGGGCAGAAGCTTCTCTGACCAGTTCATCTGTAAGAGGCATCTCTTCCTGACTCCACGGTTCCTGCGCCCAGCCGGTTCCTGCATCAAAGGGGTGTGTTTCCAGCCATTTCCGGTAAGTCTCTTCCACCTTTTGGTTCAAAATCAGATCTTCTTCTTTTAAGGCGTCCAGAATTCCCACAACATATCTGGTATTTACGAGACCGCCTGACCCGGTTCCGCTTTTGTAATAATCAAATTGGATACGTCCGAATACAGAGACACTTTCCCCCTCCTTCAGCGGCAGGGCGCGTTTCGTATTTTTAAGCAGCACACATCCTTCTGCCGCCGCGCGCTTTGCAAGGGCTGCGTACCTCTCCTGATCCAGTATATATCTGTTATCCACCTGACTTTCTCCTTTCTTTCCCAACTTCCTTACGGTTTTACAATACATTCATTTAATCCATTATCCTTCATATTCACACAAAATACAATTCCCTCATTTCACAAATTTGTCCATATCCGTTTCTTTTCTCCGGATACCGGCATATCTGCAAAATGAGGGAACATTTCATTCCATTATATAGTTTTTAGCCCATCTCTTTATACTGCTGGGCAATATTGAGTGCATGGTCTCCCATTCTCTCAAAATCCGTCAGCACTTCCGAGAACACGATGCCGCTCTGAGGATTGCACTTGCCTTTCTTCAGTCTCTGCATCTGTTTCTTAAAGTACTTATCGCGCATATCGTCTGTCTTCTGTTCCAATACTTCCGCCTGGCTGAGCACTCTGCCCGTATCAGCAGGATCCACATTTTTTACATTTTCCAGACAGGTGATACACTGCTTTTTCATCTCTTCCAGCTCGTCAAGTACATTGTCCGAGAACTTCAGATCCCATTTCTTCATATCATCGGCATACCCCGCGATATTTGTGGCGTGATCGCCGATTCTCTCAAGATTGCTGATGATCGCGTAATAGCCGTTGATCTTGCGGGAATCATCCGCGTTCATCTCTCCTGCCATAAGGGAAACGATATACTCTGAAATCCCTTTGTTCAGATAATCGATATACTCTTCTCTCTCTTCGACCTTCTTACGCGACTTGTCATTGTATTTAATGAGTGTGTCAAAAGCGTCGCCGATGTTCTTCGCCACCATGTCCAGCATACGGTTCACTTCTTCTTTCACCTGAGTGACCGCGATGGCACTGTTGCCGACTGCATAGGAAGAGTCAAAAGGCCTGATATATTTGAGCCGGAGATCTTCGTCGTCTTCCTTCTTGCTGTCCGGAAGGATCTTCTCCGCTGCATGCGCCATATAAGTGCCGAACGGAAGCAGGATCAGTGTTGTCACGATGTTGAATATGGTATGCGCATTCGCAATCTGAGCCACCGGATCTCCAGGAGTAATCGATTCTACGAAAGTCACATATGGAGTCACCATACATATGACAGTAAAAATCACCGTACCGATAATATTAAACATTAGATGAATGACCGTCGTACGTCTCGCATTCACCTTAGTTCCGATGGATGCAAGGACCGCCGTGATACAGGTTCCGATATTCTGTCCGAAAAGCACGTAAACCGCGCTCGACAGCGGGATCATCCCTGTTGATGCCAGCGCCTGCAGGATACCTACAGATGCCGAAGACGACTGGATCACCGCCGTAAATACCGCACCTACCAGAATACCGATAAGCGGATTGCTGAACTGGGTCATCAGGTTGATAAATGCCTGCGACTCCTGAAGCGGTTCCATCGCAGTTCCCATCATGTCCATACCTATAAAGAGGATACCAAGTCCTGCAATGATACTGCTGATATGATGCACCTTTTCGTTCTTCGAGAACATGATCGCACCGACACCGATGATCGCGAACAGCGGCGCAATAGCTCCGATATCCAGAGCGATAAGCTGGCCTGTGATGGTGGTACCGATATTGGCTCCCATGATGATCCACACAGCCTGCTGCAGTGTCATAAGACCGGAATTTACAAAGCCTACGACCATGACTGTGGTCGCTGAAGAAGACTGGATCACGGCCGTGATCACGGCTCCCACCAGAACCCCCTTGATCCGGTTTGAAGTCAGTTTCTCAAGGATTGATTTCATCTTGTTGCCGGCAGCCGCTTCCAGACCGTTGCTCATCATCTGCATTCCGTACAGGAAGAGTGCAAGGCCGCCGAATAAAGAAAGTACATCTGTTATTCCCATTCCTTTTTCTCCTTTGCGAACGATAGCGCCTGATATTGTTTGTTATAAAATGCGCTATTTTTTGTCTATATGTAGTTGTCTGTTATTTCCGGCGCGCGAAATTGCGCGCCAAATTAAAACTAACATGCCGCATTACTGTGTGTCAACGATATTTTACAAGATCTTTATATTATTTTTACTTATATTTGACAATATTTTAACATTTTATGTGATGCTTTCAGATAAATACGGTATTTCCGCTCTGATAACTCATTATTGAAAACAGCACTTTATTCTGCTAAAATCTAATAAGGTAAAGGAGTGAGAAGATCCATGAGCTTAACAATACCGATCGAGACTTCTGCAAGACACATCCATATCACGCAGGAAGATTTTGAGACCCTGTTCGGAGCCGGAACAAAACCTACCTTTGCAAAAGAACTGAGCCAGCCCGGCCAGTACGCCTGCAAAGAAAGGCTGACCGTCGTTGGTCCGAAAGGCAGATTTGAAAAGGTTGTCATACTGGGACCCTGCCGTAAAGAAACTCAGGTGGAGATTTCCGTGACAGACGCGAGACGTCTTGGCATCAAGAGCGTGATCCGGCAGTCCGGCGATCTGGAAGGCACGCCCGGATGCACCCTGATCGGTCCGAAAGGAAAAATCGAACTGGAAAAAGGAGTTATTGTAGCAAAGCGTCATATCCATATGACTCCGGTCGATGCGATCCGTGCTCATGTGAAAGACAATGATATCGTGTTTGTCATCACGACAAGTTACGAACGCTCCCTGATCTTTTCTGATGTCGTTGTCAGGGTGAGTCCGTCTTACTCTCTGGCCATGCACGTAGATACGGACGAAGCAAACGCATTTGCGAACGAGGATAATCCGACCGGAGTGATACTGAAACTGTTCAACGGACACACCTACAGTCTCCAGTCATGGGCTGATGAACTTCAGTCCGGAATCCACCGGTAATATCTTTTCCCAAATATGCAGATACTATTGAGAAAATAAAACGGAGTATTGAATTATGTTTATTCTTATTTTTGAGCAGCTTTTGAAGATGTTCTTCATTATGGTGCTCGCATTTGTATGTTACAAGATCAGACTGGTAGATCAGAACGGAAATAAAACTGTTTCAAATCTCCTGCTTCTGGTCGTAAATCCGATCCTGATCATCACTGTCTATCAGACGGAATACGATCCCGAACTGGTCAGGGGGCTTCTGCTTTCTTTCGCAGCAGCTGCCGCCACTCATATTCTCGGCATCATAATCTCAACCTTACTGATCCGCCCAAAAGACGGTACGGATTACAGTATCGAACGGTTTAATGCAATGTATTCCAACTGCGGCTTCATCGGCATCCCATTGATCGGAAGTGTGCTCGGCGATACCGGAGTGTTTTATCTCAGCGCATATATGGTCATGTTCAATCTGTTCTCATGGACCCACGGCATTGTCCTGATGGAAAAGAAATTATCGCTGAAGAGTCTCAAAGAAGGACTGATCTCACCTATGTTCATTGCAACACTGGTCGCGGTCCTTTTGTTCTTCCTTCGGTTGAAGATTCCGTCTGTACTGCTGGATTCCATGAACTATATTGCAGACATGAACACGCCCCTCGCCATGATGGTGGCAGGTTTTTCCGTAGCTCAGGCAGATCTTGGGAAAATGTGCAAAAACCCGAGGCTGTACTATACCTCCGCGGTCAAGCTGCTGATTTTTCCAGCCTGCACGATACCACTGCTCATGCTCTTCCATCTGCCGACAGTAATATCCATGACGATTCTGATCGCAGCGGCATGTCCGTCGGCCACCACCGGCACGATGATGGCGATCCGCTACAAACACAACTATACCTATTCTTCAGAGATCTTTTCCCTGACAACTGTGCTTGGCGTAGTGACAATGCCGGCGCTTGTCCTGATCGCGGAGCAGGTACTGTAGACCATATGAGCAGCAGAATTTCTTTGTTCTGCTGCTCATTTTTATTCCACACTCTTCAGCGACTCCACCATATTGATCTTCTTAAGCTTGAAATACATCGCTCCGTTTACCAGCAGGGAGAACAGGAGTGTCAGCAGAAAACCATAGACAAAACTGCTCAGATCAATATTCCGCCCGAACATGACTGACTCGATCTCCACCGTCACGATAATGAACCCGTGCAGGATCTTTCCGAGGATGATTCCGAAAATGGCGCCGAGGATCGTCAGGACAATGTTCTCTCTGTACACATACATCGCCACCTCACCGTTATAGAAGCCCAGCACCTTCAGCGTGGCAAGCTCTCTCTGCCGTTCTGTAATATTGATATTGTTCAGGTTGTAGAGTACCACGAACGCCAGCATTCCCGCAGATATAATGAGCACCACTATTACTTCATCCAGCGCACCCAGCATATTGTCCACCTGTTCCCTCAGATCTGTCGTATAGCTGATGCTCAGTGTACCCGGAAGCGCCAGTGCCTCTTCGCCAATCCGCTCAGCCTCTTCTGTAATCCGGTCGGCAGTTTTATAAAAAATCGAATTGTAGTCCGGAGTTTCCCCGTACACTTTCTCATAATATGCCGGCGTCATATACAGATAATGCCCCATGTAATTTTCACAGACAGCACTGATCTCTACTTTAAGATCTCCTCTGTCCTCATCGCGGATCGTAATCGTATCGCCCGGTTTCACATCCAGTTCTTTAGCCATCTTCTCTGTAAGGACAGCCCCCGAATCATCGAGCTCATATTTTTCATTCGTTATACGGTCCTGAAGTACGACAAATTCCGAGAACTCTTCCACATCCTTCGGCACATCCAGATAGACGTCATGCCATTCATCTCCGTTTCCCACGGAGATCTGTGTCAGCAGCCCCTCCGTAGAACCTGTCATGGCACTGTCTTTATCGAGCTCTGTAAGGATATTATTTTTCTCCTCATCTGTAGCATCGTCTGTCAGGATAATATTGCCGTCGTAGAGCTGGATCTCTCCGTACTGGATATCCACGATGGCAAATATAGAATCTTTCAGACCGAATCCCACGAGCATGAGGGCCATACACCCGCCGATACCGAAGATCGTCATAAACAGACGTTTCTTATAGCGGACAAGGTTACGGATGCTTGCTTTCCACGAAAAATTCAGCCGTTTCCAGATAAACGCCGCACGCTCGAGCAGCACTCTCTGCCCCTGTTTCGGAGTCGGAGGACGCATCAGTTCCGCCGCCTGCTCCCTCAGTTCTTTGTAGCAGGAAAGGATCGTCGCCAGAAGCGTGCTCGCCAGCGCCGCTGCCGCCGCGCCCAGTCCGTATCCCAGATTATACGGTATAACAATGTCGTGCATATGCTGATACATGATACCATATGCATTGATGATAATGTACGGAAATACTTTCTCTCCGAAAAGGATTCCCACTACACTGCCTGACACTGTTGCCAGAAGCGCATAGCCGAGATATTTTCCGGCTATGGAATGTTTCTCATAACCGAGCGCCTTAAGCGTTCCGATCTGCGTCCTCTGCTCTTCTACCATACGGGTCATAGTCGTCAGGCTGATCAAAGCCGCCACAAGGAAGAAGATTGCCGGGAACACTTCTCCTATCGCCCGCATGCGGTCTGCATTTTCGCCATATCCGGTATAATCCGGCAGATTTGATCTGTCATATATGTACCACTCCGGCTTCTCGAGATCATTGATCTCGGCTTCCGCATCCGCAAGCTCTTCCTTCGCGTCTGCGATCTTCTGCTCACCGTCCGCGATCTCCTGTTCTGCCTCAGCTTCTCCTTCGTAATATTCTTCCCAGCCGTCTGCGATCTCAGCTTCCGCATCTGCGAGCTGTGCCTCAGAATCGGATATCTTCTGTTCCCCCTGTGTGATCTGATCCCAGCCGCTGTTGATCTGCTGCTGGCCGGATTCCAGTTCTGCCTTGGCGGCATCGATCTGGGCCTGTGCCTGCGCAACCGCAGACTCACCTTTCTGTATCTCCTCATACATCGCATTCAGCGTGGCAATCGTCACATCATCCGTGGCGCCGCTGGCCGCAAGGGCATTATACTGTTCTTTCGCCGCGTTCAGTTCATCGATCTGTTCATTCAGGGTATCAATATTGGCATTCAGTTCCTCCTGTCCCTGATCCACCTGAGCCTGGCTGTCCTTAAGCTGCTGCCGGGAAGATTCCAGCTGCTGTTTCGACGACTCGAGTTCCTGACGCCCGCTGTCTACTTCTGCCTGAGCGTCCTCCAGCTGCTGCCGCGCGTCCGCAAGTTCCGCCTGCGCCTCTGCTTTGCCATCCTCCAGTTCTTTTTCTGCGTCCGTTACCTGCTGCCGTGCATCCTCGAGAGCTTCATTGGCTTCATCCACAATCTCATCATAGCGGATCTGCTCCCGCTCATCTTTAATTTCTTCTATCTTATCTATCACTTCCTGAACACGGTCGTCATACTCGTCCGTAAAAGCGGTCATTTCCTTCGCTCCGTCCACCTGTGCATAGATCTCCGTATACACGTCCAGCGCAAAGCTTTTCTCCGGAACTACAATAAACGCTGTCACACTTCCATTGCCGATGGTCGTGCTCCCTCTCTGGAAAGAAATATAATTGGGACTGCTCACAGCACCCGTGATCGTAAATGTATCTGTCTTCAGTGTATCTGTAATCTCATCGTCGCTGCCGCTTGAAAGCGTGATCTTATCTCCGATCTTAAGGCTGCTCTCATTCAGATAATCCACATCAACGGCGCATTCGTCTTCCGCTTCCGGAAGTCTTCCGTCCTCCAGCTGTACCTGATTCATAGACGGCAGAAGAGACATGACATGTACCGCAATCTGATTATCTCCTTCCGAACTCAGCACGTCGACAGAATAACCGCCTTCCGCGGCCTCTATTCCGTCCACATCTTCGATCGCCTGCAGGTCATCATCTGTAAGCCCGAGAGTGCTGATCACCTCGATGTCCATCATATTCCTGTTATCGAAATAAGCGTCCCCTGAATAACGCATATCCGGCTCTGATGCCCTGATCCCGGAGAAAAATGCACACCCGATCGCAACGATAAAAAAAATGGACATAAAGCGTCCGATACTGCGCCTTATCTCCATATAAAAGTCTTTTCTCAACGCTTTTTTCTTCATCTGCCGTTACCCTACCATTCTATATCATCGATGGACATCGGATGCTCATTGAGCTCCATCTGTGAGACCTGTCCGTTTTTAATATGTATCAGCCGGTCCGCCATCGGAGCAATCGCCTGATTATGCGTGATCACGATCACAGTCATTCCCCGCTCCCGGCACATATTCTGCAGAAGTTTCAGGATCGCCTTACCCGTATTATAGTCAAGAGCACCTGTCGGTTCGTCACAGAGGAGCAGTTTGGGATTTTTCGCCAGAGCCCTTGCGATCGAAACTCTCTGCTGTTCGCCGCCGGATAACTGGGCGGGGAAATTATTCAGTCTGTCTCCCAGACCCACTTCCTCCATTACCTCTCTGGCATCCAGAGGATCCCTGCAGATCTGAAGGGCAAGCTCCACATTTTCAAGGGCCGTCAGGTTCGGTACCAGATTGTAGAACTGGAACACAAAGCCGATATCTTCCCGTCTGTATTCCGTCAGCCGTCTCGAATTGTAAGCAGTGATCTCCTCCCCGTCTACAAGAAGCGTTCCGCTCGTGGCCGTATCCATCCCGCCGAGAATGTTGAGCACAGTCGTCTTGCCTGCGCCGCTGGGTCCGACGATAACGACAAACTCGCCTTTATCAATGGAAAAACTGATATTGTCAGCAGCCCGGATCTCGACCTCTCCCATCTTATAAATCTTTGTAATATCCTGCAATTTGACAAAATCTTTCATATATGTACTGCTCCTATGAAAATCAAAGCGGATACTTTTCATGTATCCGCTCTGTTAAATTATATGATGTCAGGATCAAAAGGTCTAAATCCACAGGCATCATAGTCGAGGCTTATGCCCCAACATTATCTGTATTTAATTATAACATGGAACTCTCGCAAAGTTGAGAATTTTCCGGTAATTTCAGATTATTTTCACACTTTTTTATGTTCTGCATTCAGCTTTGCAGAAAACCGGAACAGTACAAGACCGATCAGGAACATAACCGACAGCGCGCTCACACCGATATTGATGCTTCCCGTCAGCTGACTTAAAACTGATACCAGAGCCGTACCGATAACCGAAGCTCCTTTTCCGCAAATATCATAGATCCCGAAGAACTCTCCGGACTTCTCCGCCGGGATGATCTTGGCAAAATAAGAACGGGACAGCGCCTGTATTGTTCCCTGAAACATACCTACCAGTACTGCCAGCAGCCAGAAGTCAAACTGTGTATCCAGCCAGTATGCGTAGACCGCAATACAGAAGTAAGCCGCAATACAGATCGTGATGATCGTCTCAGAGCTTATCTTCTTCACAAGCCTGCTGAAAATAAGGACACACGGGAACGCAACGATCTGCGTTACCAGCAGAGCAAGGAGCAGACCTGTGCTGTCCAGCCCCAGTGCCTGTCCATAGGCCGTCGCCATATCGATCACTGTATAAACGCCGTCAATATAGAAGAAGAACGCCAGCAGGAATACAAAGATATGTTTCTGCTTTGTCAGTTCAATAAATGTCCTGCCCAGGCGCTTGAAGCTGTTTATCACCACATGTTCTCCTGCCTCAGAGAAATACTTTTGCCGGTAGGAGCGCAGAAGCGGCACAGATGAACCCAGCCACCAGACTGCTGTAATAATAAAAGCAAGGATCATGGAAGCCTGGGTGCTCAGCCCCACATTTCCACCGCCCAGAACGATCACCAGACAGATTACAAAGGGAATGCAGCTTCCGATATATCCCCATGCATATCCGTGAGAAGACACAGAATCCATGCGATCCGGTTCGGTAACGTCCGTCAGCATGGCGTCATAAAACACAAGGCTGGCCGAATATCCGGTCTTCGCGAGTACAAAGATCACCAGGAACCAGAGCCACGAGGACAGGAAGCCCAGCACGATACACCCGAAAACTCCCACGCCCATTGCGGCGGAAAAAATAATCTTTTTAAAGTTCTTTGTATCGGCGATTGCTCCAAGTGTCGGCCCGAGGATCGCTACGATCAGAGTACAGACAGATGTAGCATAGCCCCAGTACGCAAGATAATCCACGTCCGATATACCGGCGCTCTCTGCAAGCGCATTAAAATAAATCGGAAAAATTGTGGATACCATCAGGGTAAACGCAGAGTTTCCAACATCGTAGAGCACCCACTTCTTTTCCAGTGAAGTCAGTTTAAATTTCATATCTCTCTTCCCTTTCTTATTCTTCAGGATAATCCCCCGTGATCGGCCCTTCCGCCTGCCGACATTATATGCGGGCCTGCATTTTTACAACCGCAGCTCTTGCCATTTGTCTCCGGCGCCGAATGTACGGTGGAAACGTTCCGGAAGTTCTTTTCCGTCAAACAGTGCTTTCTGATACTGAATGATCAGACCTGCCGCCAGCGGCACCGCGCCTGCATACAGGCGTTTCAGTAGCTGGCAGTATTCCTTGCATGCCGGATTCGGCTCCAGACTCATAACCATCCCGTGCTTATCCTCATAATGCCCTGCCAGTTTCAGGCAGCCGAAGATCAGATTTCTCTTCGCCTTTCCCGGAGCCAGCAGCACCTTGTGGCAGAAGATCATAGAACGCATGGACTTCTCTATAAGCTCCGGCGTCACGTCATGAAAAAACGGAGCGATCACAGAAGCGTTTTCCCTGTTCGGATGAATGTGTCCGGTGGCCAGATACCGCACCGGATTGATGTAATCTTCCTTGAGCAGCAGACGGTCAAACTCCATCTCAATCTCAGAATGGCTCAGCCCGCTGGTCTGTATCATCTTTTCAATATACGGATGACACTCGCTGTCCAGTGCAAAATGGCAGATAAAACCATAGATATAGGCTCTCGCCGCTGCAGGATCCTCCGCCTTTTTGATCACTTCTATCGCATTGTTGAAAAACTCGTCAGCCATCTTGTCGTGCAGCTCATAGCCCTGAGTGTTGACCGGATTTTTAATAAGTGCTTTATAATAAAAAAGAAGGTCAGGCCCGTGAACACCGATGTCAAACAGCTCCCTGTTATTCTCAATGGAACTCTGAAGCGGACGCGGCAGCGCACTGATAACTTCTTTTCCAAATTTATAGTGTGCGTATGTTGTAGGCATAAATATTCCCCTTTTCTGATGCATTTTTCTGTCTTTCTCTGCCATGCCATTCACAGCTTACAGACGAAAGATATCTGAAACCGCATGGATGGCCGTACGTAACATATTATCACACATCCCATGTAAAAAATCCAGTTCTCTATATCTATTGTATGTTAATTTTTTGTAACAGTTCAGCCATATGGCTGTTCGGAAGAGGAAAGCATGCTTGCATGATTTTTTATAAATGTAATCTTGACTTTTCTCTGTGCCGGTCCTATATTATATATTGTGTGGTCGTTAGCACACTTTTTCCGTACAGATTACTCTGTACTTACGACCAGGGGTTGTACTGGTTTCGACAGGGATCTTGAAGATGGAGAAGCTATCCGCAGGCTGATGCGTCAAATCGCAAACTTAAAATTAAACGCTAACGATAATTACGAATTAGCTGCAGCCTAAATGCTGCATGCCGCTCCTGATGCACTCACACATCGGGAATCCGGTATCAAACATGTGAGAAACGATGTCGGCAAAGCTTTGAGCCGCCAGGCGTAATATGAAGCTACTGAACCTGCAAGGATGTTCGTTTCCGTGCAGCAGAGGGAATGTAAAAGAACGGACTATGATAGTAGAAGTACATGGGATGGGTTTTTGGACGCGGGTTCGATTCCCGCCAGCTCCACTTGACCGCGAAGAGTTGAACACCTTCGCGGTTCGTTATAGATGGAAACATAGCTCAGCTGGGAGAGCGCTCGCCTGACTAGCGGGAGGTCATGGGTTCGAGCCCCGTTGTTTCCATAGGGGAAACCGCAGAACCGGTTTCCCGAAATAATAAGATATGGGGTATTAGCGCAGTTGGGAGCGCGCAACATTCGCATTGTTGAGGCCACGGGTTCGAATCCCGTATACTCCAGTATTTTAAGAAACCGCGAGTTTATGGGAAATGCTGATAAAGCCCGTAAATACGCGGTTTTCTTGATTCCAGTTATTTAATAATATAATCTTAATGAAGCTAATCAATAATGAGGTATAACCGCTACGGCGTTTATATATGTGGTGTTTCTCGGGGAAAGAGAGGAAAAAGTTATGAAGTGTCCAAAATGTGGAAGCGAACAAAATGGAGATTTCTGCGCTAATTGCGAAGCTCCATTAAAAAACCAGGGGAATGAAAAAACTCCCGAAAAGAAACCGAAAAAGAAACTGAAAAAATGGCAAATTGCTCTTATAGTTGTTGCTGTAATAGTAGTGATAGCTGCAATTGGTGGAGGCAGCGGTGAAGATCAAGGATCAAACACTGACGCAGATTCACAGACCACTATTCAAAATACTGATGATAATGAAGGTGCAACAGAAGAGGATACGTCAGAGCCGGAGCCAGAAAAAAAAGAGGAACCTGTAACAGAACATTTTGAAGCCGACTTGATTGCAGGCAACTATATAGCAGGTGTAGATATACCAGCGGGAACATATAACCTTACTGCTACTGCAGGAAGTGGAAACGTAAGCTCTTCAAATATGTATAATGGTGGATTAAATGAAATTATGGGATCTCCCGCAGACGAATATTCACAGGAAACCTTTAACAACCTTCAACTTCCAGCTGGAGAAACTCTCACTCTCGGAGGTACAGTTACACTGCATATCGTAAGCGAAGATGCGCAAACCAGCAATGTTAAGGCCCGTACAGTAGGCAATGAAACTCAAACAGATTTATCTGCCGGTAACTACACAGCTGGAACCGACTTTCCTGCTGGAGTATACAACATTGTATGTACCGGATCAATGGGAAATGTAAGCAGTGATAATATGTACGATGGCGGATTAAATGAGGTCATGGGCGATGGAAGCGATGGTTTTTCCGTTTCTCAGGTAAATAATGTCAACCTTCCGGAAGGAACTGTACTTACAATATCAGGGACTAGTGTACAACTTGTACCTGTTGGCGAATAAAATAAATAAAACTTTCCCGGTGCACCAACACAAATGCGTCCGGGTATCTACAATAGATTTTTATTAGATATTAATGCGAAATATATGCGAAAATTTATTAAACTAAATTGACACCAAGCATTTAACGTGCTATTATGTAATCACTTAAATGATGAATATTTCTTTCATTTGAGTATATATTATTATGGAACGTACTCCGGTGTCCTTCGGGCCCGGGGTCTTTTTAATTTACGGAGGTTCTATGGCGGAAAAAATTTTTAAAACACTGGATGATCTTGTAGATCTCTTGAAAGAACGCGGTGTTGATATTCCGGATGCATCTTCCCGTGACTACGCAAAAAGAGTATTGGAAAAACATGGTTATTACAATCTTGTAAATGGATACAACAAACTATTCTTAGATTCTAAAGCTGAAACGGTCAAATATCGAACCGGAACGACAATGAATGAGATTAACGCACTCTATCAATTTGATCGAGTACTGCGAGATATCTTCTTTAGATATATTCTGGAAGCAGAGACTCATGTAAAAAGTTTGATATCCTACTATTTTTCCGAAGCTCACGGACACAAAAATTATTTAGTCTATACAAATTTCAACACGGCACTACGAGATTCCGAATCTAAAATAACAAGCCTTATTGCTGAGATACAACGTCAAACAGCAACTCATAGCAATGACCCAAGCATATCGCATTACTTGAAAACGCACGGCTACATTCCACTATGGGTTTTGAACAATATACTCACACTTGGTACAATCAGTAAATTTTACAGTTTAATGCTTCCGCAGGAACGCCAAAATATATCTCGCTGTTTTAATATAATGGATAAAGAACTTGAAAGCGCCCTTACATATATTTCTACTGTAAGAAATTTCTGCGCTCATGGAAATCGGATTTACTGTTTCCGAACCAAAAAGCCTTTATCTACAACACTGTATCATCATCAACTGGGAATTGAACGAAACGAGAGTGGAGAATATTTAAAGGGTAAGCGCGATTTATTTGCTTGTTTAATTGCTTTAAAGAGACTTTTATCAAATAATGACTATAAACGTATGAGTAAAGAAATTTACCGCGCTATTGGAACGCTAGATAAAAAACTCAGTTTATTAACCATGGATGAAATACTAAATGAAATGGGATTTCCACAAAATTGGCGTGTTTTAAATAGCTTATAAAAGTCAAAATACTCCTATACTGATCATGATGGTGTCAGGTGTACAGCCCCTGGCCCAAATCAAGGCATTATCGGGAATACAGTATCAATAAACAAAGCATATGTTCTGTATAGGAATAATAAGTAGATACTGAAATCTTCTCCCAAAACCGATTCCAGTAAACGGATCATCGTCATGTCAGACTTTGTTATTGTGCGGATCAGCGGTATCAAATGTGAAATCGTTAATGCTGCTCCCGGGCAGATATGCAGCTGTTTTAATAGAACAATCCATTTTCCACACTTTTGCTTTTATAATCTGCGCCACTGCTACGCTTCCATTTTTCATGCTATGAGCATACCGCATCAGTGATTAGAAAATCATTGATGCGGCTGCCCCGATGATCTATCTATTTATCTTTTGTTCCTTTCAATTGCCTTGTTTTCCTCAGTTACACTCTTGAACTTGTTCAGTGTTTTCTGCCTTTTCTTGTACTTTTCTTGATCCCATACCGGCTGTAGCACCGGTATATCAGCGGAAGCAGCCCGACGAACAGCACACTGTACAGAACCAGCAGAAACGGAATCAGCCGGAACACAAAAGGTTCGATCTGATATTCAAAACATTTGTCAACATAGTCGGCATCAGATTGAAAAATGCATCAAATGACGACAATGCCCGGGCAATAAACGGCATCATGCACTGCAGGATAAAGGGAATGCAGACCGCCAGATTCGGTGTGTGCATCTTTACTGTCACCAGCATGGTCAGAGCGGCGCCAAACAGGGATGCGATGTATCCGCCCGCCAATATGAGCAGATAGTATTGTCCAAAAGTCATCACATATATACTGTAGGGGTCGCTGATCTGATATGGTGTAAAAAATCCGCTTGTCCCCATGACCGCAAATGAGATAAGCGACAGCAGCGCCATGCCGGTCCAGTAGACGATTGTAGCCATAAGAATTCCCGCAGCAATCTTATTTCTCACTGCTTTCGATCTTCCGTATCTGGAGGCAAGAAAGACATCTTCCGCTCCCGGCCGGAATTCTGCTGAAAAAATGCCTGCCGCCAGAAAGCCTATTACCACCGCAAGCAGGATCGCATAGGTCTGTGCGTACATTGTCATCGCATCCCACGAATCCTTTGCTTTAAAGGTAAGCGGCAGTTTTATTTTTTCATAAATACTCTCCAGAAAGTCTTTCTTTTCGGGCGTCGTGCCGTACTCTTCCGCCAATTTTCCCATGTTATCCTTGTATATCGTATAGATGTCCTGCATCTGTTCATCTGTCAGCTTATACAGGACGTCTTCATTCCATTCTGAATCAGGCGTCAGTATATTGATTACAAAATTCCTAATATCCCAATACGACTGTCCCGATTTTCCGTATTCTGTATCAGGTATTCCATCCGGATATTTTGCTGACAATTCTTTGTAATCACTTATAACCTCATATATTTTATCCGGTGTCAGCTCCCCCTGCCACTGGTTTATATCCGCTGCCAGAAGCCGCCCTGACGCGATTCCCGTATGACTTTCTCCCTCTTCATCCGTATATCTGAGACTCCCGATGGCAAAGCAGCTTAAAATGACCGCAATGAACAAAGTCACTGCAAGCACGACACGATTGATCCCTTTTGAAAAAATCTTGATCATTTCATATTTCAACATCAATTTTATCACCTGCTTTCTCTCCAAAATACAGAAGAAATGCGTCCTCAAGCGTTGCCTCTTCCTGCACTGCATTTTCAGTCGGAGGTGTCTTTGAAAGCACCCTCAGCTCCACGCCACCGGACACTGTCCTTATATTTCCCGTCAGATATTTCTTCATGTAATGATTCAGCTCCTTTTTCGGGACCGTACAATGCCATACAGACATATCCATAGAAGAAATGATCTGCTCCGAGGTTCCCGTATAAAAGAACTTTCCTTCTTTCATCAGTATGATCTCGTTTGCGATATACTCTACATCTGACACAATATGCGTGGACAGCAGTACAAGCCGGTCCTCCGACAGCTCGCTGATCAGATTGCGGAAACGGATCCTTTCATTCGGATCAAGCCCTGCCGTCGGTTCATCCAGAACGAGTATACGCGGGTTATTCAGCATTGCCTGCGCGATTCCGACACGACGGATCATTCCGCCTGATAAAGTCCGCATTTTGCTTTTCCTCTTTTCACTTAATCCGACCTGTTCCAACAGACGTGCAGTCCTTTTCTTCGCCGCATTCTGGCGCAGTCCTTTGATCGACGCGATATACATCATGTACTCATAGACCGACAGATCCGGATAGAAGCCGTAATTCTGCGGCAGATAGCCGAGTATTCCTCTGTACGATGCCCCCAGACGAAAGATATCTTTTCTATTCCACAAAATCCTGCCGTCTGTGGGATTTATCGCGGTGCACAGCATTCTCATCAGAGTTGTCTTTCCCGCCCCGTTCACTCCCAGCAGCCCGTATACGCCTTTTCCCATGGAATACGTCACATGATCCACAGCCAGCACCTGTCCGTAATCTTTTGATACATTTTTAAATTGCAGTTCCATTTGCCTTGCCCTCCCAGTTTATTTCGCAATTACATTGCGATTTCCAGATACAATAAATCAGATAAACGAAAGATAAAAGAAGCAGTCCGATCCACACCGGCATTGAGATTCTCTCATAAATAAAGTCAGATGATACAATCAGCGACCATGCAAATATGCACGCTGTACTCAGAAAAGCCGCGATATATTCCAGTTCCTGCCATTTGCTGTACAACAGACGGAAACAGATGCAGCAGGAGATATTAAACGGCACAAGAAAATCTATGACGATACGGTACGCCGAAATCTGCAGCGTGGAAAACGAAACGGCAAAAAATATTGTGATCATCGTCAAATCTACTGCCGCAAACATCAATATCCTCGCCGAACAGATCTGGCGCAGCGAGTAGTAGGATGTCTTCTCAATCTCGACTGCGGAAAATCTCCGGTTTTTCCATATTTCCGGAATGATCAGCACCGCAAATATCACTGATAAAGCTCCCAGTACCCGCTCTGCATTTGCCCCTTCTCCATAATCAGCCAGTAACATCCAGAGCAGGAGCAGGCTTCCGCCCTGCAGCACCCACCATCTTTTCCGGATATACTTAAGCTGCTCATACAGAAATTCAAAATACGACGCCCGTCTGTCGTCATGCCGACTCATGATGCCGGCACACTGCTTCATAGCATTCCGGACAGCAGATTCCCGGACATATCCCTTTTGTATCAGGGTCTGGTAGCTCTCGATTTTCTTCTCATACTGTTTCATTGTGTTCCCACCTCCAGTTCCTTAGACAGCAGTTCCTTTGCTTTCGATACCCGGTATTTTACAAGTGACAGCTTTATACCTAACAGATCAGAGATATCTTTCTGCTTTAATCCCTGAAAGAAAAACAGGATTGTGATTTCTCTTATCTCATCCGGAAGACATGCCACTGCCCGTTCAATATCAAGCCTGACTTCTATATCTACCGCGTTATTTTCCACAGTGTCAGGCAGCTTCTCAAGCAGCAGTTCCTTCTTTTTCCTGTAATAATTCTTTACTGTATTTCCGGCAACACGGTATAAATAGCTCTTCACTTTTGCAATATCTGTTCGGTTCATAACTGCTTCGAAAAATCTCACAAACGTTTCCTGAGTCATATCTTCCGCACAGTCTCTGTCGTGAATATGCAGAAAGCAATATTGATAGATCAGAGGATAATACTTTTTCACGAATTCATTTCCCGCACGGTTGTCTCCGTTTCTGATTTTCTGTATCAGTAAGAAGTCAGAAATCATCTCATTCCTCCTTCCTTGTCCGCTTCTGTTATAATAAGACAACCGGCCGGCATAAAAAGTTAGTCAAAAATGAAGATTTTTTTAATTGTAATTTTTGGTGTATAATATATCCGGATATATTTGTTCTGAAAAACTATAAATTAAGACTGGGAGATCGTTATGAAATACAAGAATATAATTTTTGATTTTGGAAATGTGATCGGGAAATTCGACGGGAAATACATAATGCAGCAGTTCTGTAGCTCGGAAGAAGACTGCAGTCTGCTCTGTTCCGTTATCTATAAGAAATGGGGAGAACTGGACAAGGGAACGCTTGATTACGATGAATATATAGAAGAATGCCTCGCCGCGCTTCCGGAACATCTGGCTGATCCGACCCGGGCCTTTTTTAGGGACTGGCCCCGGTATATTACGCCTAAGGAAGAGACGCTCCGCTTTATTGATGAGCTTGTGGAACGAAATGTACCTGTCTATCTTCTGTCCAACGCGCCCACCTATTTTGCCGAGTGGGCCAGACAGTATGAAGTGCTGAAAAAATTCAGCGGAGTCGTTTTCTCCGCGCCTCTGAAGACAGCAAAACCGGATCCTGCCATGTACCAATATCTGTTCAGTACTTATTCGCTCAAACCGGAAGAATGTTTCTTCATTGATGATCTTGAGCGAAACATTGAAGCCGGAAAATCTCTCGGCATGAACGGGATTGTATTCACGGGAGATATCGAAGAAGTAAAAGCATCCGTCGGATTCTGATCATAAAATATGCTCTTAACACAGCTACAGCGCCGGTATGTCCGGCGCTGCCTGTTTTTTCTTTCACTGTCGATTATTCTTCAGCTATCTGTTCCGGTTCTTCAATTCTTTCGACTTCCTCTTTCTTCTTTTTCGAAGACGAAAACACTGAACACAACGACAGGACCACAGCTCCTGCCGCTATAAAGAAATCTCCCAGATTATATGTGATCTCTGCAATTTCAGGATCCTTCACCTTAAACCCGACATAGTCGACCACGCATCCCCGGGCAAAACGGTCGAACGTGTTGCTCCATGCACCCGCTGACATCAGGGCAAGGCCCTGTTTTTTCCAGAATCCTTTTCTGCCAAACAACGCAGCCGCCTGACATACTGTCACTATTCCTGCCGCAGCCAGAGATAAATACCGTACCACTGTCTGCTTTTCTGACAAAATTCCCAGACACATTCCTTTATTGTGCACCCTTCTGAGCACAACCGGTCCTGCAAGTTTCCGTTCTTCTTTTTTGTCAAGATTCTGCTCCGCATATGTCTTAAGCAGCTGATCCGCCGCAAATAATCCTGCTGTTTCAATCAGAAACCATTTCCTATTCATTTAATTTACCTGAAACTTTCTCTGCGGCATCATTGATCTTTTCCGCTGCTTTCTCTGCCATCTCGCCGGTCTTTTCTGCGGCCTTCCCGGCTATATCACCGGTCTTTTCCGCGGCTTTTTCCGCTATATCGCTGACCTTTTTTGCCGCCTCGTCTGCTTTGTCCGCAGCTTTTTCCGCGGCGCCCGCCATTTTCTCTTTTACCTGTCCCACATAATCATCTGCCGCCTCATCTACGGTATCATTGTTTCCTGCTTCTTCACCCTCAGCCTCATCTGCTGCAGCAACTTTTTCACCGCAGTACGGACAGTATGCCATATCTTTTCCTACCATTTTCCCACAGTTAGAACATTTGGAAGCGCCTTTGATTTTGGAAATTTTTCTCTCATAATCACCGATCGTTGTCTCTCTGTCTTTAATCGCATCGCAGAGAGCCTGCGCACTCTCCTCAACTTCCTCGCCTGCTTTATAACGGTCATAGATTGACTTTCCGAGCTCCATCAGGTCCACCGCATTTCCCCTTGCGAGAGTGCGGATCTGGCTTTTCAGGCGTTGGATTTCAATAGCCTCTCCGGCCATATTTGTCATTGTCTCCGCAGTCTCGCCGATGCGTTTCCCTAAATCTTCAAAAAAATCTTTCATAGTAGTAACTCCTTTCTTCTTTCGTCCACCGCGGACAAATCACGTCCAAAACCGACATCCGCTTTTGACGTCCAAACATATAATTATTATACCCTATTATCTGTCAACTTCAAGAAAACACCCCGGAATTTATACTTTTTTAACCAACAGTTCAGCCATCTGTCAGCAGGAGGCGGATTTATGCTTGCATAAAGATCCGGCGACTGC
>CAMLYF010000005.1:0-142205 GCA_946491795.1 uncultured Lachnoclostridium sp. | reverse complement strand
GCTATGCGACAGCTTTCGCAGGCCATCGCGTAGCGATTTTGTTCAATTCGTATTTTCCGTACTGGCTATCGGAGTGAATGCCGGATTCGATAAAGCAGAAAACGGACTGAGATGAACCGCAGGAAGACTTGAAAAGAGATGAACGGTATGTGAGGAAGGCGACTTTGAAATAATTCGATGAAAAAGTTAAGGCTCTGAAAGATGATGTTAAGCCTGAAAATGGGGTGTCTGAGGCGAAGACGAGTTTCCCATTTTCAGGCTTTGATTTTAGTCAGCTTTCAGAGCCTTTAATTTTTCCCGAATTACGGAGCGGAGCCTGAAGCACATACCGGTTATCTAGAAAAGTATTTCCATGCCTCATCTCCGTCCGTTTTCGGACCTTATCCCCCTCGGTATTTAGTCCGACAAACATGAATTTTCCACTTTAAATCGGCAAAGTATTGTGATATACTGAAACAAGGCGAATGTTTAAGCGAAGGAGGACACATACAATGATATGGGATAAGGAGGAGACTCTCCCCAGAGAAGAGATCGAAGCAATCCAGCTTGCCAAATTGAAGGATACGGTCCATTACATTTATGATCGGGTAAAACCGTACCGTGACAAGATGGATGCGGCGGGCATTAAGCCGGACGACGTGCAGACACTGGAGGATCTGAAGCGTCTGCCTTTTACATATAAAGCGGATTTCAGAGACAACTATCCGGACGGGCTTTTTGCAGTAGATAAGAAAGAAATCGTGCGCTATCATGCAAGCTCGGGAACGACCGGGAAACCGACAGTTGTAGGATATACGAGAAATGATCTGGACATGTGGCTCAATAATGTGGCGAGACTTGCCTGCATGGGCGGCGCTACGGCCGATGATGTGGCGCAGATCTCATTTGGATATGGTACATTTACAGGAGCGCTTGGCCTTCACGGCGGCCTTGAAAAGATCGGCGCATCCGTGATTCCTATGTCTTCAGGCAATACGAACAAACAGATTATGTTTCTTCAGGATATGGGAGTAACGCTTCTGGTAGCTACTCCGTCCTATGCGCTTCACCTCGGGGAAGAGATAAGAAACCGGGGCATCGATCCGTCGAAAGACCTTAAGCTGCATATCGGCCTTTTCGGAGGCGAAGGCATGACAGAGCCGATGCGTGATGAGATGCATAAGGTATGGGGAGACCAGTTCGTCTGTACACAGAACTACGGCATGAGTGAGCTCTGCGGTCCGGGAGTGGCAGGAGAGTGTACGGAACTTTGCGGTATGCATGTGAATGAAGACTGGTTTATACCCGAGATCATCGATCCGGAAACAGAGGAAGTGCTTCCGCCGGGCGAACTTGGTGAGCTTGTAGTGACATGCCTCGGCAAAGAGGCACTGCCTCTGGTTAGATACCGGACAGGAGACCTTACAAGACTGATGTATGAGCCGTGCAAGTGCGGACGTACAACGTGCAGGATGGAAAATATTTCCGGCCGTGCGGACGATATGCTTGTCATCCGCGGAGTAAATGTATTCCCGACGCAGATCGAGGAAGTGCTCCTTAAGATTGATGAGATCGGACCTCATTACGAGATCCTTGTAGAGCGCAGGAACAGACTGGATGTTATGACAATAACAGTGGAACTGATCGACGACAGACTGCTTGACAGCTATGCAAAACTCAGCGAACTCGAGAGCAGGATCAAGAAGGCACTGAAAGCTCAGCTTGGCCTTGCTACGCAGATCAGGCTCGTGGCTCCTAATTCGCTGCAGAGATTTGAGGGCAAAGCGAAGAGAGTGACAGATTTACGAAAGGATGGTTTATGATATGGGGAAAAAAGTGATCATGCTGGGCAATGAAGCAATCGCCCGCGGAGCTTATGAGGCGGGAGTGAAAGTCTCATCAGCCTATCCGGGAACTCCGAGTACGGAGATCAGCGAATATCTTGTCCAGTACAGAGACGATGTATATGAAGAGTGGGCGCCGAATGAGAAAGTGGCGACTGAGGTGGCTGTGGGCGCAAGTCTTGCCGGCGTGCGTGCTATGGCGTGTATGAAGCATGTAGGGCTCAACGTGGCTGCGGACCCTCTGTATTCAGTTTCTTATATGGGAGTAAACGGCGGTCTTGTCATTGTTGTAGCTGACGATCCGGGACTTTACAGCTCCCAGAACGAACAGGATACAAGAATGGTCGCGAGAGCGGCACAGATTCCGGTAATTGAGCCGTCGGACAGCGCGGAAGCAAAAGATTATTTTAAGATGGCGTTTGAGCTCAGTGAACAGTTTGACCGTCCGTTTATCTTCAGGACGACGACAAGGCTTGCACATTCCCAGGGGCTGGTAGAACTTCAGGAGCGTGTTGTTCCAGAAGACAAAGTATATGAGAAAAATATACAGAAAAATGTCATGATGCCGGGCAATGCGAAAGTGCGCCATATAGAGATCGAGAAACGCAATCTGGAGCTTGCAGAAGCGGCAAACACGCTCCCGATCAACCGTGTGGAGATGAACGATACGAAAATCGGCGTCATTACAAGCGGTATTCCATATCAGTATGTGAAAGAAGCAATGCCGGAAGCATCTGTGCTGAAGCTGGGCATGGTCAATCCGCTTCCGAGAAAACTGATCGAAGATTTTGCGTCCAAAGTAGACATATTATATATAGTAGAGGAACTTGACCCGGTGATTGAAGAACAGGTGAAATCCTGGGGAATCAACGCTGTTGGCAAGGAAATCCTTACCGTTCAGGGCGAATATAGTGCAAATATGCTCAGGAAAGCAATTCTGAAACAGAATCTTGATATTAAAGAACCGGCAGCTGCACCGGGAAGACCGCCGATCCTCTGTCCGGGATGTCCGCACAGAAGTGTGTTCTATACACTTAACAAGTTGAAGATGCATGCGGCGGGAGATATCGGATGTTATACACTTGGCGCGGTAGCTCCCCTGAGTGTGATCGACACGACAATGTGTATGGGGTCCAGTATTTCAACGCTTCACGGTATGGAGAAGTCAAAGGGCAAAGATTATATAAAGAACTGGGTGGCAGTAATCGGAGACTCCACATTTATGCATACGGGTGTGAACTCCCTGATGAATATGGTATACAACAAAGCAACAGGTACCGTGATTATCCTTGACAACTCTACAACAGGAATGACAGGACATCAGGATCACGCGGCGACCGGAAAGACTCTCCAGGGAGATCCGACCTACGCGATCAGTATACCGGGAATCTGTAAGGCGATGGGTGTAAAGAACGTATATGAGATCAATGCTTTTGATCTTCCATTGCTTGAGAAGACGATCAAAGAAGAAGTGGCAAAGGACGAGATTTCTGTTATCATCACCAAGACTCCTTGCGTGCTTCTCGATAAGAGGAAAAAACCACTTTACGTGGCACACGAAGATAAATGTAAGAAATGCGGTATGTGCATGAAGCCGGGATGTCCGGCCATGACAAAGAATGTAGACGGAACGATCCATATTGATGATACGATGTGCACCGGCTGCGGACTGTGTAAAGAACTGTGTAAATTTGATGCGATAGAGCTTGTAAGGGAGGGTGAGTAGACCATGGCAGTAAAAAATATTATGATTGTCGGAGTCGGCGGACAGGGCACACTGCTCACCAGCCGTATTCTGGGCGGGCTTGCTATTGCGGGCGGGTATGATGTGAAGCTTTCTGAAGTCCACGGGATGGCTCAGAGGGGCGGAAGTGTTGTTACATTTGTCCGTTATGGAGATAAGGTGGCCGAGCCGATTGTGGAAGAAGGACAGGCCGATGTGATCATTGCCTTTGAACGTCTGGAAGCGCTCAGATATGCCCACTTTTTGAAAAAAGACGGTGCTCTGGTAGTTAACGACTGGCGTATCGATCCGATGCCGGTTGTGATCGGAAATGCAGAGTATCCGGAAAACATACTGGAGGAACTCGGGAAAGAATATAAAGTATACAAGGTAGACGCTACAGAAGAATCGAGAAAACTGGGAAATCCGAAAGTATTTAACCTGATCGTACTCGGTGTGGCGGCACAGCACATGGATTTCACGAAAGAACAGTGGTATGATGTGATTGAGAAGACGGTTCCGCCAAAGACGATCGAAATCAATAAGAAAGCGTTTGATGTTGGGTACGGGCTGAAATAGAACTGTTAAATATTAAATTATTAAATAAGGAAACAGAAGGAAAGGCGGTGATAACAATGATCAGGCAGATATCGGTATTCGTGGAAAATCAGCCGGGCAGTATGATGAATGTGACGTCTGTATTGACAGAAGCGGGCGTAAACATCCGCGCGATCTCTACTTTCGACACCCCGGAGTTCGGGATCATGCGTCTTGTTGTCGATGATCCGGTCAGTGCAAAGAAGAGTCTGACAGAGAAGGGATTTGTTACAAGAGTGAGCGATGTGATCGGCGTGGAACTCAAAGATGAACAGGGTAATCTCAATCAGATGCTGAAGATACTTGCAGACGGAAAAATCAACATAGACTATATTTATTCTTTTGTAATACGTGAAGGAAAAGCTCCGGTCATGGTATTCCATACAGATGATTTCGAGCAGGCCGAAAAAGTTCTTGAGGCTGCTGATGTCAAAATCATGGAGGAAAAAGAACTATAATAAATCGAAATAAAGGAGATAAGAAAGAAAATGGCAGGTGTAGCACTGGAAAACTGGGTGGAACGCATCCGTGATCCGAAGATCGAGTGTATGAGCAGGGATGAGATGGCAGACCTGCAGAGTAAGCGTCTGGTAGATGTTGTCAAAAGAGTATATGACAATGTACCGTTCTACCGTAAGAAAATGCAGCAGCGCGGAGTGGAACCGGGAGATATCAAATCTATCGAAGATATCGGGAAACTTCCCTTCACAACGAAAGAGGATCTGAAGAATAACTATCCGTTCGGACTTCTGGCGATTCCGATGAAAGATGTTGTGCGTGTTCAGGGAACCTCCGGAACAACAGGAAAACTTACAATCGCTCCATATTCGCAGAAGGATGTGGATGTGTGGGGAGAGTGTGTCGCACGCGGTCTTACAATGGCGGGACTGACGAACGAAGACATCATCCATGTATGCTATGGCTACGGACTTTTCACCGGAGGTATGGGACTTGATTTCGGGGCAAAGGCTCTGGGAGCTACTGCGATCCCCATGTCTGCCGGCAATACAAAACGTCAGATGATGGTTATGGAAGATCTTGGAGCTACTGCGTTCGCATGCACACCTTCCTATGCCCTGTATCTGGCAGAATCTATCCAGGAAGCAGGGCTTGTCGATCACATGAAATTGAAAGCGGGAATTCACGGCGCGGAGCCGTGGACAGAAGAGATGCGCAAGAAGATCGAGGATATTCTCCATATTAACTGCTTTGATATTTACGGGTTATGTGAGGTTACAGGTCCGGGCGTTGCACAGGACTGTATACATAAGGCCGGGCTTCATGTGCACGCGGATTATTTCTATCCGGAAGTATTAAATCCTGCGACTCATGAGAAGTGTGAGGAAGGAGAGACAGGAGAACTCGTATTTACAACTCTTGTAAAAGAAGCGATGCCTCTGATCCGTTACCGCACAAAGGACCTGACAAGCATCACTTACGGTAAATGTGAATGCGGCAGGACGCTGCCGAGAATTTCCAAGTTTACGGGAAGAACGGACGACATGAAAGTTATCCGCGGCGTAAATGTGTTCCCGACTCAGGTAGAGACAGCACTTCTTTCTATAGGCGGAGTCGTTGCACCGCATTATATGATGATCGTAGACAGGGAAGACAACATGGATGTACTTACTGTTATGGTGGAAGTTGACGAAAGAGTATTCTCGGATGAGATCAGAAAACTGGATGCGCTGCGCAATAAGATCGCTGCAGTTCTCAAACAGGCGCTGGGTATCTCAGTACGGGTAAAACTTGTCGAGCCGAAATCTATCCAGAGAAGCGAGGGCAAAGCGGTCCGCGTTATCGACAACAGAAAGCTGTAAAAGGGAGGTAAAAGTTATGGGAATCACGATTCAACAGTTATCCGTATTTCTTGAGAACCGCGAAGGACGACTTGACGAGGTGCTTTCTGTACTCGCGGGAAACGATGTCAATATTGTGGCTCTGAGTCTGGCAGATACAACAGAATACGGAATGCTCCGGATGATCGTCTCTGATCCGAATAAAGGAAAAGCAGTACTCAGAGACAACGGTATTACTGCAATGCTGACTGATGTGGTAGCCCTGCGTGTTCCACACGAGACCGGCTCTTTAAGCCGCGCCATGCATCAGATCGTAGAAGGTGATGTAAATATCGAATATATGTACGCGTTCGCGAACGGAGCAGATGCTTCTGCAGTGCTTAAATGTGATGATCCGGCAAGAGTGGTAGACATTCTGAGAGGCAGTGGATTTGATGTGTGGGAAGCGCCCGAGGCCTATGTGTCAAATACAAAACTGTAAAATTAAATAAAAAGAACCGTCCGGCAGATGATCCGCCGGACGGTTCTCTTTTAATCTCATTTCTCTGTAAAGCTTTTTTATATAAATCTAGTCGGTTTATATATTAAAAAGGTACATTAAAAAATCTGATTAAAGTTTTACTACGTTAGTTGCCTGTGGTCCTTTAGCGCCTTCTGTCACTTCGAATTCGACAGCCTGACCCTCTTCCAGGGTTTTGAATCCGTCCATAACCAGCCCTGAGTAGTGAACGAAGATGTCGTTGCCTTCAGAGTCAGAAATGAATCCGTAACCCTTCTGGTTGTTAAACCATTTCACTGTACCTGTCATTGTGTTACCCTCCATAAGAAAAATAAATAAGTTGCTGTATCTGTTCATCCATTGAACTGATACCGCCTCAGTGTAGCATGTTTAACAATAAAAGTCAACGAGTATCTGGTTTGATTTGTAAAATTATACAAAAGATGTCGAAGTGTTGTAATTAATAGAATCCTTGATTAAAATAAAATAATATAAGCTGTAAAAAGAAAGGAGAATTTGAACAATGAAAATATATGAAAACGTAACGGAACTTATCGGACATACTCCGCTGATGGAGGTGAAAAACCTGGAGAGTGAATCACAGTTAAAAGCAAAGGTTCTGGTAAAGCTTGAATATTTTAATCCTGCAGGAAGTGTAAAGGACCGTGTTGCGCTGAACATGATAGAAGATGCGGAAAAGAGCGGACGTATCAGACCGGGCGCCACTATCATTGAACCGACCAGTGGAAATACAGGAATCGGGCTGGCGTCAGTTGCTGCTTCGCGGGGGTATAAAGCTATATTTGTGATGCCGGAGACAATGAGTATAGAACGGAGGAAACTCCTGCTCGGATATGGAGCAAAGATCGTGCTCACGGAAGGAAGCAGGGGAATGTCAGGCGCTATAGAGAAAGCGGAGGAGCTGGAGAAAGAAACGGAAAATTCGATTGTTCTCGGGCAGTTTGTCAATAAGGCGAATCCGGAAGCACATTACAGGACTACGGGGCCTGAAATCTGGGAAGATACGGACGGAAAAGTAGATATCTTTATTGCAGGCGCAGGAACAGGAGGAACCGTTACAGGAGTCGGCAGGTATTTAAAAGAAAAGAATCCCGGTGTTGAAGTAATCGCTGTGGAACCGTCGGGTTCTCCGGTTCTTTCCGGAGGAAAGCCGGGGCCGCACGGACTTCAGGGGATCGGAGCCGGTTTTGTCCCGGAGATTCTTGATACGGACATATATGACAAGGTAAATCAGGTGACAGAAGATGAGGCGTATGCGGCAGCAAGACTTCTGGCGGCCAGAGAGGGGATTCTTGTAGGTATCACGTCGGGTGCCGCACTCCATACTGCGCTGCAGGAGGCCCGAAAGGAAGAAAATGAAGGAAAAGTGATAGTGGCACTTCTTCCGGATACAGGAGAGCGGTATCTTTCTACTCCTTTGTTTGAATAAACTGTTTGTTCCGGCGGTTTTGTGCAAAAATACAAAACCACTGACAATCAGTAATTGAAAATTCATCTAATCTGTTATATACTAATACAAGGATTAAAATCAAAGGAGGACATATAAAATGAAAGAATTTAAATATGTGATCACAGATCCGGAAGGAATCCATGCAAGACCGGCGGGAATCCTTGTAAAACAGGCGGCAGGTTATCAGTCAGCTGTTAAAATAGCAAAAGGCGAGAAGAGTGCGGATGCAAAGAGAATCTTCGGAGTTATGGGCCTTGGAGTAAAGACAGGAGAGGAAATTACAGTCACGGTTGAGGGTGCTGATGAGGATACGGCAGCAGCAGAACTGGAGACATTCTTCAAGGAGAATTTATAAATCAGGTAAGGAGAATTTATAAATTATGATTACGATTAGCGGTAAAAGTGTGTTTGGCGGCGTGGCGATCGGAAAGCTTATGTTTTATCAGAGAAATGATAAAGTAATCAAGAGAACACACGTCGATGATGTTGATGCAGAGTGGGAAAGATTCCAGGAAGCAAAGAATACTGCTGTTGACCAGTTGAAAGGTCTTTATAACAAAGCTCTTGAGGATGTCGGAGAGGCTAACGCCATGATTTTCGAGATCCACCAGATGATGCTTGAGGATCTGGATTATCTTGAGTCGATTGAGAATATCATCCGCACACAGGAAGTGAATGCTGAATACGCAGTCGCTACTACTGCGGATAATTTTGCAAAGATGTTCGCGGCTATGGATGACGCTTACATGCAGGGGCGTGCAGCCGACGTAAAGGATGTTTCCGAACGTGTTCTTGATATTCTCTGTGGCGTGGATACGGGCTTTAAGGAAATGACAGAGCCCTGTATTATCGCGGCAGATGATCTGGCTCCGAGCGAGACTGTACAGCTTGATAAGAGTAAAGTGCTTGGTTTCGCTACCCAATACGGATCTTCTAACTCTCATACGGCTATCCTTGCACGTACCATGAATATTCCCGCTGTAATCGGACTGGGAGAGGATCTCCTTGAGGAATACAGCGGCAGAGATGCGATCATTGACGGATTTACGGGAACTCTCTATATTGATCCCGATGAGTCAACTCTCAAAGAAATGCAGGATAAACGTGAGAAAGATCTTGAACAGAAAGCTCTTCTGGAGCAGCTGAAAGGCAAAGAGAACGTTACAAAGAGCGGACAGAAGATCAATGTCTATGCAAATATCGGAAACGTTTCAGATCTTGGCGCTGTTTTTAAGAATGATGCCGGTGGAATCGGACTTTTCAGAAGCGAGTTCCTTTATCTGGAAAATACGGATTTCCCGACTGAAGAGCAGCAGTTCGCAGTATACAAACAGGTGGCGGAGAGTATGGCGGGAAAGAAAGTCATCATCCGTACGCTTGATATTGGCGCGGACAAACAGGTAGATTATTTCGGACTGGATAAAGAAGACAATCCGGCGCTCGGATACCGTGCGATACGTATCTGCCTGACAAGACCTGAGATATTTAAAACTCAGCTGCGTGCGCTCTACCGTGCCGCAATGTTCGGCAATATTTCCATTATGTTCCCGATGATTATTTCTGTGGACGAAGTGCACAGGATAAAGGAAATTATCGCGGAAGTAAAAGAAGAGCTGAAGAAAGAAGGAATCCCATATAAAGAAGATGTAGAGCTTGGTATCATGATCGAGACTCCGGCCTCTGTCATGATCAGCCGGGAACTTGCAAAAGAAGTGGATTTCTTCAGTGTGGGTACAAACGATCTGACCCAGTACACACTTGCTATTGACCGTCAGAACTCCAAGTTGGACGAGTTCTATGATCCACATCATCCGGCTGTCCTTGCCATGATAAAGATGGCTGCCGAAAATGCCCACGCAGAGGGAGCATGGATCGGTATCTGCGGTGAACTTGGAGCAGATCTTGAGCTTACGGAAGAGTTCCTTAAGATGGGGCTTGATGAGCTGTCGGTATCTCCGGCCATGGTACTGCCGCTTAGAAAACGGATCAGAGAGTGTGAGTAAGATCCTGCAGTATATATTTGAAATTTCTACAGATCACATATATTATATTAATATCAGGACGTCTCGGTCTGCCTATTCGGCAGATCGGGACGTTTATTTTTATCCTGTTCAGAAAAGAAATGACGCTTGCAATAATCGAACGTACGTGCTATTATACACATAAAGAACAAATGTTCGATTATCGGAGGGCGCAATGTGGGATAAGATACAGAAAGAAATGACACTGAATGAGAAATTGAATATATTGTCTGATGCGGCGAAATATGATGTGTCCTGCAGCTCCAGCGGTGTTGAGAGAAAAGGGGACGGTACGGGGATGGGAAACTGCAGTAAAGCGGGAATTTGCCACAGTTTTTCGGCGGATGGACGCTGTATTTCGCTTTTGAAGATCCTGTTCACAAATGAATGCATTTATGACTGCAAATACTGTGTCAACCGCTCGTCGAATGATGTCAGGCGGGCTTCTTTTACACCGGAGGAAATATGTACACTCACGATGGAATTTTACAGGAGAAATTACATTGAAGGCCTGTTCCTGAGCTCCGGTATCCTGAAAAGCCCGGATTATACTATGGAATTAATCTACGCCGCTTTATACAGGCTGAGACACGTATATAATTTTCAGGGATATGTTCATGTAAAAGCAATTCCGGGCGCGGATCCGGGACTGATCCGAATGACGGGATACCTTGCGGACAGGATGAGCGTAAATGTAGAACTGCCTACCGCAGAAAGCCTGAGACTTCTTGCTCCGCACAAATCGAGAAAGAACATACTGACACCTATGCGGCTTGTTCAGAATCAGATGGAAGAAAATAAACATGAGATTGCATTGTACCGGAATGCGCCCCGGTTTGTTCCTGCCGGACAAAGCACCCAGATGATCATTGGGGCTACTCCTGAGAGCGACTATCAGATTCTGAATGTGGCTGAAGCTTTGTATAAGAAATTTGACCTGAAAAGGGTATTTTATTCTGCTTTTGTTCCTGTCAATGAGGATCAGACACTTCCGGCTCTTGTTGACAACAAGCCTCCTCTTTTGCGGGAGCACCGGCTGTATCAGGCTGACTGGCTGCTGCGATATTATCATTTTAAAGCAAACGAGCTCCTGGATGAGGAGAATCCTAATTTTAATGTTCTTCTGGATCCGAAGTGCTGCTGGGCATTGAAACATCTCGATATTTTTCCGGTAGAAATTAACCGGGCTGATTACAGAATACTGCTCCGTGTGCCCGGAATCGGTTATAAATCGGCAGGCAGAATCGTAAAAGCGCGAAGGATGGGAGCACTCGGGTTTGATGATCTGAAGAAAATAGGAGTTGTACTAAAGCGCGCATTGTATTTTATTACTTGTTCAGGAAAGATGTTATATCCGATCCGGATTGATGAGGACTATATTACGCGAAATTTATTGAATACAAAGGAAAGACTTCCGGAGGGGGCTGACGGCGTAACATACCGTCAGCTGTCCCTGTTTGATGATGTAAACTTTAGCGGGGTGAACATATTATGAAAGAGATCTATATATGTACTGATACACTTACAGGCCTCTGTTCGGCACTGCATGACGCATGGCTTGAGAACCGGAATGGTGAAGCGGGCATCGGGCTGCGCGGCAGGATACAACAGCAGCTTTTCTGCCAGTACAAGACTGTGGTGGAGACAGAAGATAAAGCCCGGCGCTTACAGCGTATGGTAAAGCGTTATCTCGGTTATAACGCCTATTGGGACATCTATTATGCTCTTTTGTCAGATGACCAGGAAAAGGGAACGGAAGTATTCCGGGTTATGCAGGAAGCGAGAACTATTAAGGACAGTCGAAAGATTATGGATCATCTTGGTAATCCTGACGTGGCAAAAGTATTTGCCATGAGCCGGAGCGTGTCGAATGAAGCCCATATGTATGAGGAATTCATCCGTTTCCGGGAACTGGAAAATGGAGTTTTGTTTTCAGAGATTACCCCGAAATCCCAGGTGCTGACCTGCATCGGAGATCATTTTTCTGACAGGTTTCCGCTTGAAAACTGGGCAATATATGATAAGACCCACGAAGTTTTTCTTATCCATAAAAAACAGGAAAAATGGAGTCTTGTTTGGGGAAAATCGCTTGATCCAGAGGCTGCTGCGGCAGTATCTCAAGGAGAGACGGACTATGTATGCCTGTGGAAAGAATTTTTTGAAGCAGTTTCTATCAAGGAACGTGAGAATCCGAAGTGCCAGCAGAGTCATCTTCCGCTCCGCTTTCGGGGAAATATGACAGAGTTTTCGTGTGAAGGCAACAGGGAGCCGTCTGTTTCCTGATATCAGGTGTAACAGTTTTTCCCTTTCGTCCGTGGCGGCTGAACTGTTAAAAAATGTTGTATTAATCAGAAAATAAGATTATGATAGATACATCATCGCATCTGCGTACAGGATGAAATATATGTCATGAAAGAGGCGGCAGTATAGAAGTGGAAATAGGTGAAGAGGAAAAGGTTATCCGCGTCTCTGTGAGAAATCTGGTTGAATTTATATTGAGAAGCGGAGACATTGATAACAGAACTTCCGGAAGCGTGGATAAAGAGGCAATGCTGATGGGCGGCCGCCTGCATCGGAAGATACAGAGAAGTATGGGATCGGATTATCATGCAGAGGTAATCCTGAAAACTGTGGTTCCATGTGAAGGGTTCAGGTTACAGATAGAGGGACGTGCAGACGGTATAATTATCCGTGAGCAGAATGGGGAAAAAGAAGTATCCGTCGACGAGATAAAGGGAGTTTTACGGGATCTGGACCATATAACAGAGCCATTGAAAGTCCATCTTGCGCAGGCAAAGTGTTATGCGTATATTTATGCGGATCAGAACAGATTAGAAAAGATAAAAGTTCAGATGACATATTGTCATCTTGATACAGAAGAGATTAAGCGGTTCTATCTGGAATATTCGAAAGAGGAACTGGAAGAATGGTTTGATGATCTGATCAGCCGGTATGAAAAGTGGGCGAAATTCCAGATTGAATGGGAGATGACAAGAAATGCGTCGATAAAGGAAACGGAATTCCCGTATCCGTACCGTCCGGGACAGCGGGATGTGGCGGCTGCTGTCTATCGTACGATTCTGCGGAGAAAAAAACTTTTTATTCAGGCTCCCACGGGTGTGGGGAAAACGATTTCAACGGTATTTCCGGCGGTAAAGGCAGTGGGGGAGGGACTGGGGGATAAGATTTTTTATCTGACAGCGAAGACAATCACCAGAACTGTGGCTGAGCAGGCGTTCCGTATAATGAAAGAGCAGGGACTGCACATGAAAGTGCTTACCATTACCGCTAAAGAAAAAATCTGTTTCTGTGAGGAGACTGCCTGCAATCCGGATGCCTGCCCTTATGCAAAAGGGCATTTTGACAGGGTAAATGATGCGGTCTATGATATGCTGATGGATGAAAATGATATTGATCGGGCGGCGATTGAGAGACAGGCTGAGAAATTTAAAGTGTGCCCATTTGAACTTTCCCTTGATATTTCTACATGGGTTGACGCTGTGATCTGCGATTATAATTATGTATTTGATCCGAACGCACATCTGAAACGCTTTTTTTCAGAAGGGAGCGGCGGGAATTATATTTTTCTGATCGACGAAGCGCATAATCTGGTAGAGCGCGGGAGAGAGATGTACAGCGCGGCATTATATAAAGATGATTTTCTGGAGCTGAGAAAACTGATAAAGAATCTGGACGGGAAGATGGCGCGCCGGCTCGGGGAAGTGAATAAACTGTTTCTGGAGCTGAAACGTGAATGTAAGGATTATCAGATTCTTAACAGTGTCTCCCATATAGCACTTAAATTGATGAATCTTTTGTCGGAGATGGAGCGGTTCCTGGAAGAGCCGTCGGACGATGCCATACGGGAAAGGGTGCTTAATCTGTATTTTCAGGTGAGATCTTTTATCGGTATACACGACATCCTTGATGAAAATTATGTGGTATACAGCGAACTTGAAGAGAACGGAAGATTCAAAATAAAGCTTTTCTGCGTAAATCCGGCGGAAAATCTGCAAAATTATCTGGAGTACGGAAATGGTACGGTGTTTTTCTCCGCAACCCTTCTCCCAATCCATTATTATAAGAGTCTTTTAGCGGTAGAAAAAGACGATTATGCAATTTATGCACAGTCTCCCTTTCCAAAAGAAAATATGCTGCTTCTGCAGGCCAGAGATGTGAGTACAAGATACACGATGAGAGGCAGGGATATGTACCGGCGATATGCCGATTATCTTGGGAGAACGGTGCGATGCAAAAAAGGAAATTATATGGCATTCTTTCCGTCTTATAAATTTATGGAAGCGGTATACGAACAATTCGTCCTCACTCAGGAGGGAATCGACGTGATCCTGCAGTCTCAGAATATGGGAGAGAAGGAGAGAGAAGAATTTCTTGAAGAGTTTGACCGTGAAAGGGAGAACAGCCTCATCGGTTTCTGCGTGATGGGCGGGGTGTTTTCGGAAGGAATTGATCTGACGGCAGACCGCCTGATCGGTGCGATTATTGTGGGGACAGGGCTTCCTCAGGTTTGCAATGACCGGGAGATTCTGAAAGGATATTTCGACGCCCGGGGAATGAGAGGTTTTGATTACGCCTATCTTTATCCGGGGATTAACAAGGTGCTTCAGTCCGCAGGACGCGTGATACGTACAGAGACGGACAGAGGAATCATATTGCTGCTTGACGAGCGTTTCTCCCAAAGACAGTACAGAGACAGCTTCCCGAGGGAATGGGAAAACTGCCATGTCTGTACCATGCTGACGCTTGAGGATTACATAGAGTCATTCTGGAAATAGCTGAGGAATTCCATTGATGCTCTTGAAAGCGGAAGCTGGTCGTTGTAAGCGACGGCAAGTTCACGGAAAGGAAGCTCTTCTTTTGTCTTCAATAGAAAGAGGTTATCTGACTGTTCCGTAATACAGTAGTCCGGTACAAAGGCAATGCCCAGGCCGATGCGTGCAAGATCAACAAGCAGGTCATTGCTTGTCAGTTCAATCTCCGGAACGAGATCCAGCTGATGCTGCTGGAATACCTGGTGAAGAAATTCATTGGTCGTACTGTTTTTGTCCAGCATGAGAATAGGATAATGCAGCAGTTCGGAGAAAGAGACTGTGCGATCCTTAAGCTCCCGGAAAGGACTGCCGGCAATAAACACGTCGTGGAACTGTTTGATCCTAAGAACAGAAGTAGCGGTACCCAGATGATTGTTCGGATAGTTCACTACGATCAGATCTACCTGGCCGTTTCTCAGCAGTTCCGCGCATTTCATGGATGTCTGATTAATTACTTTGATATGAGCTCCGGGAAATGCCTTGTGAAATCGCTCGAGATAAGGAATCAGGAAGTAACGGCAGATTGTATCGCTGGCTCCTATACGGATCTGACCGCCCGTCGAAGCGGCATCGATGAGCTGTGCCTCGCCTTTTTGTATCAGATTCATCGCAGGTTCTATATGCCGCATAAGGATTTCGCCCTCAGGTGTCAGCTGGACTTTTTTTGTGCTCCGTATGAAAAGTGTCTGATCCAGTTTTCGCTCCAGTGTTTTGATGGACTGGCTTACAGCAGACTGGGAAATGAAGAGCTGCTTGGAGGCCTCGGAAAAATTCAGAGTTGACGCCACGTGATAGAATACTTTATATAGTTCGTAATTAATATCGATCATTATAAGACCTCCTAATAAATAATAATTCTATTATAAGCTATAAAAAAGAGAATTACAACATTACACGGAAAGGATTGACGTAAGATGAAAAAATTGCACTGGTGCGCAGGAATAATCCTGGGATTTTCTGTTATAGCCGCACTGCTTATTACGAGTTTTGAGATAGCTATGTATTCGGATTTTGATGTGTACCGGTATGAGTATGAAAAGTATGATGTGCTGTCCGATCTGGATATGAACATGGATGATGTGATGTATGTGACCCATGAAATGATGGATTATCTGCGAGGGAAAGGGGATACTCTTTCTGTGATGACAACAGTTGAGGGACGGGAGCAGGATTTCTTTAACGAACAGGACCGGTTTCATATGGGAGAAGTGCGCGACTTGTTTATCGGAGGGCTGAATATCCGGTTCGGGGCATGCATTGCGGCTGTTTTGTGTATTCTGTTTCTTATAATTACACGGGCGGATATAAAAAAGATTATACCGCGGTCATATTGGATTGCTTTGGGAATAACCGGGACGGCAGTGCTTTTCCTTGGAATCGCGGCAGTGGTCGACTTTGATTCTGTGTTTGTACAGTTCCATCACATATTTTTTGATAATGATCTGTGGATCTTTGATCCGGCTGAAGATTACATGATCCGGATGCTCCCCGAAGGACTGTTTTACGATATGGTAATGAGAATAGGGGCTGTTTTTGTGGCTTCGCTTGTAGTGCTTCTGGCGCTGAGCTTCATACCGAAGATACTGGATCGAAAAAAGAAATTAGCATGACTTATAACTAATTTAAGTTATATTAATTATACTAATGAAGTGAAGTGTGGTACGATACTAACAGATATCATTTTGGGTGCACGAGGCACGAATAATCATGCAAAGGAGATTTTATATGGGCAGCGTAAGACGTGTATTTGTAGAAAAGAAACCAGATTATGCCGTTGCGGCAAAGGAACTGCGTCATGAGATCAGACGTTATCTTGGAATCATGGATGTGACAGGAGTGCGTGTATTGATCCGGTATGATGTGGAGAACATTTCCGACGATACATTTGAAAAAGCGTGCAGCGGAGTGTTTGCAGAGCCGCCGGTAGATATCCTTTACAGGGAAGAGTATCCACTGTCTGAGGGAGACCGCAGCTTTTCCGTAGAATTTCTGCCGGGGCAGTTTGACCAGAGAGCAGATTCGGCGGAACAGTGCCTCCGTTTTATCAAAGAAGATGAAAGTCCTGTGATCCGCACAGCGACTACTTATGTGATTGAAGGTAATATTTCTGATGATGAATTTGATGCAATCCGCAATCACTGCATCAATCCGGTGGATTCCAGAGAGGCGTCAGAGGAGAAGCCGGAAACGCTTGTTTCATCATTTGAGGAACCGGCAGATATCCTTGTGTTTGAAGGATTTAAAGATATGGCTGAAGATGAACTGAAAAAGCTGTATGACTCACTTGGCCTTGCCATGACATTTAAGGATTTCCTGCATATTCAGAATTACTATAAAGGGGAAGAACACCGTGATCCGACTATGACGGAAATTCGTGTCCTGGATACGTACTGGTCAGATCACTGCCGCCATACGACTTTCTCGACAGAGTTAAAAGACGTACAATTTGATGATGGATATTACAGAAAGCCGATCGAGGATACGTATCGCGAATATCTGAAAGACCACAGTGAGATCTTTGCAGGAAGAGAAGATAAGTTTGTCTGCCTGATGGATCTTGCGCTTATGGCCATGAGAAGGCTGAAAAAAGAAGGAAAACTTGCGGATCAGGAAGAGTCTGATGAGATCAATGCCTGCAGTATAGTTGTACCGATTAAAGTTGACGGTGTTGAAGAAGAATGGCTGATCAACTTCAAGAATGAAACGCATAACCATCCGACAGAAATCGAGCCTTTCGGAGGTGCCGCAACATGTCTGGGAGGCGCTATCCGTGATCCTCTTTCGGGAAGAACTTATGTATATCAGGCAATGCGTGTAACCGGTGCGGCAGATCCTACTGTATCTGTAAAAGATACATTGAAAGGAAAGCTTCCGCAGAAGAAACTGGTACGCGAAGCTGCTCACGGCTATAGTTCCTACGGAAACCAGATCGGTCTGGCAACAGGCCTTGTAAAAGAAATCTATCATCCGGACTATGTGGCGAAACGTATGGAAATCGGTGCTGTTCTCGGCGCAGCGCCGAGACGCGCCGTAATCCGTGAAAATTCAGATCCCGGAGATATTATCATTCTGCTCGGCGGCCGGACGGGACGTGACGGATGCGGCGGAGCTACAGGATCCTCTAAGGTTCATACAGAAGAGTCGATAGAGACCTGCGGCGCGGAAGTACAGAAAGGTAATCCGCCTACAGAGCGTAAGATCCAGCGGTTGTTCCGCCGTGAGGAAGTCAGCCGGCTGATCAAAAAATGCAATGACTTCGGTGCGGGCGGGGTTTCTGTTGCTATCGGAGAACTTGCGGACGGCCTTAGAGTGGAACTTGACAAAGTTCCGAAGAAATATGCAGGCCTTGATGGAACTGAGATTGCGATTTCCGAGTCTCAGGAGCGTATGGCTGTTGTTGTAGATCCGAAAGACGTAGATGAATTTATGTCTTATGCCAAAGAAGAAAATCTGGAAGCGACAAAAGTAGCTGTTGTAACAGAGGAACCGAGACTTGTACTGATCTGGAGAGGAAAAGAGATCGTGAACCTTTCCCGTGCTTTCCTGGATACAAACGGTGCGCATCAGGAAACAAATGTAGAAGTTGAGATGCCGGAGCAGGAGGGCAGTCTCTTCAGAAGAAATGAGATTAATGATGTAAGATCAGCATGGCTCAATACACTGGCAGATCTCAATGTGTGCTCTCAGAAGGGACTTGTTGAGATGTTCGACGGCTCCATCGGTGCAGGCTCAGTGTTTATGCCTCATGGAGGAAAGTATCAGCTTACCGAAACTCAGGCCATGGTAGCAAAAGTTCCGGTTCAGAAGGGAAAGACGGACAGTGTCTCTATGATGAGCTATGGATTTGACCCATATCTGTCGAGCTGGAGCCCATATCACGGTGCTGTTTATGCTGTGACAGAATCAATAGCGAAGATTGTTGCTGCAGGCGGAGATTACAGGAAGATCCGTTTTACATTCCAGGAGTACTTCCGTCGTATGTCCGAGGATCCGAAGCGGTGGAGCCAGCCTTTTGCTTCTCTTCTCGGAGCTTATGCGGCACAGATCGGTTTCGGCCTTCCGTCGATCGGGGGCAAAGACAGTATGTCCGGAACATTCCAGAATATTGATGTACCGCCTACGCTTGTATCCTTTGCCGTTGATATGGCGCTTGATAAAGACATTATCACACCGGAGCTTAAGAAAGCGGGAAATAAGCTTGTATGGCTCAGAATCGAGAAAGATGAATATGATCTTCCGGTTTATGACAGGGTAATGGAACAGTATGGAAAGTTCCAGGAGGATATCAGATCCGGAAGAATTGTGTCTGCCTATGCGCTTGACCGACACGGCGTGATCGCCGCTGTCAGCAAAATGGCATTCGGCAACCGAATGGGCGTAAAGATTGAACATAGTATGGATCCGCGCGATATGTTTGCACCTGCGTTTGGAGATATTATCGCAGAAGTAGAGGACGGACAGGTCGGTAATCTGCAGATTACATATACTGTGATCGGAGAAGTGACCGACAGAGACAGTTTTGAGTACGGCAGCACCCGGATCGGCATTGGTGAAGCACTGGGCGCATGGACGGGAACTCTTGAAAAAGTATTTGCGACAAAATCAGAAGAAAGTTCAGACAGTCCGGTGGAAGAAAAGCTCTACAATACTTCAGACGTACATATTTGCAGCCATAAGATCGGCCAGCCTACAGTTTTCATACCGGTATTCCCGGGCACGAACTGTGAGTATGACAGTACCCGCGCTTTTGAGCGCGCCGGCGCGAAGGTTGTCACGAAAGTATTCCGCAATTTAGATGCTGAGGATATCAGATCGTCTGTGAGTGAGTTCGAAAAAGCTATTGGACAGGCGCAGATGATTATGTTCCCGGGCGGATTCAGCGCGGGCGATGAGCCGGACGGATCTGCAAAATTTTTCGCGACTGCTTTCCAGAATGCAAAGATTAAGGAGGCTGTGGAGAAACTCTTAAATGAACGTGACGGTCTTGCCCTTGGAATTTGTAATGGTTTCCAGGCACTGATCAAGCTTGGCCTTGTCCCGTATGGGAAAATTATGGGGCAGACGGCGGATTCTCCGACACTGACATACAATACGATCGGACGCCATATTTCCAAGATGGTATACACGAAAGTTGTGACCAACAAATCACCGTGGCTTGCGGGAGCGGAACTTGGAGGCGTCTACACAAATCCTGCATCACATGGAGAAGGACGCTTTGTAGCCAGTGCTGAATGGATAAAACGTCTGTTTGAAAACGGACAGGTGGCGACTCAGTACTGCGATCCGGAAGGTAATATCAGCATGAATGAAGAATGGAATGTTAACGGCTCGTACTGTGCGATTGAAGGAATCACCAGCCCTGACGGACGTATTCTCGGAAAGATGGCGCATTCCGAGCGTCGCGATTCTTCTGTTGCGATCAATATTTACGGTGAGCAGGATATGAAGATATTCGAGTCCGGCGTCAACTATTTTAAGTAAAAAAACAGTAAAAAAAATTTTTTGAAAATAAATGAAAAAAAGTGTTGACATTTGTTGGATATTGATAGTATAATAGCAAAGCGGGTTGCGGAAAAGAACTTCGAAACCCGCGAGAATATGGGGTCTTAGCTCAGCTGGGAGAGCATCTGCCTTACAAGCAGAGGGTCATAGGTTCGAGCCCTATAGGCCCCATATAAAACCTAATATGGCGGAATAGCTCAGTTGGCTAGAGCACACGGTTCATACCCGTGGTGTCGCTGGTTCAAATCCAGTTTCCGCTACTGAAAGGATCTGTTTCTACAGATCCTTTTTTCTTTATTATCAACATGGAATTGTCGTGCAAGTTATGTTAAAATATTGCACAGAATAATTACGGAGGATAAAGACATGAATAAAAAAGCGGCATATGCACTGCGGATTATACTTGGAGGATATCTTGCATATCTGGGAGTTCGTATTCTGATATTGATGGTGCGGGAGAAGCCGACGGATATGATTTTTATGTGCGTGATGAGTGCTGTCTTTATAGTTGTAGGCGGAGGTTATGCTGTCTATTGTCTGGAAAAGTTGTTCGATATCCGAAAGGGAGAAAAAGGAACAGCCTTATCTGATGAGCCGGAGAATGATAATGAAAGTTCTGTTTCCAGAAATCCGAATGCTGTCAGGCGGATGAATATGCAGGCAACAGAGATAAAGAAGGTGCCCGGGGAAAACAATGCCGGTTATTCGGATGATGAAAATGATACTTTTAGCCAGGAGAAAAAAGAAGAACCGGATAAGAACGATGAATCAGAAACAGAGAATAGATCGGGTGCGGTGATATTATCGGAGGAAAAAGAAACGGACAGTCAGGGGTATGATAGAGAAAAATCCGATGATGAAAAAATAGATGAAGAGAAATCCGACGAAGAGAAATCTGTTGAAGAGAAATTCATCGATGAAAAAAACGGCTATGAAAAAACTGCCGAAAAGAGAATTGACGAAGAGAAAGCTGATGATCAGGAGTCTACTGATGGAGAATCTTCCGGTCAGGAGTCTGCTGATGAAGAAATAGAAAATGATTATGAGGAGAAATAGACATGCGTGTAGGAATGGGTTATGACGTACACCGGCTTGCTGCCGGGAGAAAATTAATCATAGGGGGCGTTGAAATCCCCTATGAAAAGGGGCTGCTCGGACATTCGGATGCTGACGTGCTGCTGCATGCAATAATGGATGCCCTTCTTGGTGCAGCTGCATTAGGTGATATCGGCAAACACTTTCCGGATACGGATCCGGAATATGAAGGAATTTCAAGTATAAAACTTCTGGAGCATGTAGGAAGACTGCTGGATGAGGGCGGATACGTGATTGAGAATATTGATGCTACTATTATAGCGCAGCGCCCCAAGATGAGGCCGCATATAGATCAGATGCGTGAGAATATTGCCGCTGCGCTCAATATAGAAACTGAGCAGGTCAATGTGAAGGCTACGACAGAGGAGGGGCTTGGTTTCACAGGCACAGGAGAGGGAATTTCTTCCCAGGCGGTCTGTGCTGTTGAAAAATATACTAATTACGCCAGCACGGATATGGCATCTATACCCGCTGGATGTGGCGGATGCTGCTCCCGCGGATAGAAGTCGGACGGAATTTATAACGATCAGGATGGAACGGAAGATACAGAGAAAAATATGCGCCGGAGCAGAGGAGACAGATAAGATGATCATACGCAGACTGGATCAGAATGATCACGGGAAAACACGTCCTTTGTGGGAAGAAGTGTTTAGCGAGGATACAAAGGAGTTTCTGGATTATTATTACTATATCAAGACAAAAGATAATCAGATATATGTCGTAGAGGAAGACGGGCAGATATGCTCGATGCTCCAGCTTAATCCATACCGCATTAAAGTGGAAGAAAGTGAGCTTCAGACATCATATATTATCGCGGTCGCAACAAAAGAAACATATCGTGGACGTGGTTTTATGGGAGCGCTCCTTCGAAGATCGCTCAATGACATGTATGTGGCAAAGATCCCTTTTACATTTCTGATGCCGGCTGCGGAGGCGATCTATACCCCGTATGATTTCCGTTTTATTTATTCCCAGTGCATCGCATCGGTGGATCCGTTCGCGGAAAATCTGAATAATGCTGAGGAGAGTTCCCGAACATTCAGTTTTACAGATGCTGCTCTCTGGAACGCGGAAGAAATGTCAGCTTTTTTTAACCGGAATTTTGCTGCGAAATGGCAGGTGCATGTAGTTCGCGATACAGCTTATTATCAGACTATGATCATGGAACAGCAAAGCGAGAGGGGCGGTGTACGCCTTATCAGAGATAGCGGGAAACTTGCAGGATTCTATGCCTATGCTGCAGAAGACAATCTAGAGATCCGTGAGCCACTGTATCTTCCAGGATATGAGGCTGCATTTCTGCAATCGGTACGTGAACTGGCAGCTTCTGCCGATAAAAGCTCCAAAGATAAAACAGAGGGTACGATAAAGATTTTTGCATGCCCGGAATATATGGCGGATGAAAAGAAACCTGTTATTATGGCGCGGATCATATGTCTAAGAGAACTTTTGAAAAGCATGCGGGTCTCTGAGGAGGATGGCGTGGATTGCTCTTTTGCTGTGATTGACCCGCTGATTCGCGAGAACAGCCGCATATGGCGTATTACAAGCTGCCCGGGCGAGACGCGGCTCAATGTGTGTGAGACTGAGGATTCAGAAGGCGTGCTGCCGATAGATGTACTGACGGAGCTGCTGTTCGGACGGATCGGCACAGATGAACTGATCGGGAGAGAAAATGTAATCATGCCGGAGCATCTGGCAGGAGAGCTTCAGAAGATTATAAAACTTACAAAAATATTTCTGAATGAAGTGGTGTGATCATGTTTCGGCTGGCTGAACTGTTAGTTGACAAAAACGGAAATATCTCATAATATAAGGTGTAGTCAGATATAAACTAAAGGCCGGGAACGGAGAGAGTAGCATATTCAGAAACTTACAGAGAGAAGATGCCGCTGGCTGAAAGCATCTTTGAGCGGAGAGTATGTGAAGTGCATCCGGGAGCTGATCCTGTGAAATACATAAGTAGCGGGATACGTGGGTATACGTTACATACAGGCAGAGTGAAAGAATTTATTCTTTTAATAGAGTGGAACCGCGGATATGACTTCGTCTCTTATAAGAGGCGGAGTCTTTTTTGCAGTGTGCCGCTTTATTTATTTGATAAGGAGAGAAAAATGGGTATAATATCTTATATTAAGGAGGAGATTCAGGTGATCCGTGAACGTGATCCCGCGATCAAATCTAATATGGAAGTTTTCCTTTATCCCAGCTTCAAAGTAATCCTGCGATACAGACTTGCGCATAAGCTGTATCTGAAAGGACATTATTTCTGGGCAAGATGGATTTCCCAGAGAGCTGCTCGAAAGACCGGAATAGAGATTCATCCGGGCGCAACGATCGGAAAGGGATTATTCATAGATCATGGAAGCGGTGTTATTATCGGGGAGACAGCAGTAATAGGTGATAATGTTACCCTGTATCAGGGGGTGACTCTTGGAGGAACCGGAAAAGAAAAAGGAAAACGGCATCCGACTCTGGAAGATAATGTAATGGTAAGCGCGGGAGCTAAGATTCTGGGTTCATTTACAATCGGTGAAAACTCAAAGATTGGGGCAGGATCTGTCGTGCTTGAAGAAGTACCGCCAAATTGTACGGTAGTCGGCGTACCGGGGCGTATCGTCCGCATGGACAATAAGAAGGTGCCGAGGCTCGATATGGACCAGATACACCTCCCGGATCCGGTACTCAACGATATCAGAAAACTGCAGGATGAGAATATCAGATTACATAATGAACTGAAAAATCTTATGAAAGAGCTCAGGTGTATAGATAAGAAAGGAGAAGACGATGAAAATCTATAATACAATGTCAAAGAGAAAAGAGGAGTTTGTTCCTCTTGAAGAGGGAAAGGTAAAGATGTATGTATGCGGGCCTACTGTATACAACTTCATTCATATCGGAAACGCACGTCCGATGATTGTTTTTGATACCGTGAGAAGATATTTTGAGTATAAAGGATATGATGTGAATTTCGTATCGAACTTCACGGATGTTGATGATAAGATCATCAAAAAGGCAATCGAGGAAGGGGTGACTGCGGAAGAGATTTCCAAGCGCTATATTGCGGAGTGCAAGAAAGACATGGACGCCATGAACATCAAACCCGCCACCAAGAACCCGCTTGCGACAGAGGAAATCTGCGGTATGGTCGATATGATCCAGACGCTGATCGACAAAGGATATGCTTATGAGAAAAACGGGACTGTATATTACCGTACGAGAAAATTCAAAGATTACGGAAAGCTTTCTCACAAAAATCTTGACGATCTTCAGTCCGGCGGAAGAACGCTCCTTGTCACCGGCGAGGATGAGAAAGAAGATCCGCTTGATTTTGTGCTCTGGAAGCCGAAAAAAGAAGGAGAGCCGGCCTGGCAGTCTCCGTGGAGCGAGGGACGTCCGGGATGGCATATCGAGTGTTCGGAGATGTCAAAAAAATATCTCGGAGAGCAGATTGACATTCACGCGGGCGGCGAAGATCTGATCTTCCCTCATCATGAAAATGAGATTGCGCAGAGCGAGGCGGCAAATGGCAAGGAGTTCGCAAAATACTGGATGCACAACGGATTTCTCAATATAGACAACCGCAAAATGTCAAAGTCTCTCGGAAATTTCTTTACAGTGCGTGAAATCAGTGAAAAATACGATCTCCAGGTGCTGCGTTTCTTTATGCTGAGCGCGCATTACAGAAGTCCCCTCAATTTCAGCGCAGATCTGATGGAGTCTGCAAGGACCAGTCTGGAGCGTATCCTTACAGCTGCTGAAAATCTGCGGTTCCTCTCGAAAAATGCCGGAGAGGAAAATCTGACAGATGAAGAAAAGGGACTGCTTGATAAAGCAAATGAATATGTTCAGGGATTTGAGCGTGCTATGGATGATGATTTCAATACGGCAGATGCAATCGCTTCCGTGTTCGAACTGGTGAAGTTTATCAATACAACTGCAGACGGAAGCAGATCAAAAGAGTATCTTGATACTCTCTATGATATACTTTTCAAACTGACAGATGTTCTCGGGATCATCATTGACAAGAAAGAAGAAATGCTCGATGCAGACATTGAGGCGATGATCGAGAAAAGACAGGCAGCCAGAAAGGAAAGAAATTTTGCATTGGCTGACCAGATCAGAGATGAATTGCTCGCAAAGGGAATTATCCTGGAGGATACAAGAGAAGGAGTAAAATGGAAAAAAGCATAGAATACGGATTTGAACATTATATTGCGGAAATCCCGGGCATGCATCAGACAGACCCGAAAGCTGCATCACCGCTTGTGCTTGCATACATCGGAGACTGTGTGTTTGATCTTATCATCAAGCTGATGGTCGCAGGGAGGGGGAATCGGCAGGTACACAAGCTGCATGAGGAGACAAGTCATTATGTGCAGGCGTCTGCCCAGTCATTTATGATGCGCTCTATGCAGGAACATCTTACGGAGCAGGAGCATGCTGTTTACCGCAGGGGCAGAAATGCAAGAAGTGTCACACCTGCCAAGAATCAGTCTATTACCGATTACCGCAGGGCGACCGGTTTTGAAGCGCTGATAGGATATCTTTATCTGAATCATGAGTACGGGAGACTGACGGAACTTGTTACGATTGGTCTTAGGAGTATGGAAGAAAGAAATTTGAAAGAGGATGAATAATGCAGGATAACAGGAGAGAGAATACGGAAAACCACATGGAACATACACTGGTAATCGAGGGGCGAAATGCCGTGCTCGAGGCTTTTCGTTCCGGCAGGACAATAGATAAACTTTTCGTGCTGGACGGCTGTCAGGACGGTCCTGTACGCACGATCGTCCGGGAGGCAAAGAAGCATGGATCGCTTTTGAATTTCGTAAGCAGAGAACGTTTGAACCAGCTTTCTCAGACGGGTAAGCATCAGGGGGTAATCGCCTATGCGGCTGCATACGATTATGCGGAAATAGATGACATGCTTAAACTTGCCAGTGAGAGAGGAGAAGACCCGTTCTTGTTTCTTCTGGACGGAATTGAAGATCCTCATAATCTTGGCGCAATCATCCGTACGGCTAATATTGTGGGGGCTCACGGCGTTATAATTCCGAAACGCCGCGCGGCGGGACTTACCGCGACAGTGGCAAAGACATCTGCGGGAGCCCTTAATTATACCCCGGTAGCCAAGGTGACAAATCTGGTTAAAACAATAGAAGAGCTTAAGGAAAAAGGCTTATGGTTTGTCTGCGCTGATATGGATGGAGAGACAATGTATGATCTGAACCTGACAGGACCGGTAGGACTTGTGATCGGGAGCGAAGGTGAGGGAGTAAGCCGCCTGGTAAAAGAAAAGTGCGACTTTATCGCCGGAATTCCCATGAAAGGTGAGATTACTTCGCTGAATGCTTCGGTTGCAGGAGGTGTCCTTGCCTACGAGATACTCAGGCAGAGGATGCGAAGGGCATAAGCCGGGATGGTGAATCATGAGAAAATATGACAGAATGACAGATGAGCAGCTCATCAGCGAACTTCGGTCCGGAGATCAGGGGATCATGGATTATATCATGGACAAATACAAATCTATGGTCCGGAAAAAAGCGCGTGCCATGTTCCTTCTTGGCGGGGAAAATGATGATCTTATACAGGAAGGTATGATAGGACTGATCAAGGCGGTGCGGGATTATGATCCGGAACAGGGCAATTCATTTTCGAGTTTTGCGGATCTGTGCGTTTCCCGGCAGATGTACAGTGCGATTGAGGCGTCAAAAAGAAAGAAGCATCTGCCCCTCAATTACTACGTTTCGCTTTATGAGGAAAGCGAAAATCACCATGACGGGGAAAATAAGATGCAGCTGATCGATACGATCGAACCGGAACAGGAAAATAATCCGGAAGCACTGTATTTTGGAAAAGAGTACACGGAAGCTTTTGTGGAACAGCTCAAAGAAATGCTGAGTCCGTTTGAAAATCACGTACTTTATCTGCATCTTATGGGAACGGATTATAAGAAAATTGCGGAAATCCTTGAGAAGAGTCCGAAGTCGATCGACAATGCGATCCAGAGAATCAGAGGAAAGGCGGAGAAGATGATCCGCCGGGGGGATTAGTGGCAGAAACATTGCGAACATATGACGAGAAGATAAAAGGAGACAGAACGATGAAAAAGGGTGCAAATTACGGAATAGCGGCTCTGGTATTTATAATCACGATGATCCTGATAAACGGCGCGGGGGTAGTGCTTGCTGCGGGAACTGCAGTATTAGGAATACTTATCGGCGGAAGCGCGGGAGTGAACATGGTCTATGGATTTTTGATGAATCATCTGAATCTGTATTCCTGTCTGATGTATGTAATACCGGGTGTGGTATTTCTGCTGTGGTATTACTTCGCTTTTATAGAGCCCGTGGGCGTGAATGAATTCGGAAAACGCCAGACGAGGAGACTTAGCCCGTCATGTTTTATATGGCTTGTTGTACTGGCGTTTGCCATTCAGCATGCGATATCGCTTCTGATGGCGCTGATCAGTGCGCTTATGCCGTCTGCCATGGAAGAATATACAGAACTTGTAGAGTCTTCCGGTATGACGCAGTATTCTCCGGTATGGGTAATCGCTACTCTTGTTCTTCCGCCTCTGGTGGAAGAGACAATTTTCCGGGGGCTGATCCTTCAGTATTTAAGAAGAGCGGGCGCGTGCTTTATCGCCGCGAATCTTATACAGGCAGTACTCTTCGGTATTTTTCATATGAATCTTGTACAGGGGATTTATACCGCGATCTTCGGATTCCTGCTGGGATATCTGGCATGGCGTTACGACAGCCTTCTTGTACCTATGGCTATGCATGCGATATTTAATTTCTTCGGTACTGCGGTAGTTGAGCTCGAGAATGCGGTTCTGCCTGATTTCCTGCTCGGTCTTATTGTTATAGCCTGTGTTCCGCTTACAGCGATTGTGATTGTAATGATACATTTTGGTATTGGAGATAAAAAACGGGGGAAATTGCAATGAGATTTGTTATCCAGAGAGTGAAAAAGGCATCTGTACAGGTAGAAGAGAAAGTGATCGGAGAAATAAATAAAGGATATCTTGTCCTGATTGGTGTATCTGACAGCGATACAGAACAGACGGCCGATAAAATGATAAGAAAGATGATCGGACTGCGGATCTTCGAAGATGAAGACGGCAAGACGAATCTTTCACTTAAGGATGTAGACGGCAGCCTGCTGCTCGTATCTCAGTTTACCCTGTACGCAAATTGCAAAAAAGGAAACCGCCCGAGCTTTATTGAGGCAGGGGCGCCGGACAGGGCAAATGAGCTTTATGAATATATAATCCGGGAATGTAAAAAATCTGTACCGGAGGTACAGACAGGAAGCTTCGGGGCAGAGATGGAAGTAAGTCTTGTAAATGACGGACCTTTTACTATTCTGCTGGATTCGGAAAAGCTGTAAAAAAGACAAAAAAATAAAGCTGTCTAGGGGACTTGAACCCCCGACCTCCGCCTTACCAAGGCGACGCGCTACCGACTGCGCCAAGACAGCTTACTGCGTAATGATTTAATACGCAAGCATTAATATACACCAGTCCGTCTCGTATTGTCAAGAGAAAAATGCAATGATTCCTGTCATTTTGTACTTTATATACCGGCTTATGCTATACTTTGGGAACACGGTGGTGTTTCCGACAAGACTGGAGGAAAAAGTATGAAAACAGAACGAGAGGAGCTTGAGATTTTACGAGAGGAACTGGAGAAACTGATGGATTTTGTCCGCAACATGGAGAAAGGAGAACTTCCGTATTTTTACCGATATTTTGATACAATGAAGAACAATATAGAAATCTTCTTCCGAATCGGCGGAGAAGATACAGAAGACATCATTCCGGTATTGGAGAGAGACTGGAAAGCCTCCCATACAATGTTTATCGGTGTGCAGAATTATGATATCAGAAAAGAGCATCCGGATCTCGATCCTGTGCTGAGCCTTTATTTTGCAGGACTTCTTTCTGACGTCGGAAGATTTTTTGAGTGCAGGAGTACAGAAGCTGTGATATAATAATAGAGTGCCGGAAGAACGCGGCTGCAACGAAGCAGAACGTTCTTCCGGCACTTGTGGTCATTTGCATTTTATGGTAAGATAGCATTTATGAATGTTTGCGTTATTAGAGGAGGAGACAATGGAAAACGAAACTGTTTCAAAGAATTTTATAGAGCAGGAGATCGATAAAGATCTTGCGGAGGGCGTATATGATCATGTTTGTACCCGCTTTCCGCCTGAGCCGAACGGTTATCTTCATATAGGACATGCCAAATCAATTCTTCTGAATTACGGACTTGCCCAGGAGTATGGCGGCACATTCCATATGAGATTTGATGATACGAATCCGACAAAAGAAAAGATGGAATTTGTGGATTCTATCAAGGAAGACATCAAATGGCTGGGCGCAGACTGGGGAGATCACCTTTATTTTGCATCGGACTACTTTGACCAGATGTATGAATGTGCGGTCAAACTGATCAAAAAAGGAAAAGCATTTGTCTGTGATCTGACAGCGGAAGAGATGAGAGAATATCGTGGAACCCTGACAGAGCCGGGAAAAGAAAGCCCGTACCGCAACCGTTCCGTAGAGGAAAACCTTAAACTATTTGAAGAAATGCGTGCGGGGAAATATAAGGACGGCGAGAAAGTGCTTCGCGCTAAGATCGATATGGCGTCTCCTAATATCAATATGAGAGACCCGATTATTTACCGTGTAGCTCATATGACGCATCACAATACAGGGGATAAATGGTGCATCTATCCGATGTACGACTTTGCTCATCCTATTGAGGATGCGATTGAAGGTATCACACACTCTATCTGTACTCTGGAGTTTGAAGATCACAGGCCGCTTTATGACTGGGTGGTAAGAGAATGTGAGTTCGAGAATCCGCCGAGACAGATTGAATTCGCAAAACTCTATCTGACTAATGTTGTTACAGGAAAGAGATATATCAAAAAATTAGTCGAGGACGGAATTGTAGACGGCTGGGATGACCCGCGTCTTGTGTCTATAGCAGCGCTCCGCAGACGTGGATTTACGCCGGAGTCGATTAAAATGTTCATCGATCTGTGCGGAGTGTCTAAAGCTCAGAGTTCTGTGGACTATGCAATGCTTGAGTACTGTATCCGTGAGGATCTCAAGATGAAGAAGCCGCGTATGATGGCCGTGCTTGATCCGATCAAACTGGTGATCGATAACTATCCGGAAGATCAGATTGAATATCTGGATGTGGCGAACAATCTGGAGAACGAAGAACTGGGCAGCAGAAAAGTTCCGTTCGGACGGGAACTCTACATTGAGAGAGATGATTTTATGGAAGAGCCTCCGAAGAAGTATTTCAGGCTTTTCCCGGGTAATGAAGTCCGCCTGATGCACGCTTATTTTGTAAAGTGCGTAGGCTTTGAAAAAGACGAAGAAGGCAATGTAACTGTCGTTCATTGTACTTATGATCCGGAGACAAAGGCCGGCAGCGGCTTTACAGGAAGAAAGGTAAAAGGTACGATCCACTGGGTTCCGGCCTCTCATGCACAGAAGGCGGAGGTGCGTCTGTATGAGAACCTGATCGATGAGGAAAAAGGCGTTTATAATAAGGAGGACGGCTCTCTTAACCTGAATCCGAACTCTCTTACCGTGATAAAGGATGCCGTTGTGGAACCGAGCTTTGAGGGATACGGCGCATACGACAGTTTCCAGTTTGTGCGTAATGGCTACTTCTGCATTGATTCCCGTGATTCAAGTCCGGAACATCTTGTGTTTAACCGGATCGTATCACTTAAGAGCTCGTTTAAACTGCCAAAGAAATAAGACATTTTATTATGTATGAACTGACGATCAACCTTAAACCCGGTGAGAAGACGCCGCTGTATGAACAGCTCTATGAATATATCCGCGGAGAGATTCGCGGCGGTCATATCGCGAGTGGTGAGAAACTTCCGTCTACGCGGGCACTGAGCCGTCATCTTGAAGTGAGCCGCAGTACGGTCGAACTGGCGTATGAGCAGCTGCTTTCCGAAGGATATATAGAAGCACAGCCGTATCGCGGATATTATGTGGCTCAGATAGAAGGACTGTATCAGATAAAACAGCAGCATATGAACGCAAAGAAAAGCAGTCCGGAAGCAAAAAAAGTATACCGGTATGATTTCACTCCGAATGGAGTGGATCTGAAGAGCTTTCCGTATAATACATGGAGAAAGCTTTCAAGAGAATGTCTCGTGGACGACAGGGCGGAGCTTTTTCGCCTTGGCTGCCCCCAGGGAGAATTCGGGCTGCGGAATGCCATCAGCAGTTATCTTCATCAGGCACGGGGGGTGAATTGTTCCCCGGATCAGATTATTGTAGGGGCAGGCAATGACTATCTGATGATGCTGCTCTGTGCTATTATCGGGACACGTCATAAAGTCGCGCTTGAAAATCCGACATATAAGCAGGCCTACAGACTGTTTGAAAACCTTTCGTGCGAAGTATGTACTGTAGATATGGATGCAAAGGGGATGCGCTCAGATGGACTTAAGGCATCGGGGGCGGACATCGCATTTGTAATGCCGTCACACCAGTATCCGCTCGGTACTGTAATGCCAATCAAAAGGCGTATGGAGCTTCTCGGGTGGGCGGATGAAAGTGAAACCCGGTATATTATAGAAGACGATTATGACAGTGAGTTCCGCTATAAAGGGAAGCCGATCCCCGCACTTCAGGGGTACGACGGAAATGGAAAAGTTATCTATATCGGCACTTTTTCCAAGTCGATCGCTCCGGCCATCCGAATGAGCTATCTGGTCTTACCGGAAAATCTCTGCAGAGTCTATGAAGAACGGTGCAGTTTTATTAATTCTACTGTATCAAAAGTAGATCAGCTTATCCTGCAGAAATTTATAGAAGACGGCTATTACGAGAGGCATCTGAATAAAATGAGAGCACTGTACAAGAGCAGGCACGATACGCTGCTTCTGGCTCTCAGAAGTTGGAATGGAGAATTTTCCGTTTCAGGGGAAAATGCCGGAGTACATCTTCTTCTTCACTTCCGGGACGGAAGAAGTGAAGAAGAACTGATACGTCTTGCAGCATTAAAAGGCGTGAAAGTATACGGCCTTTCAGAATATTATGTGGATGGAAAAAAGGATCGAAAAGAAGCGGTCATTCTTCTTGGATACGCGAATCTGAGCGAGGAAAAAATAAAGGATGCCGTCAGGCTGCTTAAAGAAGCATGGAAAATGTAAGTGCCGGGAGTCGACTCCCGGCACTGATCATGTCTGTGATATTACTCTTCTTCTGATTTTTCAGATTTCTCCGCATCCTCTCCGGATGTCTTTTCAGGCTCTTTTTTCAGAGATACATACTCCCTTTCGGCCGGCTGCAGATCAGCGTCCAGGTCAAAATCTTCATCCTCTGTAAAATCTGTCCCGGTTTGATCGGGATCGTCGGAACTGTTTTTGCAGAAATATGCAACTGCAAGTCCGATCGCTGTTCCGATGACAGCAAAGATACCAAACCATTTAACTAATTTTTTCAATGCAAGATCTCCTTTCTGTCAGAAGATGTACTCCTAATTATTATGAAAAGAGAACATCCTTAATATGCCTATTATTGTAATACTTTTTTCTTTTAATTACAATAGCAACGTAAAAAAGCATGAAGTGAAAATAACATTTTACAGAAAGGAAAATCTATAGTATAATTCTAAAGGCGGTTATTCACAGATGCCGCTGTCAATAATATATCGGCTAACACGATACGCAGGAGGAATAAAAATGGTAAAAGCAGTAGTTGGTGCAAACTGGGGCGATGAAGGAAAGGGCAAGATTACGGATATGCTCGGAAAAGAATCCGATATCATCGTACGTTTTCAGGGTGGTGCGAACGCAGGCCACACGATCGTAAACGATTATGGCAAATTTGCGCTGCATACACTGCCGTCCGGAGTGTTTTACGGACATACAACGAGCATTATCGGAAACGGAGTTGCGCTTGACGTACCCAAGTTATTCAATGAGATTCAGTCAATCGTTGACCGCGGGGTTCCGATGCCTAAGATTCTTGTCTCTGACAGAGCGCAGATGGTGATGTCTTATCACAAAAATTTTGATGCCTATGAGGAGGAACGGCTTGGAGGAAAGTCTTTCGGTTCTACAAAGTCGGGAATCGCGCCGTTCTATTCAGACAAGTATTCAAAAATCGGTTTCCAGGTAAGCGAACTGTTTGATGATGATCTGCTCAAAGAGAAAGTTGTACGTGTCGCAGAACAGAAAAATGTGCTGCTCGAGCATCTTTACCATAAGCCTCTGATCGATCCGGATGAATTATATAAAGAACTGATCAGCTATAAGGAAATGGTTGAGCCATATGTTTGCAATGTATCCCTGTATCTTTACAACGCGATCAAAGAAGGGAAGAACATCCTTCTGGAGGGGCAGCTCGGCTCACTGAAGGATCCTGACCACGGTATTTATCCTATGGTCACATCTTCATCAACACTTGCGGCATACGGTGCGATCGGCGCAGGTATCCCGCCTTATGAAATTAAACAGATCATAACGGTATGCAAAGCTTACTCCAGTGCAGTCGGAGCGGGCGCATTCGTAAGTGAGATATTCGGTGATGAAGCTGAGGAACTGAGAAACCGCGGCGGAGACGGAGGAGAGTACGGCGCGACGACAGGACGTCCGAGACGTGTAGGATGGTTTGACTGCGTTGCTTCCAAATACGGATGCAGAATGCAGGGAACGACTGATGTGGCATTTACCGTGCTTGATGTACTCGGTTATCTGGATGAGATACCGGTATGTGTGGGCTATGAGATCAACGGAGAAGTGACGACAGAATTCCCGGTTACACATCTTCTTGAAAAAGCAAAACCGGTATTTAAGAAGCTCCCGGGATGGAAGACAGATATCCGCGGTATCAGAAAGTATGAGGATCTGCCGGAGAACTGCCGCAATTACATCGAATTTATTGAAAAAGAGATAGGATATCCGATCACAATGATCAGTAACGGTCCGGGAAGAGAAGATATCATCTATCGTAATCGTTAAGACTGAATATAAAAGTATGAATAATTAAAGAAGCACATCTGCCGCAGTATAAATGGATAATTTATTCCGTTGTACCGCGGCAGTTTTTTTAGTCATATAATTTCCGGCCGGATCATATAATATAAAGCTGAGATTAAAAAAGGAGGTATTTTTATGCGTCAAAACAGCAATGAAACGGCAGGGAATATGATATCGATGGAAGAATACCTGAAAAAAAGACAAGCGATGACACCGCCTGCCGCAAGATGGCAGACGGAAGGAAAAGAAGAGCCGGTAACGGCGTTGAAACTGGCAGAACTTTTATATGTCTGAATGGTCATTTCTCTGATCATCGCTGCGATCTTTTAAAAGACGTGTTATCAGAATGAATGCATATAACAGGACCGGAATCAGTATCGTTGCCGCCACGGAAGCCTTGAACAGTCCCGGCGCCGCAGGGGAATCAACGAGCGCGAAAATGAGAGTGGCCAGATACATGCAGACAAGGAGGACTGCACCAGTCAATGCAAGAATCTGTTTTAATTTTTTCATGATGTAACTTAACTCCTCCTAAATTAAATTTCCCAGCAGTTCAGTCATCTGCAATCAGACAACCGGACTGCAGGACTAAATACAGTATAACCAAAATAACGGTTTACGGCAAACAGAAATTGGTATATAATAATTGGCGATGGATTTCAGATCACAGATAAAGGAGTAGTATACAATGAGTGAAAAAAGTTTATTAGACCAGTGGCGTGGCATGGCATATGACCAGACTCTGTCAAAGGACCAGCTTGAGAAGTTCTGGGCAAACTACTTTCTGATCGAGAAAGGGATTTATGAAAAACTGCTCGCAGATCCTGATACTGTTGTAAAAGGAACTGTTAAAGAACTGGCTGAAAAATACGGACAGGACGTTATGACAATGGTCGGATTCCTCGACGGGATCAATGACAGTCTTCTTACCCCGAATCCGATCGAGACGATGACAGAGGATACAGAGGTAAGCCTGGCATTTGACAAAGAAAGGCTGTATAAGAACATGGTAGACGCAAAGGCCGACTGGCTGTATGGTCTGCCGCAGTGGGAGGCGATTTTTGACGAAGAGACAAGAAAGCGCCTCTACAGAGAGCAGAAGGCATCAGGGACGATACGTAAGCCGAAAAAGATAGGAAGAAATGATCCCTGTCCATGCGGAAGCGGTAAGAAATATAAAAAGTGCTGCGGAAGAAATGCATAAATGAGATATTATTTTCTGATCACAGGCGTTTTGTTTGTTTTGTATTATCTGATACTTGTATGGCATTCACGGAAGCTGAGATCGACTTTTGCAGTATTCTGGCTGTTTACGGGCGGCGCGCATCTTATCATCGGATGTGCGCCGTTTCCTGCATATATGTATATTTTTTTAACAGCTGTCTGCTGTGCGGGCTGGATCTGTTTTATCTCAGTTGAGATTCGGATTTTTTCTGCTATGTTTTCCGGATGCGACAGAAAAGTGGACTGTATTATAGTTCTGGGAGCACAGGTAAAAGGAAAGAAGATTACCGATTCTCTGAAACGTCGGCTGGACAGGGCTGCCGGTTATTTACAAGAGTATCCGGATACACGGGTTATCGTTTCAGGAGGGCGGGGACCGGGCGAAGAGATATCTGAAGCAGATGCCATGGCAGATTATCTGATCAGTTCCGGAATCAGCGGAAAAAGGATCAGCAGAGAAGACCAGTCCTCGTCCACCAGACAGAACTTTAGATACAGCAGAAAATATATCGATTCTGAGCATGAGTCTGTGGGAATTGTCACGAACGGGTTTCACATGTACCGGGCATATATGATCGCGGAACAGGAAGGCTATCAAAATATTTACAAAATTCCTGCAAGCTCAAATCCGGTGTTTCAGCTTAATTATCTGATGAGAGAATTTTTCGCGGTTGTATACGCACAGATGAAAATGAAACCAAAAAGAGGAAAATAAAATGATAAACAGATTTGGATTAAATAAGACAGAGCATTACATATTAAATAATGGGGTTGAAATACCTGCTATAGCATTCGGAACATATAAAGCGGCAGACGGCAAGAGCGCGGATGTGATTCGTGCTGCGATCGAAGCAGGATACAGATATTTCGATACGGCGTCATTCTATGGGACTGAGACGTATCTTGCGCAGGCTGTCAGAGAGAGTGAAATTTCCAGAGATAAGATATTCATTGCAAGTAAACTCTGGAAGACAGAGATGGGATATGAGAATGTTAAGTATGCATTTGAACGCAGTCTGGATAAGCTGAATACAGATTATCTGGATCTGTATCTGATTCACTGGCCGCTGCCGGATCCGGAATATAAAGACTGGAAACAGCTGGACAAAGAGACGTGGAGGGCAATGGAAGAATTATATCAGGCAGGAAAGGTCCGGGCTATCGGCCTGAGTAATTTTCTGCCTCATCACATTGACAATATTCTTGAAGACTGTACGGTCAGACCGGCGGTCGATCAGATTGAATATCATCCCGGCTACAGCCAGGAGGCAGCTGTACAGTACTGTAAGGAAAGAAACATACTTGTACAGGCATGGAGCCCGATCGGCCGTCAGCGGGTGCTGGAAGAACCTCTGGTGCTGGAGCTGGCTGGGAAATATGCTGTGTCGCCGGCACAGATCTGTCTGAAATTTGCCGTACAGAGAGGCATTATCCCTCTGCCGAAATCTTCTTCTGTAGAAAGAATGAAAGAAAATCTTGACTTGTATTCTTTCGAGATGGAGCGGGAAGATATCTGGAGGCTGGCGACAATGCCGCAGGCAGGATGGTCCGGAGAGCATCCTGACCGGGAACGTGTCAGAATATGATGTGAAAGTATAATTTGCGGGATAAAAGGGCATAATGATTCTGAATCTGAAGAAAGAGGAGGTATTAATATGCCGGAATTAAAATGTACGGTACAGACATGCGTACACAATCAGCAGTATCTCTGCGCGCTTGATAAAATCCAGGTGGGAGGAGAGAATGCAAAGAACCCGCAGGAAACATGCTGTGACAGTTTTCAGGAGAGAAAAGAAGGAATTTATTCTAATTCCATGAACTCTATGAATGAGGCGTCCGACCGTTCTGCCATCGACTGTAAGGCGACAAACTGTATGTATAATGAACAGTGCAAATGTCATGCAGGCAAGATCAGTGTCGAAGGCGGAAGCGCGAAAACAGCAGACGCTACGGAATGCGCTACATTCCAGTGCCATTGCGGATGATCGCATAATTAAGAGAAAAAAGAAAAAGAAAGAAATGTGCCGGGCAGAAATGAAAAATGCCCGGCTTATTAGCGGTTGACTGTCACAGTAAGTAAGCGTTATAATTTTACTATCGCAGTCCGGCGGGAGAAAATACGTCGGAAATACATAATGACAGAAGAGGAGAGCTGTTATGCCGATTCGAGTACAAAACGATCTTCCGGTAAAAGAGATACTGGAACAGGAAAATATATTTGTAATGGATGAGTACAGGGCTGCCCATCAGGATATCCGCCCTTTGAGCATCGGACTTCTCAACCTGATGCCTCTCAAGGAAGATACGGAGCTTCAGATTTTGCGTTCCCTGTCTAATACACCGATTCAGGTAGACGTAACCTTTGTCCGAATGACGAGTCATGTGTCGAAAAATACGTCTACGAGCCATATCTATAAATTTTATGAGCCTTTTGAGAGCATCTGTGATAAAAAATTTGACGGCTTTATCATTACGGGAGCCCCGGTAGAACAGATGCCTTTTGAGGAGGTAGACTACTGGGAAGAACTGAAAACGATCATGGAGTGGACGAAGACAAATGTGACATCTACTCTTCACCTGTGCTGGGGAGCCCAGGCGGGTATCTATTATCACTATGGAATCGATAAAGCAGATCTCCCGAAAAAACTTTCCGGTGTTTACCGCCATCGTGTCAGAAACCGTAAGATACCTCTTGTAAGAGGGTTTGATGATATTTTCATGGCACCGCATTCCAGACACACGGAAGTACCACAGGATCTTCTGGAAGCAGATGACAGGATCACTATACTGGCGGATTCCAGACAGGCAGGAGTGTTCCTGTGCATGGCGCAGGAAGGAAAACAGATCTTTGTCATGGGACATCCGGAATATGACCGGATGACTCTGGACTCGGAGTATAAACGGGATATGGGAAGAGGCTTAAACCCTCAGATTCCGGAAAATTATTATCCGGATGACGATCCGGATAATAAGCCGTTATTAACGTGGCGTTCACATGCGAACAACCTGTATACAAACTGGGTCAATTATTACGTATATCAGGCGACGCCTTATGATCTGTACGGAACGCCGTCTCAAAAATAAATATATTATAAGTATTTTGCACAGAAAACGGCAAAAGAGGAGGAAACTTAAGTGTACAACAGTCATTTTTCCAGTATGATCAATAATTTTCAGCAGGGAATCTTCGGCGCCCTCAATGAGAAAAAGGAAGAACTTTTAAAGGAGGGACGCAAAGTCTATAATCTGTCTGTGGGTACACCGGACTTCAAACCGGCACCCCACGTGATAAAAGCAATGCAGGAAGCGTGCGCAAAACCGGAGAATTACAAATACTCGCTCGCAGATCTGCCGGAGCTCCTGGAGGCGGTGCGATATCGTTATAAAAAAAGATTCGGAGTGGAGATCAGCACGGACGAGGTAATGTCTGTCTATGGTTCCCAGGAAGCAATGGCGCATATCGGAATGATTTTCTGTGATCCGGGTGACGTGATACTGGTTCCTAATCCGGGATATCCTATGTTTGAAATGAGCGGAATCATGGCAAAAGCAGATGTCCGTTATTATACGATAGAAGAGAAAAACGGATATCTCCCGGATCTTGACAGTATCCCGGAGGAAACATTGAAAAAGACAAAGTACATGATTGTGTCTTATCCGCTGAATCCGGTCTGTGTGTGCGCGCCGGATGAATTTTACGAAAAACTGATCGACTTTGCCAGAAAAAATGACATTGTGATCCTGCACGATAATGCATATTCTGATATTACATATACAGAAAAGCCCGGAAAATCATTTCTTGCATACGAGGGAGCAAAGGATGTGGGCGTAGAATTTTATTCTCTGTCCAAGTCCTATAATCTTACCGGAGCCAGAATTTCATTTGTGGTGGGAAATAAGGATATTATCAGCAAGTTCCGTCTGTTGAGATCCCAGATTGATTACGGCATCTTTTATCCGGTACAGTATGCGGCGATAGCGGCACTTACGGGGCCGGATGATTTTATTGAAGAACAGCGGCAGGAATATGGAAGACGAAACCGGGCTCTCTGCGGTGGTTTGCGGCGTATTGGCTGGAACGTGCCGGACAGCCAGGGAACGATGTTTGTGTGGGCAAAGATACCGGCGGGGTATGAGTCCTCAGCAGATTTCTGCATGAGACTGATGGAGAGAACCGGTGTGATCGTAACGCCCGGAAGCGCGTTCGGTTCCGGTGGAGAAGGATATGTCAGGATGGCTCTTGTGGTGGACGAAGAGATGATTGATGAGATCCTGCATGTACTGGATGAGTCCGGGATATTCCGGTCTTGACTACAGCCGGTATATTAAGCAGACTGACAGATGAAAGTGGGGGTACTTATATGGATTACAAGGAAGTCATAATCAAAGCAAGAGACTGCATCGGCCCGTACTGTAAGGCATGCCCTGTCTGTAACGGGGCGGCGTGCAGGAACACAATGCCGGGACCGGGCGCAAAGGGAATCGGAGATCTGGCCATGAGAAACTATCAGAAATGGCAGGAAATACGTATCAATATGGATACAATCTGCGAACAGAAGCCGTTGAATACTGAGACGGACCTGTTCGGGAAAAAATTTGCCTATCCGTTCTTTGCAGGTCCTGTCGGTGCAGTAAAACTGCATTACGGAGATAAATACACAGATCAGGAATATAATGAAATCCTGCTGAAAGGCTGTGCGGACAATAAGATCGCAGCTTTTACCGGAGACGGTACGGACTACAATGTTATGATAGAGGCAACGGATGCTATCGGAAAACTGAACGGGCAGGGGATTCCGACCGTGAAGCCGTGGGACATGAAAACAATACGGGAGAAGATGGAACTGGTCAAGAAGTCCGGAGCATTTGCTGTGGCAATGGATATCGATGCCGCAGGCCTTCCGTTCCTGCAGAATCTTAATCCTCCTGCCGGAAGTAAGTCGGTAGAGGAACTGAAAGAAATTGTAAAGATGGCGGAAATTCCGTTTATTCTGAAAGGGATCATGACCCCGAAGGGAGCGCTGAAAGCCGCAGAGGCAGGCGTACAGGGAATCGTCGTGTCTAATCACGGCGGAAGAGTGCTGGATCAGTGCCCGGCTACTGCTGAGGTTCTTCCGTCCATCGTAAAAGCGGTAAGAGAATCCGGAAGTCAGATGAAGATATTTGCAGACGGCGGTATCAGAACGGGAGTAGATGTATTTAAGGCGCTTGCTCTCGGAGCTGATGCTGTACTTATCGCCCGTCCGTTTGTAACAGCAGTTTACGGAGGTCAGGAAGAAGGCATCGCAGCGTATGTCAATAAGATAGGAGCAGAACTTAAAGATACGATGCAGATGTGCGGCGCATTTTCACTTTCTGAGATCAGCAGCGATATGATCTGGAATACGTGCGGATAAGCGCCGGAGAACAGTGCATACTGTATCTGGCAGCCGAGTTTGAAAAGGAGTAGTTTGATGAAAAGAATAGCGAGATTTGAAAAGGTAAGCTTTGAGCAGTTTCTGGAAGGCTGGGGAGAGACTCTGAACATTACTGACAGAAACAGGATCAGAGAGATTTACGATGGAATCCGCCTGCCGAGACGCGCTACTGCGGGAAGTGCGGGATATGACTTTTTCGCTCCGGCAGATATTACACTCAGGCCGGGGGAGACGATAAAGATTCCTACAGGTGTCCGCGTCTGGATGGAGCCGGAATGGGTGCTCAAGTGTTATCCGCGCAGCGGGCTGGGATTCAAATACAGGCTGCAGCTTAATAACACAGTGGGAATTATTGACAGTGATTATTATTATTCAGATAATGAAGGTCATATTTTCTCCAAGCTCACCAATGACAGTAACGAGGAGAAAACCGTTGAACTCAAAACGGGAGAAGGATTTATGCAGGGGATCTTCGTGGAATACGGAATTACTCTCGATGATGATGCAACGGAAATCAGAAACGGCGGATTTGGAAGCACAACAAAATAATCAGGCTTACAAAAATGTCATAATTTTAAGAAAATCGTAAGAAGATATAATGGAAGAACACAGATTTGTCCGGTATACTTTCTATAATGAAAGGAGCATTCATATACTATGAAATGGATAAAACGTCTGTGTTCTTTCCTTGTTCTGGTCATTATTGTTCTGATCGGCGTACTTTTTGTGAAAGGATACATAGATTACAGGGAAGCACTGAATGAAAAGAGCGTGGAGAAGATGGCAGCGGAAATCGAGTCGATTGATAATTATACGACAATCGATGAGCTGCCGCAGACCTATATTGATGCCGTTCTTGCAGTGGAGGACAAGCGTTTCTATTCTCATCCGGGCTTTGACCCTATTGCCACTTGCAGGGCTCTGGTCAATGATATCCGGGCAGGCTCCTACGTGGAGGGCGGTAGTACGATTACCCAGCAGCTCGCGAAAAACCAGTACTTTACGCAGGACAAAAAGATCATACGCAAGGTCGCCGAGCTGTTTATGGCATTTAAGATAGAATCTGTGCTTGATAAAGATAAGATTTTCGAATTATATGTTAATTCAATTTTCTTCGGCAACGGATATTACTGTGTCGCAGACGCTTCCTGGGGATATTTTGGAAAGCCGCCTTCAGAAATGGATTTTGATGAATGTACTTTGCTGGCCGGAATACCGAATGCACCGACCAATTACAATCCGGTCGCAAGCCCGGAGCTGGCGAGGGAGCGTCAGGCTCAGGTGATTGAAAAAATGAAGAAAGCAGGATATCTGAAAGAGGAAGAAGATACTGACTGATCCGGCCAGTATAAAATTACAGATCCTTTTTAAAATAAAAAACAGTTTTCGCATATTTTGGAATTATCAGGGTAAGCTAACCGTAGATACCGCTGCCGCCGGGAAAACACAAGGCGGACTGAAAGGGGAAAATATCTATGGTAGAAAAGAACAGCAAAAAGATCAGTGACTCATTCGAGGAAAATATCAGATATATGAATGAAATACTGCCTGTGACAGAGAGCTTTGACATCATCAGGCGGGATATCATTATAGGAGGAAGAGCTTCCGTGTTCTATTACATCGACGGATTCATAAAAGATGAAGTTATGTTAAAGATCATGGACTCTTTTCTTTCTGTAACAGAAAAAGATATGCCGGAGGATGCAGAGGGGTTCATACAGAAACATGTACCATATGTAGAGGTTGATGTTGCAGAAGATTTTGACGAGATCATACGAAATGTGCTCTCTGGTCCGGCATGTCTTTTTGTAGACGGATACAAGGAGTGTATTGTTCTGGACTGCCGTACTTATCCGGCCCGCAGCGTGGATGAACCGGATAAGGATAAATCTCTGAGGGGGTCCAGAGACGGTTTTGTAGAGACTATTGTTTTTAATACGGCCTTGATGCGAAGAAGAATACGCGACCCCCATCTTATTATGGAAATGACAGAAGCAGGGCAGGCTTCACGAACAGATATCGCAATCTGCTATATGAGTGACCGCGTGGACAAAGAACTTCTGAACAATCTGAAAAAAAGGATTGAAAATCTGCAGCTCGATGATCTCCGCATGAATCAGCAGAGCCTTGCAGAGGCACTTTTTAAGAGAAAGTGGTTCAACCCTTTCCCGAAATTTAAATATACAGAGCGACCGGATACGGCAGCTGCCTGCCTTCTGGAGGGGAAAGTAGTCATTCTCGTGGATAATTCCCCTTCAGCCATGATTCTGCCTACTTCTGTACTGGACATGATTGAAGAAGCAAATGATTACTATTTTCCTACAGTAACAGCAGTTTATCTGAAGGTTACAAGGGCGATCATCACGATAGCTACTGTTTTCTTTACCCCACTTTACCTGCTTTTTATGCAGAATCTGGAATGGCTGCCGGACGTGTTCGCTTTCGTTGCGGTGAGGGATACTGTTAATATTCCCTTGATCTTTCAGTTCCTTCTTCTGGAAATATCTATCGACGGGCTGAGGCTTGCGGCTATGAATACACCTACTATGCTCAGTACGCCTCTCAGTGTGATCGCCGGTATTGTGATGGGAGAATTTTCCGTACAGTCCGGATGGTTTAATTCCGAAGTTATGCTGTATATGGCATTTGTCGCGGTGGCTAATTATACGCAGCCTAATTTTGAACTGGGCTATGCGCTGAAATTTATGAGGCTCATGCTTCTCGTACTGACTGCACTGTTCAATCTGTACGGATTTATCGCCGGATGCATTCTGGTACTTTGCTTCCTGATATTTAATAAGACTCTGTCAGGCAGAAATTATCTCAACGTAAAATTGAATTAGCACCGCTGAGGTTATTTAACATTTTTCGGAAAATGTTAAAATATTTTGATAAACTGTATGAAAAATGGTATGATAGATGAAGTGGGAATGTTCTGTGAAAAACTGCACAGAGCGATAGTTCAGTTATATTAGGAGGATACCAAGATGAGAGACTATGTGATTACAGTAAACAGTACTGTAGATTTGCCGAAAGAATGGCTTGAAGAAAGACATGTTCCGGTAATTCCGCTGAAATATACAATCGACGGCGAGACATATACAGATATGGAAGGACTGTCGGCTAAGGAATTCTTTGACAAGCTCAGAGAAGGAAAAATGTCCACTACTTCTCAGGTGAATCCTGAGGAAGCGGCAGATATGCTGGAGCCATTTTTGAAGGAAGGAAAAGATATTCTGCATCTCGGATTTTCCTCCGGACTGAGCGGCACCTTAAACAGCATGAAGATCGCAGGGGAAATGCTCCAGGAAAAATATCCGGAAGCTAAGGTCATTGTGATAGATACGCTGTGTGCATGCCTTGGAGAGGCGCTTCTTCTTTATAAAGCGCTTCAGCAGAAAGAAAAGGGTATGAATATAGACGAACTGGCGCAGTGGGTGGAAGAGAATAAACTGCACATCTGCCATAATGTAACAGTGGATGATCTGCATCATCTGCAAAGAGGAGGCCGTATTTCCAAGACGACAGCCGTGCTCGGTACACTTGTACAGATCAAGCCCATCATACATATGGATGACAACGGAAAGCTTCAGGTGATCGGAAAGGAGAGAGGACGTAAGAAATCGCTCAACAAGATCGTTGATATGGCGGTAGAACAGTCTAAAGGATGGGATAACGATATTATCATGATCACTCACGGTGACTGCATTAAAGACGCGGAATACGTGGCAAAACTTGTGCGTGAAAAGATGGGGATCGATAATATCCTGATCAACAATATCGGAACCGTGATCGGAAGCCATACAGGACCGGGAGTAGTGGCAGTATTCTGCATGGGAAATAAGAGGTAGATTTATAAAATATCCGCCGGGAGATATGTATTGTTATCACACACGTTTTCACTCGGTCGCAGCGCAGCGGCACATAAGAGCGCAAAAGACGCGTTCTAAGTGCCGGCGCTGCTCCAACGGTGCGTACACAATACATATCTCCCGGCTGCTTTTCCCAGTTTGAAGTTCGAATTTCAGACGGAAAGGTCAAGAACGAAACTTTATCTACTACGATTCTTTTTTTTCTGCATGTCTTATTCCAATTTCGTAGAGTATGACATCTGTTATATATTTTCCGTCTTTTACTTCTGTGTTCAGAGTCCCGGCGTATTTCTTCACTGTCTCTTCCACATTTTTCATTCCGATCCCATAAGGGGATTTTTCGGAAATCTGCTTTACAGCAGCATTTACAACTGCGTCCGGAATGGCAGAGTATCTTATCTGTATTATTGCGGGCGGACTGGCGGTCTTTAGTTTTGCAGTATCTGTATTGTGGTTTCCAATGTGCAGGAAGAAAAAGTGAATTCGTGTTTATTGAACAAACACGAATTTTACTCAGCCAGCATTTCCCACATTTCGTAGAGCTCTTCCAGTCTTTTCTCATTTGCCGCGTGTTCTTCTGCGAGTTCCTGACATTTGACGGAATTAGAGTAGACCTCTTCGAGCGTCATTTCATGATCAATCTGTGCGTTCCGGTCTTCCAGATGGCTGATCTCATCCTCGGTTTTTTTGAGATCATTTTTGCGCTTGCGCTCTTTTGCCTGCTGTTCTTTCTGTTCCTGCCAGCTTAATTTGGAGCCGGGGGCAGCAGCGGTGTCAGAGTCAGGTGAAGACACGGAAGAAGCAGAAGAACTCCCGCCGGCGGCTGAAGAAACGGGCGCACTGCCTGATGTGTAGGCACGGGTAAGTTCTTCTTTTTTCTCCAGATAGTAATCATAGTTCCCGATATAGTTTACAAAAGTCTGATTGACCAGTTCAAGTATTCGCGAAGCTGTGCTGTTGATAAAATATCTGTCGTGAGATACATAGAGAACAGTTCCGCTATAGTTGTTGAGAGCCTCTTCCAGGATTTCTTTTGACGCGATATCCAGATGGTTCGTCGGCTCGTCAAGAATCAGAAAATTGGCTTCAGAAAGCATAAGCTTTGCCAGAGAAACGCGGCCTTTTTCACCGCCGCTTAAGGAACGGATTTCTTTGAACACTTCATCTCCGGTAAACTGAAATGCAGCCAGTGTATTCCGAATCTGTGTATTGTTTAAGGACGGATAGGCGTCGGATATCTCCTCAAATATAGTTTTCTCATCGTGAAGTACATGGTGTTCCTGATCGTAGTAACCGATCTGTACCTTGGCTCCGAGTGTGAATGATCCGCTATCTGCTGTCTGGACCTGATTTAATATTTTTAACAGTGTAGTCTTTCCGGTACCGTTATCGCCGATTACTGCCACGTGTTCTCCTCGTTTAATCTCGAAACTTACATCCTGAAAAAGCACCTGTCCGTCAAACTGTTTGGAAAGGTGTTCTACAGTCAGCACATCATTGCCGCTGACACATGACGGCTCGAGTGAAAAGTGCATTTCTGTATTGACTTCTACCGGCTTTTCTACCGGTTTGATTTTCTCAAGCATCTTTTCCCGGCTTTCCGCGCGGCGAATCGATTTTTCTCTGTTAAAAGATTTCAGTTTGTCAATTACAGCCTGCTGGTGTTTGATTTCCCTCTGCTGATTGTAATACTCTTTGAGACGGGCGTCACGAAGCTGCTGTTTCTTTTCAGAATAGGCTTTATAATTCCCCATATACATCCGGATTTCGCCATTTTCGATCTCTACGACTTTGGTTACGACACGGTTGAGAAAATAGCGGTCATGGGATACGATGAAAACTGCTCCGCGATAGTTGATCAGATAAGTTTCCAGCCATGCGATGGAATTAAGGTCAAGATGATTGGTGGGCTCGTCCAGGAGCAGAATGTCCGGATTGGTAAGCAGCAGCTTGCCGAGAGCTACCCGCGTTTTCTGACCACCGGAAAGGGTAGCTGTTTTTTTGTCGAAATCATCTTCTGTAAAGCCAAGGCCTTTCAGCACGCCTATGATCTCACTCTCACAGGCATACCCGTTGCGGGCTTCGAATTCAGACTGCAGACGATTGTATGTATCAAGCCGGTTTTCCAGCGCCTCTCCGGATAGCGACTTCATTTCCAGCTCTATTGCGCGGATCCGCTGCTCCATATCTATAATATCTGCCTTTGCAGAACGCACTTCTTCATAGATCGTTCCGTCCGGAATAAGATTCTGATGCTGGGCAAGATAACCGATTGTTTTTCCTTTGGCGAGAATGATATCTCCTCCGTCGAGCGGTTCCTCATTCATTATCATTTTTAATATAGTGGATTTACCGGCTCCGTTAATGCCGACCAGAGCAGCCTTTTCTCTTTCTTCTATATGAAAAGACCCCTCGCGGACGATCACCCGGTCGCCGAAAGATTTTTCAATATTGTGACATGCGAGTATCATGCAGGTACTCCTCCTCTCAGATATCCATTATAACTGAAATGGCTGAAAAATAAAGTAAAAATTGACATAAGTTTAACTATTCTATATAATAATACAGAATATAAAATGGAGCGCATAGATGAGCAAATCCATCCGTAGCAGGCTGAAAATTGTGACTGGAGGATTGCCATGCGATGGAAGGTGGTAAATTTGGAACATAGAAAAATATCCCGTGCAGTAATCTCCCGGCTGCCGAGGTATCACAGATATCTAGGAGATCTTCTGGAGGAAGGAGTGGAAAGGATATCCTCAAATGATCTCAGCAAAAAAATGCAGGTAACTGCATCGCAGATCCGTCAGGATCTCAATAATTTCGGGGGATTCGGTCAGCAGGGATACGGATATAATGTAAAATATCTTTATACTGAAATCGGAAAAATATTAGGACTGGATAAAACACATAATTTTATTATCATCGGAGCGGGAAATCTCGGACAGGCGCTTGCCAATTATGCATCTTTTGAAAGAAGCGGATTTATCCTAAAGAGTCTTTTTGATGTAAATCCCCGACTGGAGGGGATGTCCATACGCGGCGTGCAGGTCCGGATGATGGACGAACTGGTTGATTTTCTTGCCAACAATGAGATTGAGATCGCAGCGCTTACGATACCTAAATCAAAAGCAGTCGAGGTTGCGGATCTTCTTGTGGCAAATGGAATCAAAGCAATATGGAATTTTGCACATACAGATTTGACGCTGCCAAAGGATGTGGTTGTAGAAAGCGTACATCTTTCAGACAGCCTGATGCAGCTGTCATATAATATCAGCCGCCGCAAAGAATCGCGCAAAAAATAGGAAACAGACAGACGACCCCGCAGCTTGCTGCGGGGTATATTGTGGGAATATATCGATAATAAAGGACTGGTGAACAGATATGAGATATCTTCCGAATGGAACACAGATGAGTTCCGCAGACAAATTCACGATAGAGGAAACGGGAATTCCTTCTCTTGTCCTTATGGAGCGTGCCGCGTTAAAGACTGTAGAGATAATGCATGTGAATGGGATTGACACATCGCGGGCATTGGTGGTATGCGGCAGCGGCAATAATGGAGGTGACGGCTTCGCCATTGCCAGACTTTTGACAGAAGAGGGGATGGAAGCGCAGATCCTTTTTGCCGGGAAAGAATCCTCACTGAGCAGAGAGTGCGGTATCCAGAAAAAAATCGCAGAGAATCTTGGAATCAGCATCATCACTGAAATACCTGCCCGGGAATATACTGTTATAATAGACGCTGTCTTCGGCGTGGGATTAAGCCGCGAAATCAGCGGGAAATATAAAGATATCATCGCATGGATGAATGAACAGAAATGCCAGAAAGTGGCGGTCGATATTCCTTCCGGTGTAAGTTCCGCAACCGGCAAGATACTGGGGACTGCGTTTTATGCGGATCTCACAGTTGCAATGGCGTGTGTGAAGGTGGGAAGTGAGATGTATCCGGGGAAATACTGCGCGGGGAAAACCGTGGCGGTACCGATTGGTATTGATCCGAAATTCTTTTCTACAGATGAAGAGGTCTGTGTCACGTATGACCGCTGTGACATTCCGGAGCTTCTGCCGGCAAGGAAACCTGATTCTCATAAAGGAAGCTACGGCAAAGTTCTTATGATTACGGGAAGCAGAGGGATGGCGGGAGCTGCTTATCTTTCAGCAAAGGCCGCATATGCAGTCGGGGCGGGCCTGGTTCAGATTTATACGGCGGAAGAAAACAGGACTGTTTTACAGCAGCTTCTTCCGGAGGCAATTATCTCCTGCTATCACGAATACGACCAGGAGAAACTTTCTGCTCTTCTGGACTGGGCGGACGTTGTATGTATCGGCTGCGGACTTGGCACCGGAGAAACTTCGGCCCGGCTTCTGGAAGGGACTCTGAGCAGAGTGAATGTCCCATGCATTATCGATGCGGACGGACTGAATCTGCTGAGCAGGAATATGCATCTGCTGGAAAAGATTCAGAGTCCGGTCGTACTTACACCGCATATGAAGGAAATGTCACGGCTGACAGGATATTCTGTCAGTGAGATCTCAGACAGACGACTGGAGATTATCAGTGAATTTACAAAGAAATATCCTACAGTGTGCGTTTTGAAAGACAGTAGAACAGTCGTAAAGGAAAACGGAAGGCATCCGTTCTTCAACCTTGCCGGGAACAGTGCCATGGCAAAAGCAGGGGCGGGAGATGTCCTTGCCGGGGTCATTACAGGTCTGTCAGCTCAGGGAATGCCGGCTTATGAGTGTGCCGCGCTTGGTGTGTTTCTCCATGCATGCGGAGGAGATAATGCCAAAGAAGAAAAAGGAAGTTACAGCGTTTTTGCCCGCGATCTCATCGTCGGAATTGAAAAATGCATGGAAGAAAAAATAATATAATAATAGGAGATATACAAAAATGAAACAGCATAATCGTGTATATGCCGAGATCGATCTCGACGCTATCGCGTATAATATGGAACAGATGCGAAACAGGATCGGAGGCGATGCAGAGCTGATCGCTGTTGTGAAGACAGACGGATACGGACACGGCGCCGTTCCTATTGCAGAGATGTTTGAAAAATTTTCTTATGTGTGGGGATATGCAGTGGCTTGTCTGGAAGAAGCGGAAGATCTTCGCGAACACGGTATAAAAAAGCCGATACTTGTTCTCGGGTGTGTATTTCCGGATAAGTATGAAGAGATGCTCCATTATGATGTACGCCCCGCCGTATACACGGAAGAGATGGCAGACGCGATATCTGAGGCAGCAGTCAGGTTAAATGCGACAGCTCATTTTCACATTAAGATTGATACCGGAATGGGAAGAATCGGCTTTCCGGTGTGTGAGAAAAGTGCGGATATCATAGAGCGGATCAGTCGTCTGCCGAATGTTGAGCTTGAGGGAATGTTCACCCATTTTGCAAAAGCGGATGAAGAGGATAAGACTTATACAATGATGCAGCATGACCGCTTTATGTGGATGAAGGGTCAGATTGAAAAGAAAGGTGTTTCAATCCGCTATTTTGACTGTGACAATAGTGCGGGGATTATTGATCTCCCGGACATGAGACACGATCTTGCAAGAGCAGGAATCTCAACCTACGGGATGTACCCCTCTGACGAAGTAAACAAGGAAGCGGTAGATTTAAAACCGGCTCTGCGGCTGATCAGTCATGTATCATTTGTCAAGGATGTAGATGCAGGAACTTCGATCAGTTATGGAGGGACGTTTACTGCGCCGAAAAGGATGCGGGTTGCGACTATACCGGTAGGTTACGGGGACGGTTATCCCAGATCTCTTTCTAATAAGGGATATGTGCTCATTCATGGAAAACGCGCACGGATTTTAGGCCGGGTCTGCATGGATCAGTTCATGGTCGATGTGACAGATATTCCGGAGACAAAGTTCATGGATCAGGTTACTCTCGTGGGAAAAGACGGTAATGACCGTATCACAGTGGAAGATCTGGCTGAGTTGAGCGGAAGATTCAATTATGAATTCGTCTGCTGTCTCGGAAAAAGGATACCGAGGGTCTACAAGCGGGGGACAAAGATCAGCGGCTGACAGCAGACCGTATGGAAGCGCCGGAATGCGGCGGATCATTGAATACATCCGATGAATAAGGGAATACTGAAGTATGCGATATGCATTTAGTAAGTGAATCGGAGTGTGAAAAAATTGATGATCAGAAGAGGAGATATCTATTACGCCGACTTAAGTCCGGTAGTGGGTTCAGAACAGGGCGGCATCCGTCCGGTTCTCGTAATACAGAATAACGTGGGTAATAAGCACAGTCCCACGATCATCTGCGCGGCAATTACTTCGAAAATGAATAAGGCAAAACTGCCGACTCATATCGAAATCAGTACAAGAGATTATAAGATAGTAAAGAACTCCGTGATCCTGCTCGAACAGATTCGAACGATCGACAAGCAGAGACTTAAAGAATATGTATGCCATATTGACGGCGCTATGATGCATAAAGTTGATCAGGCGATCAGGGTCAGTCTGGAACTCACTACATAGTACGGTTCAAACAGACTTCTTTACAGAATACGAAAAGAATGATAAAATTGTAGGGCATAATGTGCGTAGAAATACAGATACGCAATTTATATACCAGCAAGAAAAGAGGAGAATTTATGTCAGGACATTCAAAATTTGCCAATATTAAGCATAAGAAAGAGAAAAATGATGCAGCCAAAGGTAAGATCTTCACGAAGATCGGACGCGAGCTGGCAGTAGCGGTCAAAGAAGGCGGCGGACCGGATCCGGCTAATAACAGCAGGCTGCGTGATGTGATTGCAAAGGCAAAATCAAATAATATGCCGAACGATACGATTGAGAGAAACATCAAGAAAGCAGCCGGAGAAGGATCCGGTGATAATTATGAGCATATTACATATGAAGGGTACGGCCCGAACGGAACGGCTATTATTGTTAAGACACTGACAGATAACAAGAACAGGACTGCTTCTAATGTGCGAAACGCTTTTACAAAAGGAAACGGAAACGTAGGTACTCCTGGATGTGTGTCTTTCATGTTTGACGAGAAAGGACAGATCTTCGTTGCAAAGGAAGACTGTGATATGGATGCAGATGAGCTTATGATGCTCGCACTGGATGCCGGCGCAGAGGACTTTGTGGAAGACGAGGAGAGTTATGAGATTCTCACTACTCCGGAGACATTCAGTGATGTGCGCCTGAAACTGGAAGAGCAGGGAATCAAAATGGCTCAGGCTGAAGTGACAATGATTCCGCAGACATATGTGGAACTTACATCAGAAGAGGATATTAAGAACATCCAGAAGACACTGGACCTTCTTGAAGAGGACGACGACGTACAGGATGTATATCATAACTGGAATGAATAGAGGTATCGATATGGATACAGACAGACTTCTGGAGAAACTCAGGAATCTTTACATGGTGACAATGGCCTATGAATTTCATAAGTCCAGTTATGTAAAGTATATGGATTCTCTCAGATCAAAGTACGCTGATCTGCTTCAGGAGACAGCGGATGTCTGTGACGGGACAGACGACGGTGCAGAACGTATCGCCGCGTGTATTCCGGAGTATGTCTGCAGTGAACTGGAGAAGATCGGTTCAAAGAGAAAGAGGGATTTAAGAGCTCTGGATCACAAGATGAACATGGTATCATACTTTGTCCCTCTTATGGGAGAAATTCCATCTCCGCAGGCAAAAGATTTGACAAAACATATGGTAGAGAAGTGGAATGAGAGAATGCCGGAATATAAGATCGGCCATTCAACCTATGAAAGTATCAAGGGCGGATTCAGACAAGGAATATTCTGCTATATTACGACGGCAGTGTGCAGGAGTATGCACAAACCGGACGACTGTTATGAGCTGACCACACTGAGGGCGTATCGTGACGGTTATCTGTCCGGAACGGAAGAAGGACGGCGTATTGTAGAAGAATATTATAATATCGCGCCGACGATTGTAAAACGGATCGACAGGCAGGAGAACGCAGATGAAATTTACCGTGGAATATGGGATGAATATCTGAGACCCTGCATTCGTCTGATAGAAAAAGACGAGAAAGAAGAGTGCAAGGAGCTGTATATAACTATGGTTCGCAGTCTTGAAAAAGAATATTTATATTCATAAAATACAGGAGGAGACAGATGAGCGATTACAGAATTGAGACAAAATGTATACAGTCAGGATATGAGCCGGGTAACGGAGAGCCGAGAGTGCTGCCAATTTATCAGAGCACTACATTCCGCTATACGAGCAGCGAGCAGATGGGAAGACTGTTCGACCTGGAGGAGTCCGGATATTTTTATACAAGACTTCAGAATCCGACGAATGACGCCGTGGCGGCGAAGATATGCGATCTTGAAGGCGGAGTGGCTGCTATGCTTACTTCATCCGGCCAGGCTGCGAATTTTTATGCTGTCATGAATATTGCGCAGGCAGGAGATCATATTGTATGTGCTTCAGCACTTTATGGCGGTACATATAACCTCTATGCCCATACTATCAGAAAGATGGGGGTTGAAGCTACTTTTGTTGATCCGGACTGCACAGAAGAAGAACTGGAGGCGGCTTTCAGGGATAACACTAAGGCTGTGTTCGGCGAATCAATTGCAAATCCGGCGCTGGTTGTGCTTGATTTCGAGAAGTTTGCAAAAGCGGCCCACGCTCACGGAGTACCGTTTATCGTGGACAATACATTCGCGACACCGATCAACTGCCGGCCGTTTGAGTGGGGAGCTGATATCGTGACACACTCTACTACGAAATACATGGACGGACACGCGGCATGTGTAGGCGGTGCTATCGTGGACAGCGGTAATTTTGACTGGGAAGCAAACGCGGAAAAGTTCCCGGGACTCACAACACCTGATGAGACATATCACGGTATTGTTTATACTAAGAAATTCGGGAAAGGCGCATATATTACAAAGGCGACTGCGCAGCTGATGCGTGACCTCGGTTCTATTCAGTCTCCGCAGAATGCTTTCCTTTTAAATATAGGTCTTGAGACACTGCACCTTAGAATGCCCCGTCATTGCGAGAATGCGCTGAAAGTTGCCGAATATCTGAAGAATCATGAAAAAGTCGCATGGGTAAGCTATCCGTCGCTGCCGGGTGACAAATATTATGATCTTGCACAGAAGTACATGCCGAATGGAACATGCGGTGTACTCACTTTCGGATTAAAGGGCGGAAGAGACGCTGCTGTTGAGATGATGGACAAACTGAAAATGGTTGCTATCGTGACACATGTGGCAGATGCAAGAAGCTGTGTGCTCCACCCGGCAAGCCATACACATCGTCAGATGAATGAGCAGGAGCTTCTCGAAGCAGGAGTACAGCCGGATCTGATCCGCTTTAGTGTGGGAATTGAAAATGTAGAAGATATCATTGCCGATGTAGAGCAGGCTTTGAGATAATTTGAAATGGTATGGATGTATACAATCTGCATCCGTACCATTTTTCTGTATAATATGACCATACTTCTTCAATACTAATTTAAGCAGATATGAAACAGGCTTAAGTGTAAAGAGGAGGTATGATTGAAATGGAAAAAGAACAGGGACGGGATTCTTCCCAGGAAGAAAGAAATGAGGAAAATGCGGAAATCCGGGAAATGGGAACACTGGAACTGGAAGACGGCCATTCGAAACACGGTATACAGCTTTTGACGATTATCGGTGAGATTGAGGGACATGAGGCGGTATCCGGAAATACAAAAGCTACCAAATATGAACATCTTCTTCCCAGACTTGCCGCGGCTGAGGAAGATGAAAAAACAGAAGGGGTGCTTATTTTGCTCAATACATTGGGCGGTGATGTAGAGGCCGGGCTTGCGATAGCAGAGATGATCGCGTCTCTCAGTAAGCCGACGGTGTCTCTGGTTCTCGGTGGCAGCCATTCTATCGGAGGCCCGCTGGCAGTTTCTGCAGACTATTCGTTTATTGTGCCCACAGGTACAATGATCGTGCATCCTGTGCGGTCTACCGGGATGTTTATAGGAGTAATCCAGAGTTACCGGAATATGGAAAAAACACAGGATCGTATTGCCCGTTTTATTTCTTTCCACTCGAAGATTACGCAGGAACGGCTTCTGGAACTGATGCTGGACTCTACCCAGCTCGTTAAGGATGTGGGCACAATGCTCGAGGGAGAGGAAGCCGTCCGGGAAGGCCTTATCGACGAAGTCGGCGGCATCAGTGACGCTTTCCGTAAGCTTCATGAGCTGATTAATGATAAGAAAAAATGTGATGACATGCTTTCCAAATGATGATATACTAGATATAGTATGTTTAAATTACTAAGGGGGAATTATATGGCTGCTAAATCGACAAAGGGTCGTAAAAACTCAAAAAGCAGACCAAAGAAAGGACAGCAGAATACAGAACTTCGGGGAGAAATTATCATACTCGCAGCACTTGCAGTATGCATTCTGCTTGTACTCAGCAATTTCGGAGTCGGAGGAATCGTTGGGGAGGCGGTATCATCCGTATTCTTTGGAATGTTTGGATTCATGGCGTATCTTTTACCTTTTATAATATTTGCGCTGACTGCGTTCCTTGTGTCCAACAAGGGAAATACGCACGCATATATTAAGATCGGGGCTGCAGTTATGCTGTTTCTGTTTATTACGGCGATTCTGGAACTGATCTTCAATTCATATACGCCGGGAGCGTCACTGCTTTCGTATTATCAGGCGGCAAGTGAACACAGAAATGCGGGCGGACTTACAGGAGGCTGCATTATCAGTCTGCTCTGTCCGCTGATCGGTATTATCGGAACATATGTGGTGCTGGTGATTCTTTCTGTTATCTGCCTGATCCTTATTACGGAAAAATCACTTTTGGCCCCCATCGGGCGGCAGAGCCGCAAGGCATATGAGGATGCAAAAAGGAAACGGCAGGAAACAGCCGTGATCCGGGCGAGAGAAAGAGAAGAAAGACAGAAGACAGCGAAGATCCGTCAGGAAGATAATAAAAAGCAGGGTGACAGACGCACTGATCATAAAGTTTCAGGTGTTTCCTTCGCAACTACGCTTGGCGGGGAAGAAACCGGCGGAAAAAGAAAAAGAGGACGAAGGAAGTCTCCTGATGTATATGAACTCCGACCGGAAGATATACCGGAAGATGAATTCTCTCAGCCCTATGCTGCGGACAGCTTTGTGATCAACCGTGCAGAATCTCAGGATATCCCTGCGGAGGAGACAGAGGATACTTTATTTGACCCCGGCTCAGGACAGACTGAAGAGATACCTCAGACAGATGTAAAAGAAAATGATGAGAAGCCTGTGAAACGGCACAGTAAAGCCAGGGAAGCTGCTGAAGTTTCGGCAGAGACAGAAAATGTGAAAGCTGCTGTAGAGAGAGAACAGGAGAAGGAAAAGCCTGTTTATCATACTCCGCCGATCAGTCTTTTAAAACGAGGAAAGAAAAGCGGAGGAGATTCCGACAGCCATCTGCGCGCAACCGCGTTGAAACTCGAACAGACACTGCAGAATTTCGGCGTGGGAGTCCATGTTACGAATGCAAGCTGCGGACCGTCTGTTACCAGATATGAGCTTCAGCCGGATCAGGGAGTAAAGGTAAGCAAGATAGTCGGCCTGGCCGATGATATCAAACTGAATCTGGCGGTGGCTGATCTGAGAATCGAGGCGCCGATACCGGGAAAGGCAGCGGTCGGCATAGAAGTTCCGAACAAGGAAAATACAGCTGTAATGCTTCGTGATCTTCTGGAATCAAAGGAATTTAAGGCAAGTGAATCGCCGATCACATTTGCAGTGGGCAAAGACATAGCCGGAAAAGTAGTTGTTGCTGATATTGCGAAAATGCCGCATCTGCTTGTCGCGGGAGCTACAGGATCCGGAAAGTCAGTATGTATCAATACTCTGATCATGAGTATTATCTATAAAGCGGATCCGGACTCGGTAAAACTGATTCTTGTAGATCCTAAGGTTGTGGAACTCAGTGTATATAATGGAATACCGCATCTGATGATCCCTGTTGTTACAGACCCGAAGAAAGCCGCGGGAGCTTTGAACTGGGCTGTGGCTGAGATGGAGAAGCGATATAAGCTTTTTGCTGAATATAATGTAAGGGATCTGAAAGGATTCAATGCAAAAGTAGAGAAAGGCGAGACCGGTGAGGAAATTAAAAAGAAGCTTCCGCAGATTGTCATTATCATCGATGAGCTGGCAGATCTGATGATGGTGGCGCCGGGAGAAGTGGAAGGGGCAATCTGCCGTCTGGCACAGCTTGCCAGGGCTGCAGGCCTGCACCTTGTCGTCGCTACCCAGAGGCCGTCTGTTAACGTCATCACCGGACTGATCAAGGCAAATATGCCTTCCAGGATCGCTTTTTCGGTAACTTCCGGTGTGGATTCAAGGACGATCATCGACATGAACGGGGCAGAAAAACTGCTGGGAAAAGGAGACATGCTTTTCTATCCTTCAGGATATCCGAAACCGGTACGAGTACAGGGATCTTTTGTCTCAGACAAAGAGGTTCAGGATGTTGTTGATTATCTGATAAATAACAATGCCAATGCCTCTTACAATGATGAACTGGAAGAACACATGAACACGAATATGCCGGTTCCGGGTACAGCGCCTGGTCATGAGAGCGCCGATGATAAGGATACATATTTTGTAGAAGCAGGAAAGCTTATTATAGATAAAGAGAAGGCATCTATCGGAATGCTTCAGAGAATGTTCAAGATCGGATTCAACCGGGCAGCGAGAATCATGGATCAGCTTGCCGAAGCGGGGGTAGTCGGACCGGAAGAGGGTACAAAACCGCGAAAAGTCCTGATGACCAAAGAAGAATTTGATGAATATCTCAGCAATAACCAATGAAATACAGAAGGAAAGAGGAGGAGACAATATGAAAACAGATATTGAGATCGCACAGGAAGCAAAACTGGAACATATCAGAGATGTTGCAGCAACTATCGGAATTCAGGAGGATGATCTTGAATTCTACGGCAAATATAAAGCAAAACTCTCCGATGATCTGTGGGAGAAGATCAAGGATAATGAAGATGGTAAATTAGTCCTTGTCACAGCAATCAATCCGACGCCGGCAGGAGAGGGAAAGACAACAACGACAGTCGGTCTCGGTCAGGCAATGGCAAAGTTGAATAAAAAAGCTCTGATCGCGCTGCGTGAGCCGTCCCTTGGACCGTGCTTCGGAATCAAAGGAGGAGCAGCGGGAGGCGGATATGCCCAGGTTGTACCGATGGATGATCTGAATCTTCATTTTACCGGAGATTTCCATGCAATCACCTCTGCCAACAATCTTCTGGCGGCAATGCTTGATAATCATATCCAGCAGGGCAACGCTCTGAGAATTGATCCGAGACAGGTGGTCTGGAAGAGATGTCTCGATATGAATGACCGTGTATTGCGTAATATTGTCGTGGGGCTCGGCAATAAAACAGACGGTATGGTACGTGAGGATCATTTTGTTATAACAGTCGCTTCCGAGATTATGGCAATACTCTGTCTTGCAGATAATCTCGCTGACCTTAAAGAGAGGCTCGGTAAGATTATTGTTGCATATAACTTTGACGGAGAGCCAGTCACGGCAGCTGATCTGAAAGCAACAGGCGCCATGGCAGCTCTGCTCAAGGATGCGATCAAACCGAATATTATCCAGACTTTAGAGCATACGCCGGCGCTCGTGCACGGAGGTCCGTTTGCCAATATCGCGCACGGATGTAACAGTGTGAGAGCTACAAAGATGGCGCTGAAACTCAGTGATATTACGATCACGGAAGCGGGATTCGGCGCAGATCTGGGCGCGGAAAAATTCTTTGACATCAAGTGTCGTATGGCAGGGCTGAAGCCGGATGCTGTTGTTCTGGTTGCAACTGTCCGTGCTTTGAAGTATAATGGAGGGGTTGCAAAGAGCGACCTGGCAGAAGAAAATCTGGACGCTCTGGCAAAAGGAATTGTTAATCTTGAAAAACATATAGAAAATATCCAGAAATACGGTGTGCCTGTGATTGTAACACTTAATTCATTTGTGACGGATACTGAAGCTGAGAATGAATATATCCGCAGATTCTGCGAAGAGAGAGGATGCGAATTTGCCCTTTCCGAAGTGTGGGAAAAAGGCGGAGAAGGCGGCATTGCTCTTGCTGAGAAAGTGCTTGAGACGCTGGACAACAAGGAAAGCAGCTTCCATCCTCTTTACAGCGATGATCTGTCTATCTGCGAAAAGATCGAGACGATCTCCAAAGAGATTTATGGAGCTGACAGCGTGGTTTACGAGCCGGCTGCGCGCAGACAGATCGAACGGATCGAAGCACTTGGTTTTGGCTCTTTCCCTGTCTGCATGGCTAAGAATCAGTATTCATTATCTGACGATGCGAAGAAGTTGGGAAGACCGAGCGGATTTGACATTCATATCCGTGAAGTATATGTGAGCGCCGGAGCCGGATTTGTCGTTGCTCTTACCGGAGCGGTCATGACAATGCCCGGACTGCCTAAAGTGCCGGCGGCAAACGGAATAGATGTTACAGATGACGGAAAAATCACGGGACTGTTTTAGATAAAAGGAGAAGTCAATGTCACAGTTAATTGATGGAAAGCAGATTTCAAAACAGATCAAAGATGAGTTGAAAGAAGAAGTACAGAGACTGAGCGCAGAGGGAAAAAATGCCTGCCTTGCAGTTGTGCAGGTGGGGGATGATCCGGCATCTTCAGTTTATGTGAGAAATAAAAAGAAAGCATGTGCCTATATCGGTATCCGGTCGAAAGCATATGAGCTGCCGGAAGAGACGACGGAGGAGGAACTTGTGTCTTTGGTGGAAGAACTGAACAGGGATGACGAAGTGAACGGTATCCTGGTACAGCTTCCGCTTCCGAAGCATATCAATGAAGACAGGATCATCCGGACAATTTCGCCCGACAAAGATGTGGATGGTTTCCATCCTGTCAGTGTAGGACGCCTCTGGATCGGTGAGAAAGGCTTTTTATCCTGTACGCCTGCAGGAATTATTCAGCTTTTGAAAAGATCAGGAATTACGATTGAAGGGAAAGAGTGTGTAATTGTCGGCAGGAGCAATATCGTCGGCAAACCTATGGCGGCACTGCTGCTGAGGGAAAACGGAACTGTGACTGTGACACATTCCAGGACGAAGAATCTGAAAGAAGTAACAAAGCGGGCGGATATTCTGATCGTTGCAATCGGAAAGAAGCAGTTTATTACTTCAGAATATATAAAAGAAGGCGCAGTAGTCATAGACGTCGGTATGCACAGAGATGAAAACAATCATCTTTGCGGTGACGTGGATTTTGCTGATGTTGAACCCCATACGTCAGCTATTACTCCCGTCCCCGGCGGAGTGGGACCGATGACAATTGCTATGCTGATGAACAATTGTGTTGAAACGATACGTACTCAGGAGGAAAGACCATGAGATGTGCCCATTGCGGAGCAATTATACCGGATGATCAGATGGTCTGCCCAAGATGCGGAGCTGAAGTGCAGATCGTACCGGACTATAATCCGCTGGATGATGTCCTTACCAGAGAAGTAAAAGGTTCTGTTGAGGGGGCTACCCGTCAGATACAGACGGATGATATCAGAAGATACAGAAGAGATGACAGAACGAAGAATGTCAATTCAACAAGAGTTCTAAGTCAGGAAGAAATGAAACGGCTGCGTGAGCAGAGAAGACGTTCCGGAGGAAGAAGGCCGTCGAACGGCAGTTCACGCAGTATGAGAGAAGTGAATCAGAAGAATCGCCCAACACATACTCAGAGACAGGACACAGCAGAATTAAGGCGTCTTCGTCAACAAAAGAGACTGGAAGCGGCAAAACGCAAGAGACGGAACCTGCTTATTACATTGTTCCTGTTAGCTGCGCTGATTGCTGTCGGGATTTATCTCGTTTACCAGAATTCATATACTTCTATGGTTAACAAAGGATATAGAGCGATCCAGAGCCGTGATTATGATGTTGCTGAGAATTATTTCGATCGGGCAGTCCGAAAAGATGAGTCGAGACCGGCGGCATATGAGGGATACGCAGAGATTTATATTGATCAGAATGATCTTGAAAGTGCCGAAAATGTTTTTTTATCTGCAATTAAAGAACAGACTACTAATGAAAAACTATATCAGGCTGCTATCGATTTTTATATGGAAACAGAGCAGCCGGAGAAGATCTCTGCTCTGCTTCAAGACTGTGAGGCTCAGAATATACTAAATGCTTTTTCAGATTATATATCGGCTGCGCCGGTATTTTCTCCGGACGCGGGAACTTACAATGAGGTGCAGGAGATTACGATCTCTTCTGACACAGGCGGAGACATTTATTATACTGTTGACGGAACGGACCCAACAGCGGAAACCGGAACGAAGTATGAGGAACCGGTCCTCATACAGACGGAAGGTGAGGTTAAAATTCGTGCAATAGCAGTAAATGCCAACGGTATTCCAAGCACTGTGGCTTCTGCAACATATAAAATTGAGTTTCCGATTGTAAATGCACCTGCAGTGACACCGTCAACCGGACAATATACAGAACCTACACAGATTACGATAACTGTACCGGACGGCTATACGGCATATTATACAATGGACGGATCTACACCGGATCCGGATTCCTCATCGACAAGTAAGTATACAGGCCCTGTTGATATGCCGGAGAATACACAGACAATCTTTAATGCGATACTTGTCAATGACCAGAATGGAAAATCGACAGAGGTCACGACAAGAAATTATATTACTACGGATTGACAGGCCTGATTTTATCTGGTAATAATAGCAAAAGACAACCCATGTATTGAGAAAAAATGTTATGTATTTTTACCAATACAAGGGTTGTTTTTTTATATAAATTGAGCTATAATAACTGTGTTAAAAAAATAACAATACATATCAAAGGAGATGCAGGTTATGAGCAGATTTTGTTTACCAAGAGACATTTACCACGGAAAAGGATGTCTGGAAGAGCTGAAGAACTTAAAAGGGAAAAAAGCTATGCTCGTTGTAGGCGGCGGCTCTATGAAACGTCAGGGATTTCTTGACAAAGCTGTAAACTATCTGAAAGAGGCAGGCATGGAAGTACAGGTGTTTGAAGGCGTTGAGCCGGATCCGTCTGTTGAGACAGTTATGAAAGGCGCAGAGGCAATGCGTGCTTTCGAGCCTGACTGGATCGTAGCAATGGGCGGCGGTTCACCGATCGATGCCGCAAAAGCTATGTGGGCATTTTATGAGTATCCGGAGACTTCTTTCGAGGATCTCTGTACTCCGTTTAACTTCCCTGAACTGAGACAGAAAGCAAAATTTGCCGCTATCCCTTCAACATCCGGAACAGCGACAGAAGTTACAGCTTTCTCTGTTATCACAAACTATCAGACAGGTGTGAAGTATCCGCTTGCTGACTTCAATATAACACCGGATGTTGCAATAGTAGATCCGGATCTGGTATCCGGACTTCCGGTAAAACAGGTTGCTTACACAGGTATGGATGCACTGACACATGCAATCGAGGCATATGTATCCACGCTTCACGGACCGTTTACAGATCCGCTTGCACTTCAGGCAATTGAGATGGTACTGGATTATCTGCCGGCATCCTATAACTGCAATATGGAGGCAAGAGAGCAGATGCACTACGCACAGTGCCTTGCAGGAATGGCATTTTCAAACGCACTGCTTGGAATCGTACATTCCATGGCGCACAAGACAGGAGCTGCATTCTCCACAGGACATATACCGCACGGATGTGCAAACGCGATCTATCTTCCGTATGTAATCGCATATAACGCAAAAGATCCGGTAGCTGCAAGCCGCTATGCAGAGATTGCACGCAGAATGGGCCTCGATGGAACATCAGAGAAAGCCCTTATCAACAGCCTTCGTGAGAAGATTAATGAGTTCAATGAAAAACTGAACATTCCAAAGACTCTGAAAGAGTTCGGCATCAACGAAGATGAGTTCAAAGAGAAAGTTGCTCATATCGCAGAACTGGCAGTCGGAGATGCGTGCACAGGATCCAATCCGCGTGCCATTGATCCGGCTACAATGGAGAAACTGCTTACATGCACATATTACGGAACAGAAGTTGATTTCTAATTTCGAGATGATGTAAAAACTGCTTGTATTTTCTTGTAAATATTCTGGAAAAACGGGCCAGCCGGCAACGGCAGGTCCGTTTTTTCGTAAACGGAAAATTATTGCGGTATGAATCGGAAGCCTGTTAGAATTACTTGCCTTTACGGGATTTATGGCGTATTATAGTGAAAGAGTGAATTTTCAAGGAGGAATACCATGTATCAGATAATGAAAGCTGAGAAACTGGCCGACAAGATCTTTCTGATGGATGTACATGCACCGCGTGTTGCGCAGCATTGTCAGCCCGGTCAGTTTGTTATTGTAAAGATGGATGAAAAAGGCGAGCGTATTCCGCTTACAATCTGTGATTATGACAGAGAGTCAGGAACGATCACTATCGTTGTACAGGAAGTCGGAGCATCCACAACAAAAATGGGGAACTTAAAAGAAGGAGATTATTTCCGTGATTTCACAGGTCCTCTCGGATGTCCTTCCGAATTCGTAAACGAGGATATCGAGACACTGAAGAACAAGAAGATGCTTTTCGTCGCGGGCGGTGTAGGAGCGGCTCCGGTATATCCGCAGGTAAAATGGCTTCATGAGCGCGGAATTGAGGCAGATGTAATCGTAGGTGCCAAGACAAAGGATATGCTGATTCTTGAGGATGAGATGAAAGCTGTTGCGGGAAATTATTATCCATGTACGGATGATGGTTCTTACGGACATGCCGGTATGGTCACGACTATGGTAGAAGAGCTCGTAAATAACGGAAACAAATACGATGTCTGTGTCGCTATCGGACCGATGATCATGATGAAGTTTGTCTGTCTCCTGACAAAGAAACTGGAGATCCCGACTATCGTCAGCATGAATCCGATCATGGTGGACGGAACCGGAATGTGCGGTGCATGCAGGCTTCAGGTGGGCGATGAGATCAAGTTTGCATGTGTAGACGGTCCGGAGTTTGACGGACATCTGGTAGATTTTGATCAGGCGATGAAGAGAAGTCAGATGTACAAGACGCAGGAAGGCCGTGCGATGCTGAAGCTGCAGGAAGGCGATACACATCACGGCGGATGCGGACATTGCGGAGGTGACGAATAATGGCTGATATGTTGAAGAAAGTACCTGTAAGAGAACAGGATCCCAAGGTGCGCGCTACGAACTTCGATGAGGTATGCCTTGGATATAATAAAGAAGAGGCTATGGAAGAGGCCACAAGATGTTTGAACTGCAAGAATGCAAAATGTATTCAGGGATGTCCGGTGTCCATTGACATTCCGGCGTTTATCCATGAAGTAAAAGAAGGAAATATCGAAGAGGCATATAAAGTGATCGGTAAATCCAGTGCGCTTCCGGCTATCTGCGGTCGTGTATGTCCTCAGGAGTCACAGTGCGAAGGAAAATGTATCCGCGGTATCAAAGGCGAGCCTGTTTCTATCGGAAAACTGGAACGGTTTGTGGCGGATTACGCTCTTGAGAATGATATCAAACCCGTCGGTGCAGAGACAAAGAACGGACATAAAGTGGCTGTGATCGGTTCAGGTCCTTCCGGACTTACCTGCGCAGGTGATCTCGCAAAGATGGGATATGACGTGACAGTATTTGAAGCGCTTCATGAACTGGGCGGAGTGCTTGTATACGGAATCCCGGAGTTCCGTCTCCCGAAGCAGAAAGTCGTAGCCAAAGAGATCGAGAAAGTAAAAGAGCTTGGTGTTAAATTCGAGACAAATGTTGTCATCGGAAAATCTACAACCATCGACCAGCTTATGGAAGATGAGGGATTTGAAGCTGTATTTATCGGATCGGGCGCAGGTCTTCCGATGTTTATGGGAATTCCGGGAGAAAATGCCAATGAAGTGTTCTCCGCGAATGAATACCTGACAAGAAGCAATTTGATGAAAGCGTTTGACGATTCCTATGATACCCCGATTGCGGCAGGAAAGAAAGTTGCTGTTGTAGGCGGCGGAAACGTTGCAATGGACGCAGCCAGAACAGCTCTTCGTCTCGGGGCTGACGTACATATCGTCTACAGAAGAAGTGAGGCGGAACTTCCGGCCAGAGTAGAGGAAGTACACCATGCGAAAGAAGAAGGTGTTGTTTTCGACCTGCTCAGAAATCCGAAAAAGATTAATGTAGACGAAAATGGAAACATAACAAGCATGACTGTAATTAAAATGGAGCTTGGCGAACCTGACGCTTCCGGTAGAAGACGTCCGGTGGAGATTCCGGGATCTGAGTATGATATTGAGGTGGATACTGTTATCATGTCTCTCGGAACATCGCCGAACCCGCTGATTTCCTCCACTACAAAAGGATTGGAGACAAACCGCAGAAAATGTATTGTTGCCGATGAGGATAACGGACAGACTTCAAAAGAAGGCGTATTCGCCGGCGGCGATGCCGTGACAGGAGCGGCAACAGTTATCCTTGCCATGGGTGCGGGAAAAGCAGGCGCGAAAGGTATCGACGAATATCTGAAGAGCAAAGAGAACTAGAGGTTCAGATTTACAAGTCTGTAGAATGTGATGATAGAAGAGATCACCGCAAAACTATATGATCTGGCGGAAGAAGATTACAGGGTATTTAACAGCAGACTTTTGCCCGGGGCATCCCGGGTACTGGGCGTCCGTCTGCCGGAAATGCGAAAGCTGGCAAAGGAAACAGCGAAGGGAGATTTCCGCGCTTATCTTGAAGAAGCACAGGAGAAAATCACCGCAGATTCGATCCATGAAGAGATTATGGTACAGGGGCTTGTCATCGGATATGCAAAGATGGAAAAGGAAGAATATCGTAAATATCTGGACGAATTTGTTCCGAAGATCTCAAACTGGTCCGTCTGCGACAGCTGTGTCAGCGGTTTCAAATTCATGAGAACAGATCCGGAGTATTGGTTTGCTTATCTGAAAACTTACAGAGAAAGTAAAGAAGAATTTGAGCTTCGCTTTATGATCGTTGCCATGCTGGATTATTTTGTTGATGAGGAACATATTGATGAGATTCTCTCTATTTGTGACAAAATCCGTCATAACGGATATTATGTAAAGATGGCAGTAGCCTGGATAATCCAGGTGTGTTATGTAAAATTCCCGGAGAAGACAAGGCGGCTTCTCGAAAATAACAGTATGGATGACTTCACCCATAATAAAGCAATTCAGAAAATACGGGAGTCCTATCAGGTGAGCCGGGAGGAAAAAGAAGAATTGAACCGGTTGAAGCGCAAATAAAAATTCCGATTTTTCGGACTGATAAAGTATCCGCCGGGAGGCAGGTATTGCTAACGCACACATTTTCATTCGGTCGCAGCGTAACGGTACATAAGAGCGCAAAAGACGCGCTCTAAATGCCGACGCTGCTCCAACGGTGCGTACGCAATACCTGCCTCCCGGCTGCTTTCTTTCCCATTCCGAAAATTCTCATGCAAACGGGTAGAAGAAGCGACTTCCCCGACTATGATCTCATTATTTCAGCCGATATAGGATTTGTTGATCTTCCGGTTCGAATTCGAACCGCATTAATTTCTGGTCCGCTTGATTGATGTTCCTGCAGATATAAGACGAACAAGCGGAACCAGAAATCTCCATAACCGGAAACGGTTCCCGGCAAGAAAAGAATGATTTAGTTACCCTCTATATGATGCGGCTATTGGAAATTATGTACCGGTTTCTGCCAGTTTGTATGAGTATTTATCGCTCCGGCTCAGGATTGGAAAAACAAGAAAAGCGAATAAATACGTCTGACCTGATGCACAATCCGTGGGCAGAGGAAGATTGATAACGGCGACTGTGGAAGAGAATTAGGCAAAACTTAGAATCAGGAGAGCAGCGTTAAACGGGCACGCGAAGTTGTCTGACGTAAGGAGTTCTTCGCGTGCCCGTTTTGCTTTTAGCTGATATGCTGATTTATTAGTTTGCGTTATTCTCTGTAACCGGAGCCGGGATCAACCTTTTCTCTGCCTGCGGATACGTGAGTCAGTCATTCCGTATCTGCTCCCTTTTCAAACGATTTTTCTTTTCTAAGTCGGTACGAAAAATCAAAATTTTACTGATATATTCCATTGACAGTAACATCGAACACGGCCTCTTTCCCATTCAGTTCATCATTACCGTAATCATCAGGGAAGGTGACTGTCACTTCTACTTCATCACCGGGGTGGGCGCCGCTCAACTGTTCTTCGAAGTCATCGATATATCTGCCGGAACCTATGGTAAGATCTGTGCCGTTTCCCTGGGTATTTCCGCCATCGAATTCAACACCGTCAATCGAGCCGACATAGTCGATATTTACGGTATCTCCGTCCTCAACTGTAAGAGAGGAATCAGTGGAGTAGGAGGTGGAGTCATCTGTGCTGTTATCTGTTGAGCCTGATTCTGCGGCTGCATCGCCGGAGGATGTAGTGTTTTTGGAAGAACCGGAAGTTACAATGATAGCGATGATCAGGGCAATAACTGCGATTATCGGAAGCACGATCACAACTATCTTGCTGATCTTTCGCTGCAGTTCTTTTTTGCGGCGTTCCTTGGCGCGCCGTTCCTGCGCCATTTTTCTGTTTTCTTTTTTCATACTGCACATTCCCTCATTTCTGCTTTTTATGTGTGGACTGATACGGGAATCAGTTTATTGACGAGAGCTATTATAAATATAAAATATGACTAATTTGTGATTTTTTTTGTAAAAATACATGATATACTATAGCTATCGTCTGCGTATCATGATAAAGTATCGGAACATGCAGGCATGAAAAACGAATCTTTAGAAGAAGACCGGGGAGCATTATTATGACAATAGACAACAGATATTCAGACGGATCGCAGTTTTTAAAGGATGTGACCGTTAAGATACAGAACAGACTTGATGAGATTGATCATGATCTGAATGAAGGAAAAAAAGAAATTGAAAATATGCATGAGTATTACTGGGAGAACTATACGGAGATGGATCAGTATGGTTATGAGGAATATGACAACCGTCAGGCCCTTCTCCAGCAGACGAATGCAAATACAGAGAAGCTGAAGCTTAAACACAGGTTTGAGAGGATGAAGGACGCGCCGTTTTTCGGGCGGGTTGACTTTATATTTGAGGGAGAAGATGAGCCGGAGCCGTTTTATATCGGGATTGGAAATTTTGCTGAGAAGGCAGGTATGACGCCGTTAATCTACGACTGGAGGGCTCCTGTGAGCGGGCTGTTCTATGATTATGATAAAGGGCCGGCTTCCTACGAAGCACCTGCGGGAACGATCACAGGCGAAATCAGCTCCAAATGGCAGTATAAGATCCGCAGAGGAAAGATGATATATGCTTTTGAGAGCGATACCAAGATTGATGATGAGATCCTGAAGCAGGAACTTGGACATAACGGCGATGTTAAGCTGAAAAATATTGTGCGGACAATCCAGAAAGAGCAGAATGCCATTATCCGTAATACAGAAGACAAGATCCTAGTGATACAGGGCGGGGCAGGGAGCGGAAAGACGTCTATTGCACTGCACAGGATTGCCTATCTTCTGTACCATGACAGACAGAATCTGAAGTCATCCAACGTGCTGATCCTTTCACCGAACAGCGTATTTTCAGATTATATTTCCCACATTCTCCCGGAGCTGGGAGAGGAAAATATACAGGAGATGAGTTTCGATCTGTTTGCGTACCGTGAATTAAAAGACACGGCGGCTGACTGTGAAGACCGGTATGATCATCTGGAGCGGATTATGAAATTCCCCAGTGATCAGGAAAAAGAGCGGTTCCGTATGAAGCAGTCAGAAGAGTTTGTAGGACTGATTGAAGGATTTCTGGCAACGCTGGAGGATAGGCTGATCGATTTTAAAGAAATCAGCTTCCGAGGCATGAACATAACAGAAGAAGAGCTTATCAAGATGTTTTATTTTAAATTTCAGGATACACCGCTTCTCTCAAGAATGGATGCTGTCATGGAGTATTTCATTGATGCATATGAGACGCTGAAGGGCAGCAATATTTCCGATGATGACAGAGAACTTCTGAAATCCAGATTTGACAGTATGTATGTGACAAAAGACATCTACACGATCTATAATTGGATGCTGGAGGATTACGGATATGAGCTGCTTCCGGATGTGCCATATGAGAGAAGGAAGATTCAGTACGAAGATGTATTTCCGATCCTTTATCTGAAATACAGACTGCTTGGAAAGAGCTCGCAGAAAAATATAAAACATCTGGTCATTGATGAAATGCAGGATTACTCCTTTATGCAGTATGTGATCCTTCAGAACCTGTTTCAATGCAGGATGACGATCCTAGGCGATTATGCGCAGACACTGGATACGAAACAACATGACGTGCTGAAGTTCCTGCCGAAGATATTCGGAAAAGATATACGGAAGGTTGTATTGAATAAGAGCTACCGTAATACCTATGAGATTGCAAAGTATGCGGCACAGATCAGCGGCATTACAGGGCTTGAACTTCTGGAACGCCATGGCAGACCGGTAGAGGAAAGAACATTTGCTTCAGAAGATGAAATGCTTGATGCGATCGAGGCTAATGTCAATCTGGGATTAGACGGATATGAGACCGGAGCCGTTATCACAATGACCGAGGAGGAGGCTTACGATATCTGCCGCCTGCTCAAAAACCGCGGCGTGGACGCGGCGTATGTGGATCGTGACAGCTCCGCATTTAAGCGCGGACTGACAGTGACTACATTTTATCTGGCAAAGGGACTGGAATTCGATCAGGTATTTACCATACGCGGCAGGAAGGAGAACCCGCTGGCAGAACAGGCGGAATATATCGCTGCAACAAGGGCGCTTCAGGAATTGTACGTGTATGAGAACAATTCAAGTCTCTGATCCTGCATTTTACAAAGAAATCATAACAGGTATAAACTGTCTCCCATGGGAAATGTTATAGATAAACAGGCATGGGAGGTATGAAAATGGAATCCATATGGAGCAAAACATCTGACAGAGTAAAAAGACCGCCGTTAAACAGTGATATTCATGCAGACGTGGCAGTGATCGGCGGAGGTATGGCGGGAATACTGACAGCATATCAGCTTGAAAAAGCCGGCGTGCATACAGTCGTATTGGAAACGGACCGGATCGGCGGCGGACAGACGCAGAACACTACGGCAAAGATCACATCCCAGCACGGGATGTTCTGTCATGCATTTATCGAGAAAAAAGGTGAAGATGCAGCAGAAAAATATGTGCAGGCAAATCAGGCTGCTGTGGCGGAATATAAAAGGATCGTGCGTGAGGAGAAAGTTGACTGTAATCTTACGGAGACAGATGCTTATGTTTACTCGACGGATGGTGAAAAGCTGAGGATGGAAACGGAAGCAGCGCGGAAGCTTGGAATCAATGCATCCTTTGAGCCGCAGATTGAGATCCCGGTTTTATGCGCGGGGGCAGTACATTTTCTAAATCAGGCACAGTTTCATCCCTTGAAATTTATCGAGGCACTTTCAAACCGACTGACAGTGTATGAAGACACTCCGGTTACAGAAGTAAAGGGAAATCTGATCAAAACTTCCTGCGGGAGTGTAAAAGCAGAAAAGATTGTGTTTGCTACCCATTTCCCATTTGTAAACTTTCCAGGTATGTATTTCGCAAGGATGCATCAGGAACGGTCCTATGTGCTCGCACTGGAGGGCGCCGGTACATTGAACGGCATGTATATCGGGGATGGAAAAGATACTCTTTCTTTCCGACAGTATGATAAATACATCCTGTTTGGCGGGCAGGGACACCGCACCGGGGAAAACCGGGAGGGCGGCTGTTATGAAAGATTAGAAGCGTCTGCAGAGCAGCTCTATCCCGGAAGCCGCGTGGCAGCGCGCTGGTCGGCACAGGACTGTATGACAGCAGACGGGATTCCGTTTATCGGACAGTATGCCGCAGACCGGCCGGATTGGTATGTTGCAACAGGTTTTCAGAAGTGGGGCATGAGTTCATCCATGGTATCCGCGATGCTTTTAAGAGATATGATCTGCGGGAAAGAGAATCCTTATGCGGAAGTATTTGCTCCCTCAAGATTTTCGACAGAAGAACTGCCGCAGATCATCAAAGACAGCGGAAAAGCTGTAAAAGGACTGACGAAACGTTTCTTCCATCTGCCGGATAAGGCAGTAAACGCTCTTGAGCGCGGCCATGGAGCGGTTGTTGATACCCCGCAGGGAAAGGCGGGGGTATATAAGACAGAGGATGAAAGGATATTTCAGGTCGATATCGTCTGTCCGCATATGGGCTGCGAACTGACATGGAATCCGGACGAGCTGTCATGGGACTGCCCTTGTCACGGATCCAGGTTTGATTACGAGGGAAATCTTCTGGACGGACCGGCACAGGAGGGAATCCATGAGGAATGACATTGCTTTGATTCGGTATGATTCGAAAGAGGAGAATTATGAAAATAACATTAATTACGGTAGGAAAGATAAAAGAAAAATACTTAAGGGACGCTATCGCTGAATACAGCAAGCGTCTGAGCAGATACTGCAAACTGGAGATCGTTGAGGTGGCAGACGAAAAGACCCCGGATCAGGCAAGTGAAACCGTGGAAGAAAATATTCGAGCCAAAGAAGGGGAGCGGATCCTGAAATATATCAAGGATGATATGTATGTGATCACTCTGGAAATTGACGGCAAGATGCTTTCATCTGAAGAATTTGCCGGCAAGATCGAGTCGTTGGGAGTACAGGGGAAAAGCAGCATAGTATTCGTGATCGGCGGTTCTATCGGGCTTGGAAAAGAGGTGCTGAGGCGGTCAGATTATGCGCTTAGCTTTTCTAAAATGACATTTCCCCATCAGCTGATGCGGGTGATATTACTGGAGCAGGTGTATCGGGGGTACCGAATTATAAATGGGGAACCATATCATAAATAGAGGCGATTTTTTCGCACTTGGGTACGTTATGCACAACCCTATCACAAATAGACAGAGCTCAGACTTCAAAATGCAGGGAGAAAGGGGCGCGGGATGGAAGAAGCACATGTTTTTCGGTTTAAGAACAGAAAATTTTCGGATTTCTATCTGTGTTTTTGCGGATACGCGAAATGCGAGCCACTGCACAGTTTCGGACCGGCTGTCCGACCTAATTATCTGATCCACATCATAACCGAAGGGAAAGGCAGGTATACGGTCGGAGAGAAGCAGTATGATCTGCGGGAAGGTCAGGGGTTTCTGATCGAGCCGGAGGTACAGACATTTTATCAGGCAGACCGGGAATCGCCATGGTCGTACATGTGGATCGGTTTTTCCGGAACAAGAGCAAAAGAATATCTTGCGGATCTTGGTCTTGGCGGAAACAATCTGACGTTTCACTGTCAGCAGGTATCTGAACTTAAAGTGATGCTTGAGAACATGATTAAAAGGAAAACATATACCGTTGAGAATGAATTTCTTCGGGAAAGTTTTTTATATCAGACCTTTGCGATTCTGTCACGGAATCTTAATATTCAGAATAATTCCCAGAATGATACGGACAATCTATATGTGGCGAGAGCGGTTGAATGTATCCAAAATAACTTTCTGGAACCGATCCGCGTATCGGATATCGCGGACTATGTGGGGATCAGCCGGGGATATCTGCATAAGCTGTTCCTCGAGGTGCTTTCTCAGTCCCCGCAGGATTATCTTGTCAGTTTCCGAATGACGAGGGGAGCGGAACTTCTTTCCGTCACGGAACTTTCGATTGAAGAAATCGCGTTGTCGTGCGGTTATGCGGATCCTCTCGCGTTTTCAAAAATGTTTAAGCGGAAAATGGGAGTGACACCCAGACAGTACCGGAAAGACAACTGGAAGAAATGAGACATCTGACCAGTTTTTAGATACATTGTTCCTTGTGATATCCTCCAAAGGTGCATATAATTAGAGAAGTAAAGAGATTGCGCATTCTCAGAATATTGTACCAGGAATGATAATGAAGAAGGACTATCATGGGTGAAGATAGGAAAAATACATCCGTACATTACAAGTACGCCTCGACACGGGAAAAATATTGTTTTGGGATCGGCGCGATCGGGAAAGATGCGATCGTCAATCTGGTCGGTTCCTTTCTTATGCTGTATCTGACAGACACACTGTATCTGGCGCCGGCATTTGTCGGGATTCTGTTCCTTGTAGCAAGGATCTGGGACGCGATCAATGACCCGATCATGGGAATGATCGTAGATAATACCCGCACGAAATACGGTAAATTCAGGATCTGGCTTGTTGTCGGTACCCTTTTAAATTCGGTTGTTTTCGTACTGCTGTTCAGCAGTTTCGGTTTAACAGGAACGTCGCTGTATGTTTATGTGGCAGTCATGTATATCCTGTATGGTATGACCTATACGGTGATGGATGTTCCATACTGGTCATGGCTTCCCAATCTGACCAATGATCCGCACGAGCGGGAGAAGGTATCAGTGATCCCGCGATTTTTTGCCAGCCTTGCAGGATTTTGTGTGGCAACATTCGGACTGTATATTATCAACGGATTTAACAGAATGAGCGGAAACGAAAATCTGCTCGCGGAAGAAGGATATACCATTTTTGCGGTTGTGATCGCCGTCATCTTTATTATTACGATCGGGATTACCGTCACAAATGTAAAAGAAGAATCGACACTGAATTCAAAAGTGAAAAAAACCAGTCTCAGGCAGGCTGTAAATGTGATTATAAATAACGATCAGTTGCTTGCGTTTATCGGGCTTCTTCTTACATTTAACCTTTGTACTCAGATCGCAAAAGGATTTGCTGTATATTACTTTAAAAATGTTTGTGGAGATGAATATCTTTACTCCCTTTTCGGATTCGCCATCGTAGCGGAAATGCTCGGTCTCGCAATCTTCCCGAAAGTCGCGTCGAAGATCAGCAGAGAGAAAGTATATGCGCTGGCATGCGGATGTGTGATCCTTGGACTTGGACTTCTCGGACTGGTCGGATTCGTTATGCCTACGAGCGTTGTGGCGACTGTAGTATGCTGTGGCATTATGTTCCTTGGGTCCGGCTTGTCCCTTGGAGTTACGACCTGCTGTATGGCAGATGTAATCGACTATGGTGAAGTGAAATTCGGCGTCAGAAATGAGAGTATTACCTGCTCTGCGCAGACCTTTCTCATGAAAGCGGCGACAGCGGCGGCGGGCGGTCTTACAGGCGTCGGTCTTCAGATCGTAGGGTATAACGCGAAAGCGGAAGTCCAGAGTGCCGGAACGATCGCGGGCATCCGGGTACTGATGATCGTGATCCCGATCATCATTGCCGCACTCAGCTTTCTGATCTATAAAAAGTTCTATCAGTTAAAAGGCGAGCGCATGGAGGAAGTGACACGCAAAGTCAATGAAATTCATGCGGCGCAGGAAGAGATGGGAGCATAACAGAAACAGGAGGAAATCTGAATGGGAATTGCAGTAAATCAAGCAGGAGATACCTTTCATCTGTACAATGATGAGATCAGTTACATCATGAATGTACTTCCAAACAATCAGCTGGGACAGATTTACTTTGGAAAACGGATCGAGATCCCGGAGGACTGTACCTATTTTGTAGAAACACTGATGCGTCCGATGTCCTCCTGTGTCTTTGACACAGACAAACGGTTTTCCATGGAATATATTCGACAGGAATACGCTGTGTTCGGGACGTCTGATTACCGTATGCCGGCTGTGACGGTACTCCAGGAAAACGGGAGCAGAATTTCAGAATTCTGCTTCCGCGGATACCAGATCAGAGCGGGCAAACCCGGACTTGCCGGACTTCCCGCGACGTATGTGGAAAATGAGGAAGAGGCGGAAACACTGGTCATCGAACTTACCGACCAGGTATCCGGACTGGAACTGGAACTGTACTATACGATCTTTGCCGCGGGCGGGATCATAGCCAGAAGCGCCCGGTTTATCAACCGCGGAGGTCAGACGCTTCATCTGTTGTCTGCGATGAGCCTCTGCCTGGATCTTCCGGACAGTAGCTATGATATGATCCAGTTCTCCGGCGCATGGTCGAGAGAGCGGTATCCGAAGACGCGAAGGCTGGAGCAGGGGATCCAGTCCGTGGGCAGTATAAGAGGAAATTCTTCCCACAACCATAACCCGTTCATTATCCTGAAACGTCCGACTGCGGATGAATTTCAGGGAGAAGCGATCGGATTCAGCCTGATATACAGCGGCAATTTTCTCGCGCAGGCGGAAGTCGATACGTATGATACGACCCGAGTGATGCTGGGGATCCATCCGCATTGTTTCGACTGGAAACTTGAGCCGTCCGAAGAATTTCAGACGCCGGAAGCGGTGATGGTATATACGGATCAGGGACTGAACCATCTTAGCCAGACGTATCACAGACTGTATCAGAAGCGACTTGCAAGAGGCTACTGGAGAGACCGGGCGCGCCCGATCCTGATTAACAACTGGGAGGCGACTCAGTTTGATTTTTCGGAAGACCTTCTTGTCAGAATCGCGGAGAAAGCAAAGGAAAGCGGTGTGGAGCTTTTCGTGCTGGATGACGGCTGGTTCGGGAAACGCTGTAACGAGCACGCGGGGCTGGGAGACTGGATCGCGAATCCGGACCGGCTGAAAAACGGGATCACCGGACTGGCTCAGCGGATCGAGGATCTCGGTATGAAATTCGGTCTCTGGTTTGAGCCGGAAATGGTCAATAAGGATTCCGACCTGTACCGCGAGCATCCGGATTGGATCATCCAGACACCGGGGCGTAAAAATTCACACGGGCGATTCCAGTATGTTCTGGATTTTTCCAGAAAAGAAGTGGTTGACAGGATCTATGACATGATGGCAAAGATCCTCTCAGAAGCGAAAGTATCTTATATTAAATGGGATATGAACCGGAGCATTACAGAATGTTATTCGGCGGTCTTTCCCGAGGACCGGCAGGGGGAGATCTATCATCGGTATATCCTCGGAGTGTACGAGCTTTATGAAAGGCTGACTTCAAAGTTTCCGCATATCCTGTTTGAGTCCTGCGCGAGCGGTGGCGGACGTTTCGATCCGGGAATGCTTTATTATGCGCCTCAGTGCTGGACAAGCGACGATTCCGACGCGGTGGAGCGGATCAAGATCCAGTATGGCACGTCCTACTGTTACCCGGTGAGCAGTATGGGTACACATGTATCCGCGGTACCAAACCATCAGATCAACCGGATCACACCGCTGTATACAAGGGCGAATGTGGCATATTTCGGAACATTCGGATATGAGCTTGACCTGAATGCTCTGACAGCGGAAGAGCAGGAAGAAGTAAAAGAACAGATCGCTTTTATGAAACAGTACCGGCAGTTATTCCAGTTCGGCACCTTTTACCGGCTGATGAGCCCCTTTGAAAACAATATCTCTGCCTGGATGGTCGTAAACGAGGATAAAACAGAGGCGATCGTCGGATGGTACCGTGTCCTGAACGGGATCAATCTGCCATATACACGCCTGCGCCTGAAAGGCTTGTCCGATGAGATGCAGTACACCGTCAACGGAGATTCCGTCGCCCATTACGGAAATGAGCTTATGAACGCCGGACTGATTACAACAGACATTTCATCCGGGCAGGCTGAGGGGGATGAAAAAATGTGTCAGGATTTCGAGTCCAGACTTTATATCCTGAAAGCGGTCAAAGGAGGAAAAACCGCATGAACGAAAAACGCGGCTTCTTGGTGAAAAGAACAGTTATGATGCTTCTTGGCATCCTGTTTATCAGCGTCTGTGTCGGATGCTACCGGCTGAGCGGATTCGGAGTGGATGCCTTTACGTGCATGAATCTCGGGATCAGCGGATTTATCGAGATGACATTCGGCACCTGGCAACTGATTATGAATATCTTTATTCTGATCATTGTCTTCTTTACAGTCAGGAAATGTATCGGCGCCGGAACCATTGTAAATATGATCTGTGTCGGATATGGAGCTGATTTTATCTGTTGGGCAGTCCGGGATGTACTGCATATCAATATGACACTGCCGCTTCGGATCGGCGCGCTCCTTCTGGGATGCGTATTTGCGGGGCTCGGTGTGGCGTTTTACATGGTGGCTGAGATGGGGATCGCGCCCTATGACAGCGTGGCGCTGATTATTGAAAAACTGACCCGAAAAAAGATCCAGTTCCAGTATGCCAGAGTGTTAAGCGATGTGACCTGCGTGGTGATCGGAGTCGTATTCTGTCTGGCGGGAAAGGATGATCTTTTTATGATCGTCGGGATCGGCACGGTGATCAATGCCTTCTTCAACGGACCGCTGATCCAGTTCTTCCGGACCCATGTCAGCGAGCCCCTGCTTAACGGAAAAATGAAGTAACCAATGATATAAAATACCTGGAAAGAGAGTGGACAGACGTTCCGCTCTCTTTTCGATTGAGTGAGAAAGAAAATGACAGAGAAGGAAACGAATGGTATAATTACAGAAAAGTGACGGATTGGAATTTGACGGAGGTAAAAATGGAGTATACAAAAGAGGATCTAATTGAGGCAAAGCGGCAGATTGATTCAACTCTACATAAATTAAGAGAAACAATAAAAACTTTGGAATCAAAGGATAATCCGGAAAGATATAAGTCACATTAGCAAAAAGGCGTGTGAAGGCTTTTGAAATTGCAAATCACTTTATAGAAAATGAAATTGAAAGCAGTCAGACAGCTCATAATTTGTGAAAGGAATATTTTATGTGCACCAAAAAGGAATTACAATTCAGTATTTTTCTTATTTATAATCTGGCAGAAAAATGGCAGAAAAAACCTGCTGAAGTTTACAAGATTTTAAATGAAACTCACGTATTAGATGATTACATTTTTGTTTGTTATGATACTTTGCACACATTGGGAACAGAATATTTGGTTGAAGATATTACAGAATATGCAAGAGAAAAGGGTGCTACTGTATGATTTTATTTCATGGTACAACTGAAATTATAGATAAACCGAATGTATCATTCTCAAAAAGTTATTTGGATTTTGGAAAAGGATTTTACTTAACTACTTATCAGAAACAGGCGGAAAAATGGGCGTTACGTAAGGCCTTGAGAAAACAGAAATCTGCGACTGTGAATGTTTATGAACTATCCGATGATCTAGAAAAATATAATGTATTACAGTTCAGGCAGGAGAATGAAAAATGGCTGGACTTTGTATGTGCATGTCGAAAAGGGAATAGTATTTATAAGAATTATGATATTATAATAGGGGCAGTTGCAAATGATGATGTGTTTAAAACCGTAGATATGTATTTCCGTGGAATATGGAGTAAAAAGAAAGCTTTAGATGAGCTTCGTTATTATAAAATGAATGATCAGATCTGCATTGTAAATCAGGATGTTTTAGATGAAAAATTGTTTTTTCAGAAAGCGTATCAGGTGAGCCAAAATGAAAAATGAAAAAAATATTGATTATATATACAAACAAAATTTGGAAGAATCCATTATTGAATACCTATCCATAGAAAAAAACTTAGAATTGCGACAGGCAATGGATATTTATTATAACAGTCGACTGGCAAAACAGATTGAACAAGGAACTTATGGAATAGAAAATATGGATTATAAATATCTTGCTCAGGATTTGATTGAGAATGAACCGGAGCTATTTTCAAAATTGAATTAATATCCGCACTAGGATACGTTATGGAGAACCATATTACAAATAAGAGATGTTTGGAAGAGAGCGGCCACAAAGACATGCCGCTCTTTTTTTAGCGCAAATATAAACTATTGACAAGTATACTTTGCATTAATATAATGGAAATATGACAAGAAAACTTGGCGATTCTATTTGGAGGTTTCCATTATGAACAGGGACGAAATTTTAGCAAAAAGCAGAGCGGAAAATAAGAACAAAGACGTATACGAGCAGGAAGTTTTAAAGCAGGCAAGCAAAAGTGCGGTCGTAGTTCAGATGTCTTTGGCGACGATCTTCTTCGTGACACAGATATTTACCGGCAAAGGCATAAACTGGGGGATGTGGGCGCTTGTTTTCAGCGCAAATATGACAATCAACTGGGTGAAATATATGAGACTTCATCGTAAGTCCGAGCTTATGATAGCAATCGCCTATACGATACTTGTATCTGTAATGTCCGGATATTACATCTATGAACTGATTGTATCTTCCGTAATCATGTAAGGCGGTGGACCAGATGGATGATAAGTTGATATTAAAAAATCGCCTTAAAGAAGCACGGGCAGAATTGAAATTATCACAGAAGCAGCTGGCGGATATGGTTGGTGTGTCTCGGAACACGATCAGCTCCATCGAAACAGGACAGTTCAATCCTACAGCAAAATTGGCGCTGGTTCTTTGTATTGCATTGGATAAAAAGTTTGAAGATCTGTTCTACTTTTAAAACTGTGCGATGTTCAGAACGCCGGTGAGATTATACTTTAGAGATTCCGCATGCGGAAGATTTGAAAAGTAGAATTCTATAGCGGAATACGTTTTATGATTGTATACTATAGAAAAAGAAGATGGTTACCAAAGGAAGAGACTATATGAGATTATTCAATATTATAGAACTGGCAAAACAATATGTGATTTTAGGATTGATTCTTGCAGTGATTATAGGAATAATTGCCGCCACAGGTTATTTTGTCGTATATAAAAAGATAATGAAAGGCAAGAAAAAGATACGGCTGCAGAACGTACTGTGGGCAGGTATATTTTTCTGTTATCTCATAGTAGTGCTTTGCGCTACAGTGCTGGACAGGTCCGCTGTCTGGTCCGGAAGTAAAATCATGCCTTTGTTTTATTCCTATCGGGAGGCATGGTACAGTTTTTCTATGGCAGAGTGGAGAAATATAGTCCTGAATATTCTTCTTTTTGTACCTCTGGGATTTCTGCTGCCGCTGGGAATACGCAGCTTTCGACGTTTCTGGGCGACATATTTGACAGGACTGGCCGTGACAGTACTGATTGAATCAGTGCAGTTTGTTTTGGGGAGAGGTGTGGCAGAAGCGGATGATATTCTGAATAACTTTCTGGGAACGATGATTGGTTATGGATGTTATGTTCTGTTTCACGAGATTTCAGCGGCTGCGAAAAGAACTCGATTTAATATTCTGAAAACAGCAGCAGTTCAGATTCCGCTTGTTGTAGTGATACTGGCATTTGTCGGAATCAGTATTATATATGATCGGCAGGAACTTGGTAATCTGGAAATCGGCTTTAGCAGCCGGATTGATATGTCTGATGTTAAAGTAACAACAAATGAAATCTACAACAGTAAGTCGGAATCAGCAGCGGTCTACAAGGTTCCTGTATATACAGAAAACGAGACGAAGAAATTTGCGGAGGATTTTTTCGCTTCACAGGGGCAGGTTATAGATGACTCAAGAACGGATCTGTATGATGAAACAGCTGTTTATTATAGCACAGAACAGAATTCTCTGTGGATAGACTACACAGGTGGAACAATGAATTATACGGATTATACGGTTACATTTGGGGATGATTTGGATGAAGAATCCTATTCTGAATCAGTTGCCGGGGCGGACGAGGCAACAGTCAGAAAAGCTTTGTCTGCATATGGGATTAATGTGCCGGAAGGAGCATTGTTCCGGGAACTGACAGGTGATTCGCCCGGCTATGAATTTGTTGTTTCCCAGCAAAGTGAGGGCAGTCTTTTCTATGATGGTTCGCTGTATTGTACGCTTTATGAAGGGGAGAAGTTTGGAGAAATCAGCAATCATATCCTCTCGTGTGAGAAGTATAAAGAGTACCCTGTTCTGTCTGAAAATGAAGCAATGCAACAGATAGAAGGCGGAGACTTCTGTTATTTTAGTCAGGACGGTGATGAGATAAAGTCAATAGATCTGGGCAAGGTAACTATGAAATATGTTGTGGACTCCAAGAATTATTATCAGCCTGTGTACTCGTTTGAGGCGTGTGTAAATGGAGAAAAGGAATATGAGATAGATATTCCGGCACTTAAAAATATATCGGGAGAAGAGTGACAGGATTATAAGGCGGATGTATAATGGAGAAAGATGTCTTATTAGTTGCATCTGTTTGTGGGTTGATTGGATGCGGAAAAGATTCTGTATCAGATGTAAAAATAGATTACGGCGATTCCTCATGTCTCTTATTCGTCAGACGCTAAATGCGATCTGGATCATAACGAATGGAAATTGCTTTCATGGGGATATTGCTAGAAGCCGAATTATCATTTTGAAATCAGACTTTAAGAAGGAGAGTGTAAGGGAATGGATTTCCCCAGAACTGAAAAATATGATAAAAATTTCTTGAAAAAGAATATGATGGGTCCGAATTCAATAATGATTCTGGAAGAACTGTTGAAGGATGTTCCCTTAAAACCGGAAATGAGGGTTTTGGATTTGGGATGCGGGAACGGATTAACCTCGATTTTCCTTGCAAAAGAATACGGAGTACAGGTTTTCGCACTGGATTTATGGATATCGGCCACAGACAATTACAGGAGATTTCAGGAAACGGGAGTCGGACAGTCGGTAATCCCTATCCATGCAGATGCTCATGATATGCCGTTTGCAGACGGATTTTTTGATGCTGTTATCAGTGTGGATGCTTATCATTATGTGGGAAACAACGATACATTTTTTCAGGAAAAAGTGCGTCCGTTACTAAAGCAAAATGGGATTGCGGCAATCTCTTTTCCGGGAATGAAGCACGAAGTGAGTGACAATATACCGGAAGAAATGAAACCATACTGGCCTGATGAGGCACTGGAAATGTGGCATTCGATAGAGTGGTGGAGACCGAAATTCGAGAATGAGCTGAATCATCTGAATATGTGGGAAATGGGATGTTTTGAACAGGCATGGAATGACTGGCTGAATACCGATAATCCTTATGCTGTTGAAGACAGGAAAATGATCTATACAGACAACGGGAGATATATGAATTTGATCGGAATAACCGGTCATTTAGAATAAAACGGGAGGTTTTATAATGAATATTCCGAAAGTATTAAATTCAGAAGAAGTATATAAGGGCAAAATCATATCGATCAGGAAGGATACCCTGACCCGTGGGGACAGGAAAAGTTTTGTCAGAGAGACGGCTGTATCCAGTGATGCAGTTGCAGTCGTAGCTATGGATGACCAGAACCGGATACTATTAATTCATCAATACCGTCATCCGATGGGAAAGCCGATCTGGGAAATCCCTGCGGGAAAAATGGATGTGCGTGGAGAGCAGCCGGAAGAGACGGCAATCCGGGAGTTGCAGGAAGAAACAGATACAACAGCTGAATCGGTTAGACTGCTGACTATATTTTATAATTCTGCAGGATGGACAAATGAAAAGACTTATGTCTATCTGGCCAAAAATCTGAAAGAAGTTCCCGAATTTAAAAGGGAGAATGAGGAAGCTGACATTGAGAAGAAATGGATTGCTTTGGATGAGGCTTATGAAATGGTACTGTCAGGAGAACTGGCTGATGCAAAGACTGTGATAGGTATACTGCTTACATTTGAAAATGAAAAAAATTTGCAGAAATAAAGCAACTATTTCAATCGCCAGAGAATCCTGACTGATATTCAGTTCGGATTCTCGGCGTTTTTTTATTCCTCTAATATGTGAAAGCTGAGTTTTTGAGCTCCGTTCCCCGGCGCTTCCAGATAATTTTTTTAGAGCGTTGCCGCACCTGCATATTAATCTGCCTTTTTCCTTCTCTGAGATAATTCTGCCACAGCGGTATACAGAACATCCGTTGACGAGTTGATAGCTGTTTCACAGGAATCCTGTATGACGCCGACAATAAATCCGGTGCCAACTACCTGCATAGCGATGTCATCTGAAATCCCGAACAGACTGCATGCAAGGGGCACAAGCAGAAGAGAACCTCCGGCCACGCCCGATGCGCCGCAGGCACTGGCTGCAGCAAGCACGCAGAGAATGATAGCTGTCGGAAAATCAACAGAGATACCGAGCGTATGGACTGCTGCCAGAGTCAGGACCGAAATCGTGACAGAAGCGCCGCCCATATTGATCGTGGAACCAAGCGGAATGGATACGGCGTATGTGTCACGATCCAGTCCCAGTTCTTCGCAGAGTTTCATATTAACCGGTATATTCGCTGCGGAACTTCTCGTAAAGAAAGCCGTGATCCCGCTGTCTTTCAGGCATTTAAGGACGAGGGGATACGGATTTCTGCGGATGCCGATAAATGTGATAAGCGGATTGACCACAAATGCTACGAACGCCATGCTTCCTACCAGCAGCAGGATCAGTCTGCCGTAGCCCAGAAGGGATGAGAGGCCCTGTTCGGATATCGTGGTAAATACAAGTCCAAGCACGCCGAAAGGCGCGCAGCTGATAACCCATTGTACGATCTGTGAAAGTGCGTCAGCGACATGCATAATAGCATCTTTTGTCCCAGTGCCCGCTTTTCTGAGGGCTATGCCGAGAAGCACGGCCCATGCAAGAATGCCGAGGTAATTGGCGTTTGCCAGAGCATCAACCGGGTTGGAGACAATACTCATAAGCAGACTATTGAGCACCTCGCCGATACCGCTGGGAGCAGATGCTTCTGAGACGGTTTCTGTCAGAGTAATGGTGATCGGAAATAGAAAGCTGGCAGCTACTGCCACACATCCGGCAAGAAATGTGCCCAGCAGATACAGAATTATAACACGCTTCATATTACTCTGTTTTCCCTCTTTCTGATTGGAGAGGGCTCCCATTACAAGGAACAGCACAAGAATCGGAGCAATGGCCCTGAGAGCGCCGACAAAAAGATCTCCGAGCAGGGAAATCACGGTAATCTGCGGTAATGTAAGTCCGAGTATGAGTCCGATGATCAGTCCGCAGATGATTCTTTTAACCAGACTGATCTTATTCCATTTTTTAATAAGTTGTTTCATTTTCATCATTCCTGTCTATTAATTTTGTCAACAGGTTTAGTATAGCATTAATTAAAGGCTGTGTGTGAAAAAATCCGGCGTTGTACAATTCATTGACTTTTATCAGAGTCCATGAGAAAATTTAGAAAACGGATTTATGGAGGTAAACATTTATGCAGTACGAGTGTAGGATAACTGTATTGGAGACGAAAGTATTTCCTGAGTATCAGGAAAAATATCTTGCTGATCCAAAGTCAGGTCCGTGTCCTTTCTTCAAGGCAGGAGACACATTCGTTTTAAAAAGGACCAGTGAGCAGGATGATTTTTATCATTTGATGAACGGGAAGTTCTGCGGTGAAGCATGGGATGCGATCAGCAGGTATGTATACTCCGCGCTGCAGGGCGGTTCTATCATGCGTAAATGGACAAATGATGACAGAATGATGATCGCATGCTGTAATGACGGCACGAGGCCTGTGATCTTTAAGATTGAAAGAATTGATATCCCGGAAACAGAAGAAGAAAAAGAGTGGCTTGAAAAGCAGGATTTTAAAAACAGCGCTGATGATGCTTACACAGGTTAAATGAGGAGAGAATACTATGATTAGCGGATCTTCAGGAGTATAAGATGGAATCCATAATTGAAATTATATTAGAACTTATTCTCGAGGGTGGTATCGAGGCAAGCAAAAGCAGTAAAATACCGAAACCGGTCAGATATCTGATTACTGCAATTATAGTGCTGCTTTTTATTACTTTTATAGGATTTATATTTTGGGTAGGTGTCATTGTGTTAAAGGACAACATTCCTGCGGGCATATTTCTTATATTGATGGGGGTAGTGATGACTATATTAAGTGTCATAAAATTCATTAAAATTTATTTAACTAAAAGAAGATGAAAGATGAACAGATATTTAAAAGCAATGACAGACGAAGAATCGGATGTTATAATCAGCTGGCGGTACAGTGCCAGCAGGTCGCAGAAAAGTTCCTGAAAGGATATCTCGACAATCTATTTGTGGAAGAAGATGTTACAGATCTGCTTAGAAAACACAATATGAAAAAAATAGCGGAAAAATTAAATGAATTAAAGCCGGACTTAAGACTGGATACAGTGAAAAAATTAAAGACGATAAAATAAAACGGGGAATTTTTTATGAATTACTATGACAGCGAACTTCAACGTCTCCAGTCGGAGATCATGGAAAAGCAGAGGACAGATGCAAAACTATCAGATCTGTTTCTTCAGCAGTCAGACTTGCAAAAAAGAACGGAAGAACTGGAAAAGATTATGCGAAGGGAACAGGACGACGTTGACCGTCTTAACAGCAGAGGTCTTACAGCGTTCTTTTACAGGGCAACCGGGAAAATAGGCGAAAAGTTGACAAAAGAAGAAGCCGAAGCTTATGCGGCAGCAGTGAAATACGAAGCGGCGAAAAATGAACTTCAGTCTGTAAATGATGATATAGATTATTGTCAGAGACGGCTTTCTGAACTTCAGGGCTGTGAAAAGCAATACGAAAAAGTGCTGGAAGAAAAGACAGAACAGATTAAACAGTCCGGTGTTCCGGAAGCGGACAGGATCATGAAGATCGAAAACAAGATAGCGTTTCTTGAAAATCAGCAGAAAGAGATACAGGAAGCGATAAATTCGGGAAACCATGCATTTCATATTGCACGGAAGATCTTGGAAGATCTGGACAGTGCAAAAAACTGGAGTACATTTGATCTGATGGGCGGAGGCCTTATCGCTGATATGGCCAAGTATGACAAACTTAATAAAGTACAGGATAAGATACAGGATTTCCAGAATGCACTGAGGGGGTTCCGGACGGAACTAGCAGATGTTACAGAGAGAATATCAGGTGATCTGTATGTGGAAATCGGTGATTTCCTTCACTTTGCCGATTATTTTTTTGACGGATTGTTTACGGACTGGATGGTTTATGACAAGATTAACGACTCACGGGACAGAACTCTCCGGACAAGTGATCAGATTCAAAAGGTTCTCAGGCAGTTACAAGAGATGGATAATGAACTTTGCAGTAAAAAGGAAAATCTGAAAAAAGAACTGGAACAGACCGTGCTGAATTCCTGATACATAAATGCTCGGCAGTAAGATAACAAGGAGAATAGACATGAAAGCAGTGGTTTATAAAGGAAACGGACAGATTGTTCTTGAAGAGCGCCCTATGCCGGAGATTATAGACGACAGGGATGCGATCGTGAAAGTGACGCTTACGACGATCTGTTCCAGCGATATTCACATCAAACACGGCGCAGTGCCGCGGGCAGTTCCGGGAACGATACTGGGGCATGAGTTCGTGGGTAAAGTCGTAGAAGTCGGCGGTGCTGTGAAGAAAGTAAAACCGGGCGACCGGGTGGCAGTAAACGTAGAGACTTTCTGCGGAGAGTGCTATTTCTGTAAAAGAGGGTTTGTAAACAATTGTACGGATGAGCACGGCGGATGGGCTCTTGGATGCCGTGTTGACGGCGGACAGGCAGAGTATGCAAGAATCCCGTTTGCAGATAACGGGCTCACTGTCATACCGGATCATGTAACGGATGAACAGGCGCTCTTTAACGGAGATATACTCTCCACCGGATACTGGGCTGCAAAGATCGGCGAGATAAAACCTGCAGATACAGTTGCTGTGATCGGTGCAGGCCCTACGGGATTATGTACGATGCTGTGTGCCCGGCTGTACACACCGGCTAAGATTATCGCCATAGATACGGATGAATACAGGCTGAATCTTGCAAAAGAAAAAGGTCTGGCAGATCTTACGCTTGTACCGGGAAGAGATGATCTGGAAAAGCGGATAAAAGAGGTAACAGAAGGCAGAGGAGCGGATACGGTATTTGAAGTGGCTGGAGGGAAGGACACATTCCAGACAGCTTGGAAGATTGCAAGACCCAATGCAGTCGTAGTGGTAGTTGCCATGTATGAGGAACCGCAGATGCTTCCGCTGCCCGATATGTACGGCAAGAATCTTGTGTTCAAGACAGGAGGCGTGGACGGGAGTTACTGTAAGGAGATTATGGATCTGACCTCATGCGGGAGACTTGACGCGGGATTCCTTATTACTCACCGGTGCAGATTGGATGAGATTATGGAAGCATATGACATGTTCGAAAATAAGAAAGATCACGTCATAAAGTATGCCGTGACGCCGTAACTAAATGATTGAAGGGACTATGGCTTATGGAACGATTGAAAATCGCCTTACTGCAGATCTCACCCTGCGGCTCACTGGAAGGAAATCTTGAAAAAGGTATAAAGATCTGCAGACAGGCAAAGAAAATGGGAGCTGATTCTGGTGCCAAACGCCTGCCCTATGGAAATAAACCGGCTGTCCCAGCTCCGTGCAAGATCCTATGAAAATATGCTGGCAGTTGCCACCTGCAATTATCCGGAGAACGTTCCGGACTGCAACGGGAAATCAACAGTTTTTGACGGTGTGGCGTATCTGCCGGACGAGGAAGAATCACGGGATACGTGTATTCTGGAAGCGGACGGCAGCGAGGGGATTTATATTGCAGAGCTTGACCTGAAACAACTGAGGGATTACCGTAAAAGCGAAGTGCACGGCAATGCATATAGGCATCCGCAGAAATATGGCATCCTGACAGAAATGAAAGTGGAGGAGCCTTTTATAAGAGAGGATTACCGCCGGTAAAATATTACTAAATAAGATGCAACAAATCTGTATATGTGACACTCTTATGGATAGAGAGAGGAGAGAGTGCCAATGAAGAGACACAGAAGGCTGGCATGGGCGTCCGTCTCCCATCTGATGATTGATTTTATCTGTGCGTGGATGATCATAAACAGGATCCCCGGAAGCGAAGCATGGTTTATAAAAATGCTGACCTATAACTTTTTAGCATTTGCAGGACAACTTCCGGCGGGAATCATTCTTGACCGTCTTACCTCCAAAGGATATAGAGCAGCAGGAGGGGCAGCCTCAGCAGGATGTCTGTTGTGTCTTATCGCCCTTGCAGCGGGAATGGATTCCTATGCGCTGACAATAACTGCGGGCGTTGGCAATGCACTGTTCCATGTAGGAAGTGGAGCTGAGATTCTTGAGACATACAAGGGCAGAGCTGCAGAGTCGGGAATATTTGTGTCAACCGGGGCTCTTGGGATATATGCAGGATCTGTAATTCCCGTGATAAACTTGATTTTTATTCTTTCTGGTGCAATCTTGTTCTTCCTGCTTGTGTATTCAATAATATTGACATTGTCAAAAAACGAAGAAGTTCCTGCTGACAGACTAGAACACCAGAGTAAAGTGCGTAGCAGAAAGAGGGGGGCAGTATCACCTGTACAGGAGACGATATCCGTGTTCTGTCTGATCCTCGTAGTAGTCCTTCGTTCCTTTGAAGGTTCTATATTTACTTTTTCATGGAATAGCGGTCTTCTTACAGGAATCGCACTGACAGGAGCTGTTTTCCTCGGAAAAATGTTGGGAGGTTTTGCTTCTGACTTTTTCGGGAGTTATAAGACAGCCGCAATATCTCTCGCAATTTCTGCATTTCTTCTTGGAATGTCAGACCGAATGGGTGCGGGATTTGCAGGTGTTCTTCTATTTAATATGACAATGCCAGTCACTTTGATCAGTCTGTATCGGAAATTTCCGGGATATCCGGGGACTTCATTTGGCCTATTGACTTTCGCACTATATCTTGGAGTGCTTCCCGTATTTGCAGGTGTTCCGGTAAGTTTGTATTCTCCTAGTGCATATACAGTCCTAACTGTGATTTCTCTGATTCTGATTACGGTAGGACTTTGCCTTCCATTGCAGAGAAAAGGAGACATGCTGCATACACGAAATAGGAGGAAAATGCCATGATCCATTTATGCACGTTATTTGTTTTACCATGGATACTGACAGTTGCGGTAGAGGGCGGGGCAGCCCGCCTTTTCTTCGGCATAGAGAAAAAAGAGCAGATACTTCTGCTTCTTGTCAATACTGTTACAAATCCTGCAGCTGTCCTGCTCAGCCTGCTTCTTCCTGTTTACACAGTAATTCCTTTTAATGCGGCAGTATTGGCTGTCGAGGTGCTTGTTTTTATCTTAGAGGGTTTCCTGTTCCGGAAATGTATGATATGGCAGGAAAAAGAGTACGGCCCATGGAGAATGGCGCTTGTGCTGAATGTGATTTCATTTGGCACAGGATTGGTTGTTTCGATGATGCTGTAATAGGGAGAAAAAGTTATGAAGAAAAAATATTACGGAAAAAGAAAAGCCTTTTTGAGAAGGGTAATGTCTGTTTGTATTGCTGTATTTGTTTTAGAAAATCCGCTTTCGGTATCAGCTGACGTTATTTTTGAGCCGGACAATGGTTTCTACGGAAGACATAGTGACGAGTGCGCCTATTTTAATCGATCATGTATTGCAGGAGAGGATACATATTTGTGGAATGCCCCGAATCTGGTTACAGGTAGTCAGAGAGCACAGGAAGGGGAGCAGATCTATATTTCTTATGTCTATACTGACAAGGACGGAATTGAGTGGGGGCTGGCAGAATATTTGGATCAATGGATTCTTATGGCGGATCTGTATCTTGAGTACGGAAGCCCTGAATTTATGGAAGAGTATTCTTCCGTAATTTATGAAGATGAGCCATATCTGCTTCCTGGCGGAACAGTATTTGTATCATGGTCTTATCCGGAATCCGGCGTTATCGACCAGGATGATGCCTCTGTGATGGACGATTATGAGATAACTACATTCTATACAGATCCTGACGGCCGTCTGTGGGGATATTCAGCGTATATGTACGGAACAAGAGATGTATGGATCTGTCTTTCGGATATGGCTGATACCAATATCCCACAGAGAGTTGAGCATGAACTGATCCCTGCGCAGGAAGTTGACGCATCACAGATTGCCGCTGTAAAAGAAAGTGGACAGTTTTCAGTACTTTTTCTGATCATTCCGGTTATCATTATTGCCGGGACAGCTGGATTTTTGATCTGGTGGTTCTGGATCAGAAAACGATAAATTGTTGTCTCTGGCGGTCGTATCCGTTATAATAAAACACCGGAGGAAATAACGATGTATGAAACATGTATATTTGATCTGTATGGGACACTTGTAGATATCCGGACAGATGAAAATAAGAAAGAATTGTGGAACAGACTTGCGCTGTTCTACGCTTTTTACGGAGCAGACTATACTCCGGATGAACTTCATCTTGCCTATGACTGCCTGACGAAAGAGATGAGTGCCGGGAAAGGCGGAATACGAAAGGATACCCATGAGACATATCCGGAGATCAAAATCGAAGAAGTTTTTCGAGCGCTTTTTCAGGAAAAAGGTGTAGATGCGGATGAAGTGCTGGCAAGGCATGCGGGACAGTTTTTCCGTATTCTGTCCATGGAACATCTGAAGCTGTACGACGGCACGGAAGAAATGCTGTCTGCCCTCAGAAAAAGAGGAAAGAAGATCTATCTTTTGTCAAATGCACAGCAGATATTTACCGAATATGAGATGAATGCGCTTAAGATTACGCCGTATTTTGACGGGATTTTTATCTCTTCAGAGCACGGGTGTAAGAAGCCGGATACAGAATTTTTTGAAAAACTGATCCGCACCTGTAACATTGACAGGAAGGGAGCCGTCATGATCGGCAATGACGGCGTGTGCGATATAGAAGGAGCAAAGAAAGCGGAGCTCGCGACCGTCTATATCAGAACAGAGATCTCTCCGAAAGAAGAGTTTCCGGAAGCAGATTATGTGCTGAAAGAAATGGATATGAAAAAGCTTACTGAGATTTTACTGGCGGAAGGATAATACATATGATTTATTGTATTTTTCGCAAGCAGTGTGTATAATAGAATGACGAAAACAGAACGCGCTCTTTTTCAAGGACTTTTTGAGAAAGGGCGCTTCGACGGAAAGAAGGAAAAACTATGACAAGTACAATTTCTAGAAAAGACGCACTGGAGCTGCTGATGAAATACAACAAGGAACCGTTCCATATTCAGCATGGACTGACAGTGGAGAAGACTATGCGCTGGTTCGCGCGGGAACTGGGCTATGGTGAAGAGGAAGAGTACTGGGGGATTGCAGGACTGCTGCACGACATTGATTTTGAAATGTATCCGGAAGAACACTGCCAAAAAGCCCCTGAACTTTTAAAAGAGGCAGGTGTCGGAGAAAATATGATCCGTACGGTCTGTTCCCACGGATACGGAATCTGCAGCGATGTGAAACCGGAGCACGAGATGGAAAAAGTCCTTTTTGCGGTGGATGAACTGACCGGACTGATCTGGGCAGCGGCACTGATGCGCCCTTCGAAAAGCGTGTCGGATATGGAGGTGTCCAGCGTAAAGAAAAAATTTAAAGACAAACGGTTTGCAGCAGGATGTTCCAGAGATATCATCCGCACAGGCGCTGAGAATCTGGGCTGGGAATTGAACGACCTTTTTGATAAGACGCTTCGCGCGATGCAGTCCTGTGAGACAGAGATCAGAGAAGAGATGGCTGCACTCGAGGGATAAGGCCTGCAAATAAGATGTAGAAAGGAGAAGAAGATTATGGACAGAGTAACACTGGGAAAGACCGGAATTGAGGTCAATAAAAACGGTTTCGGGGCGCTGCCGATTCAGAGAGTTACGAAAAAAGAAGCAGTATATCTCCTGCAGAAAGCATTTTATAACGGCATCAATTACTTTGATACTGCACGCGCTTATTCTGACAGTGAGGAGAAGATGGGCGCTGCCTTTGAGTATACAAGAGATAAGATCGTCATCAGCACGAAAACTCAGGCTCAGACAGGAAGTGATATGCGAAAAGATCTGGAGGAGACCCTCAGAAAACTTCAGACGGATTACATAGATATCTATCAGTTCCACAATCCGGCGTTCTGTCCGAAACCGGGCGACGGAACCGGACTCTACGAAGAGGCCCTCAAGGCAAAAGAAGAGGGAAAGATCCGTCATATCGGCATCACGAATCACAGGATCGCTGTGGCAAAAGAAGCGATCGAATCCGGACTGTACGAAACAATGCAGTTCCCGTTTTCTTATCTGGCGGCGGAACAGGATCTCGAGATCGTAGAGTTGTGCCGGAAAGAAAATATGGGATTTATCGCAATGAAAGGTCTTGCGGGAGGACTGATCAATGATTCGGCATGCGCTTATGCCTATATGAATCAGCCTCAGTTTTCTCATGTGGCGCCGATCTGGGGAATACAAAGAGAATCTGAACTGGATGAATTCCTCTCCTATCAGGTCTGTCCGCCGGAGCTGACCGGGGAACTTCAGGACAGGATAGCAAAAGATAAAGAACAGCTGACTGGCGACTTCTGCCGCGGATGCGGATATTGTATGCCATGCCCGGCGGGAATCGAGATCAACAACTGTGCAAGAATGAGTCTGATGCTCAGGAGAGCGCCCAGTGAAGCGTGGCTGACAGAAGAGTGGCAGGAGAAGATGAAGAAGATCGAAGGATGCCTGCACTGCGGCCAGTGCATGAAAAAGTGTCCGTACGGACTCAATACACCGGAACTTCTGGTGAAGAACTATGAAGACTACAAAACATTCATTTAAGGAGGACATGGAAAATGGAATTTAAAGAAATACCCGTTTCAGAAATGGAGTTTAATCCTTTCGATAAAATAAGTAAACAGTGGATGCTGGTCACAGCCGGAGACACAGAGTCTTCGAATACAATGACAGCCAGCTGGGGCGGCGTCGGGATCATGTGGGGAAAACCTGTGGCGACTGTTTATATCCGTCCCCAGAGATATACAAAGAAATTCATAGATAAAAATGAGTACTTCACACTCTCTTTTCTTCCGGAAGAGTACCGCAAGGCGCTGAATGTGTGCGGTTCAGTTTCAGGCAGGAATGTTCCGGATAAATGGCAGGAGGCAGGTCTGCATCCTGTTGAAATTGAGGGGACAACAGCAGTAGAAGAGGCGGAAGAGATATTTGTATGCAGAAAGCTTTACGCTCAGGAGATGCTCCCGGAATGCTTCATTGATACCGAGTGCGATACAAAATGGTACCCTGAGAAAGATTATCACACCATGTATATTGCAGAGATCGTGAAAGTATTGAAAAAATAAACAGAGGCACTGCAGCTTGCCGGAATAAAGGCAAAGGAGAGATTTATGAAAAGAAAGATCCGCCCCGCGGAGGAAGAAATGGGAAATGTTGCATTTCTGATTCTGTTTGCGATTCTGTGGTATGCCTGCCTTGTTGCTTCTATTGTAAATGGCGGAACCCGTATAACTGTACTTTTGTTTTTCGTGGCAGGACTGTTCCCGGTGTATTCTGCTGTTACCATGATACGGAAAGCGCTGTTTTACCGCAGACAGAGAGCGGACGCCATTGCATATGGATCCTCACAATCGGGGAAAATTCGGGGCGTAATGCGGCAGGATATTCCTTACCGTTCGGGGGAACATAACACACTCAGATATCACCGGTATTATTATCTTCAAGTGGATATCACAGATCCGGTCACAGGAGCCGTAAGCACGATCCAGAGCCAGGGATACCGAAAGCCGATCCACCGGTATCTTGCATCCGCTCAGGTGCGTGTCTATACAGACCGGAGCGGATGGAAGCATTATCTGGAAGATTTTCAGTATAAACGGCGTATGAGCGATCCGGGGATTTTTGATGACAGACCCATGGAATTCGAGGAGACAAGAGCCGGAAACGGTCGTGTTATACAGGTTTTGTTTATCGCTGTATTTATACTGATCGTTCTGTCATCATTTTTTCAGAACTGAGGGAGGAGCATATTATGAAGGTTAATTCATTCTGTCTTACGTGTTTGATTCAGATGCAGGAGTCACAGATACGGAAGTTTGATGATGAAGACAAGAAAATGAGATATATGAGAGAGGTACTTGCATTTCTCTCGTCCTGCAATCCGGATCTGTCAGCTCCGGCTCTCGTGAAACCGTTGTCAAGAATCTATGAGAAATACTGGGGCAAGAGGGACAGTATGGCCGAAGTAAAGAAGGAATTCAACGATTTTCTTCTGTCTATGGAAGAAGAGATAGAAGAACAGATCCGGAAACACAGCGATCCGCTGGAAACTGCGCTCTGCTTTGCACGGACGGGAAACTATATAGACTATGCCGCGGTAAAGGATATCTCGAAAGATAAGCTGCTGGAGCTCTTTGAAGAGCAGGAGCAGGCAGGTCTTGAGAAAAATGAATATGATTCATTCCTGAAAGACATGGAACAGGCGTCAAAGCTCGTTTATCTGACGGATAACTGCGGAGAAGTCGTCCTTGACAAGATTGCGCTTAAGATCATACAGGAGAGATATCCGGATCTGAAAGTGACTGCTGTTGTCCGGGGCGAGCCTGTGGTAAATGATGCGGATCTAGAAGCTGCCCGCTACGTAGGGCTTGACCGTGTGGTGAAAGTGATGGAGAATGGAAGCGGCATTGCGGGAACAGATCTTAACGATATCAGTGACGAAGCGCGCAATGAAATAGAAACAGCAGATGTGATCCTATCGAAAGGTCAGGGGAATTTTGAAACCATACACGGGTGCGGTCTCAATATTTATTATCTGTTCCTGTGCAAGTGTGACTGGTTTGTACAAAAATTCGAAGTTGAGCGATTTAAGGGAATGTTTGTCAATGAAAGGAGAATTCCGCAGTGAGAAAGATGCGCCTTTCTAAAAGGGAAATAACTGACATGAATACCATCAGGGAAATCCTTGAAGAATGTGATGCTGTAAGGCTTGGTCTGAGAGACAATGAGGGAATGTTTATCGTCCCGGTCAATTATGGGTACGATCTTGAAATTTATGAAGACCGTACAGAACTGAAACTATATATCCACGGCTCAGGAGAGGGAAGGAAAGCCGATGCGATCGCGGTTGATCCTCTTGCGGCGATCGAGATGGACTGTCGCCATCAGATCATTACAGGAGATTATACCTGCAGCTATTCGTATGCATACCGGAGTATCATGGGCAGCGGAACTATCACGCGGCTGGAGGCAGACGATGATAAACGATATGCGCTTGAAAAACTGATGGAACATATGGCGCCGACGGCAGAACTGGAATTCAGTCCGGAGATGCTCGCAAGAACAGCTGTATACAGAATTGACGTAGAATATTTTACAGGAAAAGAGCGCAGACAGAAAACTGAAAAATAAAGAGTAAATAAAAAGGAGAAAGAAAAGGAGAAAGAAAAATGGTACATCATATCGTAATGTGGAAATTCAAACCGGAGATTGAAGAGGCGAAGAAACCGGAACTGAAAAAAGCGATGAATGAGAATCTGAGTGCACTGGTTGGAAAGGTGCCGGGGCTTCTTACTGTTGAATTTGTGGAAGAACCGATCCCGTCAAGTACACATGACATTGCGCTTGTGACGACACTGGAAAAAGCGGAGGATATCGCTGTTTACGCAACACATCCGGCTCATGTGGCCGTTGCGGATACTTATGTGAGACCGTACGTGACAGAACGTGCGTGTCTGGATTATGAATAGGATCCGGACCATCGGGAAGGAACCGGCGAAAATGGAATAGGACACTGTATGCCGCACATATACTGACTATAAAAGGCGTATGTGTGGCATTTTTATGGGAAAAGAACAGTTGGGAGAACGGCTCGCGTCGGCTGCAAGTATGCCGAAAGATGTAGTCATGAAAGCGGCGGTGCTCACCGCCCTTGGAAATTTTGAAGTATGTATTGAAAATTACAGGGGGATAACGGAATATACGGAGAGCCTTGTCAGAGTACAGACAAAGGGAGGACAGATCCGGCTGAGCGGAAGACATCTTCAGGTAGAGTATTATACTAATGATGAAATGAAGATTACCGGAAGGATAGAGAGTATTGAATTTGCTGACGGGAGGAATAAAGAATGATCTGTTCATTCATACGTTATCTCAACGGCTATGTGAAGATCCGGGTACAGGGGTTTTCTCCCGAAAGATTTCTTAATATGTGCTCTTATCATGACATTTATATCTGGGGACTTACTCCTTCTGGGAACGGATATGAGATGTATATAAGTATAGCCGATTTCCGGAGACTGAAGCCGCTGGCAAGAAAAACACATTCAAAGATCACACTGGCAGAGCGCCGGGGATTCCCGTTTTTTCTTTTTCGGTACAGAAAAAGAAAACTGTTTTTTTTCGGACTTTTAATATGTCTTGTCCTTTTGAAGGTGTACTCGCTGTTTATATGGGATATCCATTTTGAAGGCAACGAAAAATGGCCGGATGAAACTCTGGCCGAATATTTAAGGAGCGAGGGCGTGGCTCCGTTTATGCTGAAAAGCGAGGTCGACTGTCCGGGGATTGTAAAAAATATCCGGAAAGAATATAATGATATAGTTTGGGTTTCCGCATCTGTTGACGGAAGCCGCCTGAAAATACAGATCAAAGAGAATGAAGATACACTTTTAAATGAGTCCGGCAGCGAAAATACAGATAAAAAAACATCTGCGGACGGAGAGGAAAGACCGACGGATCTGATCGCGGCAACGGACGGCATTATAACAAGTATTGTGACCCGCTCCGGGATTCCGCAGGTGCATGTCGGGGATGAAGTAAAAAAAGGCGATATCCTTGTTCTCGGCCGTGTAGATGTGGTAAATGACAGCGGGGAAGTGACCGGATATCAGTATCAGCAGTCTGATGCAGATATATTTGCCGATACAGAGCTTGAATATACGGACAGTATTGCCAGGACTTATCGGAAAAAAGTCTATGATGATAAAAGCAGATATCAGCTCTATTTCAGACTTGGAGATTACAGGATATCAGCAGGGAGTATCTCCAATCAATATGAAAATAGCGAGCTTTCAGTGAAAGAGCGTCGGCTCAAAGCAGGAGAAAATTTTTATCTGCCCTTTTTCTGGGGAATAAAGAAAGTAAAATCTTATACATTTCAAGAAAAAACATATACTGAAGAGGATATCAGAAAGATTCTGAGCGGTAATTTTCAGCAGTTTTGTAAAGAATTGGACGAAAAAGGTATTCAAATCAGAGAAAATAGTGTTAAAATACATCTGTATGCCGATTCTGCCGAGGCTTCGGGGATTCTTTATCTGAACGAAAGGATCACGGAAGAGGCAGATACAGAAATATTAACGATCGAAAGGAAAGAAACGGATGAGTCTGTCGGAACTGATGATTGATATACCGGCTGAACATGAGGCAAATGTGTTCGGCCAGTTTGACACATATGCAAAAAAACTTGAACGAACGTTCCACGTTACACTGATCGCGCGCGACGGAAGTACGAAGATTGTGGGAGAAACCAACGCGGCGCAGAAAGCGCAGCGCGTGCTGACCCAGCTTATGGAATTATCCAAAAGAGGCAATACGATCACGGAACAGAATGTGGACTATGCGATTTCTCTCGTGTTTGAAGATCAGGAGGAAGGAATCGTTGAGATTGACCGTGAACTGATCTGCCATACGCTTCAGGGTAAGCCGATCAAGCCGAAGACTCTGGGCCAGAAGAAATATGTAGATGCTATACGGAAGGATATGATCACATTCGGACTGGGGCCTGCCGGAACAGGAAAGACCTATCTTGCAATGGCTATGGCGATCACCGCATTTAAACGGAATGAAGTAAACCGTATTATTCTGACCCGCCCGGCAATTGAGGCAGGAGAGAAGCTGGGATTTCTTCCCGGCGATCTGCAGAGCAAGATCGATCCTTATCTGAGGCCTCTCTATGATGCACTGTATGAAATCATGGGAGCAGACAGTTTTGTTAAAAATTCCGAGAAAGGCCTGATCGAGGTTGCTCCTCTTGCATATATGAGAGGACGTACTCTTGACAACGCATTTATCATATTAGATGAGGCGCAGAATACGACTCCTGCACAGATGAAGATGTTCCTGACCAGAATCGGTTTCGGATCAAAGGTAGTTATCACCGGTGACGCTACACAGAAGGATCTGCCCTCCGGCACGACATCCGGACTTGATGTGGCAGTCAAAGTGGTAAAAGATCTGGAAGGAATCAGTATCTGTACTTTGACGAGCAAAGATGTGGTCCGTCATCCGCTTGTTCAGAAGATTGTAAAAGCCTATGAGGAATACGAGAAGAAGAGCGCATCAAAGCCAAGAGGAACCGGCAGGAGGAAAAGATCATGAGTCTTTATATAGAGACAGAAGGTAACATTAGTTTTTCTTTTGACGCAAGAGAAATTGCGGAAACAGTTGTGGAAGCGTCACTGGAATATGTCCAATGCCCCTATGAAGCAGAGGTAAATCTTCTGATTACACACGATGAGGAAATTCGGGAAATGAATCGTGAGCACAGGGGAATAGACCGGGCGACTGACGTATTGTCATTTCCTATGCTTGAATTTGAAAGGCCCGGCGATTTTACAGGAATTGACGAAGAAATGTCGGATGTGTTTGATCCGGAGTCAGGGGAACTGATGCTTGGAGATATTGTGATATCGGCAGATAAAGTCATTGCTCAGGCAGAGGAATACGGACATTCACCTAAGCGGGAATATGCTTTCCTGATCGCTCACAGCATGCTTCATCTGTGCGGATATGACCATATGGAAGACGACGAAAGAAAAGTTATGGAACAAAAGCAGAGAGAAATCATGGAGAAAATCAATATTCTGCGATAGTAAGGAGGACTCGCATGTCTGAGACACCAAGGAATAAAAATACAAAATCCAGAGGAGGAGATTATATCGTCCAGGGCTCCATCCTGGCAGCGGCGGCCGTGATCACTAAAGTAATCGGCGTTGTATATCGTATCCCTCTGACCAATCTTCTGGGCGATGAAGGAAACGGATTTTACGGTTACGCTTATCAGGTATATGCATTTGCCCTGATGATCTCATCCCTGAGCCTTCCGACAGCCGTATCTAAAATCGTATCGATGCGAGTCTCCGTCGGAGAGAGGAGAAATGCATTCCGTGCTTTTCTATGTTCGCTGGTCTTTGCCATTATTATAGGATTTATCATCGCGGTTGCCATCTTCTTCGGAGCGGGGGCAATATCCGAGCATATCATGAAAGCGCCACTTAGCGTTTATGCATTGAAAGTACTGGCTCCGGGACTGTTCATCGTGGCTGTCATGGCCGTGCTGCGCGGATATTTTCAGGGCCTTGGCACAATGATGCCGACAGCTGTTTCACAGGTCATCGAACAGATCATCAATGCTGTCGTAAGTATCGTCGGCGCAGGGGTATTGTTCGGGATCGGAACCCGGACCGGGCAGAAAGCGGGAGAGGAACTGTTAGGCCCTGCATATGGAGCTGCAGGTGGTACGCTCGGCACCGTAATGGGAGCTCTGGCAGGTCTTTTATTTCTCCTGTTTGTACTCTGGGCTTTCAGAGGCGGTATTAAAAAACAGCTGAGGCGTGACCGCTCAAAGAGAAAAGAGGCATATTCCAAAATACTGAAAGCACTTATACTTACGGCGGTTCCCGTTATCTTCAGTACAGCAATCTATAATATTAATCAGATTATAGACCTTACAGTATTTAATCATATTATGTCATGGCAGGGATTTTCCGAGCAGGAATATATGGCGCTGCAGGGAATTTATACCGGCAAATGTGACCCGCTGATCAATGTCCCTCTGTCTATTCCGTCAGCAGTCAGCGCATCGATTGTTCCAACGCTTACTGCGGCGGTTATGAATAAACAGACAGATAAGGTCCATTATCAGATCGATCAGACGCTGCGTATTGCAACAATCATCACAATTCCAAGCTGCGTTGGTATAGCGGTACTGGCGTCTCCTCTTATGGTGCTTTTATATAATGATTCCAGCGCAACGCCTGCTAATCTGCTCATGCTGGGCGCTATTGTCATCGTGCTGTACGGATGGTCGTCGATTACGAATTCCGTACTTCACGGACTCAACTATATGTCAAGTCCTGCAAAAAATGCAGCTATAGCCCTTGTGATCCATCTGGCGGCGTTTATAGTCATGCTCGTGGCATTCCGCATGAATGTGTATGCTCTGGTCGGAAGCAATATAGTATTTGCTCTTATCATGTGTATTCTGAATCAGCTTAAGATCCGAAAGGTATGCGGATATAAGATCAATATCAGACACATGTTTCTGAAGCCGTTCATTGCGGCCGCGGCGATGGGAGTCGTTACATATATTATCTGGTTTGTGCTGGATCTTCTGATCGGAGGACGTGTGTTCCCGACTGTGATCGCAATATGCGCAGCTATTGTAGTTTACATAGTGTTGATCCTTAAAATGGGAACTCTTTCAGAAGATGATATTCTCTCACTGCCGATGGGGGCTCGGCTGCTCCGGTACAGCCGGAAGTTTCACCTGATCCCCGAGGAAGAGGATGAAGATATAACTGAATAAAATATTAAAAAAAGCCAATACTGTATGAAAAAAGGATGTGGAAACCATGAAGACAAAATACATTGTTGGCTTTTTTGCTGCAGTTCTGCTTGTTGGTGTGCTGCTTACAGCCGGATATCAGATATCCTATGAACGTATTGCGGAACGTAATGCCGCTCCCGGCAATGAAGTGACAGATACTCGAAGTATTACGGCACAAGGGGAAGCGGTAGATGAGGAGAGCAAGGAAAAAGAAGAAGGTTATTATCTCTGTGAAATGCAGGGGTTTGTCGTAGTTTTCCTTAACGACAGACAGACGATCTATGAGATGACAGAAATTCCTCTTACGGATCTTCCCGAAGAAGTTCAGCAGGAAATCGCAGCAGGGAAATATATCGCAACTAAGGACGAGTTGTATGGTTTTCTGGAAAACTATTCGAGCTGACCGGATAATCCTGCCGGTCAGACAGAATAGAGGGGCAGGCCTCCAGGAATGATATTCTGGACGAACCTGGTGAAATAGTGTATAATACAGTCCGGCGAAGGGAAAAGCCGGATTGAAACATGTATAGAATATAATTTTGAAAGGATCGATCATGGACAGACAGAAGATAAACAGAATTAATGAGCTGTACCGGAAATCAAAGGCTGAGGGACTTACAGAGGCGGAGAAGAAAGAGCAGAAGATCCTGCGTATGGAGTATCTGGAATCCGTAAAAAGCAATCTCCGTGTACAGCTCAATAATATCGATATCGAGGAAAAAGACGGAACGGTAGTGAATCTTGGTGAAAAATACGGAAGTAAACGAGATAAAAAAGGAAATTAGAGAAAAATACCGGAGACTCAGGCATGGATTACCGCTTGAAACAAGAAAGAGCGCGGATGAAATGATCGCAAAGAGGCTTTTTAATGAGCTGTTTTATCGGAACGCCCGGTTTATCTATTGTTATGCTTCTTTTAAAGATGAAGTATGTACGGGCGAGATTATAGAAGAGTCTCTTAGACAAGGGAAAAAAGTGGCGCTTCCGAGAGTGAGCGGAGAGCGGAAGATGGAATTCTTCTTTATCAATAGTCCTGCTGATCTGAAACCCGGATTCATGGGAATAAAAGAGCCGGGGCAACAGTGTGTGAAGGCTCCCGCACCGCTTGAAGATACATTGATACTGATGCCCGGAGTCGCATTTGACCGCAGCGGTACAAGAATCGGTTACGGCGGAGGGTATTATGATACATATCTGGAAAATCATTCCGTATGCATGAAATCTGCACTTGCATACTCAGTGCAGATAGCGCCGGAAATACCGTCAGCCCCGACTGACATTAAGGCCGATATGATAATTACAGAGAAGGAGTTGATCGTATGCTCACAGGACTTCCGGGAGATCCGGTAATATTATTAAGCGTCATTAATACAAAATTAAGGGATTATTATCCGTCGCTGGATGCACTCTGCGACGATATGCAGATCGACAGAAAAGAACTTACTGACAGACTTGACATGATCGACTATACATACGACGCGGGACGCAATCAGTTTGTGTAGTGAAAAGTGTGATGCACCGCAGATTTCAGTATAAAGAGATTACATAGATTGGAAGATAAAATGGAAAATACATGGAACATTATCGGACAGGAGAACGAAATACCGACAACAGAACCTCAGAGACAATATTATTTTATAAAAAAAGCGAAAGAATATCTGGAAAAGATGAGCGAGGCGGCCGCCCGGCCGCTTACTTTTTGTGTTACTACATTCGGCTGTCAGATGAACGCACGCGATTCAGAAAAACTGGCCGGTATTCTTGAACAGATCGGCTATGTCGAAGAACCTGAAGAAGAGAAGGCTGACTTTGTTATCTATAATACCTGCACAGTGCGTGAGAACGCGAACCAGAGAGTCTACGGGCGGCTGGGGCAGCTTGGACGGATCAAGAAAAAGAATCCGCATATGATGATCGCACTCTGCGGCTGCATGATGCAGGAACCCCATGTTGTGGAGAAGTTAAAGACAAGCTACCGCTTTGTCGATCTGATTTTCGGCACACACAATATCTATAAGTTTGCGGAGCTTCTGGCAACCCGCATGGAATCCGGCAGGATGGTCATCGACATCTGGAAGGACACAGACAAGATTGTAGAGGATCTTCCTGTAGAGCGGAAGTATCCGTTTAAGTCTGGAGTAAACATTATGTTCGGCTGCAATAATTTCTGCAGCTATTGCATAGTACCTTATGTGCGCGGGAGAGAGAGAAGCCGTGATCCTAAAGCAATCGTACGAGAGATCGAGCGCCTTGTAGCTGACGGTGTGGTTGAAGTTATGCTCCTCGGACAGAATGTGAATTCCTATGGCAAGACACTGGAGCAGCCGATCACATTTGCTGAACTATTGAAAGAAATTGAGAAAATCGAGGGACTGGAGCGTATCCGTTTCATGACCTCTCATCCGAAGGATCTTTCAGATGAATTGATCCAGGTTATGGCGGAGTCAAAAAAGATCTGCCGTCACCTGCATCTGCCGGTACAGTCGGGCAGTACCAGGATACTGAAAAAGATGAACCGCCGCTATACGAAAGAAGGCTATCTTGATCTTGTAAACCGCATAAAAACTGCCATACCGGATATATCTCTGACCACAGATATTATTGTAGGTTTTCCGGGTGAGACGGAAGAAGATTTTCAGGAAACTCTGGATGTGGTAAGAAAAGTCCGTTATGACAGCGCTTTCACGTTTATTTATTCAAAACGTACAGGTACGCCTGCCGCCGTGATGGAGGATCAGGTTCCGGAAGATGTCGTAAAAGACCGGTTTAACAGACTGCTCAAAGAGGTACAGGATATTTCCGCAGAAGTGTGTGCTGTTCATGAGGGAACTGTACAGACTGCTCTGGTGGAATCGGTAAACGATCATGACAGCAGCCTGGTGACCGGGCGGCTGAGCAATAATCTGCTCGTCCATTTCCCAGGAGACGCTTCCATGATCGGCAAATTTTATCAGGTGCGCCTGAATGAATGCAGGGGATTCTATTATATCGGAGAACTGATATAATAAATTTCGATTTTTCGGACTGACAAGGTATCCGCCGGGAGGCAGGTATTGCTAACGCACACATTTTCATTCGGTCGCAGCGTAACGGTACATAAGAGCGCAAAAGACGCGCTCTAAGTGTCGACGCTGCTCCAACGGTGCGTACGCAATACCTGTCTCCCGGCTATTTTCTTTCCCATTCCGAAAATTCTCATGCAAACGGGTAGGAAAAGCGACTTCATCGACTATGATCCCATTATCTCAGCAGATATAAGACGAACAAGCGGAACCAGAAATCTCCATAACCGGAGACGGAATCAACCTTTCCTTTGCCTGCGGATACGTGAGTCAGTCATTCCGTATTTAACCACTTTTCAAATGATTTTCTACTCCTGAGCCGGTACGAAAAATCGAAATTTCTACTCATATTTTTATCGGGTCCACATATATTGTGTAAAGAGGTGGACAAGATGGAAAGAAGTGATAGGAAACAGAAAAGGGGCAGGGATGAGCAGGTATTAGGAATTCTGGCAAAGAGCGTCAGGAAGATTATACAGGAAGATACAGGAGGGCTTGACGGCGTGCAGGAAATAAGGCTGCGGACAGGACAGCCGGTCCGGATCGTGCGCTGCAACAGGGAGAAGATTCTTCCGTCTGCAGTAAATCCGCATATTATTACAAAAGAGGAAGTGAGGGAGACAATGGATTATATCAGCCATTTCTCCCTCTACGCATATGAGAATGAACTGCGGCAGGGATTCTTGACAGTCGAAGGAGGGCACAGAGTGGGAGTGGCAGGCAAAGTAATTATGGAAAATGAGAAGGTAAAAAATATTCAGTACATATCATCAGTCAATATCAGAATATCACATGAGGTGATCGGTTGTGCTGACAGTCTGCTCCCATATATTACGAGAAATAAACAGGTGTGCCATACTCTGATCATATCGCCTCCCGGATGCGGAAAGACTACTCTTATTCGTGATCTGATCCGGCAGATATCGGATGGAAATCAGTATGTAAAGGGATGTTCTGTGGGCGTGGTTGATGAACGATCGGAGCTGGGCGGATGTTATCTTGGAATTGCTCAGAATCACCTTGGCTCAAGAACCGATATTCTGGACTGCTGTCCGAAGGCCGAAGGAATGATCATGCTGATCCGCTCCATGGCGCCTCAGGTGATAGCCGTGGATGAGATCGGAACAAGTGAAGATATCCATGCTGTGGAATATGCCATGCAGTGCGGATGCAAGCTGATTGCAAGCGTACATGGCCTTGATATGGATGAGGCTAAGAAAAAGCCGGTACTCGGCGAGCTGATCCGGCGCCGGATGTTTGAACGGTATGTAGTGCTTGGAAATGGCGAACATCCGGGTGAGATCCGGGGAATATATGATGAGCGGGGGAGTGTGCTGTGCAGAGAATAATAGGAGGGCTTCTGATTCTTACCGCGACAACCGGCGCCGGATATGTCTATTGTACGGAATTGAAAGCATATTTGGAGAAAATGCAGTATCTGAGATATATTTTCAGTCTGATCAAAGGCGAAATCTCATATACGCACGCACCGTTGCCTGAGGTTTTTTCCGAGGTGGGAAGGCGGGTGCGAAAGCCGTACCGTACATGGCTTCTGGAGACTGCCCGCGCAGTAGAAATGCGCGAAGAAACCGGGTTTGCGAGGGCGTGGAACCGTTGTGCAGATAAGTATCTGAAACCGCTGGGGTTAAAGCAGGAACATTCTGTGCTAATGAAAGAGCCGGGTACATTTCTGGGCAGTCTTGAGCAGGATACATTGGATCATACACTTCAGATGTATCTGAACCGAATGGATCTGGAAATTGAAAAGCTCAGAGAGAATCTGGCGGCAAAGACGCGGATTGGAGGTTGTCTGGGGGTGATGGGCGGACTATTCCTGATAGTGATCCTGATCTGAGATGGGAGGAAACATGGATATTAATCTGATTTTTCGAATAGCAGCGGTCGGTATACTTGTATCGATCCTGAGCCAGGTGCTTAAGCACAGCGGACGGGAAGAACAGGCATTTCTGGCCAGTCTGGCCGGTCTGATCCTGGTGCTTTCATGGGTTCTCCCATATATTTATGATCTGTTTCAAACGATTCGTCGGCTTTTTGCGCTTTAAAAAAGTATGCGGAGACTTTTCGAAGAACAGGAGGGATATCAATGAGTATGATACAGGCCGGAATCATCGGTGTGATCGGGGCCGTCCTCGCAATACAGCTGAAAGCAGGAAAACCTGAATACGGTATTTATGTCTGTGTAGCAACAGGAGTGATACTCTTTTCTCTGATCGTGGACAGACTCGGCGTTTTTGTAAATACACTGGAGCAGATCACATCTTATATCAACCTGGACGCAGGATATCTGTCGACGATGTTCAAAATGATCGGAATCACCTATATTGCAGAATTTTCATCAGGTATTTGTAAAGACGCGGGATATCAGACTCTTGCCGGGCAGATTGAGATATTTGGCAAGCTTACAATCCTTGTACTCGGGCTGCCGGTGCTTCTCGCGCTGCTTCAGACTATACAGGAGTTTCTATCATGAGAGGAAGAAAGGGAAGATTCCTGTTTACAATACTGCTCGTGCTGATTGTATTCGGCCTGGGGACGAAAATCGTAGATGCGGCGGAAGATCCGGATATGGATGCTGTCCAGGAAGATATAAGGGAGGCGCTGCTTTCGGAATTTGATTTTGATGAGATAGAAGACAGTCTGACACAGATGTTTCCACAGGAGAAAATCACATTCGGTGAGGTTGTCTCTTCTTTAATATCAGGAGATATGGAAGAGACAATCCGGATGTTTTTACAGTTTCTGGCAGATCAGGTATCATACGAGTTTGACTATAATCGTAAGAATCTTGTGTATGTACTGCTGGTGGCCCTTACCGCTGCAGTATTCAGCAGCTTTGCAGGAGCATTTAAGAGCCGCCAGATATCGGATATCAGTTTTTACGTTATGTACATGCTTTTGATCACATTGTGTCTGACTGCATTCCGTACATCGGCAGAGGGGATGGAAGAGCGGCTTGGATATCTGGTCGATTTTATGCGGGTGCTGTGCCCGAGCTATTTTCTCGCGGTAGCGTTTGCATCAGGCAGCGTGACGTCTCTCTTTTTTTATAATGTAATCCTTTTTCTGATATATATAGTGGAACTGGTGATCGTACGCTTTTTGCTTCCGGTTGTTAATATCTATATCATGATACGCGTGCTGGGCAATCTGACAGGAGAGGATTTTCTTTCAGAGTTTGCAGATCTGATCAAGAAGGTGGTGTCATGGATCCTTAAAACCCTGCTTGTATGTGTGATCAGTGTCAATGTAGTGCAGGGGCTTCTGGCACCGGCCATCGATGCAGTGAAGAGAAGTGCGCTTACCCGTACCGCAGAGGCACTGCCATGGGTTGGAAATGCCGTCGGCGGAGTCGCTGAGGTTGTATTGGGAACAGCAGTATTGATCAAAAACGGGATAGGAATGGCCGGCGCCGTGATCTCTGTCGCCATCTGCGCCGTTCCGATCTTTCAGATGCTGATCATGGCGCTTATGTATAAACTTGCAGCCGCGCTCGTGCAGCCTGTATCGGATAAGAGAATAACAACATGCATCAGCGGGGTCAGTGAAGGGTATGAAATAATGGTAAAAGTAATATTTACGGCGGGTCTGCTTTTTATGATAACAATCGCGATCGTTGCCGCCTCTACATCATGACTGCTTCTGAAAGGAGCTGGATCTTATGTTTCAACAGATTTATAAGTGGATACAGGATATTACAGTGTATCTTATCGTTACAGCTGCTGTAATGCATGCTGTACCGGGCAAAGACTATGCGAAGTATATTCGTTTCTTTTCCGGTCTGATCCTTATTCTGCTTCTGGCCACACCGATTCTCAGTCTGACAGGTATGAAAGGGAGGTTTGAGACACTTTATAAAAATAATGAGTATGAACTTGAAAAACAGGAGATTGAACGGGCGGAAGAGATCTATAAAGATGCTTCTCTTTCAGATTACATTCGGACAGAGGAAAAGGCGGAGAAAGGGGACGGAGAATATGAAAACAGCCGGATCGAGGTGGGGGAGATAGAGATTGGACAATAATAAATGGAAAGAATGGCTGCAGAATCTCCGGTCGGGGGCGATGCTTCCCAAGAAAAATCATCTCCTGATCTTGTTCCTTGTAGGGATGCTGCTATTTGTCGCTGTTTTCCCATTTCCGACATCTGATCAGACGGACGGTGATACCGGCGAAAATGCTTCCGCAGCTGCAGTAAGTAAAAGCAGCACAGCACTGGGGGAGTATGAGGATTATCTGGAGGCGAAGACCGCGGAAGTATTAAAGCAGGTTGACGGTGTGGGCGAGGTAACAGTTATGATAACGCTGAAATCCGGAGGACAGAAAATTATTGAAAAAGATCAGTCCGGTTCTTCCCAGACAACAGAAGAGGAGGACAGCGAGGGAGGTACCCGCACAGTAGAAGAAAATACCTCGGATAAAACAAGCATTTATGAACAGGAGTCTGACGGCTCTTCCACACCTTACGTGAGCAAGGAGCTGTCGCCGGAAATCGAAGGAGTGGTGGTAATAGCGGACGGAGGCGGAAACGCAGTTGTCGCTCAGAATATTACAGAAGCAGTTCAGGCATTATTCGGAGTAGAGGCGCATAAGATAAAAATAATGAAACGGGCTTGATACATAAAAGGAGGATGGAGAAAGTGAAACGAATATTGAAAAAAAATCAGGTCATTATCGCAACACTTGCGGTTATGATCGCAATTGCCGGTTACCTGAACTATTCCGGCATCCTGTTCGGAGAAAATAAGGACAGCACTACGGAGGCAAATGCAGACCTCGCAAACCAGGAATTACTGGATATTTCGGAGGATGATATTGAAAGTTCCACGGAGGATATCGAGAGCAATGACTCAGACGTGGAAGGTACGCCCGGAGAAGCAGTTCTTACAAGCGGTAACGCAGATGCGACAGTAGCCCAGGCAAAAGTGACGAGGGAACAGGTGCGGGCGGAAAATAAAGAGACGCTTCAGGCTATCATTGACAATACAAATTTAAGTGACGCAGAGAAACAGGATGCAGTCGATCAGATGGTCAGAATCACTGAAATAGCCGAGCAGGAAGCTGCGATAGAGACTTTGATGGCATCAAAAGGATTCTCTGAATCTGTGGTCAGCCTGGACGATGATTCCGCGGATGTGGTCGTAAAGGCGGATGAGCTGACCGATGCAAACCGCGCTCAGATCGAAGATATCGTGACAAGAAAGACTGATATTGCGCCGGAGAATATCGTGATTACTCCTATCCATGAGTGAAACAGATTTGTGAATGGTTGAAGTCTTGAATCAGATATGCTAAACTGAATAAGCATGCCCGGAGACAGTATCCGGGAAAGTTCATAGAGCGCCGGTCCCGTTACCGGCGCTGCTATCGTGTGAGAAAACAATACAGGGGTATATCATAAAAGCCGCAATAAACGCGGTATATCTAAGGAAAAGGAGTTAGTATGTCTGATATTAAGAGTGAAATAAAGAAGAGAAGAACATTTGCCATTATCTCTCATCCGGATGCAGGTAAGACGACTCTTACAGAAAAGTTCCTTCTCTACGGAGGGGTCATCAACACAGCGGGTTCGGTAAAAGGAAAGGCAACGGCAAAACATGCGGTTTCCGACTGGATGGAGATTGAGAAAGAAAGAGGTATCTCTGTGACATCTTCCGTTCTGCAGTTCAATTATGACGGATATTGTATCAACATTCTGGATACACCGGGCCATCAGGATTTCTCGGAGGATACGTACCGTACACTGATGGCGGCTGATTCGGCGGTTATGGTGATCGATGCGTCCAAGGGTGTTGAGGCGCAGACGAGAAAACTGTTTAAAGTATGCGCCATGAGACACATCCCGATTTTTACTTTTATTAATAAGATGGACAGGGATGCGAAGGACACGTTTGATCTTCTGGATGATATCGAGAAAGAGCTGGGAATCCCTACTTGTCCGATCAACTGGCCGATCGGTTCGGGAAAAGCATTTAAAGGAGTTTACGACCGTCAGGAGAAAGAAGTGGATCTTTTTTCTGACACAAGAAAAGGTACCTCTATGGGAGAGGTGAAGAAAGTATCCATCAATAATCCGGAGGTGGACTGGCTGATCGGGACAGAGGCAAAGGTTACACTGGAGGAGGAAATCGAGCTTCTGGACGGCGCGTCGGCAGAATTTGACCAGGATCTGGTAGATAAAGGACAGCTCTCGCCGGTATTTTTCGGTTCAGCACTGACAAATTTCGGTGTGGAGACGTTTCTGAAGCACTTTCTCGCCATGACAACATCGCCGCTTCCGCGTATGTCCGACCATGGAGCTATCGATCCGATGACAGAGGAGGATTTCTCGGCATTTGTCTTTAAGATACAGGCCAATATGAATAAGGCGCACAGGGACAGGATTGCCTTTATGCGTATCTGTTCCGGTGAGTTTGATGCGGGTATGACGGTCTATCATGTACAGGGCGGTAAAGATGTAAGACTCTCTCAGCCTCAGCAGATGATGGCGAGCGAGCGCAAGATGATCGACAAAGCCTATGCCGGAGACGTTATCGGTGTTTTCGATCCGGGCATCTTCTCTATCGGAGATACTTTGACCACATCGAAAGAGAAGTTCGCTTTTGAGGGAATTCCTACATTCGCTCCGGAACATTTCGCAAGAGTGCGTCAGGTGGATACAATGAAGAGAAAGCAGTTTGTAAAAGGTATCAATCAGATCGCTCAGGAGGGCGCGATACAGATTTTCCAGGAGTACAACACCGGAATGGAAGAAATCATCGTCGGAGTGGTAGGCGTACTTCAGTTTGATGTACTGAAATACAGACTGAAAAATGAATATAATGTAGAGATTATCCTTGAAAACCTTCCGTATGAGCATATACGCTGGATTGAAAACGAGAATATAGACCTGGATCATGTCAGCGGAACATCGGATATGAAGAAGATCAAAGACTTAAAAGACCGTCCGCTGCTTCTGTTTGTCCATGAATGGAGTATTCGTATGACGCAGGAGCGCAACGAAGGACTCATCCTCTCTGAATTCGGGCGTTCGTAAAAGGTTTTTCTTTGCAAATGGGCGGATATTTGCTATAATGGGGAAAGAGATTAGACAAAACGGGAGGTTTTGAAGATGGCTAAGGACGAAAAGAACACTTATACGATACAGAACGAGGCGAGCCTGGGCGAAGTGAAGATTGCCGACGAAGTGGTTGCAATCATCGCGGCACTGGCAGCTACGGAAGTTGACGGCGTTGCTTCCATGGCCGGCAATATCACCAATGAAGTGATCGGAAAGCTCGGGATCAAGAACCTTTCAAAGGGTGTAAAAGTAGATGTTCTTGAAGGCGTGGTAACAGTGTCCCTTGCACTTAACATCAAATATAATTACAGTATTGTCGACGTGACCGGAAAAGTTCAGGAGAAAGTGAAAAATGCTGTCGAGAATATGACAGGACTTGAGGTGGCTGATGTCAACATTAAAGTTGCCGGTGTCGAGATGGAGAAACAGGACTGATCCGTTTTGGGTGTTATTGCAAATTATGCACCCTGTGTTGTATAATAGAGGATGTCGCAAGACATCCTTTTTCTATAGTTATTACAGAAGGAGAAAATTATTATGACAAGATCAGAGCTGAGAGAGCATGTATTCAAAATGCTTTTCCAGATTGAATTTAACGATAAGGCCGAGATGTCGGAGCATCTTCAGTATTACTGCGATACTATTGAGGGTGCCAGCGAGAAAAACAGAGAAGAGATACAGAAGAAGTACGAAGGTGTGATTTCCCATATGGAAGAGATTGACCGTCTGCTTAATGACATATCAAAAGGATGGAAGACATCCAGGATGAATAAGGTGGATCTTACGATTCTGCGTCTCGCTGTCTATGAAATGAAGTGGGATGACAATGTTCCGGAGGGAGTAGCTATCAATGAAGCTGTAGAGCTGGCTAAGAAATTCGGAGGAAGCAGCAGCTCTTCCTTTGTCAATGGCGTACTCGGCAAAGTGGCGAAACAGGAGTCCTGAAAATGAAAAATGTCTACACTGTGAGGCAGGTCAATTCCTATATCAAGAATATGTTCACGCAGGACTTCATGCTGAGCCGTATCTATGTCAAGGGTGAAGTCTCCAACTGTAAATATCATACATCAGGGCATATATATTTTTCATTAAAAGATGAGTCCGGCACGATTGCCTGCGTTATGTTTGCAGGCCACAGGGCAGGGCTTTCTTTTCGACTGCAGGAAGGACAGCAGGTAATCGTACTCGGCTCAGTCAGTGTATATGAAAGGAGCGGCCAGTATCAGCTCTATGCAAGAGAAATCATGCTGAATGGTGCCGGCGCGTTATATGAGAAATTCGAGGCACTGAAGAAAGAACTTTCCGAGATGGGAATGTTTGCACAGGAATACAAACAGCCGATTCCGAAATATATCCATACACTGGGGGTTGTCACGGCGCCCACAGGAGCAGCGGTCCGCGATATCATCAATATTGCCGGACGCCGTAATCCTTATGTACAGATCATTTTATATCCCGCGCAGGTCCAGGGAGAAGGGGCAGTAGAAAGTATTGTCAGGGGGATCCGCGCACTTGAGAAAAAACATGTAGATGTCATGATCGTCGGGCGCGGCGGCGGGAGCATCGAGGACCTGTGGGCATTTAACGAAGAACCTGTCGCCAGAGCGATATTTGACTGCAGCGTACCGGTCATATCTGCGGTCGGTCATGAAACAGACACAACAATTGCAGACTTTGTCGCTGATCTCAGAGCCCCGACTCCTTCGGCGGCTGCTGAACTCGCTGTTTATGATTACAGGGAGGCAAAGGAACGGATATACTCTTATCAGGACACTCTTCAGAGACAGGTAAGTTCGAAAATATCAGAAATGCGTACTATACTTGAGCGTCTGCAGCTGCGGCTCAACTATGCGCATCCAAGACAGAAGTTAAATGAGAGCAGACAGTATGCCGCGGACCTGGAAACCCGTATCAGACAGCTGATGAACAGCAGACTTGACAGGGAAAAACACAGACTGGCTCTCTGCGCAGAGAGGATGAAAGGATTATCTCCTTTAGAAAAACTCAGCCATGGGTACTCTTATGTGCAGAACCTGAAGGGCGAAAATATCAGGAGCATTCGCCAGGTCGGCGAAGGAACCGAACTTGAGATTTATGTCAGCGACGGCAGAATACGCGCCTTGGTCACAGGCGCCGGGGAAGAAATCAGATAGCGGAAAAAGGAGGCCGAAAAGTGGGCGATACTGCAAATGAAATAAAAGAAGAAACTGCAGTGACTGCAGAAGAGACGGATAAAAAGGAAAATCTTGAAGAAATGTTTCAGGACCTTGAAAAAGTGATCAAAGATATGGAAAACAGCGATGTGACACTGGAACAGTCTTTTGACCTGTATAACAGGGGAATGAACATTTTAAAAGAGTGCAGCCGTACAATCGATGAAGTAGAGAAGAAAGTCCTTGTTCTGGACGAAGATGGAGCAACTCATGAATTTTAAAGAAGAATATCAGAAAAGAATTGATTTAATCGAGAATATATTACAGAAGTATCTGCCTGAGCAGAATGGATATCAGAAAATAATTACAGAAGCTATGGAGTACAGCCTGATGGCGGGAGGGAAACGTCTGCGCCCCATGCTGATGAAGGAATCGTTTGAGCTGTTCGGAGGGAAAGGGAAACTTGTCGAGCCGTTTATGGCGGCGATCGAAATGATCCATACTTATTCTCTGGTACATGATGATCTTCCGGCGATGGATAATGACGATTACCGCCGTGGAAGAAAGACGACCCATGTGGTCTATGGCGAGGATATGGGAATCCTTGCAGGCGACGCTCTTCTGAATTATGCGTTTGAGACGGCATGTTCGGCTTTTGAACAGGAACCTGAAAAAAGTCTCCTGACCGGCCGTGCGCTGAAGATTCTTGCAGATAAGGCGGGAATCTACGGAATGATCGGAGGACAGGTAGTAGACGTCAAGGAGTCCGGTCACAAAATACCAGGTGATATGCTGGATTTTATTTATCGCCTGAAGACAGGAGCGCTGATTGAAGCCTCTGTTATGATCGGGGCTGTTCTTGCAGGCGCGTCTGACGAGGAAGTCTCAAGAATTGAAGCGATTGCGGGAAAAGTGGGAATGGCATTCCAGATCCAGGATGATATCCTGGATGTTACCAGTACTACAGAGGCGCTTGGCAAACCAGTGCACAGTGACGAAAAAAATGAAAAGACTACTTACGTAACATTAAAAGGCATAGAGGAAGCCGGAAAAGAAGTGGAGCGCCTGACATCGGAGGCTCTTGAAGAGCTGAACGGGCTTGGCAAAAAGAATATATTCCTTGAAAATCTGCTGAAATGGCTTGTGTACAGGGAAAAATAAACGGGAAAGACAAGGAGGATCGTAATGATACTTGAAATGATCCGGCAGGCAAATGACATAAAAAAATTGAACGGCGAACAGCTCAAACTTCTCGCAGATGAGATACGTCAGTTTCTGATTGAAAAGATCAGCATGACCGGAGGTCATCTGGCTTCTAATCTGGGAGTCGTCGAGCTTACGATGGCGCTGCACCTGACACTTGATTTCCCGGATGACAAACTGATATGGGATGTAGGGCACCAGTCTTATACTCACAAACTTCTCACAGGACGCAGAGACGGATTTGACAGCCTCCGAAAATACGGCGGCATGAGCGGATTTCCTAAGAGGAAGGAAAGCGACTGTGATGCATTTGATACCGGTCACAGTTCCACATCCATATCCGCCGGACTAGGTTATGTAGCTGCAAGAGAACTGAAAGGTGAGAAGCACAATGTTGTCTCAGTGATCGGAGACGGTTCCCTGACTGGCGGTATGGCATACGAAGCTCTTAATAATGCCTCTAGGCTCAAGAGTAATTTTATTATTGTTCTCAACGACAACAATATGTCGATATCAGAGAATGTTGGCGGCATGTCCAGATATCTGAACGGGATCCGGACTGCGCAGGCATATACGGATATAAAAAAAGGCTTAGAGGATACATTAAAGAAAATACCTGGAAAAGGCGACAGGATCGTCAGCCAGCTTCGAAGAACAAAAAGCGGTATTAAGCAGCTCCTCGTTCCGGGAATGTTTTTTGAAGATATGGACATCACCTACCTCGGCCCGGTGGACGGACATGATATCCGTAAACTTGTAAAAGTATTAAACGAGGCAAAACGGGTAGATCATGCAGTACTTGTACATGTGATTACAAAAAAAGGAAAAGGATATCCGCCCGCAGAAGAAAATCCTGCAAAATTCCACGGCACAGGTCCTTTTTATATAGAGACGGGCGAGCCGAAAGAAATCAGTACAACGGACACTTATACACAGGTCTTTTCGAAAGTATTGACAGACATTGCAAAAAAGGATGACAAAGTGGTTGCGATTACTGCCGCCATGGCGGACGGCACCGGACTTTCTACATTTGCAAAGCATTTTCCAAACCGATTTTTCGATGTGGGAATTGCCGAAGAACATGCCATGACATTTGCGGCAGGACTTGCAGCAGGAGGAATGAAACCGGTGTTTGCTGTTTATTCTTCCTTTTTGCAGAGAGCATACGATCAGACACTGCATGATGTCTGTCTGCAGAATCTGCCGGTCGTGATCGCCGTGGACCGTGCGGGACTTGTGGGAAGCGACGGAGAGACACATCAGGGGGTTTTTGATCTGTCTTTCTTGTCCACCATCCCGAATATGACTGTCATTTCTCCGAAGAACCGCTGGGAGATGGCGGACATGCTGCGCTTTGCCGTGGACTTCCAGTATCCGATTGCAATACGGTATCCTCGCGGCAGCGCCTACGAAGGGATGAGGGAATTCAGAGCTCCGATTAAATACGGTAAAAGCGAGATTCTCTACGAAGAAGAGGATATCGCCATTATCTTTGTGGGCCATATGGCAGAACTGGCGGACCGGGTCAGAAGAAAAATCAAGGAGACAGGCTACAGCTGCAGCCTGATTAATGCAAGATTTGTAAAGCCTTTTGATAAGGAGATGCTCGAATATCTTGCAAAGGATCACTGCTTCTTTGTGACGATCGAGGAAAATGTACTTACAGGCGGTTTCGGTGAACAGGTCATGGACTATGTATCTTCCGCCAAATTGAATGTACATGTCCGTAATATCGGAATATCTGACGATTACGTGGAACATGGCAATGTGGAAATTCTCAGAAAAGAGGTCGGCCTGGACTGTGATACGATCGTAAAACAGGTACTCTCTGACTATTTGACGATAAAGGAAAGATAATATGAAAGAACGTTTGGATGTATTACTTGTAAAGAGAAACCTTGCGGAGTCGCGGGAAAAGGCTAAAGCCGTTATCATGTCGGGGAATGTATTTGTTGACGGCCAGCGTGAAGACAAGGCCGGAAGTACATTCTCTCCGGAAGTAAATATCGAAGTACGCGGACATGCGCTTCCGTACGTGAGCAGGGGAGGACTTAAGCTTGAGAAAGCCCTGGCAAATTTTGATGTAGATGTAAAAGATAAGGTGTGCACTGATGTCGGATCTTCTACAGGAGGATTTACGGACTGTATGCTGCAAAACGGCGCAAAGAAAGTGTTTGCTATCGATGTCGGCCGCGGACAGCTGGACTGGAAACTGCGGAACGATCCGAGAGTCGTATGCATGGAGAAGACGAATATCCGCTATGTTACGCCTGATGATATCGGCGAACCCGTTGATTTTTCTTCAATTGACGTCTCGTTCATTTCGCTGACGAAAGTACTGGTGCCGATTCGGGATTATCTCACAGACAGCGGCGAGATTGTGGCACTGATCAAGCCCCAGTTTGAGGCCGGAAGGGAAAAAGTAGGGAAAAAAGGCGTTGTACGGGAGAAGAGCACCCATCTGGAGGTAATCCGAAAAGTAATGGATTACGCTATGTCCATCGGATTTGATCTCTGTGCGCTTGATTTCTCACCCATTAAGGGGCCGGAAGGCAATATCGAATATCTGATTCATCTCAGAAAGTGCAAGACAGATACAGGGGAAAATCACGGCATCGATCCTGATGCAATCGTAGGAAAGGCATTTGAGACGCTGGCAAAATAGATTACGAGAGGTATAGGATGGGATGGACGGTTTTTATATTATTACAAACAAATTAAAAGATCCGGATTTTGCAGTGACAAATGAGATCAGGCACTATATTGAAAGCAGAGGCAGGAAATGTTACGTCTCAGAAAAAGACAGCGAAGGACATATCATCCCGGGAACTGTCCCTGCAGACGCACAGTGCGGCCTTGTTCTCGGCGGAGACGGAACACTGATCCGGGCTGTCCGTGATCTGGGGACGAACAGCCTGCCCCTTCTGGGAATCAATCTCGGTACACTGGGTTATCTGACAGACGTTGAACTTAAAGATTTTAAGACAGCTCTGGACCGGCTCTTTGACGGAGAACCGGATATTGAAGAACGAATGATGCTTGAAGGATCTTTCCGTGGTTCGCGGACAGATATTGCCATGAATGATATTGTCCTCGCAAGAGAGGGCAAGGTAAGGATCGTAAGCTTCAATATCTATGTGAACGGTACTCTTCTCAATACCTATCACGCAGACGGGGTGATCCTGTCTACGCCCACAGGCAGTACGGGATATAATCTTTCTGCAGGCGGACCTATCGTTGAGCCTACTGCAAAAATGATCGTAGTCACTTCAATCTGCTCACATGCGCTTAATACAAGCAGTGTAGTACTTTCTGCCGGGGACACGATCGAGGTGGAAATCTGCGAGGGACGATACGGCAGACAGGAACAGGTGTCACTGTGTTTTGACGGAGCGGAGCAGACGACACTTGTAACAGGCGAGAGAGTCTGCATAAAGAAAGCAAAACAGACGGCGAGGCTCATTAAACTCAGCCGGGAAAGTTTCATGATAACGATGCGCAGAAAAATGAAAGGAAATTAGAAGAAGATGAAAGTCAGCCGACATGCAAAAATCATTGAACTGATCAGTCAGTATGATATCGAGACACAGGAAGAACTGGCAGAATATCTGAATAACGCCGGATTCAAAGTGACACAGGCGACTGTCTCCAGAGATATCCGCGATCTGAAGCTGACCAAAGTTTCGGTCAGCGGAGGAAGACAGAAGTATGTCATCCACAGACAGGAAGAGCCCGAAATGAATGAAAAATATATCAGGGTACTGCGCGACGGATATGTTTCAATGGATAAGGCGCAGAATATTCTTGTGATTAAGACTGTATCCGGAATGGCAATGGCGGTAGCGGCCGCAGTGGACGCCATGAAATGGCATGAGGTTGTTGGATGCATTGCCGGCGACGATACGATCATGTGCGCGATACGCACTGCCGAGGATACGTCAGTCGTCATGGAGAAGATCCGGCGGATCATTTCAAAGGGAGTACAGGTGTAAATTATGTTACAAAATCTTCATGTAAAAAATCTGGCGCTGATTGATGAATCGGAAGTGGATTTTGGCCCGGGACTGAATATTCTTACAGGAGAGACCGGAGCCGGCAAATCTATACTTATGGGATCGGTCAGCCTGGCGCTGGGCGGGAGATACAGCGCGGATATGCTGAGAAACGGGGCTGCAAGCGGACTGGTCGAGCTTACCTTTACTATTGAGGATGACAGAATCAGAGAAAAGCTAAAGGCGATGGATATCTTTCCTGAAGACGATATGATCACTCTTAGCAGAAGACTTATGGAAGGACGCAGTGTCAGCAGGATTAACGGAGAAACCGTCAGTATGGGGACACTCAGAGAAGCGGCTGCCCTGCTGATTGACATCCACGGACAGCATGATAATCAGACTCTGCTCAACCGTAAGAATCATCTTGCGCTTCTGGATCTTTTCGCAGGAGCGGAAATCCGTCCGGTGAAGGAAAATATGGCTGAAGTTTATCATACATACCAGAAGATCACCAGACAGCTGGAAGAGTCTTCTCTTGATGACGACAGCAGGAGAAGGGAGCTTTCTCTTGCCGAATTCGAAGTAAACGAAATTGAAAATGCTTCTCTTGCCGAAGGAGAAGATGATGAACTTGAGGAGCTGTACCGGCGTATGACAGAAAGCCGAAAGGTCACACAGGCCATTGCCGAGACATATCAGTATACTGCGGAGGATACGGCAGCAAACGCAAGCGACTGCTTAAGCAGGGCCATCCGTTCTCTTCAGGAGATATCGGATTTCGACGACAGTGCCGCGCAGCTTTACAGTCAGCTGCTGGATGCAGACAGTCTGCTTAATGATTTCAACCGTGAGCTTTCCGAATATGCAAAGAGTTTTGAATTCTCTGAAGAAGAGTTCAGCGAGACCGAGGAAAGACTGAACCTGATCAACCATCTTAAGGCAAAATATGGAAAAACTGTAACCGATATCCTTACATACTGCGATGAAAAAAAGCGTAGAATAGAAGAACTGAATGATTATGATTCTTTTATAAAAGATCTGGAAGATAAGAAAGAAAAGGCGCTGAAAAATGTGGAGACAGTATCACAGAAACTACATGAAATTCGGGAAAAATACGCTGCTGTCTTTGCTGATGAGATTAAAAAGCAGATGCTGGAACTGAATTTTCTTGATACACGGATCGAAATGCGTCTTACTGATATCGGACGGTACAGTGCAAACGGCCGGGACGAAGCGGAATTCTATATTGCACTGAATCCCGGAGAACCGCTGCGCTCACTGGCAGGTATTGCTTCCGGAGGCGAACTGTCAAGAATCATGCTTGCAATTAAAACTGTACTGGCGGACGAGGAAGATACGCCCACATTGATCTTTGACGAAATTGACGCCGGTATATCGGGAATAACTGCAGACAAAGTCGGAGAGAAACTTCATCTGATAGGAAAGAGCCGTCAGGTAATATGCATTACACATCTGCCGCAGATTGCGGCCGCAGCCGACGTTCATTTTCTGATTGAAAAAAGTGCACAGGACAATTCTGTGACAACCAGGATCAGGCGTCTCGACAGAGATGATTCTATCAGAGAACTGGCGCGTATACTCGGAGGATCTAAAGTGACGGAAAATATTCTGGAAAGTGCAAGAGAAATGAAAGAACTGGCAAAGAGTGATAGATAATACCAGTGTGAAAAAATACAAAACCACACATACTAAAAACGGATACGGCAGAAGGTATCCGTTTTCTTTTTTCTTTTTCAGAAGTGGGACAGCACCCACTTCTTTATATGATGAGGAAAGGATGTGAAAGTATGTTTGTGAGCCGGAAAAAATGGGCATGCCGGACGATGCTCTGGACTTTTTTGTTTCTTTCCGGCGTTGTTGTATGGGATCAGGCAAAGGCATGGCAGGAAGATAATGCCCTCTGGCAGACAGAGGCCAGCACGTCATCAAGTGATAATGATACAGTTCTCTTAGGCGGTATGCCTGTAGGAATCTATATGGAAACGGACGGCCTCATGGTTCTGAATACAGAAAAAATCGAAGGTGTAGACGGGCATGAATATGAACCTGCAGCTGATGTAGTGGAAACCGGTGATTATATTATGGCGGTGAATCATCAGGCAATATCCGGAAAGACAGATCTGCTCGACGCGGTTGAACAGATTGACGGCAATGATGTGACTCTCACACTGCGCAGAGGGGAAGATACTATGGATATTAAGATCAGTCCCATCGAATATGAAGCCGGTCACTACAGGCTGGGAATCTGGGTGCGGGATAATGTTCAGGGGCTTGGTACAATCACATTTCTCACGGAGCAGAGCAGATTCGGCGCACTGGGACACGGAATCAGTGACACAGATACAAATATGATCATGACGATTGCCGGAGGGCGGATCTATCGTACAAGTATTCAGGATATCACAAAAGGCTACAGCGGGTCACCGGGTACAATGGAGGGAATCATTGTATATAACAAATATAATATCCTGGGTACGATCGACAAAAATACAGATGCGGGAATTTACGGAACCATTGATAAGATCGATGAACTTTTTGATGAACAGATTCCTATTGAAACAGCGTCAAAAGACGAGATTGAAATCGGGGACGCCAAGATCCGCTGTTATATCGACAATGAAATAAAGGAATACAATATCAGGGTGACAGATATCGACACAACATCATCAGAGATCAATAAAGGACTTGTCATTCAGGTGACCGATCCGGAACTGCTTGAAAAAACAGGGGGTATCATCCAGGGAATGAGCGGCAGTCCGATCATTCAGAACGGGAAACTGATCGGAGCGGTAACACATGTGTTCGTGCAGGATTCGACAATGGGCTATGGCATATTTATAGAAAATATGCTGAATCAGGTCGAATCGTCTGAAACGTCGAAAATTGTGTCGAATTAGTGCTACAAAATATTCTTGATTCTGCATTTTTGCGCGGATATAATAAGCGAGTGGCGTTTTAAGGAAGATTCTTGAATCTGGAGGAGAGGAGAAAATGGAGCATTTGCGTGTGGCCATCGCCGATGATAATCAAAAAGTACTGGACGTTCTCGACGAGATCATCAGCACAGATAAAGAGCTGGATCTGGTCGGAAAGGCTAAAAACGGCGAGGAAATGTGTCAGATCATCAAGGACAGAAAACCGGATGTTGTTCTTCTCGATCTGATCATGCCGAAAATGGACGGACTGACAGTTATGGAGAAAATGGGACAGGACAGCACTGTCGTAAAACGTCCGTATTTTATTGTGATCACAGCGGTTGGCCAGGAAAAGATCACGGAAGACGCTTTTAATAAAGGCGCGAATTACTATGTTATGAAACCATTCAATAACAGGATGCTGCTTGAACGGATAAAATCCGTAAGAAATCTGTCAAGAAATCCTGAAAAGAAGAATGATGAAAATACGACAGAAAACACTCTGAACAGAGAAAATCTGGAGAGCCGTGTAACGAATATGCTCCATGAAATAGGAATACCTGCGCATATCAAAGGATATCATTATCTCAGAGATGCGATCATAATGGCAGTAAATGACATGGATGTCTTAAATGCCATAACAAAGATTCTTTATCCTACGGTGGCAAAGAAGTATCAGACAACTTCAAGCCGTGTGGAACGGGCCATACGGCATGCCATCGAGGTGGCCTGGAGCAGAGGTAAACTGGATACACTGGATGAACTTTTCGGTTATACGGTGAGCACCGGGAAAGGGAAACCGACAAACTCGGAATTTATTGCACTGATTGCCGATACTATTCAGCTTGAATACCGTCACAAAAGCTGACCTTACGTGTGAGAATACAGAAGCGGAATTGTTTTTAAATATCACGGTAAAGTGATAAAATCCTTTGCAATATGCAGGGAATGGGGTATAATAGCAAGTGATAAAATGCCTTTTAAGGCGAGAAAAGGCAGAAAATGGAGGATCGTAATATGAAGAACATTTTGTTTGCTGCATCAGAGTGTGTTCCGTTTATCAAGACAGGTGGACTTGCCGATGTTGTCGGTTCACTTCCGAAAGACTTTGACAAAACGAAATATGATGTCCGCGTAGTAATTCCCAAATATACCTGCATGAAACAGGAATGGAAAGATAAAATGGAGTATGTTACTCATTTCTATATGGATATCGCCGGACAGGATCAGTATGTTGGGGTATTGAAGACCGTACTCAATGACATCACATTTTATTTTATTGATAACGAGCACTATTTCAGCGGATTCGCACCGTATGACGGGGATCCGAAATGGGGAATTGAGAAGTTCGCATTCTTTTCCAAAGCTGTTCTGAGCATTCTTCCTGTGATCGGATTCAGACCGGATCTCATTCACTGTCATGACTGGCAGACCGGACTGATACCGGTATATCTTGACAACTTCAGATACCTGGGTGAATACTACCGCGGGATCAAGACGATTATGACAATACATAACCTGAAGTTCCAGGGTGTATGGGATACGAAGACAGTCAGAGGAATCACCGGACTTCCCGAGTATTATTTCGTGCCGGATAAAATGGAAGCGTACAAGGACGCCAACCTGTTGAAAGGCGGTATTGTATATGCGGATAAAGTTACGACGGTCAGCAGCAGCTACGCTGAGGAAATTAAAACTCCGTTTTACGGGGAAGGCCTCGACGGACTTATGTCCGCCAGATCAGGCGACTTGTGTGGTATTGTGAACGGTCTTGATTATGACGACTGGAATCCGGCAACCGACAACCGTATCGCCAAAAACTTTACAATTGACGACTTCAGAAAGAACAAACCTATAAACAAGACATCACTGCAGGATGAACTTGGCCTTCAGAAAGATCCGAAAGTAATGCTGATCGGTATGGTATCCCGTCTGACGGACCAGAAGGGATTTGACCTGGTCGACTATATCATGGACGAATTGTGTCAGGATGCCGTACAGATCGTAGTTCTCGGCACAGGCGATGTGAAATATGAAAATATGTTCCGCCACTTTGCATGGAAGTATTCCGGACGGGTTTCCGCAAACATCTATTATTCCGATGATCTCTCTCACCGGATTTATGCGTCCTGTGATGCGTTCCTGATGCCGTCCCTCTTTGAGCCATGCGGACTGAGCCAGCTTATGAGCCTTCGCTATGGAACACTTCCGATTGTTCGTGAGACAGGCGGACTCAAGGATACAGTTGAACCGTACAATGAATACGAAAAAACAGGTACCGGTTTCAGTTTCTGCAATTACAATGCGCATGAGATGCTGAATACGATACGTTATGCTGAAAGAATCTACTACGATAAAAAACGTGACTGGAACAAGATTGTTGAGCGCGCCATGAGTCAGGACTTCTCATGGAAGAACTCGGCGAGACAGTATGAAGACCTCTACAGGAGTCTGATCGGAGAGTAGACGACAGAAGACAGGAGCAGTCAGACCCGATGAAGATAATTGACAGATTAAACGAAGACAGAATACACATATCCTTTGAAGTATTTCCACCAAAGAAAGACGAGGATTATGACAAAGTAATTCATGCGGTTGATGAAATTGCCAAATTGAATCCTTCTTTCATCAGCGTCACTTACGGTGCCGGCGGAGGCACCAGCAGGAATACCGCAAAAATTGCATCGCATATCAAAGACGATCTGCATTTGCTGAGTCTTGCTCATCTGACATGCGCTTCCTCTACAAAGGACGAAGTAAGACATGTGATTGGCAGGCTGAAAGAACTCGGGATTGAGAATATACTTGCGCTTCGCGGAGATATTCCGGAAGGTGTGACTTTCCCGGATGAAGGGCGATTCAGATATGCGTATGAGCTTGTAGAGGAGATCAGGAAACACGGTGACTTCTGTATCGGAGCCGCCTGTTACCCTGAGGGGCATGTGGAGAATGAGCATAAATCAGACGATATCCGCTATCTTAAACAGAAAGTGGACAGCGGTGTCGATTTTCTTACGACCCAGATGTTTTTTGACAATGATATCCATTATAATTTCCTCTACAGAATCCGGGAGGCGGGGATTACTGTTCCCGTCCTTCCGGGCATCATGCCGATTACAAGCGCTGCGCAGATGAAAAAAAGCCAGGAGCTTTCGGGAACAGTTTTCCCTCGCAGGTTTCTGGCAATACTAGATCGTTTCGGCAATTCACCGGCAGCCATGAAACAGGCAGGGATCGCGTATGCAACGGATCAGATCATCGACCTGCTCGCCAATGGTGTAAAAAACATACATATTTATTCGATGAACAGACCTGACGTGGCTGCGGCTATCATAAAAAACTTATCAGAGATTATAAAGGCTTAGGAGATTAAAATTGATGGACAGACGTATGAAAGAAGCTGCCCGTTATCTGGGATATGGAAGAAATACGGCAGATGAGAGGACCCGTATGATGATTGAAGATGCCTTTTCCGAAGTGGAAAAAGCAGCGGGGCCGAAATCCATCTGCCGCATTTTTGATGTAGAACAGTTTTCGGATGGCATGATACGAATAGGAAATACTGAGATTAAAAGCAGCAGTCTTTCCAGAAATCTGAAGGGATGTGTAAAGGTGGTGCTTTTTGGCGCTACACTTGGTGCCGGGGTGGATCAGCTGATCCGCAGAACATCGATGACGGATATGAGCCGGGCCGTAATCCAGCAGGCGTGCGCGGCTGCCGTTCTGGAAGAATACTGCGATAAAAAACAGCTTGAGACAGGGGAAGAACTTGAGAAGGAAGGCCTGTATCTCAGACCGCGATTCAGTCCGGGGTATGGAGATTTCGACATTCATTACCAAAAACCGCTCATGCAGATGCTGGACTGTGCAAAAACGATAGGGCTGACAATGACAGACAGTTACATGATGACTCCGTCAAAATCTGTAACAGCCGTGATCGGTGCGAGTCCCGTGAAGGAGCGGTGCCCTGTCGCCGGTTGTGAAGCCTGTGACAAGACAGACTGTGAGTACCGCAGATAAGATGCTGTAACCGACAGATATTCCAGAAAAAACACATATGAACAAGATGAGAAAGGACCAGATATGATCAGAGACAGATTAGGAAAAGAACTGCTTTTCTTCGACGGAGGAATGGGAACACTTCTCCAGGAGAGAGGACTGGCTCCGGGCGAACTCCCGGAAACATGGAATATATCCCGCCCGGAAGAGATTAAAACAATACATAAGAACTATATTAAAGCAGGAAGTGATATTGTACTTACGAACACATTCGGGGCAAATGCGCTGAAATTTCATGCAGAAGGATGTTCGCTTGAGCAGACAGTAAAGACTGCTGTAAGGCTTGTCAAGGAGGCTGCTGCAGAGGCAGATGCAGAAATATCTGATAAATCTGATGCGCAGTGCGCAGGACATACCGTGTATACAGCACTCGATATCGGCCCTACCGGGAAACTTTTAAAGCCCATGGGAGACCTGGATTTTGAAGAGGCCTACGAGGCGTTTAAAGAAGTTATGGTCTGGGGAGAAGAGGCAGGAGCCGATCTGATCCATATCGAGACCATGAGTGACACTTATGAGCTGAAAGCTGCTGTTCTGGCTGCCAAAGAGAACACTTCTCTGCCGGTATTCGCAACTGCGATCTTTGATGAACGCAGGAAACTGCTGACCGGAGCGGATGTACCATCGGTCATAGCACTTCTTGAGGGTCTGCGTGTAGACGCTCTCGGAATCAACTGCGGAATGGGACCGGAGCAGATGTTTCCTGTTGTTGAAGATTATATAAAATATTCTTCACTTCCCGTGATCGTCAAACCGAACGCAGGTCTCCCGAAACAGAGAGACGGACAGACATATTATGATGTGTCACCGGAGAAATTCGCCGCATATATGGAAAAAATCGTATCCATGGGCGCATGTTTGATCGGCGGCTGCTGCGGCACCACACCTGAACATATACATGCCATGACGGAACGCTGCAGAAGGCTGAACGTAATTCCACCGTCAGAAAAGAACGATACGATCGTATCCTCCTACGGACAGAGTGTCTTTCTTGGTAATGGTTCAAAGATCATCGGAGAACGTATCAATCCGACAGGAAAAAAGAAGTTTAAACAGGCGTTGAAGGATCATGATCTGGAGTATATCCTACGTGAGGGAATCGCGCAGCAGGACAATGGCGCACATATTCTTGATGTAAATGTCGGACTTCCGGATATTGATGAAGTCTCTATGATGAAAGAGACAATTCAGGAGCTGCAGAGTGTCGTTAGTCTTCCTCTTCAGATCGATACAGTGGATCCCGCCGCGATGGAGGCGGCACTGCGCATTTATAACGGAAAAGCTATGGTAAATTCGGTCAGCGGCAAGCAGGAATCAATGGATAAAGTTTTCCCTTTAATCCGGAAATACGGCGGTGTTGTTATCGGACTGACTTTGGATGAAAAGGGAATCCCCGGTGACGCTGAGGGACGTGTCCGTATTGCCGAACGGATCATCACGGAAGCTGCCAGATACGGAATTAAGAAAAAGGATATCGTGATCGACGCACTGGCCATGACGATCAGTTCGGAACCGGAGGGGGCAAAGGTGACCCTTGAAACACTTCGCCGGCTGAGAGATGATCTCAAAGTCAGGACTGTGCTGGGAGTATCCAATATCTCGTTCGGACTTCCTGCGCGTCCTGTTGTAAATGCCGCATTTTATACAATGGCGATGATGAACGGACTGAGCGCCGGAATCATCAACCCGTCATCAGAAGATATGATGAAAGCCTGGTATGCATATCATGCCCTGATGGGACTGGATGCAAACTGCGAATCTTATATCAGCCATTACAGCAATAATCTGACATCTGGCGTAAGAACGGTTCCTGACGGTACTGAACGCAAGACTACAGCAAGCCTTAGAGAATCCATCGAAAAAGGGCTCAAGGAGGACGCATCCACAATCACTGCACGTCTTTCTGAAACACAGGACCCGCTGGACATCATTAATACAGAGCTCATACCGGCTTTGAATCATGTGGGAGATGGCTTTGAAAAGGGAACGGTCTTCCTCCCGCAGCTTCTTATGAGCGCAGAGGCGGCTAAAAGCGCTTTCGCGGTTCTGAAGGATAAAATGGACAAAAGCGGAGAAGTCCGTGAAAAGATCGGCACGGTTGTTCTTGCTACAGTAAAAGGCGACATCCATGATATCGGTAAAAATATTGTAAAGGTTCTCCTTGAGAATTACAGTTTTGAAGTGATAGACCTGGGAAAAGACGTTCCCCCTGAACGGATTGCGGATACAGTGCTGGAAAAAGATGTCAGGCTGGCAGGACTGAGCGCTCTTATGACGACGACCGTCGTGAGCATGGAAGAGACGATAAAGCTTCTGAGGGAGCGTGCTCCGCAATGTAAAGTGATGGTCGGTGGAGCGGTGCTCAATCAGGATTATGCAGATATGATCGGAGCTGATTTTTACGGCAAAGATGCGATGCAGTCCGTACGGTATGCACAGGAGCTGTTTAAAAACGCGAAATAAATTGTATTACGTGACATAATATCTTGTATTTTAATTAGTACAGCGTCTGTAAAAAAAATCACTGGGAAAAATGTTCTTCGCATGGTATATTAATGAGAGGGAAGTATGTGTAACCGTACTTTGTAACGTTAAAATTTATAGGTATGGAGGAAAAGAGTTTTGAAGTACGCAGATGCAAATGTAATCAAAATCAAACATGCAGTTCTGGAAGAAGTGGCAAGACTGGCGTTTGCCGGTGAACTGGAAGAACGCAAAGACGAAATTCCGTTTAAGCTGATTCCGGGACCGACACCGCAGTTTCGCTGCTGTATTTATAAAGAAAGAGAGATTATCCGGCAGAGGGTGCGTCTTGCAGAAGGCAAAGCGCCCGGAATGAACGACGACGGAAATATTATCCAGGTTATTAATTCTGCCTGTGAAGACTGTCCGATCTCCAGTTATACGGTAACGGAAAACTGCCAGAACTGTCTGGGAAAGGCCTGTATCAACGCCTGTAAGTTCGGCGCGATCGAGGCAGGACGCCGCCGCTCACACATTGATCCTTCCAAGTGTAAAGAATGCGGCAAATGCGCTGATGCCTGTCCGTATAATGCAATCGCCCATCTTCAGAGACCGTGTAAATTCAGCTGCCCTGTAGACGCTATTTCATATGACGAGTATGGCATTTCCGTGATTGATGATGAAAAATGTATCCGCTGCGGAAAATGTATCCACAGCTGTCCGTTCGGCGCTATCGGTTCCAAGACATGGATCGTTGACGTGATCAACGCGATCAAGTCCGGAAAGCATGTGTATGCAATGCTTGCGCCGGCGACGGAAGGACAGTTCGGTCCGGACATCACAATGGCAAGCTGGAGAAAGGCAATGAAAGAGCTTGGCTTTACAGAGTTTGTTGAGGTTGGCTTAGGCGGAGACCTGACTGCAAAATACGAGGCGGAAGAATGGCGCGAGGCATATCAGGAGGGAAAGAAGAAAGTAACTTCCTGCTGTCCGGGATTTGTAAATATGGTGCGTAAACATTATCCTGAACTGAGTGACGCGGTTTCTACGACGGTATCCCCGATGTGCGCCGTATCACGTATGATCAAAGCAAAAGATCCTGAAGCTGTGACCGTATTTATCGGTCCCTGTCTTGCAAAGAAGTCAGAGATCGTGGATCAGAAGATCGAGGGCAATGCGGATTATGCCATGACATACAGCGAGATCCGTGCCATGATGCGTGCAAAAGGCGTAGCTTTAGAGCCGGTGGAAAATACATATCAGGAAGCATCCGTATTCGGAAAGAGATTTGGAAATTCCGGAGGAGTCGCAGCTGCTGTACAGGAGAGTTTAAAAGAATCCGGCGACAATATTGACGTAAAGGTATACAAAGCAAACGGAGCGGCTGAATGTAAGAAGGCGCTGCTGCTCATGAAAGTCGGAAGACTTCCGGAAGACTTTATCGAGGGTATGGCATGCGACGGAGGCTGTGTCGGCGGACCGAGCTCATTCAAAGATCAGATGCTTGCCAAGAAATCAAGAGACGCTCTGATCAAAGAAGCAGACGACAGAGGAATCTACAAGAATCTGAGCAATTATGACGAAGATTCTTTCTCCATGCACAGATAAAAACAGAGGAGGATTTTGCGAATGGAAATGAACATGAGAGGACTGCAGACTCCGGTAAGAAATATCCGCAGACGCGTATTTACTGAAGTCGCAAAACTTGGATTTAAGGCAGATGCAGATACGCTTCTTGACGATATGGAGGCAATCCCTTATATGATCGTCAATGACGACACTGAAAAATACCGTGAGAGTACGTACCGTTCCCGTGCAATTGTAAGAGAACGGCTGCGTCTGGCGATGGGGCTTTCTCTCCGTCCGGAGAACAAACCGGTACATCTGACAGCCGGCGTGGAGGCAAGTAATATTTCTGAAAAGTATTACGAGCCCCCGCTTATGCAGGTAATCCCGTCTGCCTGCGATAGCTGTGAGGAGAATATGTACGAAGTGAGCAATATGTGCAGGGGATGTCTTGCACATCCATGCCAGGAGGTCTGTCCAAGAGGAGCGATTTCCATGGTAGACGGACGCTCACACATCGATCAGGAAAAATGCATCAAATGCGGGAAATGCAAATCCGTATGTCCTTACGACGCCATTGCAAAAAAAGAACGCCCGTGCAAGAAGGCCTGCGGCGTAAATGCAATCGTTTCGGATAAATACGGACGTGCATTCATTGATAATGACAAATGCGTTTCCTGCGGTATGTGTATGGTAAGCTGTCCGTTCGGAGCAATTTCAGACAAATCACAGATCTTCCAGCTCGCAAGGGCCCTCTCGGAAGGAGAGGAGATCATCGCCGAGATCGCGCCTGCATTTGTGGGGCAGTTCGGGGACAATATCACGCCGAGAAATATCAAGGCGGCGCTTCGGGAACTGGGATTTTCAGAAGTCTTTGAAGTGGCTCTGGGCGCTGACATCGGCGCGATCGCCGAGGCACACCACTATGTGGACAAGGTTGTTACGGGAGAGCTTCCTTTCCTTCTCACATCCTGCTGTCCTTCATGGGCAATGCTTGCGAAGAAATTTTTCCCGGACGTGATCGACGAGATATCACAGGAGCTCACCCCTATGGTGGCGACCGCGAGAACGATCAAGCAGAAGCATCCAAATGCCAGAGTAGTGTTCATCGGGCCCTGTGCCTCCAAAAAGCTTGAAGCTTCACGCCGGAGTGTTCGAAGCGATGTCGATTTTGTCGTTACTTTTGAGGAACTGCAGGCAATGTTCGACGCAAAGGGAATCGATCTTTCTACATACGAAGCGGAATCTTCTTTCCATAACGCGACAGGAGCCGGACGAGGCTACGCATGCGCAGGAGGAGTTGCCGCCGCTATTGAGAAATGTATTAATAAATACTATCCGGACGTGCAGGTCAATATCGAGCACGCGGAAGGCCTTGCAGACTGCAAGAAGATACTGACGCTTGCAAAGGCAGGCAAGCTGAACGGCTGTCTGATAGAGGGAATGGGATGCCCGGGCGGCTGTATCGCAGGTGCCGGCACCAACATACCGGTTGCAAAAGCAAAGAAAAACCTGCAGAACTTTGTAAACAAATCAAGCCGTGCGGTACCTCCGGAAGAACTCATCGAGATCGATCTGGAATAACGGTTCCGCCGGGCGGAAAAGCCACATATACAAATTATACAGGGCGGACGCATTTTTTGCGTCCGCTTTACAAATGTATAAGGCTGTGATATATTATAAAACAGGCTTTTTGAGCGAAAGAGGAGGATTTTTAACATGCAGCCATATGGAGTTAACCAGCTTAGAAAAATGTTTCTGGAGTTCTTCGAGAGCAAAGGACACCTTGCAATGAAGAGCTTTTCTCTGGTGCCGCATAATGATAAGAGCTTGCTGCTCATCAATTCAGGAATGGCACCTTTAAAACCATATTTTACAGGACAGGAAATCCCGCCGAGAAGAAGAGTTACAACCTGTCAGAAATGTATCCGTACCGGAGATATCGAGAATGTAGGAAAGACCGCGCGTCACGGCACATTCTTTGAGATGCTCGGAAACTTTTCTTTCGGTGATTATTTCAAGACAGAGGCGATCCACTGGACATGGGAGTTCCTGACTGAAGTCGTGGGGCTTGATCCTGACCGTCTGTATCCGTCTGTCTATGTGGACGATGATGAGGCTTTTGAAATCTGGAATAAAGAAATTGGAATTCCTGCCGATCGGATTTTTAAATTCGGAAAAGAAGACAACTTCTGGGAGCATGGTTCAGGCCCGTGCGGTCCCTGCTCCGAGGTGTATTACGACAGAGGAGAAAAATACGGATGCGGCAAGCCGGACTGTACGGTAGGCTGCGACTGCGACCGCTATATGGAGATCTGGAACGATGTGTTCACCCAGTTTGATAATGACGGAAACGGAAACTATTCTGAACTGGAACAGAAGAACATTGATACAGGAATGGGTCTCGAGCGTCTGGCCAGCGTTGTACAGGACGTTGATTCCATTTTTGATGTAGATACGATCAAGGCATTAAGAGATCACGTATGCCGCCTTGCAGGTAAAGAATACGGGAAAGAGTACAAAGATGATGTATCGATCCGTGTCATTACAGATCACATCCGTTCTGTGACGTTTATGATCTCTGACGGTATTATGCCGTCCAACGAAGGAAGGGGCTATGTACTCCGCCGACTGTTAAGAAGAGCATGCCGTCACGGAAGACTGCTCGGAATTCACAAAGGATTCCTTCCGGAACTGGCTGAAAATGTGATCGAAGGATCCAAGGACGGTTATCCGGAGCTGGAAGAGAAGAAAGAGTTTATTCTCAAAGTGATCGCAAAAGAGGAAGAACAGTTCAATAAAACGATCGATCAGGGCCTCGGAATCCTTGCCGATATGATCTCTGATATGGAGTCAAAGGGCGAGAAAACATTAAACGGAGAAGATGCGTTCCGTCTCTATGACACCTATGGATTCCCGCTGGACCTCACGAAAGAGATCCTCGAGGAAAAGGAACTCGGAGTTGACGAGGAAGGATTCCATGCATGCATGGAAGTGCAGAGAAAGAAAGCCCGCGATGCACGTGAAGTGACCAACTATATGGGTGCTGATGTCACGGTATATGAGTCCATTGATCCGAGCGTGACAAGTACTTTTGTCGGATATGACAATCTGACATATGAATCTGATGTGACAGTGCTCACCACGGAAGATGAGATCGTCGAGGCGCTTTCCGAAGGACAGAAAGGTACCATCTTTGTACAGGAGACACCGTTCTATGCAACAAGCGGAGGCCAGGAGGCAGATACAGGATATATCCGTACAGCTGAAGGCGAGTTCAAAGTAGAAGACACAGTGAAACTTCTCGGCGGAAAGATCGGACACATCGGTGTAATGACAAAAGGCATGATCAAAACCGGCGACAAGGTAACTCTTGAGGTAAATGCAAAGAAACGTGCGCTTTCCGCAAGAAACCACAGCGCAACCCATCTGCTCCAGAAAGCGCTGCGCACAGTGCTGGGAACACATGTAGAACAGGCCGGCTCCAGTGTGAATGAAGACAGACTGAGATTTGACTTTACTCATTTTTCTGCAATGACCCCGGAAGAACTGCAGAAAGTAGAAGATATCGTAAACGAGCAGATTTCGAAAGGTCTGGACGTGGTAATAAAGAATATGCCGATCGAAGAGGCGAAAAAGACAGGCGCTCAGGCACTGTTCGGCGAGAAGTACGGAGATATTGTCCGTGTCGTCAATATGGGAGACTTCTCGATTGAGTTCTGCGGCGGAACCCATGTAAAGAATACTTCGGAGATCATGGCGTTTAAGATCATCTCCGAGAGCGGTGTGGCTGCGGGAGTTCGGCGTATCGAGGCTCTTACATCCGACGGACTTATGAAATACTATGCCCACGTTGAAGAGACGCTGAAAAATGCGGCTCATCTTTTGAAGGCAACTCCGGAGAATCTTGCAGACAAGATCACTCATATGATGGCTGAGAACAAGTCTCTCCACGGCGAGGTAGAGAGTCTGAAGAATAAGATGGCCCAGGAAGCTGCCGGTGATGTGATGGATCAGGTCAAAGAAGTGAAAGGAGTTAAACTGCTCGCTACCCAGCTTGACGGTATCGACATGAACGGACTGCGCGATCTCGGAGATCAGTTCAAAGCAAAACTCGGCGACGGAGTCGTTGTGCTTGCATCGGCAAACGACGGCAAAGTAAGCCTTATGGTAACTGCCACAGACGAGGCGATGAAGAAAGGCGCCCATGCCGGAAATCTTGTAAAAGCAATCGCAGGATGTGTCGGCGGCGGTGGCGGCGGACGCCCGAACATGGCTCAGGCGGGCGGAAAGAATCCGGCAGGCATTCCGGATGCTCTTGCAAAGGCTGCCGAAGTGCTGGAGACACAGATTAAATAGCAGCAGATTACAGCTTTCCGGAACCGCAATTGCGATGTTTTGAGAGATTTTTATTTAAAACGGTTGACGGAAAAGAAAAATATGTTATAATCTTTGTTAGTGCAATAAAAATACCCGAACAGTCGTATTATGCACAATACAAGGCTGGAGGGGAGGTAAGGTGTGAGACTATGTCAAATGTAATCGTTAAAGAAAACGAGACGTTAGACAGCGCTTTACGCAGATTCAAAAGAAACTGCGCTAAAGCTGGCATTCAGCAGGAGATCCGCAAGAGAGAACACTATGAAAAGCCAAGCGTAAGACGTAAGAAAAAATCTGAAGCTGCTAGAAAACGTAAATATAATTAATAAGTGCACTTTAAGCAGGATGTCAGTTAAACGGCATCCTGCTTTTGTATTTTCTTATGTGGCTGTTATTATATTCATCATATAAAAAATACTATCAGCACACGGATTGCAGTATATGGTTTTAGTTTCCTGCAATTTCATTAAGATAAAGTGATAAAACTGCAAATTACTGAAAGTTATGATTGACAATAATTCATTTTCTTTATAAAATATACGAGTAGACAAAGATGTCTGAGATGCGGCCAGCTCTGTCTGGCCGCAATTTTTATTTTAGGAGGTTGTTTAAGATGTCTTACGTTGATGAGGTAATTGATCTTGTCGTAAAGAAAAACCCGGCAGAACCGGAATTCCATCAGGCAGTGAAAGAAGTACTTGAGTCTCTCCGCCCGGTGATCGAAGCCAATGAGGAGAAGTACCGCAAAGAGGCTCTTCTTGAGAGACTGACAGAGCCTGAGAGACAGATTAAGTTCCGCGTGCCGTGGGTAGACGACAACGGACAGGCTCATGTAAACACAGGATACCGCGTACAGTTCAACAGTGCGATCGGACCTTACAAGGGAGGACTTCGTCTTCACCCGTCAGTAAACCTTGGTATTATCAAATTCCTTGGGTTTGAGCAGGTATTCAAAAACTCTCTGACAGGACTTCCGATCGGCGGAGGAAAAGGTGGTTCTGACTTCGATCCGAAGGGCAAATCTGACAGAGAGATCATGGCATTCTGCCAGAGCTTTATGACAGAGCTGTGCAAACATATCGGCGCTGACACAGATGTTCCGGCAGGAGATATCGGAACCGGCGCAAGAGAGATCGGATATCTGTTCGGACAGTATAAGAGAATCCGCGGTGTATACGAAGGCGTTCTCACCGGAAAGGGACTTTCCTACGGCGGATCACTGGCACGTACAGAGGCTACAGGATACGGACTTCTGTACTTCACAGATGAGCTGATGAAGATGAACGGAATGGAGCTGGCAGGAAAGACTGTTGCAGTATCCGGTTCAGGAAACGTTGCAATCTACGCTACAGAGAAAGCACAGCAGCTGGGCGCTAAAGTAGTTACTGTAAGCGACTCCAACGGATGGGTATATGATCCGGAAGGAATCGATGTTGCAGCACTGAAAGAGATTAAAGAAGTTAACAGAGCAAGACTGACAGAGTACAAGAAATATCGTCCGAATTCAGAGTATCATGAAGGAAGAGGCGTATGGTCTGTCAAGGTTGACGTTGCCCTTCCGTGTGCGACACAGAACGAGCTGCTTCTTGACGATGCAAAGATGCTCGTTGAAAACGGATGCCAGGTAGTAGCAGAAGGTGCGAACATGCCTACAACAATCGAGGCTACAGAGTACCTGCAGCAGCACGGCGTGATCTTCGCTCCTGGAAAAGCAGCAAACGCAGGCGGTGTTGCTACATCTGCACTTGAGATGTCACAGAACAGCGAACGTCTGAGCTGGACATTCGAGGAAGTTGACGCAAAACTGAAAGACATCATGGTAAATATCTGCCACAATGCTGCAAACGCTGCTGAGAAGTACGGCTTCAAAGGCAACTACGTAGTAGGAGCTAACATCGCCGGCTTTGAAAAGGTTGTAGACGCTATGGAGGCACAGGGTATCGTTTAAGGATTGTGAAAAAACGGTAAAAAGCGTTGACACTTCCGGAAAATTCCTATATATTATACTTGGTAAAAGGGAGTAACTGGCGCTTATATCAAGCGTTTGCGATATCGTCAGTACGATGGCTATGCCGTCCGTATCGCGATTAAATGGTGAGACTTTTATTGCATTACATAACTACGTCGTGCAATAGAAGTCTCATTTTTTATTACACGGCACAGTTACAGGAGGAGAGACAAAGATGAAACAGTATTATCAATTATCCGGTGAAGAGACGATCATGCAGATTAATGGATCTCTTGACCCTCTCACTGAAGAACAGGTATTGGAGCATCAGGAGAAATACGGTCCGAATGAGCTTGTTGAGGGAAAGAAGAAGACAACCCTTCAGATCTTTCTTGAGCAGTACAAGGATTTTCTTGTCATTATCCTGATCATAGCGGCGATTGCATCCGGATTCATGGGTGATGTAGAAAGCGCAATCGTTATTTTAATCGTAATCACCATGAACGCGATTCTGGGAACAGTCCAGACGATCAAAGCCGAGCAGTCTCTGGCCAGTCTGAAGAAATTGTCCGGACCGGAAGCAAAAGTTCTTCGATGCGGCAATGTAGTACAGATACCGTCATCGGAAGTAACCGTAGGCGATATCGTGATGCTGGATGCGGGAGACTACATTCCTGCTGACGGACGTCTGACAGAGTGTGCCAGTCTTAAAGTGGACGAGAGTGCGCTGACCGGAGAAAGCCTTGGCGTAGAAAAGACAACAGATATTATCAGCGAAAACGATGTACCGCTGGGCGACAGACTTAACATGGTGTATTCCGGAAGCTTTGTTACCTACGGACGCGGTGCTTTTGTCGTAACCGGCATTGGCATGGAAACAGAAGTCGGAAAGATTGCCAGTCTTTTAAAGACAACCTCAGAGAAGCGGACACCGCTTCAGGTCAACCTGGATCAGTTCGGACAGAAGCTTTCTATTCTGATCCTGGTATTCTGCGCAATCCTGTTCGGTATCAGTATCTTCAGAGGCGACAACATCGGAGATGCATTTCTGTTTGCAGTCGCGCTTGCTGTTGCGGCTATTCCGGAGGCTTTAAGCTCTATCGTAACGATCGTGCTTTCATTCGGTACACAGAAAATGGCAAAAGAGCATGCCATCATGCGTAAGCTTCAGGCCGTGGAAGGGCTCGGAAGCGTATCCGTTATCTGTTCTGATAAGACAGGTACACTGACACAGAATAAGATGACGGTAGAAGACTACTATGTAGATGAGAAATGTATCAAAGCTGAGAATGTAGATATCAATGATCCATCACAGAGCCGCCTGCTCATCAGCAGTATGCTCTGTAACGACTCAAAAAACACGGATGGCGTTGAAATCGGTGACCCGACCGAGACGGCTCTGATCAATCTGGGAAGCAAGCTGGGACTTGATCCGGAGGCAGTCCGCGCGAAGTATCCGCGCGAAAGCGAAAACCCGTTTGACAGCGACAGAAAGCTTATGTCAACAAAACATACCATGGAAGGTGTGCCGACTATGGTGATCAAGGGAGCTGTGGATGTACTCCTTGACCGCATGACGCTGATTCAGATCGGCGACGAGGTACGTCCGCTTACCGAGAATGACCGCAGAAATATCGAAGATCAGAACCAGAGATTCTCAAGAGAAGGTCTCCGAGTACTGGCATTTGGATATAAGGTTGTGTCGGACGAGGAAGAGCTGACTCTTGATGACGAATATGACCTCACATTTATCGGTCTGATCGCTATGATGGATCCGCCGCGTGAAGAGTCCAAAGCCGCTGTCGCGGAATGTAAGAAAGCCGGTATCCGTCCGATCATGATTACAGGTGACCATAAAGTAACGGCCGCTGCGATTGCAAAACGTATCGGTATTCTTGAAAATGAATCCGAGGCGTGTGAGGGTGCCGAGATCGATAAGATGTCTGATGAAGAACTGAAAAATTTTGTAGAAGGCATCTCTGTCTATGCCCGCGTGTCGCCGGAACACAAGATCCGTATTGTACGCGCATGGCAGGATAAAGGAAATATCGTATCGATGACCGGAGACGGCGTTAATGATGCCCCGGCACTGAAACAGGCTGATATCGGTGTGGCTATGGGAATCACAGGCAGTGAAGTATCCAAAGATGCCGCGGCAATGGTGCTGACAGACGACAACTTTGCCACAATTGTAAAAGCGGTCGAAAACGGGCGAAATATATACCGAAACATCAAAGCGGCCATCCAGTTCCTGCTTTCCGGTAACTTCGGCGCAATCCTTGCCGTGCTCTATGCATCGATCATGGCACTTCCGGTACCGTTCGCACCGGTACACCTGCTGTTTATCAATCTTCTGACAGACAGTCTTCCGGCAATTGCACTGGGCCTGGAGCCGGGCTCTGAAGACGTCATGAATGAAAAACCGAGACCGATGAACGAGTCGATCCTGACAAAAGATTTCCTGATCAAGATCGGTACGGAAGGTCTGTCAATCGCGGTGACAACAATGATCGCGTTTATGATCGGTTATCATGGCAGCAACGAACTTCTTGGAAGCACAATGGCATTTGCGACATTATGTTCCGCACGTCTGTTCCACGGATTTAACTGTAAGTCCGACAGACCGGTTGTGTTTACACGCAGAGTAGTAAACAACAAGTTCCTGATCGGTGCTTTTGTCCTCGGAATCATTCTTATAACAGCGGTTGTTATGATACCGGGACTTCACAATATGTTTAAAGTACAGACACTTACACTGACGCAGCTCCTTATCGTATACGGACTTGCTGCGGTAAATATTCCGATCATTCAGGCAATGAAAGGAATCCGCCTTCTGTTCAGAAGGAAAAAATAAGGAGATTATTGAATGAAACAGGTACAGAAGCCAAAGAAACCATTAATCGTCTATTATATTATCGTGCTGGCTGTGCTGCTCGTATTTAATTTTTTCGTATTTCCGATGATGACGAGAAGCCATATTGAGGAAGTGGACTATGGTACATTCCTCAATATGGTAGAGGAAAAACAGGTCTCGAAAGTTCAGCTGGAGGGGGAGACGATATATTTTACTGATAAAAGCGATAATCCGGTGCAGTATGAAACGACCAGATTTGAAGATCCGGATCTGGTAAACAGACTGCAGGCGTCCGGCTGTGAGTTCGGCCGGGTGGCAGAGGAGCAGATGAATCCGCTATTAAGTATGCTGCTCTCACTTGTAATTCCGATTGTCGTGTTTATTATTATCGGACAGATCCTTTCAAGACAGCTCATGAAGAAAATGGGCGGCGGGTCTGACGGAAGCCCGTTTATGCAGTTTGGAAAAAGCAATGCCAAGATGTATGTCCAGTCACAGACCGGTATCACCTTTAACGATGTGGCGGGAGAGGATGAGGCAAAAGAGCTTCTGACGGAGATTGTTGATTTCCTGCATAATCCGCAGAAATATCAGGAGATCGGCGCGATCTGTCCGAAAGGTGCGCTCCTCGTAGGACCTCCCGGTACCGGTAAGACACTCCTTGCAAAGGCTGTTGCCGGAGAGGCGGGGGTTCCGTTTTTCTCAATTTCCGGATCTGAATTTGTAGAAATGTTTGTCGGCATGGGAGCCTCAAAAGTCCGCGATCTGTTTAAGCAGGCAAATGAAAAGGCGCCGTGTATCGTATTTATTGACGAAATAGATACGATCGGAAAGAAACGTGACAGTCAGGGCTTCGCCGGAAATGACGAGCGCGAGCAGACACTGAACCAGCTGCTGACCGAGATGGACGGTTTTGACGCGTCAAAAGGCGTCGTAATTCTTGCTGCCACAAACAGACCGGATACACTGGACCCGGCGCTTCTGCGTCCTGGAAGATTTGACCGGAGGATTCCGGTGGAACTGCCGGATCTGAAGGGAAGAGAAGAAATTCTGAAAGTCCACGCCAAGAAAATCAAAGTGGGCGACGACGTTGATTTCGGCGCTATCGCAAGAGCGGCATCAGGAGCTTCCGGGGCGGAACTTGCCAATATGGTCAATGAGGCCGCGCTTAGAGCTGTACGGGAAAATCGTAAGTTTGTGACTCAGTCTGATCTTGAAGAGAGTATCGAGGTTGTAATTGCAGGCTATCAGAAGAAGAACAAAGTTCTGTCCACAAAAGAAAAACTGATCGTGGCATATCACGAGATAGGACATGCGCTTGTGGCTGCCCTTCAGACAAATTCCGCACCTGTCACGAAAATCACGATCATACCAAGGACATCGGGAGCGCTTGGTTATACCATGCAGGTGGATGAGGAAGAGAGAAACCTGATGTCTAAAGAAGAGCTGGCAAATAAGATCGCGACCCTGACGGGAGGCCGCTGTGCAGAGGAGCTGGTGTTCGGTTCCATTACCACAGGCGCTTCCAATGATATCGAACAGGCGACCAAACTGGCACGTGCCATGATCACCCGGTACGGTATGAGCGATAAATTCGGAATGGTGGCTCTTGAAACTCAGGCAAATCCGTATCTGGGCGGAGACAGCAGTTTAAGCTGTTCGCCGGAGACAGCAGCAGTGATCGATGACATGGTTGTGGATACCGTAAAAGACGCCTATGACAGGGCAATGAAACTTCTTCGTGATCATCAGGGAAAACTTCACGAACTTGCGAAATATCTGTATGAGAAAGAGACAATCACAGGGGAAGAATTTATGAATATTCTGAACCGAAGAGATACTCCCGAAGAGAACCAGTAAGAAACACAGCTTTATGAAAAAGAAGGTAGAATATGCCAAGGAGAAAACCAGCGCAGACTGAAGAAAAGAAAGACAAAAGAATACCTACAACAAGATATAATCCGGAGTACAAAAAGGGACTGACCAGCCAGCAGGTACAGGAACACCGCCTGCACGGCTGGATTAACCGTTCTGTTGAGCCGCCTTCAAAGACAACGAAGGAGATCATACACGAAAATGTCTTTACATACTTTAACCTGATTTTTGCGATTCTGGCAGTACTGCTTATTCTGGTCGGGTCATTCCGTGACCTGACATTTCTGCCGGTCATTATTGCCAATACTCTGATCGGTATTATACAGGAAATCCGGGCAAAGCAGGTGCTGGACAAGCTTACCATGCTGAACGCTCCCCACGCCACAGTTGTGCGTGACGGCAGAAAGTCAGTCATAGATGCTGAAGACCTTGTACTAGATGATATTGTTATATTCAAGGCGGGAAATCAGGTCTGTGCCGATGCTGTTGTCAGCGCGGGTGAAGTACAGGTTAATGAGTCGCTTCTGACCGGTGAATCAGACGAGATTACAAAACGCAGAGGCGATAAGCTTATGTCGGGAAGTTTTATTGTATCAGGGCAGTGCCATGCAAGGCTGGACCGGGTCGGCGAGGATTCTTATATTTCCAAACTGACTCTCCAGGCAAAACAGATGCAGTCCGGCGAACAGTCGGAGATGATACGTTCTCTCGATAAGCTGGTAAAATGGGTCGGCGTTGCAATCATTCCGATCGGGCTTGTACTGTTTTCACAGGCATTTTTCTTTCAGCATGACGGATTCCGTGAAAGCGTGACTTCCATGATTGCCGCCGTGATCGGTATGATTCCTGAAGGATTATACCTTCTTGCAAGTGTTGCGCTTGCAGTCAGTTCAGTCCGGCTGGCCCAGAAGAAAGTTCTGCTCCACGATATGAAATGTATTGAAACACTTGCGCGTGTTGACGTACTCTGCGTCGATAAGACCGGAACGATCACGGAAAACACGATGAAAGTTCAGGATGTTATCGAGACGGAAGAATATGATCCTGATACAATGGAACCTCTGCGGACAATGCTCAGTGATTTTTCGGCAGCCATGACAAGAGATAATATCACCATGGCGGCAATGAAAGAATATTTTACAGCCGGATCCGGAAAGAAACCGATTTCAAAAACCGGATTTTCATCTGCGACAAAATACAGCAGTGTTACTTTTGAGGATGGGGCATATGTGCTCGGAGCTCCGGAGTTCGTCCTGAAAGAAAAATACGGTGATTACGCGGAAGAAATTACGGAACATGCTTCAACAGGCGCCCGTGTTCTTGTATTCGGCAGTTATGATGATAAAGTGGACGGAAAGCCACTGGATCATGGCATTACACCGCTTGGATTTGTCCTTCTGGCAAATCCGATCCGCGAGGCTGCCAGAGAGACGTTCGAATATTTTGCGGAACAAGGCGTCGAAGTAAAAGTTATATCAGGAGATAATCCGGTAACAGTTTCCAAAGTGGCAAAACAGGCAGGAATTAAACACGCGGAACGGTATGTTGACGCATCTGAACTGGACAGCGAAAAAGAGCTTGAGGAAGCCGTTCTCAAAAACACGGTTTTCGGGCGTGTCACACCGGATCAGAAACGAAAATTCGTGCGAATACTGAAACAGGCCGGGCATACGGTAGCCATGACCGGAGACGGTGTAAATGACGTCCTTGCTCTCAAAGACGCGGACTGCAGTATCGCTATGGCTTCGGGCAGTGATGCGGCGGCCCAGGCTTCGCAGCTCGTGCTTCTGGAATCGGACTTCTCGTGTATGCCTCAGGTCGTGTTAGAAGGCAGAAGAGTTGTCAATAATATCCAGCGCTCGGCAAGCCTGTTCCTTGTGAAGAACATATTCTCTTTTCTGCTGAGTCTGATCTCGGTGGTATTTATGTTCACATACCCGCTGGAGCCTTCACAGGTTTCACTGATCAGTATGTTTACAATCGGTATACCGGCATTCTTCCTTGCGCTCGAGCCGAACAAGAATATAATCAAAGGGCATTTCCTTACGAATATATTCCTGAAGGCACTGCCCGCTGCGATCACTGACGCCCTGGCGGTGGGTGCACTTGTAATTTTCGGGCGTACATTCGGGGTAGAGTCGACAGATATTTCAACGGCAGCCACTATGCTGCTTGCAATCGTAGGATTTATGATTCTGTATAAGATCAGCGCGCCGATGAACAAGATCCGTGCCGCAATCCTTGCTGGCTGTGCCGTAGGCCTTGTATTCTGCAGTATATTCCTGAACGATCTCTTTGCCATCACGGGAATGACGACAGAATGTATTATGCTCTTTGTCGTGTTCGCAATAGCGACCGAGCCGGTTTTAAGATATCTTACATTACTTGTGGAGAAACTCAGATTTTACTATCAAAGACTGAGAGGAAGAAAGCCGGAAGAAGATATATAGACCAGATAACGAAGCGAAAGGGGCTGTCGCACCAAATAATTAGTGCGGCAGCACTTTTTGCAGAGAATAAGAGCCAGGTCTGTGCAAG
>CAMLYF010000004.1:0-154389 GCA_946491795.1 uncultured Lachnoclostridium sp. | reverse complement strand
AAAAAATCGCTATGCGACAGCTTTCGCAGGCCATCGCGTAGCGATTTTGTTCAATACGAATTTTAATTCAGCACTTCTAATTCGATGTTATCACTGCTTGTATGGATCTTGCCGTCTTTTGTGACGAATACGGCCTCTATGCCGTCGAGGCTACGGATCAGTTCAAGACCGTCTTCCAGCCCCATGGCGAAACAGGTTGTGCTCAAGGCGTCTCCATCCACCGATTTATCGGAGATGATCGTCACCTGATCTAGATCGTTCTGCACAGGATAGCCTGTGTCAGGATCGAGGATGTGATGATAGATAATCCCGTCTTTTTCAAAATATCTTTCATAATCACCGGATGTTACAACGGACTGGTCGTTTATAGATACCGCGGCCATAGCGGTGCCCGTCTCTGCGAACGGCTTCTGCAGACCGATACGGAAATCCGTCCCGTCATAGCGATTCCCGAGAGCGAGCATGTTCCCGCCCAGATCGATAAGCGCATGCTTAATGCCTTCGGTTTCAAGATATTCTTTCACTCTGTCCGCAATATATCCCTTAGCAATGCCTCCCAGATCAATCCTGGCTTCCGGGTCTGTGAGGGTAACGGTATTTCCCTCCACACTGACACAATGATAATCTATATGAGTGACAGCTTCCGCCAGTTTGTCAGGATCGGGAAGCGTCTTTTCTTCATTATCTGTAAAATTCCAAAGGCTCGACGCAGGGGCAATTGTTATATCAAAAAGCCCTCCTGATATTTCTCCGTATAAAAGTCCCTTTTGAATAAGCTCGGCGGTCTCATCAGAAACGGTTACCGGTTCTCCACCGGCGTTATTTATCTCCGAAACTTCACTTGTATCTATCGTAGCACTAAACAGCTGCTCATAATTTTCACACAATTCCCGGCAATGATCTATGATATCCTGATCAGCTCCCCATACTTGAATCTGTACAACAGTATCAAAATATGTCCCCGTCATGGTTAGCGGCTCGTTCTCCGGAGGGGTTGTACATCCGGAAAGCAGCACGGCAGATATCAGCACCGCTGTTGTGAAAAATGCTTTTAATTTTTTCTGGCTCAAAGATCTTGTTCCTTTCTTTTTATAATCCTGTCTATTATATATGATTTTGTCTCTGATCACAACAATCGAACATTCTCCGGACTATAACAATCGAACATGTGATTGCATAATAAAAATCTGTGTGCTATGATATCAAAGGTGAAGAGTTAACTATAGTTAACCAGAGGTAACTGATTATGAAAAGAAGTGATCTGATTCTTGCAGCAGCAGTTCTGGCCGCGGCTGCGTTGATTCTGGCATTCCAGTTTTTCCGTCAGGACAGCGGAAAACATCTTGTGGAAATATCTGTTGACGGAGATATTTTCGGAACGTATGATCTGACGGAAGATCAGACAATCGAGATAAATGATACAAACCGTGTTGTAATAGAAGATGGAGAGGCACGCATGGTGTGGGCAGACTGTCCCGACCAGATTTGTGTAAACCACAGGGCAGTCTCGAAAAACGGAGAGAGTATTATCTGTCTTCCGAATCAGGTCGTCGTCGCTGTTATAAGCTCTGAAGAGAGCGGTCTGGACGCAGTCGCACAATAGAGAGGAAATAGAAATTGAAAAACAGAGCAGCATATTTCGGAGTATTTACAGCTCTTGCACTGATCTTCAGTTATATAGAGACACTGATCCCGATCCAGTTCGGAGTTCCCGGTATCAAACTCGGCCTTGCAAATCTGATCATTGTGATCGTACTGTATAAGACGGACTGGCAGGAAGCGCTTCTATTATCCGTAGTGCGGATCGTACTTGCCGGATTTATTTTCGGGAATCTGTTCAGCATCGTGTATAGTCTTGCCGGGGGCATCCTGAGCCTGGCAGTCATGACGCTGCTGAAAAAATCAGACCGTTTCAGTGTGACAGGTATCAGTATGGCCGGCGGAGTATGTCACAATATCGGGCAGCTGGCTGCAGCGATGATCATAGTAGAGACATATCAGGTAGGCTATTATCTGCCTGTACTCCTGATCGCCGGTCTCATCACCGGCGCCGTAATCGGCGCTGTGGCAGGAGAAGTCCTCAAAAGGATCCGGAACCTGTCGTTTCAATAAATACAGTAAAGGAAAGTAAATAAAATATGATTTCATATATAAGAGGAGAACTTGCGGCGGTAGAGCCGCAGAAAGCTGTCATAGACGTCGGCGGAGTGGGATATGGCGTATATATGCCTCAGCAGGCATTGTCACTGCTCCCGCAGCCGGGAAATGAAGTAAAATTATACACCTATCTCAACGTAAAGGAAGACGCGATGCAGCTGTTCGGTTTTCTCACCAAGGATGATCTGGAGATCTTCAAACTTGTGATCGGCGTGAGCGGCATCGGACCGAAGGGCGGGCTCAATATCCTCTCCTGTATGTCACCGGACGAACTGCGGTTTGCCATTATGTCGGGAGATGCAAAAGCGATCTCCGCTGCTCCGGGTATCGGAAAGAAAACTGCAGAGAAACTGATTCTGGAGCTCCGTGACAAAGTAGATATTGAGGATGTGCTGAACAACGCCGCGCACGGCGGCGATGCTGAGCAGTTTCATGCAGGAGAGGCTGAGAGCAGTATGCAGGCAGAGGCGGTACAGGCTCTTGTCGCTCTCGGATACGGAAATGCGGAAAGCCTGCGGGCGGTCAAAAAGACGTCTCCGGACTGCCGGACTGTGGAAGACATACTGAAAGAGGCATTGAAATATCTTTTCTGAGAAGAGGATTATTTAAATCATTATGGGAAAACGAATCATAACAACAGAAAATCTTGAGGAAGATCTTAAAATAGAGGGAGAACTGCGTCCCCAGCATCTGAAAGATTACATCGGACAGGAGAAGGCCAAGCAGACACTGTCTGTTTATATTGAAGCAGCCAAAGCAAGAGGAGAAGCCCTGGATCATGTACTGTTCTACGGACCGCCGGGGCTCGGTAAAACGACTCTTGCAGGCATCATTGCCAACGAGATGGGCGTGCATATGAAAGTCACCTCGGGACCTGCCATTGAAAAGCCCGGGGAAATGGCTGCGATACTCAACAGTCTTCAGGAGCACGATGTACTCTTTGTAGATGAAATCCACCGGCTCAACCGTCAGGTAGAAGAGGTTCTCTATCCCGCAATGGAAGATTACGCCATCGATATTATGATCGGCAAAGGCGCCGGAGCACGCTCCATAAGACTGAATCTCCCCAAATTTACACTGGTCGGCGCCACTACAAGGGCGGGGATGCTGACAGCTCCTTTGCGTGACCGTTTCGGAGTAGTTAACCGGCTGGAATTTTATACGGATGAAGAACTGAAAACAATTATTCTTCGCTCTGCATCTGTGCTGGATGTAGAGATAGAAGAAGACGGCGCGCTTGAACTCGCCAGACGTTCCAGAGGAACTCCGAGACTTGCCAACCGGCTTCTGAAACGTGTACGCGATTTTGCTCAGGTCAAATACGACGGCAGGATTACCAAAAAAGTAGCTGATTATGCGCTTGACCTTCTGGATGTCGACAAATATGGTCTTGATCATATTGACCGCAGTATTCTTTTAACCATGATCGAAAAGTTTCAGGGAGGTCCTGTCGGACTTGATACGCTCGCGGCGGCAATCTCCGAGGACGCCGGCACACTTGAGGATGTATATGAACCGTATCTCCTGAAAAACGGCTTTATCCAGCGTACTCCCAGGGGAAGAGTTGTAACGGAACTGGCTTACCGGCACCTCGGAATTCCGATGCCTTTCGAAGAAACTTAAATACAGACAGTCTTTTGAGACGGCAGCTTATGCCGTGAACCGGAGCAGAAAATGTGGCACGTTTCGGCATTTCCCGAAAAAACAGTTGGTTTTTACTTCCAAATAGTTTATAATAAACTGTATGAAACGCGAGGAGGATGCTATGAGTTCAGCAAAACATTTTACAGAAGTATTGATCGGGGGAAAGGTATATACTCTCAGTGGATTTGAAGGCGAAGAATATCTGCAGAAAGTATCTTCCTATCTGAATCACAAGATAACAGAGTGTGCGAACAGTGAGGGATACAGAAAACAGAGCGCTGACACAAGAAATGTACTTCTCGCCCTGAATATTGCGGATGATTATTTTAAAGCAAAAAAACAGGGAGATTCCCTTGAGAATGATATCGAACTGAAAGACAAGGAGATGTACGATCTGAAACATGAGCTTATCTCCGCACAGATCAAACTTGAAAATGCCGAGAAAGAGCTCGCAAAGATCAAGGATGAAAATAATGATCTGCAGATGCAGATCGTAAAGCTTGAAACTGAGATGAAAAATCGTAGAAGATAACTGATAAAGGCTGTCCTAATCGACAGCCTGTTTCATTAAATGGAGAGAAAAGGACATAATTCGACAAAATGACAGACAGAAAAATTGAAATCCTTTCACCGGCAGGCTCCTATGCAGCTTTTGAAGCCGCTCTGAAAGCCGGAGCCGATGCGGTCTATATCGGCGGCTCCAGATTCGGAGCAAGAGCCTATGCGGAGAACTTTGCAGAAGAAGAATTGATACGGGCGATCCGCGAGGCTCATTTTTATGGAAGAAAACTTTATCTCACGGTAAATACGCTGCTCAAGGAAGATGAAATCGACAGTTTATATGATTATCTGGCGCCTTTCTATGAGAACGGACTTGATGCCGTGATTGTGCAGGATATGGGAGTCGTAGAATATATACGCAGATATTTTCCGGATAAGTCGGATCGTAGCCATGTCGTTCTGTGAGCCAAGGAGTTGTTATCAGGTCTTGTCTTCCTAAGACCGCTTGCCTCCGACTTGGGAACTGTCACTGGAGGAAATACGCCGGATCCGTCAGGAAACGGATCTGGAGATAGAATGCTTTGTACACGGAGCTCTTTGCTATTGTTATTCCGGACAGTGTCTTTTAAGCAGCATGATCGGAGGGCGGAGCGGCAACCGGGGACAGTGCGCGCAGCCATGCAGACTTCCTTACACGTTCAATGAGAAAAAGAAATATTTCCTAAGCCCTAAAGACATCTGTACACTGGAGATTATACCGGATCTTATCGAAGCAGGAATCGATTCATTTAAAATTGAAGGGCGCATGAAAAAACCGGAATATGTAGCTGGCGTAACATCTCTTTACCGAAAATATACGGATATGTATCTTAATACAGGAAGAGAAGGGTTTAGTGTTCTTCCGGAAGACCGGCAGATGCTCATGGATCTTTATAACCGCGGCGGTTCTTCAACCGGATATTTCCAGACAAGAAACGGGAAAGAAATGATGTCTCTCGACCGGCCGAATCATGCCGGGGTTCCTGCCGTTAAAGTGCAGTATCAGAAAGGCCGGGAAGTACATGCCCGGACAGTTACAGATCTGAATGCCGGCGACGTACTTGAGATTACGGGAGGAAAAAATAATTACACATTGGGGAAAGCCGTAAAAAAGGGAGAAAACATCACATTTCTCGTCCAGAAGCAGATCCGTCTGACAAAAGGCATGCTGCTGAACCGCATCCGGAATGAATCTCTTCTGCAGCATATAGATACTGACATTATCGGGAAAAAACTGCAGAGACCAGCGGTGGGCAGTTTTACCGCAAAAATCGGAAGTCCGGCTGTCCTTCTTGTATCATCCGGCAAAGCATCCTTCCAGGCTGCCACCGACGAACCGGTACAGGCCGCCCAGAGCCGTCCAATGGACAAAGAACGCATCTGTTCGCAGCTCAGAAAGACCGGTAACTCTGAATTTCACTTCAGAGAGCTTACCGTTGAGATGGATGAAAATATTTTTATTCCTGTCCAGCAGCTTAATTTGCTGCGCCGCAGCGCCCTTGAAGGTCTGAAAGAGAAGCTGCTATCCGGATATTTAAGAAAATCGGAATCCCCGCTGTCAGAGTCCGGAAGCGAGACCAGCCGTTCAGGCTCTGAAAGCCGCGTTCCTTCTTTATCAATCTATGCAGAGTCTGTAGATCAGCTCAGCGCGGCAGCATCCTGTATCACTGAACTCCGGCCATTTCCTGCCCGGATATATCTGGGCACTGATATACAGTCGGAGCTGATGAACGAGAACGGGAAAGAACAGATTAGTAAAATTCTCAGTCTGTTCAGGAAAAACAAGGCCGAAATTGTCATTGCAATGCCGCATATTCTGCGCAGTACCGAGAGAGAAGTGACTGAAACTCTTTTGAATGCTTCAGACGCACTGTCGCCCGACGGAATCCTGATCCGGAACTGTGAGGAACTTCAGCTGCTAAAAGAACGGGGATTTGACAAAAAGATAATTCTGGACCATAATCTATATGTGTTTAACCGGTATGCGAAGAAATTCTGGCATAATCTTGGAATTTCAGAGTTCACTGCACCTTTGGAACTAAATGCAGATGAACTTTCCCGTTTATGCCTGAATGACTGTGAGATGGAAATCTACGGCAGAGCACCGGTCATGGTATCTGCCCAGTGCCTTTTCAAAACATCCGGAAAGTGCACAAAGCGTTCGGAAATTTCCTGTCTTAAAGACCGTTATTCAAGTATTTTCCCTGTGCGGGCATACTGTGATTTCTGCTACAATGTGATCTATAATGACCGGCCGACTTGTCTTGCTGATGATATGAAAGAGATCCGCCGTCTCAATCCGGCGCTTTTACGGATCAGATTCAGCACAGAGACGCCGGATGAGGTGAAAGAAATCCTTGCCACGGTGCCAAATCACTTTAGAGACAGCACAGATACTTCCGGTTCCATGCATTACGACCAGAGATCTGAATTTACACAGGGACATTTTAGAAAAGGTATTCTGTAGCAGAATGCCAGATAGATATTAAGAAGTAAATGGTGATAATATGACAAACATTATAATCCAACTTTCAAAATACCTGATCATTATCCTTATGGCAGTATATACTTTTTCCTGTTTTTCCATTTTCACCAGGAATTATGAGGACGAAGAAAAAAGGGTTCTGATCCGTCAGGACGTTCTGCTTTTTCTGCTGCAGTTTGTCGCATTTGGTACAATGTACCTCGCTACGGAAGATATGCGTATTCTGTTTTTATACGCTGCGCTTGCTGTTGTACTGCTTGCCGTAATACTTTTATATAATCTGATTTATCCGAATGTATCACGGCTGGTTGTCAACAATATGTGTATGCTGATCACCGCAGGCATGATCATGATCACCCGCCTGTCTGCGGATAATCCTTCACCTTACGGAAGCGCTATACGCCAGCTGATTTTTGTCGTACTCGGGATTATATTCGGACTTGTCGTTCCGGTCCTGATCCGTAAGCTTACTTTTCTTGATAAATGGACTTATGTCTATGCGGCGGTAGGCGGGGCGGCACTCCTCGCTGTTGCGCTGTTTGCGCCAAAGTCAGGCGGCGCGAATCTTGGGTTTGAAATTGCGGGCATCAATATCCAGCCTTCTGAGTTTGTAAAGATACTTTTTGTATTCTATGTGGCTGCCAGCTTGAATAAGTCAAGGGAATTTAAGAATGTTGTTGTGACAACGGCAGTCGCCGCCGCACACGTTCTTATCCTCGTCCTTTCAACAGATCTCGGAGCCGCACTGATCTTTTTCGTAGTATATCTTGTGATGCTCTATGTAGCGACGAGGCAGCCTCTTTATGCTGTTGCCGGACTTGGAGCAGGGGCGCTTGCCGCAGTCGCGGGTTATCATCTGTTCAGTCATATTAAAGTCAGGGTTGAGGCATGGCAGGATCCCATCGGAACATACAGCGGCAGCGGATATCAGGTGGCCCAGTCTCTCTTTGCGATTGGAACCGGCAGCTGGTTCGGAACCGGGCTTTTCCAGGGGCAGCCTGATACGATTCCTGTAGCAGAGACAGACTTCATATTCTCAGCGATCACAGAAGAGATGGGCGTGATCTTTTCTCTCTGCATTATTCTCATCTGTGTCAGCTGTTATGTTATGTTTCTTAACATTGCAATGGAACTTCACAACCGATTTTATAAATACGTCGCTCTCGGACTGGGTACCTGCTATATCTTCCAGGTGTTTCTCCAGATCGGCGGCGTGACCAAATTCATTCCATCTACCGGAATGACGCTTCCGTTTGTAAGTTACGGAGGAAGTTCGATGCTCAGTACTATGATTATGTTCGGCATCATCCAGGGCTTATATATTCTGAGGGAAGATGAAGAAGAAAAACTCGAAAAAGAAAGGGAGTCAAGAGATGGCTTGGGAAGAACAGCGCCCCGAAAGGTCCGAAAGACGCCAAAGAGCGGGCCGAAATTCGAAGAAGTCCCCAAACAGAGGACGCGTAAAAAGCAAAGAACGCACTCGAAATAGAGAATTCGCCTGGATCACATATTTCTTTGTAATCCTGTTCATCGCATTGATGGGCTATATCGTCTATTTTACTATTGCGCGTGCCGGCACGTTTGTGAACAGTCCGTACAATCAGCGGCAGGATGCTTTTGCCAAAAGTGTTGTGCGCGGCAGTATAACCGACAGAAACGGCAATATTCTTGCTGAAACACAGGTGGCAGAGGATGGAACAGAAACAAGATATTATCCTTATGGATCCCTTTTTTCCCACGTAGTCGGATACAGCAATGACGAGCTGGGAAAAACAGGGCTGGAGTCAGTTGAAAACTTTGAGCTTCTCACCTCAAACGCATTTTTCCTTGAAAAAATACAGAACGAATTCGACGGCTCTAAAAATCAGGGAGACACAGTGGTGACAACGCTTGATGCCGGACTGCAGCAGGCGGCAAGCGACGCGCTCGGCGACTATAAGGGCGCCGTAGTCATTATGGAGGCAGATACCGGGAAAATACTCGCCATGGTGTCGAAACCGGATTTTGATCCGAATGAGATCTCTGCAAACTGGAATACTCTCAATACAGATGAAGAGAACAGTCCTCTTCTGAACCGTGCGACCGGAGGGTCCTATGCTCCCGGATCCGTATTTAAAATCGTCACAACACTGGCCTATATAAGGCAGTACAGCAATTACAGTGATTATTCCTACGACTGTACCGGATCCATCACAGTAGGGGATACGACGATCCCCTGTGCAGGAGGCAATGTACACGGACACGAGGATCTGCGGAGTTCCTTTGCAAACTCCTGTAATTCATCTTTCGCAAATATCGGTCTGCAGCTTGATATCTCCGGATTCAGAGATACAGCTGAAGATCTGCTCTTTAATTCGCAGCTTCCGAGCGTGCTTGATTACACAAAGAGCTCGTTTGTTTTGAATGAAGACTCGCCGACTTCAGAGATTATGATGACTGCCATGGGACAGGGAAAAACAACCGTAAGTCCGTATCATATGTGTCTCATTACCCAGGCAGTCGCGAACGGCGGCACACTGATGGACCCGTATCTGGTAGATTCGGTCACAAATTACACCGGCACTGAAGTTCGCCGCAATGTTCCGAAAAGCTACGCAAGACTTATGACTTCTGACGAGGCGTCACAGCTAAAGGATTACATGACTGCTGTTGTGGAGGAAGGGACAGGTTCTGTACTTTCCGGCCGGTCTTATACAGTAGCCGGAAAGACCGGTACTGCCGAATACAGTTCTGAGAGCAGCGACAGAACACACTCATGGTTTACCGGGTTTACAAATGTAGATGATCCGGAGCTTGTCATTACCGTGATTACGGAAGGATCAGACGGGAGCACAAGCGGAAGGGCTGTCTCCATTGCCGGGACGATACTTGACTCTTATTACAATTAATACGTTGTGGAAGAGGAATATTTATGCAGATGAAATTTTACTGTGATCTGTATGTCAGTGAATGCTGGCAGGAGAAAAGGGCAAGAATAATAAAAAAGTTAAAACAAAACAGGATTCAGCCTCAGGTCTATGTAGTGGCCCTGTCCCAGGGAAGCCAGAACCAGCTTGAATTCTTCTCCAGCATTCTTTTAAAGCAGCACGTGTTTGACAATACCGAAGTTTTTGTTGTAGGAATCGCGAACGGATATGATGAAGCGCTTCTTATGGTAAGGGATATAACGGAACAGATATATACTGAAACCGGAACAGCTGATCTCAGGAAATATATCCTGGAACGTCAGGAAGAATATGTAAAGGCAGGGCAATAGTTCAGATGTTACATATTATTTTGCTTATTCTTAAAATAATCGGATTTCTAATTCTTGGAATTCTGGCGCTGGCTGTTCTGCTGACGGCGGTAATTCTGCTGGCTCCTTTTGTCTACAGACTGGATTTCTCCGCAAATAACAGCCTGGAAAGCGCAAAGGGCTGCATCCGTTTTCACTGGCTGATGCATCTTATATCAGGCGAAGTATCCTGCCAGGACGGAGCATTCAGCTGGCATATACGTGCCGCATGGAAAAAATTCGGAGAAGAAGCGGACGGAACAGACGAATCAGACACGTCCGCCCAAAAAACGGACACATATGTATCTGCGGAAAAGGCGCAGAGTGCTGAATCTGAACGGATAGATGAACCGGTCAATCGCGCAGATTATCATATGGATGATTCTGCTGACAAATCAGTTGACAAATCAGTGCGTGAACCGGATAGAGTGTCAGAATCTTCTCCGGATTCCCGTGAACAGAAAGCTTCGTCCGGAAAGATCTCATCCGGAAGTCAGGACGAAAGGGAAAAAACACCGCGGATTTATGAAAGATTTATGAAGATCCCGGAAAAGATAAAATATACTTTCCGCAGAATATGTGATAAGATAAGTACGTTAAAAAAGAAAAAAGAGCGCATTGCCGCTTTTCTCAGAAGCAGTACACACCAGAATGCATTCTCCCGCCTGATAAAAGAATTAAAACGGCTGTTTCATTTTCTGAAACCTTCTGATGCTTCTGTGGATCTTGAGTTCGGTTTCAGCGATCCTGCTTATACCGGATACACTCTTGCAGGTATCGGCATGATTTATCCGATGATCGGTGAATATGCGCAGATCAAGCCGGATTTTGAGCATAAAGTACTAAAAGGAAATGTCTTTATCAAGGGAAGGATCCGCATTTTATACGGAGTAATCTTTGCATGGAATATGCTATGGGATAAAAATGTCCGGACTACTTACCGGCATATACGTAAATTCAGATTATAGGTATAATCGTACAATGACAATGCTACATGCAGATTCAGAAAAGTCATATGAGGAGGACAAAAAAATGGCTGAAGAAAATAACAACTTCAAAACAACGCTTGAATCATTGTTCAAAGGAATGGACGGTGTCGTATCTTCAAAAACTGTAGTCGGAGATGCAATCCATATAGGCGGAACAATCATTCTTCCCCTTGTCGATGTTTCTTTCGGTATCGGCGCGGGCGCATTCTCCGGAGACAAGAAAGAAAAAGGCATGGGCGGTATCGGCGGGAAGATGACGCCAAGCGCGGTGATCGTGATTCAGGACGGCAAGACAAGACTTGTAAATATTAAGAATCAGGATACAATCACTAAGATTCTCGATATGGTACCGGATGTGATCGACCGTTTTACGGCCGGAAGAGAAGAGCGGATGACTGAGAAAGATGTAATGGATATTCTCGATTCTGATGATGAAGATAAATAAATTATGCGGAATATTCTTTCACGCACATGCATAAGATATGTTAATCCCCCTCATTCGGAAGTGACGCCATGAAAAAGGTATGCGGTTTTGCGTTGTTCTGGACAGCAATAGGAATGTTTATCATGATGCTGCTTCCGAATCTGGTGTGCGGTGTCATATTGACGATCATCTTTCTCGTGCTGGGATACAGACTGTTCTGCTGTTGAGCGCGATGCCTGCAGCTCACGCTGTTCGCTGACTGTTGCCCGTCGGATGTCCGCAGTCTGTTCAGGCAGGCCTGCCCGTCCATGCATCCGTTCTCCGGGCGTATAGCACAAAATATAACCCCGGACCTGTTTTACAGTTCCGGGGTTATTCCGTGTCATTCAAATTATAGATCTTTGTCTGATTACGCACGCTCTACACGTCCGGACTTCAGACAGGATGTACAAACATACATTTTTTTGGATCCGCCTTCTGTCTTAACTCTGACAGATTTTACATTTGATTTCCACATTTTTGGTGATCTTCTATGAGAGTGGCTTACATTGTTTCCGAAATGAGCACCCTTTTCACAAATAGCACATTTAGCCATGACTGCACCTCCTAACAATCTGAACTGGTCATTTAGACTCATAACACTGATATTCTAGCAGAAACGTTTTATCATTGCAAGCACTTTTTAAAAAAACGTGTCAAAAAACGAATCATTGTTGTAAAATCAAAGAAGTAATAGTATAATAATCATGTTATTTATGGCATAAACCATTAGAAAACTGGAGGTAGACATTGATGAAAGGAAGTATGAGCACTGATCTGGGAATCATTACGGTCAATCCCGAAGTGATCGCCAAATATGCAGGTTCCGTAGCAGTGGAATGTTTCGGAATCGTCGGTATGGCAGCGGTAAATATGAAAGACGGTCTGGTTCGTCTTTTGAAAAAAGACAGCCTGACACACGGAATTCAGGTAGAGATCTCAGACGATAACGCCCTCACCCTGAATTTTCATGTCATTGTCGCTTATGGCGTGAATATCCTTTCTGTTTCTGACAATCTTATGAGTAATGTAAAATATAAGGTTGAAGAATTCACCGGCATGACGGTAGAAAAGATCAACATCTTCGTAGAAGGTGTGAGAGTGATAGATTAAGGAGGATATTATCGTGGCTGTTAAAACGATAGATACGGAGATGCTCCGGAAGATGTTCCTGGCAGGAGCAGCGAATCTGGAAGCGAAGAAAGAATTCATCAATGAATTGAACGTATTCCCTGTGCCTGACGGGGATACCGGTACGAATATGACCCTGACGATCATGTCGGCTGCTAAAGAAGTACAGGCACTTGAGAATCCTGATATGGTCTCCATAGCGAAAGCAATTTCATCAGGTTCATTGAGAGGGGCCAGAGGAAATTCGGGCGTTATACTTTCACAGCTTCTCCGTGGATTTACAAAAGAGATCAAAGAACATAATGAAATTGACGTAAATATTCTTGCAAAAGCATGCGACCGCGCTACCGCGACAGCTTACAAGGCTGTCATGAAACCGAAGGAGGGTACAATCCTCACTGTTGCAAAAGGCATTTCACAGAAAGCGGCTGAACTTGCCGAGACAACAGATGATCTGGAAGCCTTTCTCCCGGAGGTGATCAGTCATGCCGAGGAGGTGCTCAAGGAGACTCCGGAACTTCTTCCCGTATTAAAAGAAGCCGGTGTCGTGGACTCCGGCGGACAGGGTCTTCTGGAAGTTATTCGCGGCGCCTATGACGCATTTCTCGGAAAAGAGATTGATTATGCGGCAATAGAGGCAAGTTCCGGGACAAAGATGGTAAAACCCGGTCAGCAGGCCGAGGCAGATATCAAATTCGGCTACTGTACGGAATTTATCATTATGACGGACAAGCCGTTTACTGACAAAAACGAAACAGAGTTCAAGGCTTATCTGGAATCTATCGGTGATTCCATTGTTTGTGTGGCGGACGATGATATCGTCAAAGTCCATGTCCATACGAATGATCCCGGACTCGCGATCCAGAAAGCACTGACATACGGACAGCTCTCACGCATGAAGATTGACAATATGCGCGAGGAACATCAGGAGAAACTGATCCGTGACGCAGAGAAGGTTGCCGCTCAGCAGGCGCAGGCGGCGGAAGTAAAGAAGAAAAAAGAGCCAAGAAAACCGGTAGGATTTATCGCTGTTTCCATCGGTGATGGAATGAATGAAATCTTCCGCGAACTTGGCGTAGACTATATCATCGAGGGCGGACAGACAATGAATCCGAGCACGGATGACATGCTCACAGCGATTGATGAAGTAAATGCTGACCATATCTTCATCCTGCCGAACAATAAAAACATCATCCTTGCAGCCAATCAGGCCCGGTCTTTGACAAAAGATAAAGATATCATTGTAATTCCGACAAAGACTGTTCCACAGGGTATTACAGCGGTGATCAGCTATATGCCTGAAGCTGATGTGGATGCAAATCTTGAGGCTATGGAAGAAGCCGTCAAAAATGTCAAGACAGGTCAGGTGACCTATGCAGTACGCGACACAAAGATTGATGACAAAGTTATCCATGAAGGTGATATCATGGGAATCGGAGATCAGGGAATCCTTTCTGTCGGGCAGTCTGTTGAAGATACCGTCAAAGACATGCTTGCCCAGCTCGTAGATGATGATTCTGAACTGATCAGTCTCTACTATGGTCAGGACGTTCATGAAGAGGATGCCGAAAAATTCGCGCAGACCGTTGAAGAGCTTTATCCTGACATAGATGTTGATGTTCATATGGGCGGCCAGCCGATTTACTACTATGTACTTTCAGTAGAGTAAAATGAAAAATAATTAGCAGCATTGTAAGAACCGGGGCGTTCTTCCGACAGGGAGAGCGCCTTGTTTATTAAGTGAAGTAATACGGAGAGTTTTTTATGAAAAGCAGATCGAGCATCGGATCCCTGAAAGGGATCGGAGAAAAAACCGAAAACCTGTTCCACCGGCTTGGAGTTTATAAGGTGGAAGACCTGATCCGTTATTATCCCAGAGGATTCGAGATATATGACGATCCGGTTCCTATCAGCGAGGTAGAAGAGGGAAAAACCAATACGATTGCAGGCAGCGTATTCGGACGTATTTCTGTATCCGGGAACCGTTCTCTTCAGGTTACTGCACTGAATTTAAAAGATTTGACCGGTACGATCAAAGTATTATGGTTTCGCATGCCATTTCTGAGAAACACGCTCGGGAAAGGCGGTATGCTCATCCTTCGGGGACGTGTGGTAAAAAGAAGAGAAGGACTTGTAATGGAACATCCCGAAATCTACTATCCTGCGTCAAAGTATGAGGGAAAACGTCATTCCATGCAGCCTGTCTATCCCCTGACTGCCGGCCTGACAAACAACGCAGTGGTCAAGGTGGTACGTCAGGCTTTGGAAGCTGCCGATGAAACTCAGGACATCCTTCCCCGCCGTCTGTCAGCAGTTCACGGGTTTCTCCCATATAGTGAAGCAGTTCGGAAGATGCATTTTCCGAGTAATAAAGAAGAATTTATTCAGGCAAGGGAACGATTTGTCTATGAAGAATTTCTTGTCTTTATCTTGTCACTGCGGCGGATGAAGGAAAACGAAAGCCGGTCTGAGAACCGGTTTACATTTGAAACCTGTCCGGAAATCGACCGTTTCCTGATGGAACTTCCTTATGATCTGACAGATGCTCAGAAAAAAGTGTGGGGAGAGATAAAACATGATATGCAGAGCAGTCATGTTATGTCACGTCTTGTCCAGGGCGATGTGGGATCAGGGAAAACAATTGTAGCATTTCTCGGGCTTCTGATGGCCGGACTGAACGGATACCAGGGAGCGTTAATGGCGCCTACCGAAGTACTGGCCAGACAACACTATGAAAATATATCGGGAATGCTGGAACATTACCATATTCCCGTAAAAGCCGAACTTCTCACCGGATCAATGACCGCGAAGCAGAAACGGGAAGCTTATGAAAGGATTTCCTCGGGCGAAGTCTCGATCATCATAGGCACTCACGCTCTGATCCAGGATAAGGTAACCTATCATGATCTGGCTCTGGTCGTAACAGACGAGCAGCACCGTTTCGGAGTAAAGCAGAGGGAAGCTCTGGCAGGCAAAGGCTGTACGCCCCATATTCTCGTCATGAGCGCGACCCCCATCCCGCGGACACTTGCCATCATTCTGTACGGGGATCTTGACATTTCCGTGATCGATGAAATGCCCAAAAACCGGCTTCCCATCAAAAACTGTGTTGTAGATACAGGTTACAGAGAGACTGCTTACCGTTTTATGAAAAAACAGGTAGCGGAGGGCAGACAGTGTTATGTCATCTGTCCTATGGTGGAAGAAAGTGAAAGTCTGGAAGCCGAAAATGTCCAGGACTATTCACGCATGCTCGCCGGAGAAATGGGGAATGATATCCGTGTCGCATATCTACACGGCAAGATGAAACAGCAGGAAAAGGACGGAATCATGGAGGCCTTCGGACGAAACGAAATACAGATTCTTGTATCGACTACCGTGATCGAGGTCGGCATCGACGTCCCTAACGCGACGGTCATTATGATTGAAAACGCAGAGCGCTTCGGCCTCGCCCAGCTCCACCAGCTGAGGGGACGTGTGGGAAGGGGAAAATACCAGTCCTACTGCATTTTTATGACTGCCTCAAAATCAGATGAGACAAAAGAACGGCTCGACATCCTGAATCACTCCAATGACGGATTCTTTATCGCCGGTGAAGACCTGAAAATGAGAGGTCCCGGTGATCTGTTCGGAATCCGCCAGAGCGGAATACTGGATTTTAAAATTGCTGATGTGTTTCAGGACGCAAAGATCCTGCAGAGCGCAAATGAGGACGCCGAAAAGATTCTGAAAGAAGATCCTGAGCTGACATCTCCGGAGAATGCGGGACTTCGCCGTTATATCGACAGAAAGATCAGTGAGATCATGCTGGAGACGACGCTGTAAAATAACTTTTCAGCAGGGAGGGACAAAAATGGAAGACGCATATGTACTCACACTGAAAAACCGAAAATTTTCCGAATTTTATCTGTGTTACTGCGGCTACGCAAAATGCGAACCGCTGCACAGCTTCGGACCGGCAGTCCGTCCTAATTACCTGATTCATCTGATCCTCGACGGAAAAGGGATCTACCAGATCGGCGATACACAGTACGAACTGACAAAGGGGCAGGGGTTTCTGATCGAGCCGGAGGTACAGACATTCTATCAGGCCGACAAGGATAAACCGTGGACCTATCTATGGATCGGATTCAGCGGCAGCCGGGCAAAAGAATATCTGGCCGATATAGGGCTGGGAAGCGGACATAAAATTTTCCGCTGCGAAGACATCTCCGGACTCAGACAGATCCTGATTGAAATCCTGAAAAGGAACACATATACCGTAGAAAATGATTTTTACCGCGAGGGATTTCTGTATTCATTTTTCGGTCTTCTGTCTAAAAACATAAAGAGTGAAGCTATCTCACAGCAGGAGACTGAAAATCTGTATGTGAGAAAAGCACTGGAATATATCCAGAATAACTATTACTATGGGATCCGCGTGTCTGACATTGCAGATTACGTGGGCGTCAGCCGCGGTTACCTTCATACGCTTTTTACGAAAACCCTCGGCCAGTCACCGCAGGAATATCTTGTCAATCACCGGATCACCCGGGCCCAGCAGCTCCTTGAGATCACGGATCTGCCGGTAGAAGGCGTGGCGCAGTCCTGCGGATACACTGATTCTCTTGTATTTTCAAAACTGTTTAAAAAGAAGACCGGGAAAACTCCTTCCGCATACCGGAGGGAAAGTACATAATGACTGCTTTTTCTTACATTTTCTCCTGTTTATTGGCTCAAAAATCAATATAATAAGATTCAACAATAAACAGGAGGAATACATCATGAACATTTCTGTAAACGCCACCACACATACATTTCATCTTTATAACAACGATATCAGCTACATTATGACTGTACTCCCAAACGGACAGATGGGGCAGCTATATTTCGGAAGAAAAGTCCACGAACGTGACGATTATTCCTACCTTATCGAAGTACGGTCCCGCCCCATGACAGCCTGTGTATTCGACACAGACAAATGCTTTTCCATGGAACATCTGAAGCAGGAATACGCTGTGTTCGGCTCAACAGATTACCGCTCACCGGCAACGGAACTTCTGCAGAATAACGGAAGCCGTATCTCGGAATTTGTGTTTCAAGACTACCGGATTGAAAACGGCAAGCCCTCACTTGAGGGACTACCCGCCACTTATACCGAGTCTGAAAACGAAGCACGTACACTCGTCATCGGTCTGGCAGATCCGCTCACGCAGATCCGCCTGGAACTTTTATATACAATTTTTGAAAAAGGCGGCATTATCACGCGAAGCGCGCGATTTATTAACAACGGCAAAGAAGATGTTCACCTGACAACTGCCATGAGTCTATGCATGGATCTTCCGGACAGTGATTACGACTGGATCCAGTTTTCCGGAGCATGGGCAAGAGAGCGCTATCCGAAAACGCGGCATCTCGAGCAGGGAATTCAGTCTGTAGGAAGCATGAGAGGTAATTCTTCCCACAACCACAACCCGTTTGTAATCCTAAAACGTCCGACTGCCGATGAATTTCAGGGCGAGGCCATCGGTTTCAGCTTGATTTACAGCGGCAACTTTCTTGCACAGGCAGAAGTAGATGCATATAATACGACAAGATTTCTCATGGGGATTCATCCGGCCGGCTTTGACTGGAAACTTTCAGCAGGCACGTCTTTTCAGACGCCGGAAGCTGTTATGATATATACTGATCAGGGACTGAACCGCTTAAGCCAGACATTCCACCGTCTGTATCAAAAGCGGCTTGCCAGAGGATACTGGAGAGACAGGGAGCGTCCGATCCTTCTCAACAACTGGGAAGCTACCTATTTTGATTTTACTGAAGAAAAGCTGCTGCAGATTGCCGGGAAAGCAAAGGAGTGCGGAGTAGAACTGTTTGTACTTGATGACGGATGGTTCGGACAGCGAAATACAGAACATGCAGGTCTCGGCGACTGGATTGCAAATACAGATAAGCTTCCTTCCGGAATTGCCGGGCTCTCGGAAAAGATTGAAAAAATGGGTATGATGTTCGGTCTCTGGTTCGAGCCCGAAATGGTCAACAAAGATTCTGACCTTTACCGCGAACATCCGGACTGGATCCTGCAGACTCCCGGGCGAAAGCCTTCCCACGGACGTTTCCAGTATGTACTGGACTTTTCCAGAAAGGAAGTAGTAGACCGTATTTATGAGATGATGTCAAAGCTTCTTTCCGAAGCAAAAATATCCTATGTGAAGTGGGATATGAACCGCAGTATTACAGAGTGCTACTCCGCGTCACTCCCGGCTGACCGTCAGGGTGAGGTATATCACCGATATATCCTCGGAGTCTATGACCTGTATGAAAGACTCACAAGCAGGTTCCCGCATGTACTGTTTGAGTCCTGCGCAAGCGGCGGCGGACGTTTTGATCCGGGACTTCTCTACTATGCGCCGCAGGGCTGGACAAGCGATGATACTGACGCAGTGGAGCGTCTCAAAATCCAGTACGGGACATCATACTGTTATCCGGTAAGCTGTATGGGAAGCCATGTCTCCGTCACTCCGAACCATCAGCTGAACAGATGCACGCCTCTCTCCACAAGAGCAAACGTAGCGTATTTCGGCACATTTGGCTACGAGCTTGATCTGAATAAACTGACAGAGGAAGAACAGAGAGAAGTAAAGGAGCAGATCCGCTTTATGAAACAGTACCGCAGGCTGATCCAGTTCGGCACGTTTTACCGGCTGCAAAGTCCGTTTGAAAATAATGTTGCCGGATGGATGGTTGTCAGCGATGATAAAAAAGAAGCAATTGCAGGTCGGTATAAAATCTTAAACGGAGCAAACCAGCCGTTTGAAAGAATGTATCTGAAAGGGCTGAATTCAGACACAGAATACCGGATCAACGGGGATGAGACCCATTACGGAGATGAACTGATGAACTGCGGTCTGGTCACAACGGATGCATCTGCAGGAGAGACTGCTCCGGGAGAAAAAATGAGCCGGGACTTTGACTCGCAGCTGTATATAATCGAAGCTTGCAACAAATAAATCATTAACTGTTACGAATTTCCAGTTTATAAATATCAGATCCTCCACATACTATTGATGTAACATGAAGGACCGAACAGCAGATGTATGATAACCGGCTGCACCGGAAAGTCAGCAGATTACATACAGATGCAGCCGGTTTGAATGTTACATGACAAACGAAAGTAGCTTCTAAAAAAGTTACTAAAATGCAAAAGGAGGAAATTGATCATGGCAAGTCGTTCATCTAACAGAGCAGCAGTGCCTGAGGCGAAAGGCGCTCTGGACAAATTCAAGTACGAAGTGGCCAACGAGCTGGGGGTACCGTTATCTGACGGTTACAACGGCGACCTTACTTCCAAGCAGAACGGATCAGTAGGCGGATATATGGTCAAGAAAATGATCGAGCAGCAGGAAAAACAGATGGCAGGGAAATAACATCTGATTTTCCGCAGATAAGAGAAAAGCGTCCGGGATTGACCTGGACGCTTTTTTCTGCTAAAATTCAGCATATCAGGAAACGGGGTGAACATATTATGAGAGTGATTGCCGGCAGCGCACGGAGTCTGAAATTAAAGACTCTGGAAGGGCTGGATACAAGACCAACAACAGACCGGATCAAAGAAACATTATTTAATATCATTGGTCCTTCTATATATGACTGCATTTTCCTTGATCTTTTCAGCGGCAGCGGCGGCATCGGGATCGAAGCGCTGAGCCGTGGGGCAAAAGAGGCTGTATTTGTCGAAAGCAATCCGAAAGCAATGCGCTGCATCAAAGAAAATCTCAGATTTACACGCCTCGAATCCAAAGCCGCGACCATGACAGCAGATGTTATGAACGCCCTGTACCGGCTTGAAGGCGAAAAGGTTTTTGATATCATTTTCATGGATCCGCCATATGACCGGGAACTGGAGAAAAAAGTGCTTGAATATCTGGCGGGGTCAGACCTGGTTTATGATGATACAATGATTATCGTCGAGGCTTCGAAGGAGACGGACTTTTCTTATGTGGAAGATCTGGGCTTCTCTGTCATACGCGAAAAGATCTATAAAACGAATAAACATATATTTATCGGGAGAGCGGGGATTGAAGAAATATGTTAAGAGCAATTTATCCAGGAAGTTTTGATCCGGTTACATACGGTCATATGGATATCATTATCCGATCCTGTAAGATTGTTGACGAACTGATAGTCGGCGTATTGTGTAATAAAGCGAAAATGCCGTTGTTTTCTGTAGAAGAACGTGTTAAAATGTTAGAGGAAGTGACCAAAGATCTCAAAAATGTACGGATCGTACCATTTAACGGACTGCTCGTCGACTTTGCGGCGAAGATGGAAGCAGATCTGATCATAAGAGGTCTTCGCGCGATCACTGATTTTGAATATGAATTGCAGATGTCACAGACCAATCATAAACTGGAACCAAATGTTGAGACAATGTTTTTGACTACCAGTATTGAATATTCATATTTGAGTTCCACCACAGTGAAGGAGATCGCTGCTTTTGGGGGAGATCTGTCACAGTTTGTGCCGGAAGCAGTTGCTGTGGAACTTAGGAAAAAGATGAGTACAAAAGGAGAGTGTAACAAATGAGCAGCCGTATTGAGCAGATTATCGAAGAGATCGAGGAATACATCGACAGGGATTGTAAATACCAGCCGCTGTCTACGACCAAGATCATCGTTAACAAGGAGCATCTTGATGAACTCCTCAGAGAGCTTCGCATGAAAACACCGGATGAGATCAAGCGTTATCAGAAGATCATCGCAAACCGCGATGCCATACTCGCCGACGCAAAGGCAAAGGCTGATGCCATGATCGAAGAAGCTCAGGTCCAGACAACAGAACTTGTCAGTGAGCATGAAATCATGCAGCAGGCATATGCGCAGGCTAATGAGATCGTGACGCAGGCAACCGCGCAGGCTCAGGAAATTATTGATAATGCCACGTCTGACGCCAATGCAATACGTATCGGCGCTATCCAGTATACAGATGATCTTCTTGCAAATGCAGAGAGTATTATTGGACATACACTTGACAGTTACACGACAAAATATGACGGCCTGATCAATTCGCTTCAGGAATGTTATGATACCGTCCGTTCTAACCGTGCCGAGCTCGAGATTCCGGAAGAAGACGACACAAACTATGATTCCCAGAATTAGCGGATGTGGATACAGCCGGAAATAAATCCTTTTAAAATACATGCATATATAAGACACCTAACAGACTGGCTGCCGCTGCGGCAGTCAGTTTTTGTATGATATAAGGCAGAAACGGCAGATCCGTGCCTTTCAGCATACACCGGGTCTGTGCTGCCGAACAAAAACCGCCGAATGATGTAAGTCCCAGAATCAGCGGATAACTCACGGTCAGATCCGGAACCGCTCTGCAGATCATCAGAATTCCGTTTGTCATCTCAAGAGTCGGCAGCAAAGCGGCAAGCGCCGGATGGTCCGATGTGATCTCGCCGGGAATGGCAAGCAGAATCGAGAAAAATATAATATAAAGTCCTACCTTTACGATTGATTCAAAACTGTCTGCCAGAGATGAATCAAGAAGTTCAAAATCAAGCGGTTTTGCAGAGCCTTTTTCGTCTGCAGACATATCCGGAAACTGTTTTCGTCCTTTCAGATAAAATCTCCGAAAGAAGATGCTGAGGACTGCGGGCACCAGAATCAGAATCAACATTGTAGGGAGCAGGAGCTCTTCCCGGTCAAAGGTTTTCCATACGATAAAATTCATAATAAATATCGGGCTTGTATTATTGCAGAAGGAGAGTAGGTAAGCACCTTCATCATATGAGATCTTTCCGGACCGCACAAGATCAGCCGATATCTTCGCCCCCATCGGATATCCGCACAGAAAACCGGCGATCACTGCGAAAGAGCCGTTTGGCGATGTGGCAAATAAAGCTGAAAACAGCCTGCCGGATATCCGTGAGATGACAGCAAGTCCTCCGCCGGAAAGCATCAGTCCGGAGACGAGCATAAACGGAAACAGTGTCGGAAATACAATCTGGAACCATAACAGCAGCCCGTTTTCCGCACCGTCGAAAACTGCTTTCGGTGAAAAAAGCATTGCAAGAAACAGGACGAGAACAGGCATCCCCGATAAATATTGTCTCATAGACTCTCTATGTCCCTGGGATCAAATAGTTATTTTAGATATATGACGATAGTATGTTCTTTATGAATTGCTCATATAGTAAAAGAAAAAAGGAGTTATTCTTGAAACGGATCCTGAAAATCAGTTTTCTCCTTTTTCTTCTCATTTTTTCATGTTCGCTCTGGATACCGAAGCTTCGCTATCTGAGTGAAATAAGCAGACTTGACGCAGACACGGTGGAAAGTCCCCGGTTCAGACAGCAGCCTGTAAACGCACAGACAGCCCGTATTATCAGCGATATGAAAAATCCAGGCGAGTATCTCGCAGTATACTGGCTGGAAAGCGGATTCGGGGAGCAGAATATCCTTCTTACCCCGGAAGATGCCCTGACTCTACGAAAACGCTGGGAAAGAGCAGACGGCTGGAGCAGTTATCTGAGTGCCTCTCAGGCAGTGTGGGACGATCTGGTCTACTTTCCCGTCGCATTATCGCAGAGCAGCAATATAGATGTATCCTTCGAAGATTCCTGGATGTTTGACAGAACATATAAAGGGGAACGAGGGCATGAAGGGACAGATATCATGCCAGATAAAAATGAACGGGGTGTGCTTCCTGTGGTAAGCATGACAGATGGTGTAGTACAGAACAAAGGATGGCTTGAACTGGGCGGATACCGGATCGGCATACAAGCTCCCCACGGTGCGTATTTCTACTATGCCCATCTGGATTCCTACGCGGATATAGAAGAAGGGGACGAAGTAAAAGCCGGCGATCTTCTGGGATTTATGGGGGATACCGGATACGGGACAGCGGAGGGAACCAAAGGAAAATTCCCCGTGCATCTTCACCTTGGCATTTACATATACAACAGAGAGCATGAGATCAGCGTGAATCCCTATCCCGCGCTGAAATATGTTGAAGCGAAAAAGATCGACTATACAGACAGATAATGATATACTATCGACAATGGAGGAAAAGAGATGAATCTGCCATCAGCATTTGAAGAAAAGATGAAACGCCTGCTCGGAACAGAATATGAAGATTATCTTAACTGTTTTGATGAGCCGCGGTATTACGGACTCCGTGTCAATACTGCAAAAATCTCGGTCGAAGATTTCCTGAAGATCTCCCCGTGGCCGTTGAAAAAAGTCCCCTGGATACACAACGGTTTCTACTATGACGGTGAAAAATGCCAGCCTGCAAAACATCCATACTATTTTGCAGGGCTTTACTATCTGCAGGAACCGAGCGCTATGACACCAGCGGATCGTCTTCCCATAGAGCCGGGAGACAGAGTGCTTGACGTCTGTGCCGCGCCGGGCGGGAAGGCAACCGAACTGGGCGCCAGATTAAACGGGACAGGAGTTCTCGCCGCCAATGACCTGAGCAATTCCCGCGCAAAGGGCCTTTTAAAGAATATCGAACTTATGGGAATCGGAAATGTTCTTGTCTTAAGCGAAGAACCTGGAAGGCTGATTCCGTATTTCACCGAATATTTTGACAAAATCCTGATAGATGCCCCCTGCTCCGGCGAGGGAATGTTCCGGAAAGACCGTAAAATGATCCGTGCGTGGGAAGAACACGGCCCGGACTATTTTTCGAAGATCCAGAAAAGTATCATAACCCAGGCGGCACAGATGCTCAAACCCGGCGGCATGATCTTATACTCAACCTGTACATTCTCCCCCGAAGAAAACGAACAGACTATCGAATATCTCCTGGAGCAGTGCCCTGACTTTGATGTATGTGAGATGAACGGCTATGAAGGTTTTGTCTGCGGAATGCCTGAAATGACAGTTTCAAAAGACAGCCGTCTCAGCCGTACTGTGCGTATCTTTCCTCATCATATGAAAGGCGAGGGTCATTTTCTCGCACTGCTTAAAAAAAATGAGCCTGACTGTCCGGACAAAGAGATAATATCCGCCACTGTTAACCTCGGTTCAAAACGTAGCAGAAAGACCGGTGCAGGCGGAAGTGTAAGAACCGGTGCAGGACGGAAAAAAATGCCTGAAGAGCTTGCAGATTTTCTCACTGATGTTCGAAGAGAATTTGATCCAGACAGACTGGATATCAGGGCAGATAAGGTATACTATATGCCGGGTGATCTTCCTGCCTTGAACGGCATCCGTTTTCTGCGCACAGGCCTTTTTCTCGGCGAGCTGAAGAAAAAAAGGTTTGAACCCAGTCAGGCATTTGCCATGAATCTGAAGAAAGAGGAGTACCCGCGTACCATCGATCTTCCTGTGTCCGATGAACGGGTCATCAAATATCTGAAGGGGGAAACTCTGGACGTGGAGGATCTTGTTTCTGCTAAAGACAAAGGATGGTATCTCGTCTGTGTGGACGGTTATCCGCTGGGATTCGGCAAGCTTGCTGGTCAGGTCCTTAAGAACAAATATCTCCCGGGATGGCGGTGGCAGTCAGTATGAAAATCAGACTTGACAAATATCTCGCAGACATGGGTCTTGGCACACGAAGTCAGATAAAGAAGGATATCCGTGGCGGTCAGGTTACTGTAAACGGTTTAATAACATGCCGGCCGGAATTAAAGATAGATACAGAGCTGGATAAGGTCATATTTCAAGGCGTTCCTGTCACATATGAGGAATATGAATATTATATGCTGAATAAACCCGCCGGGGTAATATCCGCCGCAAATGACAGCCGGGAAACTACCGTGGTAGATCTGATCAGGGACAGAAAAAGAGATGATCTCTTTCCGGTCGGACGGCTTGATAAGGACACAGAAGGGCTTCTTATAATCACCAACAACGGAGAACTTGCCCACCGCCTGCTCTCACCGAAAAAGCATGTGGACAAAGTCTACTTTGCAAAGGTAAACGGGCGTGTAACACAAGGCGATGTAGATACCTTTTCCCGCGGAGTAGATATCGGAGACGAGAAACCGACTCTGCCGTCAGAACTCTTTATCTGCTCATCAGATGAAATTTCCGAGATCCGACTGACAATCCGGGAGGGGAGGTTTCATCAGGTCAAACGCATGTTCCAGGCTGTCGGTAAAGAAGTTGTTTACCTGAAACGTCTCCAGATGGGCCCCATCAGCCTGGATGACAGCCTGAAACCCGGAGAATATCGCAGACTGACAGAAGAAGAGGTAGAGAAATTATGCTCACAGGAAAGAAAGCTGTAATATTTGACATGGATGGTTCTCTTGTGGATTCCATGTGGATCTGGCCTGAAGTGGACAGGATCTTTATGGAAAAATATCATCTCACGGAACCGCCCACATTTCATAAGGACATTGAAGGAATGAGCTATACGGAGACTGCACAGTATTTCGTAGATACATTTCATACGCTGGACAGGACCGTAGAACAGGTGATGCAGGAGTGGCGTGATATGACGATCCGTCTTTATGCAACAAAAGTGTTTCCCAAACCCGGTGCAGTGGAATTTTTAAAGGATATGAAGAGACGTGGCATCTCTCTCGGAATCGCTACCAGCAATGACCGTACTATTGCCGACGCGGCCTTAAATGCCCGTCATCTTACGCCGTATTTCGATTCCGTGCGCACAGCCTGTGAAGTAGCTTCAGGGAAACCGGCGCCGGACGTATACCTGAAAGTAGCGGAAGACCTTCAGGTAGAGCCTTCATCATGCCTCGTATTTGAAGATGTGCCTAACGGTATTCTGGCGGGGAAAAATGCAGGTATGGAAGTCTGTGCCGTAGACGATGAATTTTCCAGACCGATGGAAAAGGAAAAGAAACAGCTTGCCGATTATTTTATCCATGATTTTAATGATATTTTCAGACATACCTATGAAAGGTGCAGGAAAGAACAGTGACACGCAGTGATTTTTTACCGGTAAACAAAAATGATATGATCGAGCGGGGATGGGACAGAGTTGACTTTGCATATGTAATAGGGGATGCCTATGTAGATCATCCGTCTTTCGGGCATGCGGTTATAAGCCGTGTGCTGGAATCACACGGATACAGGGTAGGGATCATCTCCCAGCCGGACTGGAAAGATCCGGAAAGTATACAGGTCTTCGGAGAGCCGCGTCTCGGATTTCTTATATCCGCAGGAAATATGGACTCTATGGTCAACCACTACAGTGTATCAAAAAAACACAGAAAAACCGACGCCTACACCCCCGGAGGAGAGATGGGAAAAAGACCGGATTACGCATGTGTGGTCTATGGCAATCTGATCCGCAGGACATATAAAAAGACTCCCGTCATCCTCGGCGGCATAGAAGCCAGCCTGAGAAGACTTGCGCACTATGATTACTGGTCAGACCGGCTGAAGCGTTCCATCCTCCTGGACTCGGGAGCCGACATCATCTCCTACGGAATGGGCGAGCGCTCCATCGTGGAGATCGCGGACGCGCTGGACGCCGGCATTCCGGTAAGCGAGCTGACTTATATTGACGGAACAGTGGTAAAGATCAAAGACAGGGACAGAATCTATGACGCGGAATTCCTTCCGTCTTACGACGAACTGAAAGCGGACAGGAAAAACTATGCCAGAAGTTTTTATACGCAGTATCTCAATACGGATGCCTTTAACGGCAAACGTCTGGCAGAGCCATATTCAGAACATCTCTATATTGTACAGAATCCGCCGGCAAAACCTCTGAGCGTTACAGAGATGGATGATGTCTATGATCTTCCGTATATGAGGACATACCATCCTTCATATGAAGCGAAAGGCGGTATTCCCGCTATTTCAGAGATCCGCTTCAGTCTTATCAGCAGCAGAGGGTGCTTCGGAGGATGCAGCTTCTGTGCACTCACGTTTCATCAGGGCAGAATCGTACAGGTAAGGAGCCATGATTCTCTTCTCAGGGAGGCAGAAATTATCACAAAAGAAAAAGATTTCAAGGGATACATCCACGACGTGGGCGGACCTACTGCTAATTTTCGTCACCCTTCCTGCCAAAAGCAGCTGGAACACGGCGTCTGCCGGAACCGGCAGTGTCTGTTTCCGAAGCCATGCGGGAATCTGGACGCCGATCACAGTGATTATGTGGCACTTTTAAAAAAGCTAAGACAAATCCCCGGAGTAAAAAAAGTATTCATCCGCTCCGGAATCCGTTTTGACTATCTGCTTGCAGACAGGAAGAAAGATTTTTTACGAGAGCTCTGCCAGTATCATGTAAGCGGCCAGCTTAAAGTTGCCCCGGAACATGTTGCGCAGCCCGTGCTTTCCCTGATGGGGAAACCTGAGCACAGTGTATATGAAAAATTTACAGAAGAATTTTATAAAATGAATGACAAGGTCGGCAAAAAACAATACCTTGTTCCATATCTGATGTCCTCACATCCGGGATCCACTCTGAAGGAAGCAGTGGAACTCGCCGAATACTGCAGAGACCTTGGATACATGCCGGAACAGGTTCAGGATTTCTATCCTACGCCTTCTACTCTTTCCACATGTATGTATTATACGGGAATCGATCCGCGGAACGGAAAAGAGGTATATGTGCCGAAAAATCCGCATGAAAAAGCAATGCAGAGGGCGCTCATTCAGTACAGGAATCCTGAACTCTATGATCTTGTGCTGGAGGCGCTCAGACGCGCAGGACGGATGGATCTCGTCGGCTATGGCCCGAAATGCCTGATCCGTCCGAAACGAAGCCATGAAAATCATGCCGCTGTTCCTTATCGTGCCAATAAACGGGGTACAGTGAAGAACAGCATAAGCCGGAAGCCGGCAGTGGAAAACCACTCCCGCAGGAAGAAAAAAACGATACGCAATATCCACAAAAAGAAATGAGGCGGTCAATATGAAAATAGCAGTTGTAACAGGGGCATCTTCGGGAATGGGCAGAGAATTTGTCCGCCAGATCGGATTTTTTTACCGTAATCTTGACGAAATCTGGGTGTTTGCAAGAAGAAAAGAGCGGCTCGAGAGGCTTCGGAACGAGTGCCGGGTGCCTCTTCGCGTCTTTGACGGAGATCTTCTGAAAAAGCAGGTATACAGGCAGTATAGCAGCGAGCTGAAAGAGAAAAATCCCGATATCCGCATGCTGGTCAACGCCGCCGGTTTCGGAAAGTCCGGCTCTTTTTCTGTTATTGCATCCGAAGACAAAAAACTTCAGCCGGAAATGATAGATCTGAACTGCAGGGCACTGACACGCATGATCCAGCTTTCACTTTCGCGGATGGGCAGGGGCAGCCGGATCATCAATCTGGCTTCTGCGGCTGCATTTTGTCCGCAGAACGGATTCGCCGTATATGCGGCTACAAAAGCATATGTTTTAAGCCTTTCAATGGCGCTTTCCTCGGAACTCCGTCTGCGCGGCATCACCGTCACGGCAGTCTGTCCGGGGCCTGTTGACACAGAATTTTTCCGGGTCAGCGGGGAACTTACCGCGCCGCTAAAAAAACTGACGCTCGCAAAAGCCCCCGCAGTTGTCCGCAAGGCGCTTAAGGACAGCCGGAAGAGGCGGGAAGTCTCCGTATATGGCGTTCCGATGAAAGCTGCACGCATTGGTGCCGCGCTCCTGCCGCACCGGCTGATTCTGAGAATTGAGGAGCTGTTATGAGAGAATTGACTATCAGAACAAATGAAGCCGGACAAAGGCTGGATAAGTTTCTTGTGAAATATATGCCTCTTGCACCGAAAAGTTTTTTCTATAAAATGATGCGCAAAAAAAATATTACGCTCAACGGAAAGAAAGCTTCCGGTCAGGAACGTCTGGCTGAGGGAGATACGGTAAAATTATTTCTCTCGGATGAGACTATTGATAAATTCACGAAAACAGATACAGCCCTGCAAAAGAGTATCACACCGGTGGCGGAGCTTGACATATTATACGAAGACCAAAATACGATCTTTATAAACAAGCCTGCCGGCATGCTCTCACAGAAAGCGGCAAAAGACGACATATCTCTCGTTGAATATGTGATAGGATATCTTCTTGAGAGCCGCCAGATCACAGAAGAAGAGCTGCACACTTTTCATCCGTCCGTGTGCAACCGTCTGGACCGCAACACAAGCGGCATTGTCGCTGCCGGAAAGACACTTGCGGCACTGCAGGAACTGAGTGCTATGTTCAGGGAACGCAGCCTGAAGAAATATTATCTCTGTCTGGTAGCCGGGATCGTGACAAAACGCGGACATATCAGCGGATTTCTGAAAAAGGATTCCAGGAAAAATACCGTGGCTTTCAGCAGGACAATGACAAAAGGAGCCGCACGGATCGAGACAGAATACCGGCCGATATGTACCGGTGATAATGTCACCCTGCTCGAAGTTCATCTGATCACCGGAAAGACTCATCAGATCCGTGCACATATGGCTTCACAGGGGCATCCTATCATCGGGGACTACAAGTACGGCAGCCGGAAAATCAACGACAGATACCGTGCGGAATACGGCCTTACCTCACAGCTTCTGCATTCCGTCAGACTGTGTATTCCCGAATGTTCCGGAACGCTTGCAGACTTGTCGGGAAAAGTTATCACAGCGCCCCTGCCCCGGATTTTCCGGAAAATATGTGAGGACAAGAAGATACAAAGGAGCTGTCTTACATGGCCACATGGGGTTCAAGAGGACTAAGAGGATCTACATTAGAAGAATTTATCAATCATACAAACGAACGCTATACAGAGATGGGACTTGCGCTGATCCAGAAAATACCAACCCCCATCACTCCGGTAAAGATTGACCAGGAGCACAGACATATCACGCTGGCTTATTTTGACAAGATCAGTACCGTTGATTATATCGGGGCAGTACAGGGGATTCCGGTCTGTTTCGACGCAAAGGAATGTAAAGCCGACACCTTTCCGCTTCAGAATATTCACGAGCATCAGGTGGACTTCATGGAGAAGTTTGAGAAACAGGGAGGCATATCCTTTCTGCTCATATATTACAGCACGAGAGACGAACTTTACTATATGAGATACGAACAGATACGCCGGTTCTGGGACCGGGGACAGAAGGGCGGGCGCAAAAGTTTCCGCTATGAAGAGCTGGAACCCGGATGGTTTATGAAACTAAAGCACGGATATTTTGTCCCTTATCTCGATATGATCCAGAAAGATCTGGACTGTCGGGAGGAATAGGATGTAAATATCTTTTCCGGGGATTGACAGAACAGCGCAAAATCCGTATAATTACATAGGAATTTAACGTATTAGCACATTAAAGTGAAAGAGGAGAGCATATGGAACAAAAACTTCACACTCCGGAAGGTGTCCGGGATATTTACAACAAAGAATGCGAAACCAAACTTGCACTTCAGAAAAAGTTAAATACAGTACTCCATCTGTACGGCTATAAAGACATACAGACGCCGACATTTGAATATTATGACGTGTTCCGTGAGGAGATCGGTTCCACGTCGACACAGGAACTCTATAAGTTCTTTGACCGGGAGGGGAATATCCTGGCGCTCAGACCGGATATCACACCGTCCATTGCGCGGGCAGCTGCCACATTATTTGAAAATGAAGATTTTCCGATCCGTCTCTGCTACGCCGGAAATACATTTATCAATCATTCAAGCTATCAGGGCCGATTAAAAGAAAACACCCAGCTGGGAGCCGAACTCATCGGACTGGATTCTATCGAAGCGGACGCTGAAATGATCGCCATGGTAGTCGACGGACTGAAAAAGACAGGCCTGAAAGAGTTTCAGGTAAGTATCGGTCATGTTGATTTTATACAGGGACTTATGAATGCAGCGGATCTGCAGGAAGAAGAGAGCCGGGAAGTCCGCACACTGATCACGAACCGCAATTTCTTCGGTGTGGAAGAACTTCTGGACAGCAAAAATGTAAAGGAGAGTGTAAAAGAGGCTTTCGCTGTTCTGCCCGAACTGGTAGGAGGACCTGAAGTACTTGAGGAAGCACTCAAAGCGGCCCCTGATCTGAATGCGCGTCTTGGTGTCACGAGACTCCAGCAGATTTACCGTCTGTTAAAACTGTACGGAGCAGAAGACCACATCACTTTTGACCTGAGTATGAGCGGAAGTTATGGCTATTATACCGGTATTATTTTCCGCGCCTACACTTACGGTACAGGCGATGCCGTTGTAAGGGGCGGCCGTTACGACCATCTGCTCGCCAAATTCGGCAAGGATACACCTTCCATCGGATTTGCCATTATTCTGGATGAACTGATGAATGCGCTGAACCGGCAGAAAATTACTGTTGATACAGTCCATCAGAACCTGATCATATATACAGAGGCGACAGAGAAACGCGCGATTTCACTCGCCTGCAGCTTCCGGGAAAAAGGAAGAAATATCGAACTGATCAAACGTGAGATAACAGAGGAAAGAGATGTATTTGAAACATATGCAAAACGTTCCGGAGCCTCCGCTCTTCTGTATCTCCGGGATGATGATAAGATCGAAATGGTCAATCTTAAGACAGGTGAAGAAAAGGTTGCGGATCTTTAGAAGCAGGATTAAAGGAGCATGACTTATGAGATATCTGACATTTGCCCTGACAAAAGGGCGCCTGGCGAGCAAAACACTGGAGATGCTGGAGAGACTTGGCATCACCTGTGACGAGATGAAAGATAAAGAGTCCAGGAAACTGATTTTTACAAATGAAGAACTGAAACTGAAATTTTTCCTCGCGAAAGGACCGGATGTACCGACCTATGTGGAATACGGTGCCGCCGATATCGGAGTGGTCGGGAAAGACACGATCGTAGAAGAGGGGAGAAAGGTGCATGAAGTACTTGACCTCGGATTTGGAAAATGCAGGATGTGTGTCTGCGGATACGAAAGTGCGGCGGAACTGCTGCAGCATCATGAACTGATCCGTGTCGCGACAAAATATCCGAAGATTGCCAAAGACTATTTTTATAACAAGAAGCACCAGACCGTTGAGATTATCAAGATGAACGGATCCATCGAGCTGGCGCCGATCGTCGGGCTCTCCGAAGTAATCGTAGACATTGTGGAGACAGGCTCCACTCTGAAGGAAAACGGGCTTGTCGTACTTGAGGAAGTCTGCCCTCTGTCGGCACGCATGATCGTAAATCCGGTCAGCATGCGGATGGAAAATGACAGAATCAAGAAACTGATCACAGATCTCAGGGCACTGCTCCGTGAAGATCAGTAATATTTATCCCGGGCATGGCCCGGTACGCAGGAGGTTAATATGCGAATCGAAAAACTGGATGAAAATACGAAAAAAGATCTGCTCGAGACCCTTATAAAGCGCAGCCCGAACAGTTATGGAAAATATGAGGACAGCGTGCGTGAGATCCTCGATACAGTAAAAGAGAAGAGAGATCAGGCTCTCTTTGAATATACAGAAAAATTCGACGGCGCACAGATCAATGCCGATAATATTCTTGTAACAGAAGCAGAGATCAAAGAAGCGTACGACAATGTAGACCCGGAACTGGTGGGAATCATACGTAAAGCACTTAAAAATATCGAGTCCTACCATGCAAAACAGATGCAGTACAGCTGGTTTGACAGCAAACCGGACGGAACGATCCTCGGACAGAAGGTGACGGCTCTGGCACGGGTCGGCGTCTATGTTCCCGGTGGAAAAGCGGCCTATCCTTCCTCTGTACTCATGAACATCATGCCGGCCATGGTTGCAGGAGTGGAGGAGATCATCATGGTAACCCCGCCGGGAAAAGACGGAAAAGTGACTCCTACAACTCTTGTCGCCGCTAATGAGGCTGGAGCCGACCGTATTTATAAAGTGGGCGGCGCCCAGGCAATCGCTGCACTTGCCTATGGAACAGAAAGCATCCCGAAAGTGGACAAAATCGTAGGACCGGGAAATATCTATGTGGCTCTCGCAAAGAAAGCCGTATATGGTTATGTGAGCATCGACTCCATCGCCGGTCCCAGTGAAATTCTCGTCCTTGCAGATGAAACCGCCAACCCGAGATATGTTGCGGCCGACCTGCTCTCACAGGCTGAGCATGACGAGCTCGCAAGCGCGATCCTTGTGACAACAAGCGAGAGACTCGCGCATGAAGTGTCCGACTGGACAGACCGATTTATCCAGGAGCTCTCAAGAGGAGACATCATACGTAAATCACTGGACAATTACGGGCATATCCTTGTCGCAGAAACTATTGCAGACGCCATCGACGCTGCAAATGAAATCGCATCGGAACATATGGAAATCGTGACAGCCAATCCTTTTGAGGTGATGACTAAGATCCGCAATGCAGGAGCGATCTTCATCGGAGAATACTCCAGTGAACCGCTCGGTGACTATTTTGCGGGACCGAATCATGTGCTTCCTACAAACGGTACTGCCAAGTTCTTCTCCCCGCTTTCCGTGGACGACTTTATTAAGAAGTCCAGCATCATCTCATACTCAAGGGATGCGCTGGAAAAGATCCATACAGACATTGAAAAGTTTGCTGAAGCCGAACATCTCACAGCACATGCAAACTCCATCAAAGTACGGTTTGACGGAAAAGAATAGAGGAAGCTGCCATGGAAAACAGAATCGGAACCTGTACAAGGAAAACAAAAGAGACGGATATCACTCTGTCCATCAATTTAGACGGACAGGGCAAAAACCAGATTGATACCGGGATTCCGTTCTTCGACCACATGCTGGACGGATTCGCCCGTCACGGCCTTTTTGACCTGAACGTAAAGGTAAACGGCGATCTGGAAGTGGACAGCCACCACACAATTGAAGATACCGGTATCGTATTAGGACAGGCAATAGCAAAGGCGCTCGGAGATAAAGCCGGGATCAAGAGATACGGTTATTTCATCCTTCCTATGGATGAAGTGCTTGCCCTCTCGGCTGTGGATCTGTCGGGACGCCCGTATCTGAAGTATAACGCTGAATTTACTGTGCCTGCACTCGGCACTCTTGACACAGAGATGGTCCGGGAATTTTTCTACGCTGTCTCCTACAGCGCCGCCATGAATCTTCACCTGAAGATCATGGAACCTGGCAATAACCATCACATGGCCGAAGCTCTGTTCAAAGCTTTCGGCAAAGCTCTCGATATGGCTGTTTCGGAAGAGCCGCGGATTAAAGAAGTCTGGTCTACAAAAGGATCTCTCTAATCCTGCATTAAACCGTTTAAATCACGGTTATATATAAATTAACAAGAACTGATAAAAGGAGAATTGATATACATGAGCTATAAAAGACTGACTCCGTGCATCTTTATCGACAGCGGGAAGGCAGTGCAGTGGTTTGACGACAGGACACTGTTGTCTGATGACGTTGTCTCCCTTGCGAAGCAGTACTGCGACAGAGGTGCGGATGAACTGATTGTCTTTGACCTGTCTACATCCGATGAGGAACATGACGAGGCAATAGACCTGATAAAGAAAATGAACCGGGTGATCAGCATTCCTATGATCGCCGGAGGAAATATACGCCGCGCCGAGGATGTAAAGAAAATCCTCTATGCGGGTGCAAAACGCGCAATCCTCAATTTCTCAAAAGCACTTTCTTTTGATCTGATCGAGGAAGTTTCCAAGCGTTTCGGAAAGGAGAGAATCGCAGTTTCTCTTAATGATTTTGATACACTGTTCAAGCAGCAGCATCTGATCGAGGAGTATAGTACTGAAATCGTATTTATGCATCGTCTGGATCTCAACTCGGTTATGAACATCACCAAGCTCCCCTGCGTCGTCCTCACGGATACGATGGAGCAGAGTGAGATCTTGAGAATCTTAAAATGCGAAGGTATCAAAGGTGTATCCGGGCTTTTCATCAGCAGCCTGAACATGGATTTTAACGAATTTAAAGAAATCTGTGCAGATGCCGGCATTAAAATGACGTCATTTGAGAGTATACTGGATTTCTCTGAGTTCAAGCTGAATTCCGACGGTCTGATCCCTGTCATTGTACAGGATTACAAGACAAATGAAGTTCTTATGATGGCATATATGAATGAAGAGGCGTTTGACCACACGGTAAAAACCGGACGTATGACCTATTACAGCCGCAGCAGACAGTGCCAGTGGGTAAAAGGTGAGACATCCGGACATTTCCAGTATGTGAAATCTCTTTCCATCGATTGCGATAAAGATACTCTGCTGGCAAAGGTAGAACAGATCGGAGCAGCCTGCCACACCGGTAACCGTTCCTGCTTCTATACGACGATTGTAGGAGCCGATTACGACGCCAAGAATCCGCTTCAGGTATTCGAATCCGTATATAATACGATCGTAGACCGCAGGGAACATCCGAAGGAGGGCTCCTATACCAACTATCTCTTTGACAAAGGAATTGATAAGATCTTAAAGAAAGTAGGAGAGGAGGCGACCGAGATCGTGATCGCCGCCAAAAATCCGAATCCCGAGGAGATCAAATATGAAATTTCCGACTTCCTGTATCACGCCATGGTGCTCATGGTGGAGCGTGGCGTTACCTGGGAAGATATCACAAACGAACTTGCAGACCGTTAAACTTGTACGGTTCTAATGAAAAATACAGGGGCATAAGATATGGTAACCATATTTTATGCCCCTGAGGTTTTATATGAATGATTCGGAAATGCGCCGCAGAGAACTGCTGAGACAGGCGCGCAGACTATATGACGACAAAAGAGAGATTCCCGCTGTCCATCCACGATACGGGAGGATCTATCACAATCTGTATGAAGATAATACCGAAGAGCAGGAATCATCCGGAGGTACATTTTACATACGTCTGGTGATCGGAATCCTCTGCTTCGTCTGCTTTGTTTATATGGATCAGAGTAAGGCTGAGATCGCACAGGTGAACAGCACCGCCATTGTCCATCAGATTGAAAAGGACATGGATACCGACGCTATCGTGGAGGCATGGAAAGCTTTATAAAAGATTCTTTCTACTGGTATAAGAAAGTGATAGAAAGCAACGGAGAAATCCTGTAAACTAATAACAGAGCATCGGACCGCCGGACTTATGCGAAGCTCGGCGGTCCTTTTTATATCGATCAATTATTAATAATTTTTTCAAGATCAGAAAAGGAAGGAAAAATCAATGGATAAAAAATGGTGGAAAGAAAGCGTCGTATATCAGATCTATCCGAGAAGTTTTAAAGACAGTAACGGGGACGGAATTGGTGATCTGGACGGTATCACAGACAAGCTGGATTATCTGAAAGAACTGGGTATCGATGTAATCTGGCTCTCGCCGGTCTACCAGTCGCCCAATGACGACAACGGCTATGATATCAGTGACTATCGTGCAATCATGAAAGAGTTTGGAACAATGGCGGATTATGACAGGATGCTTGCCGAGGCACATAAAAGAGGCATCCGTATCGTCATGGATCTTGTGGTAAACCATACTTCAGATGAACATAAATGGTTTATAGAGAGCCGCAAATCAAAAGATAATCCGTACAGGGATTACTATATCTGGCGTCCGGCAAAGAACGGAAAAGAACCGAACAACTGGGGCTCATGTTTTTCGGGTTCCGCATGGGAATATGACAGTACGACCGATATGTATTATCTTCATCTTTTCTCCAAGAAACAGCCGGATCTGAACTGGGATAATCCTAAAGTAAGGAAAGAAGTATTCGACATGATGAACTGGTGGCTGGACAAAGGCGTAGACGGATTCCGTATGGATGTGATCAGCTTAATCTCAAAAGATCAGACCTTTCCGGACGGAGTACCGGGCATCAACGGATACGCAAGCTTCAACGAGCCTGCCAACGGTCCCCATGTCCACGAATACCTGCAGGAAATGAGGAGAGAAGTGCTGGACGGCAGAGATACCCTTACTGTAGGAGAGTGTTCGGGAGTAACTCTGGAAGAAGCAAAAAAATACGCCCGGAGCGACGGAAAAGAACTGAATATGGTATTCCAGTTTGAGCATATGGATGTAGACGCTGACGGCACAAACAAATGGGCGGATAAGAAGATGGATCTGCGCGACCTGAAATCAATCCTGACAAAGTGGCAGAAAGGTCTTGATTCCATCGCGTGGAACAGCCTGTTCTGGGAGAATCACGATCAGCCCCGCTCCGTTTCAAGGTTTGGAAATGACGGCAAATACCGCGAACTGTCCGCCAAAATGCTGGCTACCTGTCTCCACATGATGCAGGGAACTCCTTATATCTATCAGGGCGAGGAGCTCGGCATGACAAATGTGCCGTTTAAAGACATCTCCGACTTCCGTGATCTTGACAGTATCAATGCTTATCATGAACTGGTCGGCCAGGGGGTCTTTACTGAGGAAGAGATGATGAAATATCTGCGCTACAAGAGCCGCGATAACGCCCGCACACCGTTCCAGTGGGATGATACGGAAAACGCAGGCTTTACGACGGGCGCACCTTGGATCATGGTAAATCCGAACTACAAAGAAATCAACGCCAAAGACCAGCTTGAAAGAGAGGACTCCGTATTCCGCTATTACCAGAAACTGATCCGGCTCAGAAAAGAACATGAAATCATTGTGTACGGAAGTTATGACCTGCTCCTGCCGGATGACAGAGAGCTATATGTATACACCCGTACACTCGGGAATGAAAAGCTGCTCGTTGTATGTAACTTCTATGGAAATACACGTACAATGGAACTTCCGGAGGGGTGGGCACAAGAAGGCGCAGAGCTTCTGATCGGGAATTACGGTGATATCTCCTGCAAAGAGAGTGCGGCAATAGTGCGGCCTTATGAGGCATTTGTTCTCAAAATAAAATAAGACGGCTTATTCAAATTCTTTTTTGCCGTACAGTTCCCTGAACTGATGCATTGTAAAACCCGTAACTTTCTTAAACTTTGCTCCAAGGTAACTCTGTGAACAAAAACCGAGATAAGAAGCAATCTGACTGTAGGAATACCGGGAATAGATCAGCATATTTTTTACAAGCTTAATTTTTTCATTCAGAATATAATCACTGATTGTAATTCCCTCACTGCGCCGGAACAGATCAGAAAGATAGTTCTGGTTCACATACAGCGCTTTGGCAATTTCCTGCGTGGATATCTTATCGTGCAGATGGGAGAAGATATAATCCTTGCAGCGGCTGATCCTTGAATCAGCCGCTGTATGTTTTTCCGGTCCTTTCTGTGATTCCTTTATATCTTTCACCAGAAGCGTGTACTGCATCTCCGCCTGTCTTCCAAGCTGTAATGCGCCTTCCGGACTTTTCGCTTCCTCGATCTTATTGATATAACTGTCACTCAAAGAATAGGCAGTTTCCGCCATTACGCCGCTCTCCATCGCAGCGCGTGAGGCAAGCGTCACGAGCACAATCGCAAGATTCTGGTTACTCCGAAGCGATGTCTTTGCCAGAATTCCCAACTTTCCGGTATAGTCTTCCTGCCAGCTTTTCTTCAGCGCCTCAACGTTTCCGCTGCGGATACTTTCCACTTCCCGTATTTCCTGATCGTACGGATTATGCATGGAGATGTTCTCCTGATTTTCAAAGATTATGTCTGTAAATTTCTTTTGTATTTCATACTGGATATCCCTGTCCAGACAGTTAAACTGTAAGGCTTCCTCCATAGAACAGGGCTGATCACTGAACATATTGTGAAGAAGCAGACCGTCTCTTAAAAGGTCTGTAGTACTGCACTGGTATAGTACCGGAAGCAGAGCTCTCGCAAGCGGCTTATCCGAATAATAGATGCGGCATACATTTCCCCTTACAAGCCGAACAGGCCCGATAATATAAAGCTTTTCTTCCGTCAGAATCAGGGCATAAGCCGCCAGATCCGGGTTTACGGCAATAACCGGATGACTTTCAGAAGCGGCATTTCTCAACTGCACGAATAATCTGCCGTCCACGGTCTGTTCCAGATCTTTCCTCATGCATACACTGTCAACGCAGCCCCCGTCCATCGAGAAGATATGTACGCGGGTATGAAGCTGCCGGGACAGGTATTCCATCAGATATTCTATATTCACGGATATATTCCCCTTTCATTTTCATTTCTCTTTTTTGAGTCATGTATGCCCCTGTACAAATGGATAAGTCCAGTATATCACATCGCTGAGAATAATGATATACAACTGAGTATAATGATATATTTTTCGTCATCTCGTTGATAAAGTGAAATCAGAATAAACCAAACGAAAAGGAGATGACAGTATGTACATCAAAGGAGTAAACCTCGGAAACTGGCTTGTCCTGGAAAAGTGGATGAGTCCGGCTCTCTTTGAGGGCACATCGGCAGAAGATGAATATTATCTGCCAAGGCAGCTTCCGAAAGATGTCTATGCGGCAAGGATCCAGATCCACCGCAGTGAATACATCACGGAACGGGATTTTGCACAGATCCGGTCTTTCGGTATGAATATGGTCCGCATTCCGGTACCGTATTTTATCTTCGGGGACTGTCCGCCATTCATCGGATGTATCAGTGAACTTGACAAAGCATTTAACTGGGCGGACCGGTACGGACTGAAAGTCCTCATAGACCTGCATACAGTTCCCAGCAGCCAGAACGGCTTTGACAACGGCGGTCTTTCCGGAGTCTGCAAATGGGCACAGCAGCCGGAAAGTGTCGAATTCACTTTACAGGTGCTTGAAAAACTGTCGGAACGTTACGCTGCGCATCCGGCATTGTGGGGCATCGAGGTCGTCAATGAGCCTCTTCTCGAATCTGCGTGGGATACCATGAATATCGAAGAACGCTACCCGGCGGTTGATAAAGAGATGGCGGAAGGAACTGCTCCTGTCCCCCTTGATTTTCTCAAAAACTTCTATATAGAGGCATACCACCGCATGAGGAAATATCTGCCGGAAGAGAAAGCGATCGTCATACATGACGGTTATGATCTCGCTGCGTGGAAAGGCTTTATGCAGGAAGACAGCTTTCAGAATGTCGTGCTCGATACGCACCAGTATCTGATGTTCGCAGAGCAGAACGGCTGTGAACAGACATTAGAAGCCTACCTGCGCTATATCAGGGAGACACTGACACCAGCGCTGGAAGAGATGTCGCAGCATTTTCCACTCATCTGCGGCGAATGGAGTCTCTTTAATTCGCTTGTCTGCGGTCATGACACGAAAGGCGGGCAGAGCGTATTAAACGGCATACAGGGAATGTCAACAGAGACTTTTACACCGGAGGAAAAGAAGGAAATCTATAGTCAGCTTGCAGAGGCGCAGCTTGCGGCATGGAAGAAAGGAATCGGTAACTTTTACTGGAACTACAAGCTGCTTTTGGATACCGTAAATAATCCGGACTGGATCGGCTGGGACTGCTGGGATCTCGGCAGATGTATCGCATCGGGCTGGTTCCCGTCAGACAGGCAGATCTAAATCAAAGGAAGAGAAAAGAGGAGGCAAATAGAATGAAAAGAGATCTGTGTGTGCCTCTGGCTGTCTGTACGGTTCTGATGTTCAGCGTACCCGCTTCATTTACGGGAAAGGCGCAGCTTGTATATATGTTCCTGACCTACAATCTGGTATCCACCATCTTCTATACCGGTGTCAATGTCCCCTATGCGGCACTGCAGGGACTGATGACTACAGATCAGTATGAGAGAGGGCTGCTCGGAAATTTCCGCAACCTGCTTTCTACATTCGGCACCATGACGATCAACACAGTAGTATTAAAGATGACCGGCTTCTTCGGCGGCGGAGACCAGTATGCACAGAAAGGCTGGACAATAACCGTAGCAATACTCATGGTTCTGTTCGTGATTCTGAACATGTTTATGTTCTTTACCTGTAAAGAACGTGTAACAGATCAGAGCAAAGAAAAGGCAGACCAGAAAGAATCCGTATCATTTATAAAAGGCATCGCTTCTATGGTCAGGAACAAATACTGGCTCCTGATGGTTTGCAACTTGTTCTTTATGTATTTTATGATGTCTATTTTCTTCGGTACGGTGCTGTATTTCACAAAATATAACATGGGAGACGAAAGCCGCTATGCAATGGTTGCCAATCTGCTTTCCGCCGCTCAGATCATCACACTGTTTGTGACACCATTCCTGATGAAAAAGATCAGTAAACGTTATCTGAACATGGCGGGAATGGCGGTCGTGGCACTGGGATGCGCCATCGGAGGGCTTACAACAAGCTATCCTCTGATCTGCATGACCTCCATACTCAAAGGAATCGGTTTCGGCTTTGCCGGCTCAACGATGTTCGGATGTCTTCAGGATGCGATCACCTACGGAGAGTGGAAAGCCGGGTATAATGCAGCCGGCATGGGAAACGCCGCAGCCTCATTCTGTATGAAGATCGGTTCGGGACTTGGCACTGCCGCACTCGGCTGGATCCTTGCTGCTGGCGGCTTTGTCGAAAAACTAGGCGAGGGCATGTCCCAGAGTGCTTCCGCACTTGGGGCGATCAATATGTCCTTTGCATGGGTGCCGGCTCTTACTGCCGTTATCAGCGCAGTCTGCATGATCTTCTTTGACCTTGATAAACATTACGAGCGTGCAGTCACAGATCTGGCACAGGGAAAACATAAGGACGATATATAAACAAGTAAAAATCAGAAAGGATATACGATCATGATAACAAACCCTATCCTTCCGGGTTTTAACCCGGATCCGTGCATCTGCCGGAAAGGCGGCGACTACTATCTGGCAGTATCAAGTTTTGAATGGTTTCCTGGTATACCTGTATACCATTCCAGGGATTTAAAACACTGGGAACTGTATACCCACGTGCTGACTGACGATACGGAAGTCGATCTGAAAAAGCTGCCCTCCTCAAAAGGAATCTGGGCCCCCTGTCTGACGTACTGCGAAAAAGAGGACCTCTTTTATGTTATCTACGGCGTTATGAATTCTATGAATGCGAGGTATTTTGATATAGATAACTATCTGATCACAGCAAAAGATATACGGGGGCCGTGGAGCAAACCGGTCTATCTGCACTCATCCGGTTTTGATGCTTCGATCCTGCATGATGACGATGGTCGAAAATGGATTGTCTCACTTGAATGGGAGACAAGGGAAGGATATGAAAAACCGGGCGCAATCTGTATGGTAGAATATTCTCCAGACAAAAAAGAAATCATCGGCTACCCTAAACGGATCTGGAACGGCGGTACGGACAGGGGATGCATAGAAGCGCCTCACCTGACAAAAAAGAACGGGCTCTACTATCTTATGTGCGCGGAAGGAGGAACCGGTTATAATCATTGTGTGACAATGGCGCGAGCCAAAAATGTCTGGGGCCCTTATGAAGGCGATCCTGCCAATCCGATCGTAACATCTGTTCCCGGATACTCCAATGAACGGCAGGATCCGGATCATCTGAAAACCAGATATTTTAATCCGGATACTGAGCTTCAAAAATCCGGGCACGGAAGTTATGTCGAACTTCCCGGAGGCGAGGTCTATCTCGTACATATCGCGGCAAGGCCGTTTGTTCCGGAACTGCGCTGCACATTGGGGCGGGAAACCGCGATACAGAAAATGACATGGACAAAAGACGGATGGCTCAGGATGGCAGACGGAGGATGTATCGCAAAGGTTCATGTGCCGGAGCCTGCTCTTCCGGAATGTCCGCTCCCGGCTTCACCGGTTTTTGATGATTTTGATGCAGAAACCCTGGGAAACTTTTATTACGCTCCGCGCATTATGCCTCAGCGCTTTGCAGATGTAAAGGCCAGACCCGGATATGTAAGAATTCGTGGGCAGGAGTCGAGAACATCTCTGAACCAAGTCAGTATACTTGCCCGTAAGCTGACAGGCACACACGCACGGATCACGACAAAAATGGAATTTCTGCCGGAAGTACACCAGCACAGCGCAGGTCTGATCCTGTATTATGATAATATGAATTATATCAATCTGAGGAAATACCGCAGTGATACACTCGGCCAGAGTGCACTTTCCATCATCCATCTGGAAAACGGAATAAAGACAGAACTTCTGAATACACGGATACCTATAGAAGATATACCAATATATCTGCGGCTTTATATTGATGGCAGGAAATCATGGTTTGAATGGAGCTATGACAACAATGAATATCAAAAAATAGGCAGCTTTTTCGATACAACAAAATTTTCTGACGAATACTGTAAGTACGGAGAATTTACGGGAACAATGGTCGGACTGACTTGTGCGGACAGGGTAAAGCACAGCCATTATGCAGATTTTGATTTCTTTGAGTACCTTGTAGAAAAAGACCGCGGAATCGAGTAAAATCAGTACTAATTGACAATTTATATAATGCAAGTTTATACAGCCGATGACTGTTTGATTTTCAGTCACCGGCTGATTTTTTGCGCTATATAAATAAAGCTGGATGATACAATTCAACTTTTATTTGTCATAAGCGGCTGATTCGTGTATACTTACACAGGATACTTCCGTAAAAAGCAGAAGAGAACAGGAGGAGCAATGCGTAAATTAGCCTTAAGTGATGAAATATTATTAAGCATAGAAAAACCTGCCCGGTACATCGGCGGCGAGGTTAATTCTGTAATGAAGGACAAAGATGAAGTGGATATCCGTTTTGCGATGTGTTTCCCGGACGTTTATGAGATCGGCATGTCCCATCTGGGCATCCAGATTCTCTATGATATGTTCAACCGCAGGGAAGACACATGGTGCGAGCGCGTCTATTCGCCATGGCTGGATCTGGACAAGGTATTAAGAGAAAAAAACATTCCGCTCTTTGCGCTGGAATCTCAGGATCCGGTAAGAGAGTTTGACTTTCTCGGCATTACGATCCAGTTCGAGATGTGCTATACAAATATTCTCCAGATTCTCGACCTCAGTCATATCCCGCTCCACGCAGCTGACAGAACAGAAGAGGATCCCATTGTGATCGGCGGCGGCCCATGTGCATACAATCCGGAACCACTGGCAGAATTCTTTGATATCTTCTATATCGGCGAAGGGGAGACGGTTTACGATGAACTTCTCGACACATACAAAAAGTGGAAGAAATCCGGTGCTTCAAGAAAAGAGTTTCTGCGTCAGGCAGCCCGGATCGAAGGGCTCTATGTACCGCAGTTTTATTATGTGAGTTACCGCGGGGACGGCACCATAGAGTCCTTTGCGCCTAATGATCCTGCGGCTCCTGAGAGAGTGAGAAAACAGGTGGTCATGGATGTGACCGATGCTTCTTATCCGATGAAGCCTGTCGTTCCCTATATCAAGGCTACACAGGACAGAGTTGTACTTGAGATCCAGAGGGGATGTATCCGCGGCTGCCGTTTCTGTCAGGCGGGGATGATCTACCGTCCGACCAGAGAACGCAGCGTGGAAACACTGAAAGAATATGCCCGCACAATGCTCAAAAATACGGGGCATGAAGAGATTTCCCTCAGTTCCTTAAGCTCCAGTGACTACTCGAAACTGAATGAACTTGTCACTTTCCTGATCGACGAGTTCAAAGACAAGGGAATCAATATTTCCCTGCCTTCTCTGCGTATCGACGCCTTCTCTCTGGACGTCATGAGCAAGGTGCAGGACGTGCGCAAAAGCAGCCTGACATTTGCCCCCGAGGCAGGATCCCAGCGTATGAGAAATGTCATAAACAAAGGACTGACAGAAGAAGATATCATTACCGGCGCCGGACAGGCATTTGAAGGCGGCTGGACAAAAGTGAAGCTCTATTTCATGCTGGGGCTTCCCACTGAGACGGAAGAAGACATGAAAGAGATTGCCAGACTATCTGACCGCGTGGCGCGCAGATATTATGAAATCCCGAAAGAGCAGCGACACGGGAAATGCCAGATCACTGCAAGCTCTTCTTTCTTTGTGCCAAAACCATTTACACCGTTCCAGTGGGCATCCATGTATACCGCAGAAGAGTATGACCGCAGGGCGCACATTGTAAATGATGAGTTTCGCGAGCAGCTGAACCGCAAGAGTCTGAAATACAACTGGCATGACGCGCAGGTGACTGTTCTTGAAGGCGTCATGGCAAGAGGCGACCGCAGGATCGCACCGGTGATCGAGGAGGCATACCGTCTGGGCTGTCTCTTTGACTCATGGACAGAGACGTTCCGCAATGATCTCTGGATGGAGGCATTTGAAAATACAAATGTGGATATCTCTTTCTATAATCAGCGCCAGCGTGGAAAAGAAGAGATTTTCCCATGGGACTTCATCGATATCGGTGTGAGCCGCTCTTTCCTCTATCGGGAATGGGAGCGTGCAATGAATGAGACTGTAACTCCGAACTGCCGGGAGAAATGTTCCGGCTGCGGGGCAGCAGGTTTCGGAGGAGGTGTCTGTTATGAAGGCAAGAATTAAATTCAGAAAATACGGTGCCCTGAAGTTTATCGGACATCTTGATGTAATGCGTTACTTTCAGAAAGTCATGCGCAGGGCAGATATCCCGATTGCCTTCACAGGCGGTTTCAGTCCTCATATGATCATGTCTTTCGCCAGTCCTCTCGGAATCGGTCTTGAGAGCGATGGAGAATATATGGATATTGAGCTTACTGATCCGATCGAAAGCAAAGAAGCTGTACGCAGGATGAATGAGGCCGGTGTGGAAGGGATCGAAGTAGTAAGCTTTCGTCAGATTGCAGAAGAGAAGAAGATGACCGGCATGACAATTCTCGCTGCAGCTGATTATCTGATCACCCCGAAAAAGGATATCCTTCCGGATGCCGGCTCCACAGAAGGAAATCTCTCCCACGACTGGAAAGAGCAGTTCAGTGATTTTATGGAACAGAATGAGATGCGCGTTATGAAACAGACAAAGCGCAGCGAAAGAGAAGTTGACCTGCGCCCGCTGATCTATGACTGGGAATTCCGCGGCAGCTCAATCTTTATCCGCACAGCCGCAGGAAGCAACGAGAACTTAAAGCCGGATCTTGTTATGGATACATTTCTGAAATATACCGGCGCTGTTTCTGAAAAGGCAGACTCAGCAGAGACAGCCTCCGGAGCCGCTCAGGCTTTAAACGCACAGTCATTTACTTACAGGCGGCTTGAAATGTATGCAGATTCAGGAAAAGACGGCAGGAGAAATCTCGTTACACTTGAGTCCCTCGGAGGTGAAATTCATTGAAACGAAAACTTCTGATTGAAAAAAGAGACGGTAAGATAAGAACTTATTTCATCGAAAATGATGATATCGTCGAGATACACAGTTCTCCTGCATCAGGCGGGGAAGAAGACAGGCACCGTCTGGGTGATATTTATATCGGTAAAGTGAATAATATTGTTCCCAATATCGGTGCCGCCTTCATTGAGATCGAGAAAGGCATTAACTGCTACTACGATATGAAAGACGCAGATACCGCCATATTTACACACAAATCAGGAAAGAAGCCGTTATGTATCGGCGACGAGCTTGTCGTGCAGATCAGCCGCGAGGCGATCAAGACAAAAGCCCCCACTGTAACAAGTAATCTCAGCTTTACCGGAAGATATGCGGTGCTGACTCATGGGAACACGCGGATCGGTGTTTCCTCGAAGATCTCGAAATCTTTAAGAGAAACTTATAAGAAAGAGCTGAGCGGCCTTCAGAATGATGATTTCGGCATCATTGTCCGCACAAATGCAAAGGATGCACCCTTTCAGGACGTAACGGAGGAAATCAGCGCACTGAAGGATGAATATTACAGTCTCATACACACGGCTCAGACAAGAGTATGCTTTTCCTGTCTGAAATCAGCTCCGCCGTCATACATAGCAGATCTGAAAAATGTATATATGGACGGTATGGAAGCCATCATTGTCGGGGATAAAGATTTGTATACACGTATACGTTTGTTTTTCCAATCAGAACTTCCCGAGAAGACAGGGCTTCTGAAGCTCTATGATGATCCGTCTTTTCCTCTTGATAAACTTTACGGCACGCAGACAATACTTGACAAGGCGCTCATGGAGCGTGCATGGCTGAAAACCGGAGGATATCTGATCATACAGCCCACAGAAGCACTGACCGTGATCGACGTCAATTCCGGAAAGAATACATCGAAAAAGGACAGCGAAGAAGGCGCATTGAAAGTAAACCTTGAGGCAGCGCGGGAAGCTGCCCGTCAGATCCGGCTTCGCAATCTGTCGGGAATCATCCTTGTAGATTTTATTAACCAAAAGGATGAAGAAAACACGCAGAAACTGCTTCATGAGTTCAAATACTGTCTGGCACAGGATCCTGTCCAGACTACACTCGTTGATATGACAGCGCTCGGCCTTGTGGAAGTCACAAGGAAAAAAATACGGCGTCCGCTGTATGAAGAGGAACGGCAGTAAAACATTCCACCGCTGCCAGGACATTTATAGCTGAATTTTTCGCATTTTTCCGTTTACAACCCGTGAATACAGCGCTATAATATTGAATCGAAAGCGCCCGCGCAGAGGTATACAGATAACACTATAGTATTTTTCTGCATCAGATGCGGGACGGACTGTTTCGTAATGACAGACTATTATATAATGAAGAGACACAATTGGAGGAAGTGAAAGAAATGAAGAAAGTGGTTAAGTTCGGCGGAAGTTCTCTGGCTAACGCTGATCAGTTTAAAAAGGTCGGCGCTATCATCAGCGAGGATGAGTCCAGAAGATATGTGGTACCGTCAGCTCCCGGAAAGCGCTTTTCCAGCGATATCAAAGTGACAGATATGCTCTATGCCTGTTATGAGGCTGCCGCGAACGGCTCAGATTTTTCAGAGCAGCTTGAGCAGATCAAAGAGCGCTATCAGGAGATTATCGACGGGCTGAATCTTTCCTTTTCACTGGATAAGGATTTTGAAAAGATCCGTGAGGATTTCAGCAATCAGGCCGGACAGGATTATGCTGCGTCACGCGGTGAGTTCCTGAATGGAAAGATCATGGCTGCCTATCTGGATTTTGATTTTGTGGACGCAGCGGAAGTCGTACGTTTTGATGACGACGGATCTTTTAATGCGGATATTACAAACGAACTTCTCTCTGAGAAGCTGAAAGATAAGCATAATGCGGTGATTCCGGGATTCTACGGCGCAAAAGCAGACGGTGAGGTTGTAACATTTTCCCGCGGCGGATCTGATATTACAGGCTCTCTCGTAGCCCTCGCCGTCGGAGCGGATCTCTATGAGAACTGGACAGATGTATCCGGATTCCTGATCGCAGATCCAAGGATTGTCAAGAACCCGAAATCTATTGAGACAATCACCTACAAAGAGCTGCGCGAGCTGTCCTACATGGGAGCCAGCGTACTTCACGAGGATGCGATCTTCCCGGTGCGCAAGGCAGGCATCCCGATCAATATCCGCAATACTAACAGACCGGAAGACAAAGGTACTCTTATCGTCGAGAGTACGTGCCGCCAGCCGAGATACACGATCACAGGTATTGCCGGAACAGACGGCTTTGCAGCCATCACAGTCGAAAAAGCAATGATGAACTCCGAAGTCGGATTCTGCCGGAAAGTGCTTCAGGTGTTTGAAGACAACGGAGTATCGATCGAGCATATGCCGTCCGGCATTGACACAATGTCGATTTTCGTAAACAAAGATACTTTTGAAGAGAAAGAGCAGAAAATCCTTTCCGATATCAATAAGACCGTAAACCCGGATCACATCGAGCTTGAGTCTGATCTTGCGCTGATCGCTGTTGTAGGACGCGGAATGAAGTCGACAAGAGGTACTGCCGGAAGGATCTTTTCCGCGTTGGCTCATGCCCATATCAACGTTAAAATGATCGATCAGGGCTCCAGCGAGCTGAATATCATCATCGGCGTACGGCATGAAGATTTCAAAGCGGCAATACGCGCGCTGTATGAAATTTTTGTCCTTACCCAGCTCTAGGAAAGGCGGAAAACAGATAAATGAATATCCTGTTCTTTTTAAAACCGAAAAGCGAAGTTGCCTATGTGTATGACTACGGCACCCTGCGTCAGGTACTCGAGACAATGGAATATCACAAATATGCTTCCATTCCCATGTTGAACAAGGCAGGAGAGTATGTCGGAACGATCACGGAGGGCGACCTTCTCTGGGGAATCAAGCGCTATACAAATCTGAATCTGAAAGAAGCCGAGAATATATTTATACAGGATTTTCCGAGAAAAGCGGATTACGCTCCGGTTTCCATAGACTCTGATATGGAAGACCTGATCCGCAAATCTATGGATCAGAACTTTGTCCCTGTCATTGATGACCAGAAAAAGTTTATCGGCATCGTAACGCGGCGGAGTATCATTGAATATTGTTACGAAAAACTGAAAAATTTACCGGAAAAGTATTGACTGGATAAAAATTCGTATGCTATACTACACTAGTATGCCGCACAGCGAGGTTTAATAAGTTCTGCAGTAGCTGCAGACACCGAAGCTGGCGAGTAATGTTTATAGGAGGTGCCATATGTACGCGATTATAGCAACAGGTGGTAAACAGTACAAAGTAGCTGAAGGCGATATCATTAGAGTAGAGAAACTTGGTGTAGATGCCGGAGAGACTTATACATTTGACCAGGTTCTCGCTGTAAATAATGACAAGCTGGTCGTTGGTAATCCGACTGTTGAAGGTGCAACAGTTACAGCTTCTGTAATCGGCGACGGAAAAGCAAAAAAAGTTGTCGTTTACAAGTACAAGAGAAAAACCGGCTATCATAAGAAAAATGGTCACAGACAGCAGTACACAGCTGTTAAGATCGACAAGATCAACGCTTAATCATCCATATGATTAAAGTAACCATTTATAAGACCGACAGGCATGAATATGCGGGCTTTGATATTTCAGGACACGCTGAGTATTCTGAATCCGGAAGCGATATTGTATGTGCGGCTGTTTCCGCCATCGTAATCAATACAATCAATTCTATTGATAAGTTTACGGATGACAAGACAAGCAGTGTTTCTGATGAGGAGTCAGGGAACATCGAATTCCGATTCGGACAGATCCCCTCGCATGATGCCTCACTTTTGCTGGATTCCATGGTTCTCGGTCTGGAACAGATAGAGGACAGCAATGAATACGAACCATACATTGACATTATTTTCAAGGAGGTGTAAGAACCATGATGAAAATGAATCTTCAGTTTTTTGCTCATAAAAAGGGAGTTGGTTCTACAAAGAACGGACGTGACTCAGAGGCTAAGAGACTGGGTGCGAAGAGAGCTGACGGACAGTTTGTAAAAGCCGGAAACATTCTCTACAGACAGCGCGGAACAAAGATTCACCCGGGTGTGAACGTAGGACGCGGCGGAGATGACACTCTGTTTGCACTGGTAGACGGTGTTGTAAGATACGAGAGAAAAGGAAGAGATAAGAAACAGGTTTCTATCTATCCGGTAGCTGAGTAAAACAGTCAGGCCCCAGACATTTACAGTCTGGGGCTTTTATCACATTATCAGAGAAAAGGAGACGTTATGTTCGCTGACAGAGCTAAAATATATATCAGATCCGGCAAGGGCGGTGACGGACACTGCAGCTTCCGGAGAGAACTCTACGTGCCCAACGGCGGACCGGACGGCGGTGACGGCGGCCGGGGCGGTGATCTGATCTTTGAAGTAGACGAAGGACTTAATACCCTGTCTGACTACCGCCACAGACGCAAATATGCAGCCGGAGACGGAGAGCCCGGCGGGAAGCGCAGATGCCACGGCAAGGACGGCAAAGATCTTGTGCTGTATGTACCGGAAGGCACCGTCATCAAAGAGGCGGTCTCGGGAAAAGTCATTGCTGATATGTCGGGAGAGAACCGTCGTCAGGTTGTATTAAAGGGCGGAAAAGGCGGTCTTGGCAATCAGCACTTTGCAACCGCAACCATGCAGGTGCCGAAATACGCGCAGCCCGGACAGCCGGCACGTGAGCTTGAGGTCAACCTTGAACTCAAAGTAATCGCCGACGTCGGCCTGATCGGTTTCCCGAATGTGGGGAAATCCACGCTTCTTTCCAGAGTGACAAACGCAGAACCGAAGATTGCGAATTACCATTTTACCACACTGAGCCCTAATCTCGGTGTCGTGGATCTTGATGGGGCAAAGGGATTTGTTATGGCTGATATTCCCGGGCTTATTGAAGGAGCTTCCGAGGGAGTTGGTCTGGGCCATGAATTTCTCCGTCATATCGAGCGGACAAAGCTTATGATCCATGTGGTTGATGCCGCCGGAACAGAAGGCAGGGATCCTATCGATGACATTTATAAGATCAATGCAGAACTCGAGGCTTATAATCCGGATATTGCGAAACGTCCGCAGGTGATCGCAGCCAACAAGACAGACTTGATCTATGATCCGGCGGAAGATCCGGTAGAACGCCTGAAACAGGAATTCGAACCGAAGGGAATCCGCGTATTTCCAATCTCCGGGGCTACAGGAAAAGGAGTGTCCGAGCTTCTCTATTACGTAAGCTCACAGCTCGATACCATGGACCGCACTCCTGTAGTATTTGAACAGGAGTATTTCCCGGAGGACGAACTAATCTACGAAGAGCTTCCTTATACAGTTGAAGTAGAAGACGGCATGTATGTTGTGGAGGGCCCGAAGATCGAGAAAATGCTCGGTTATACGAATCTCGATTCAGAGAAGGGCTTCGCATTCTTCCAGAAGTTTTTAAAAGAAACCGGTATTCTCGATGAACTGGAAGCAAAAGGAATTCAGGAGGGCGATACAGTCAGAATGTATGGCCTGCAGTTTGATTATTATAAATAAACTGCCGTTTTAAATTGTAAAACTTATAACAGTTATCACAGATAAAGAAGGAGAGAACGATGACAACAAAACAGAGAGCTTATTTAAAAAGCCTTGCCATGACAATGGAACCGATCTTTCAGGTCGGAAAATCCAGTATGACACCGGGGCTCACAGAGGCAATCTCAGAGGCGCTTGCAGCCCGGGAACTGATCAAGATCAGTGTCCTTAAGAACTGTGCCGACGATCCCCGCGAACTGGCTGAAATAATCGCAGAGCGCACCCGTTCGCAGATTGTTCAGGTCATTGGCAAGAAAATCGTGCTTTACCGCGAGGGAAAAGACGATAAGAAGAAGATCGTCCTCCCCCGGTAGATACGCAGGGTGAATAATATGAAAATAGGAATCATGGGCGGTACGTTCGATCCGATCCATATCGGACATCTTCTCCTCGGAGAATTTGCTTATGAAAACTTCCGTCTGGATGAAATATGGTTTCTCCCCAACGGGAATCCGCCCCATAAGACGACAGATGAGAGCGGAGTGTCTCTGAACGACCGCATTGAGATGGTAAAACTCGCAACGGACGATGTTCCGTATTTCCACCTGAATCTCTATGAGGCGACGGCAAAAAAACATTCGTACACCTACAGTACAATGAAAGCGCTGCGTGAAATGTATCCTGAGCATGAATTTTTCTTCATACTCGGCGCCGATTCGCTGTTTTCCATCGAGCAGTGGAAAAACTTCCGCGAGATTTTTCCTTCCTGCACGATCCTGGCGGCAATGAGGGATGATAAAGACACAGAGAGTATGCAGATCCAGATCCGCTATCTCAATGATAAATACGGGGCGGATATCCGTCTCCTTCAGGCGCCGCTTGTTGAGATTTCCTCTACTACAATACGCAGAAGAGCAGAGAAGGGTCTGAGCATCCGCTATATGGTGCCGGACGTTGTATCAGAATATATTCAAAGCAACGCACTCTATAAGATAAAATCAGAGTAAAGGAGAATCTGACAGTTATGACAGAAGAGCTTCTCGAGATCCGCAAAGATCTGTCTAAAAAACTCAAGAAAGAACGCTTTGAACATACAATAGGCGTCATGTATACTGCATCTTCGCTTGCAATGTGCTATGGTGAGGACATTCAGAAAGCGCTGACAGCAGGACTTCTTCATGACTGCGGTAAATATTGTTCTGCAAAAGATCAGATCAAACTGTGCAGAAAATACGATATTCAGCTCACGGAATCAGAACTGGAGATGCCGGCGCTTGTCCATGCAAAACTGGGCGCTTATCTGGCCCGCCATGAATACAAGATCAAAGATCAGGGCATTCTTGATGCAATTACCTATCATACGACCGGAAGACCGGGCATGACACTGCTTGAAAAGATCATATATATTGCTGACTATATTGAACCGAACCGTAAAATCATTCCCGGACTTGAAGAGATCCGCGGTATTGTATTTCAGGATATCGACAGGGCAGTATATCTGTCTGCGAAAAATACTGTCCGGTATCTGAATGACGGCGGAAAAGCAGTAGATCCCACGACAGTAAGTACCTGTGAATATTATAGGAAATAAAAAGAACAGATAATATAATAAAAGTACAGTTTATATATCACAGAAGGAGGTATGAAATGAACCAGTCAAAAGAGATGGCACGCATCGCATATGATGCACTCAGCGACAAAAAAGGGGAAGATATCAAAATCATTGATATCACCGGAGTCTCTGTACTCGCCGACTATTTCATTATCGCAAACGGAAACAGCGACAGTCAGGTAAATGCTCTTGTTGACAATGTTGAAGAAGAGCTGCATAAGGCCGGCTATCATCTCAAACAGCGCGAGGGACGCGCAAATTCAAGCTGGATTCTGCTCGATTTCGGCGATATCATCGTCCATGTATTCGACAAGGAGAACCGCCTGTTCTATGATCTGGAAAGGATCTGGAAAGACGGAAGAGATATCACGCTTGAAGAACTTGCGGAATAAGACACAATAGACTATAAAAAAGGCAGTCTGTAGTTTAAAAATTCTACAGACTGCCTTTCTTTATTCTTTTTAGAGCAAACTCTACGTTAGGTATTATTTAAAAAGTCTGATTACACCGATCACTTTTCCGAGAATGGATACTTCCTTTACAATAATCGGATCCATGAAATCATTTTCCGGCTGAAGACGATAGACGCCTTCTTCTTTATAGAATGTCTTTACAGTCGCACTGTCGTCGACAAGAGCTACAACCATATCACCGTTAGAAGCAGTATGATCTTCTTCGACCAGTACCATATCACCGTCAAGGATACCTGCATTGACCATGCTTTCCCCTTTTACTTTCAGCATAAACGTCTGTTTATTCGGCATATGTTCAATCGGAATAGGGAAGTAGTCCTCAATATTTTCCTGAGCCAGAATCGGCTGGCCCGCCGCGACCTGACCTATAATAGGAACATTGACCATCTCGCGTCTTGTAAGATTAAAATTGTCATCCAGAATCTCGATAGCTCTCGGTTTCGTCGGATCTCTTCTTATGTATCCGTTCTTCTCGAGAGTCTCAAGGTGGGAATGGACAGAAGAAGTAGATTTCAGATTGACAGCCTCGCATATCTCACGGACTGCCGGCGGGAACCCCCTCTGCAGAATCTGCATCTTAATATATTCTAATATTTCCTGCTGTTTTTTGCTTATCTTTCCTTTAGCCATAACTTCCTCCGATAATTTTACTACTTATTATACTACCACAGCAGTTCTGAAAAAGCAAACATTTGTTACGAAAATATGTTCGATTTTCTATTGACAAACAGATGTTCGTGCACTATAATATCAAATACAGAACAGCTGTTTGCATGAATAAGTGTTCGATTAAAAGTATACTTGTATACAATCTATTTATGCTGTTAAAAGGGTTAACGAGTATTAATTTCTAATGATGAAGAAGGGGTTTTCAAGATGAAAAAGAGAGTATCACGCAATTCCGTTAAAAAACGTTTCAGGAGAGTTTTTACAGGTATAGTTTTAATGCTGGTCATTTGCGTTTCATTCGGTGCATTTCTTGTATCTGCACACGAGAAAACATCTGCTGATAAGACCGTATATAAATATTACAAAAGCATTCAGATCCAGTCAGGGGATACACTTTGGGCAATAGCTGAAGATACAATGACAAATGACTACAATTCTGTAGCTGAATATGTACAGGTGCTCAAAGATATGAATAACCTCGATTCAGATGATATTCAGGCAGGTCAGAATCTGATCATTGCATACAATGATTCAGCTTATCTGAAATAATTGACGGTATCAATATACATCCCTATGTATTGATATATATTATACACCCACTTAATGGCCGGAGCAGTACTGGAAAAGTCTGATCCGGCCTCTTATCTATACATTTCAATCTATACGACAAATACCGATTTTTCCAATAGATATAGACAAAAAGAAGCTGTTCAGCTATAATATATCTGTAAACAGGCAATTTCGTTATAATTCATCTTTTTATTGATAAGGGGGTTAAATAATTATGGGGGCATCAGAAACTAAAGAAACAACAACATCAAAAACTTATCATGAACAGAAATATATTGACAATACGTTACGGCTCAGGTCGATTCTTAAGACATTGCCGCCGTTTGCAAAAGATTATTTTCGGGCAATCGAACCGACTACATCGGCAAGGACCCGCATTTCCTATGCATATGACATCCGTGTTTTCTTTCATTTTTTAATGGAAAATAATCCTGTATATAAGAATTACAGTATTGATCAGTTCACCCTGCAGGATCTGGAACGTCTGGAGCCTGTTGATATCGAGGAATATCAGGAATATCTTAAAGTATACGAAAATGACGAAAAGAAACAGATTACGAACACGGAAAAAGGACTCGCGCGCAAGATGTCGGCTCTGAGGAGTTTTTACGGCTATTTCTACAAGAGACAGGCGATCACCAGCAATCCGACTTTACTCGTCGATATGCCAAAACTGCACGATAAGGCCATCATCCGTCTCGATACCGATGAGGTGGTCAAGCTTCTCGATTATGTAGACCACGGCGGAGACAATCTTACCGGTCAGCGCAAAGTATATTATGAAAAGACAAAGAACCGCGATCTTGCAATCCTGACCCTTCTTCTCGGAACGGGTATCCGTGTATCTGAATGCGTCGGACTCGATATACAGGACGTAGATTTCAAAAACAACGGGATCAAAGTGACACGGAAAGGCGGGAACGAAATGGTTGTCTACTTTGGTGAAGAAGTCGAAAACGCTCTCAAGACTTATATGTATACGACACGCAAGACTACTATCCCGCTCTCTGGCCACGAGAATGCTCTTTTCCTCTCTACTCAGAGAAAACGCATGGGCGTGCAGGCTGTCGAGAATATGGTCAGAAAATATGCCCGCGAGGTGACTCCGAACAAAAAAATCACGCCGCATAAGCTTCGCAGCACCTACGGTACAGCCCTCTACAAAGAGACAGGTGATATTTATCTTGTGGCCGACGTACTTGGGCACAAAGACGTCAATACGACCAAAAAACACTATGCGGCAATCGATGAGAACCGCCGCAGGCAGGCTGCGGGAGCAGTCAAACTTCGTGAAGTTTGATCAATATTCATTTCTTACCCGCCTTAAAACAAGTACATAGAGCCGGGACAGATTGCGGGCATACTGTGTCATCAGAGAAGAAAGTTCCGGCTCTCCTTCTATGTAACGCTGATACTTCATTTCCTCAATATTTTTCAGCTTTTTCTCCTTTTTCAGGTGCAGCATCTCCTGAATCTGGTTCAATACATAATCTGTGTATAGAATATACTGCTCCATAATCTTTCTAGTATGACCTGTCTTTTTCATCCTTTTCCACTTTCGGCAGGTCATTTCTGATCTGTGCCAGAGCCGTATGATACTGGATCTGAGCATCACAGATCCGCCAATAATCCAGCTGGTTTGTCAGAGAGTCTTCCAGCATACGCAGATACATATGGTGCATATGAAATAAAAGCTGCAGATTATAACGCACCTGACTTACCAGACTTGTGGGGAAGAAAAATCTGTTTATGACCAGCACGAAGAGAACTGCAGATACGATATAGGCCATGCGAAGGAAAACAGCCATTGTCTCTCCTATTGCAAGCGTTGTCATAGACAGTGCAAAACAGGTGACGAACAGCGCATGTATGATTGTCCCCGGTGTTGCTGTGTACATACAGGTTACCATGATCCCCGCAAGGACTGCATTCCGAAAAGGTAAATTACCGAATAAAACAGAATAAGAAAAAAGGCTATGACAGGAAGAGCCTGCAGGAATTTTTTCCATACGCTTTCCGCCTGTTCATAAAATTGCGGCAGTCTGACTTCTTTCATACCAAAACACCCCTTGTAATTCTTGCTTACGATCAGTATAATATAAAAATATGTATCAAAAGAGAAAGGATCCGACAAAATTATGCAATTACAGCGTTTACTAAGCTATACAAGAAAAGCCGTCGATGAATATGATATGATACAGGATGGCGACCATATTGCAGTTGGGATATCCGGCGGGAAGGACAGCCTGACACTTCTCTATGCTCTTCACGGCCTCCGGCGCTTTTATCCGAAGAAATTCGAGCTCAGCGCCATAACAGTGGATCTGGGATTTGAAGATTTTGATCTATCCCCGATCCAGTCTCTCTGCAATGAAATGCAGGTCCCTTACAGGATCGTCAAGTCCGAAATTTATGATATTCTTTTCAATATACGAAAAGAAACCAATCCATGTTCTCTCTGCGCTAAGATGCGAAAAGGAGCCCTGAATCAGGCTATCAAAGAAATGGGCTGCAATAAAGTTGCGTATGCTCATCATAAAGATGACATTATAGAGACAATGCTCCTTTCACTTATCTTTGAAGGCAGGTTTCATTCATTTTCACCGAGGACATATCTGGATCGTATGGATCTTACTGTGATCCGTCCGCTTATGTTTGTCGATGAAATGGATGTTATCGGTTTTAAAAATAAGTACAACCTTCCTGTAGTCAAGAGCAAATGTCCGGTCGACGGCTACACAAAGCGTCAGTATGCCAAAGAGCTGTTGAAACAGCTCAATACGGAGCATCCCGGTACCAGAGAAAGAATGTTCCACGCAATCCTGTCCGGGAATCTGGCCGGCTGGCCGCAACGTCATATACATAACCGCACACAGAATAACTGAACCCTGAGAAATCTCCCGGCAGATATCTGTTCTGCCGGGAGATTTCTGTATCACTCATATTTGCGTTACGCACATTTTATATTATACAAATCGTTTATCTTTACTGATGCTTTCTTTCAGCTGCACATAATCAATGATCGCTTTCGCCGTTCCGTCAATTCCAAGTTCCGAACTTGTCAGACAGAGTTCATAGCTTTCTGCATCCGACCATTTCTTGTTCGTATAGTAATTATAATAACTGGAACGCTTCTTATCTGTTTTCAGGATCATGTCCTTTGCTTTTGCGTCAGTAAGATCATAGATACGGGCAATTCTTCTGATACGCGCATCCAGATCGGCATGGATAAATACACTCACCACATTGGGATATGACTCCAGCGCATAATCTGCACAGCGACCTACAAGAATACACGGTCCTTCATCTGCTATCTTTTTAATGGCATCAAACTGTGCGAGGAATACTTTATGATTGATCGGCATATCCGTATATGTATTTCCGGAATAGCCCATAGAATATGTATCCATCACAAGTGAATACAGAAAACTGTTTGTCGGCTTCTCATCATGAGTCTCGAATATTTCCTCACAGATTCCGCTTTCCTTAGCAGCTCGTGCCAGCATTTCCTTATCATACAGCTTAATGTCAAATGCCTCGGCAACTTTATAACCGATCTCTCTGCCGGCACTTCCGAATTCACGTCCTATTGTAATGATCGTATTTGTTTTCATTTGGGCCACTCTCCTTTACGTCATATAGTTGTGATTTTGCATAAAAAATCTTCTGCAAAACACATTTTATATGACTATTATAACCATACTTCGGCCTTATTACAATGAAAATTTAAAATTTTCTTCGAAGTCTCTGCAATAAATCTGAAAAATATTCCGGCAGCGGAGCATCAAATTCCATGTATTCACCAGTTGTCGGATGTGTAATACCGAGTATTTTCGCATGAAGAGTCTGTCCCTGCAGTTTATACGGACATTTTGCCGGACCATATACAGTATCCCCCAGAATCGGATGGCCGATGCTGGACATATGGACACGGATTTGATGGGTACGTCCAGTCTCAAGTTCGCACTCTATATATGTGTAATCTCCAAAACGTTCCAGAACTTTATAATGTGTAACCGCGTGCCTCCCATTCGGAGCTTTCGTACTCATCTTTTTCCGATCTACGGGATGCCTTCCGATCGGAGCGTTCACAGTACCTGTGTCTTCCTTTATATTCCCGTGCACGATCGCATGGTACCGTCGTGTTATAGAATGCTCTTTCAATTCTTCTGCAAGTATCTGATGCGCATGATCATTTTTACATATCAGAAGTGAACCTGTCGTATCCATATCGATCCTGTGCACGATCCCCGGCCGGAGGACTCCGTTGATTCCCGAAAGACGCTCGCCGCAGTGGTACATCACCGCATTCACGAGCGTATGGCTGTAATGTCCCGGGGCGGGATGCACAACCATACCTTTCGGCTTGTTTACCACAAGGATATCGCCATCTTCATAGAGAATGTCCAGAGGAATGTTCTCCGGAAGAATATCCGGTGTCTCCGGTTCCGGTATAGATACCTGTATCTCATCTCCCTGTGACACCTTATAATTTGCTTTGACGACTTTCCCGTTTACAATGATATCTCCGTCTTTCAACAGTTTTTGCAAATAAGAACGGGAAAGGTTCTCAAGATCTTTACTCAAAAATCTGTCGATCCTTTCCCCTGAATTTCGGGCCGTAAGATTAATAATATTCATCCCGCAGATCATCCTTTCTTCCTGCTGAGGAAGCTGAAATCATTATCATCTCTGTAGTAGAACAAAATAAGCAGCGCAAAAGCAATACAGGCCGTCACCACGTAACAGTCTGCAACATTAAAAATCGGAAAGTCTATCAGACTGAAATAAAAGAAATCGATCACATAGTTCAGCCTGATACGGTCAATCATATTGCCGAGAGCTCCTGCGCAAAGAAGAACCGCACACACTTTGATCGGAATATATCTCGCTGTATCCGGAATTCTGACGTAGAGAAAAATAACGACAGCGCAGATTGCTAAAGCACCGACTACGAAAATGTACTGCATATTCTGCATCATACCGAATGCCGCGCCTCGGTTCTCGAGATACTGAAGTTCAAACACACCGTCAATGATCACCTTTGCCGGCTGGTTTTTGAGATATATTTCTGCAAGATATTTGGTAATCTGGTCAATTACAACCGCTGCAACGATACCGAGCAGAGGGATAATATATCTCTTGATTCCTGTATTTAGCTGATTCATTTAATGTTCCATCCTCACTCTGTTGTCTTATACATATTTACTGATCACGACATTTACCCTGTTCTTGCGTGTCCTGCCGCCTGCATACTCATATCGGAACTTACCCATACCGCGCACGGAAATAACGTCTCCCGTCTCCGGCTGATACCCGTTACTGGTAATCAGGCGTCCGTTCACGTATACCTTTGCGCCGGCGATCAGTCCGGTAAGCCTGCTTCTGGACTGGGAAAAAGCCAATGCCAGAAGCGAGTCAAGCCGCACAGAGGCAACCGTCCCGCGGATCTCCTCGACTTTGGGAGAGTAACTCACATCAGTAAGTGAAACCGGATTTACTTTGACTGAAGTATGTCTGATCCTGGACAGTTCACTACATATAAAATCCGCGATATCGTTGTGCACGAACAGAAGGGCGCCTTTCTCATCAGGAAGAATATCGCCGATTCGCGAACGCTCAATCCCCAGATTAAGTACAGCCCCGAGATAATCGCGATGCGTAAGTGTGTCGGCAAACTTAAGATTTACAGGCGTAATCTCCAGAGCGCAGAAAGGATATCCGACCTCTTCAGGCTCAAGCTCTTTTTTACCGTAACGCAAATAAAGAGCATCAGGGATAAATGCCGCCATCTGACGCTCTGCCATTTCATAGCCGCCAAAAGATACTATCCTTGTAAAAAGACGATCTTTCGGCAGCATATGTAATATGTTCTGTTCATTGAGATTCAAAAAATCTGAATATGTTATAATATCCCTCTGATAAGCCGTCCGGGATAACTCCGCGAATCGTTTCTCAAGATTCTGAACATCCCTGTCCTGATTCATGATCCGCCTCTTAATATCTTCCTTTTACACTCGGGGTCTCCATTGAACCTCCGAGAAGATCCTGAAGATCACCGGAAATATCAACGTTTGTAGGTGTAACGAGGAAAATATAATTTGAGATTTTCTGCAGATTTCCGTTGATTGCAAAAGTAGCACCGGAAATAAAATCAATAATCCTCTGTGCGATCTCAAGATCCATGCCCTCAAGATTCAGGATCACAGTACGACCAGACAGAAGTGTCTCTGTAATCTCTCTTGAGTCATCAACAGAAGTCGGCTTCACTACGCAGACTTCCATGTGTCCGCTGCTCTTTACAGTCGGATGTCTCATCGGCGTTACTTTATTATTCGCAGAGGGCTGATTCTTGTCCTCTTCCATGTCGAAGTCATCGTAGTTGTTTTCTTTTGTATTTTTCTTTCCGAACAATGAACGACGCTGTGACTTCTCCTCATAATTATCATCGTCGTAGAATTCGTCATCATCATAAAACTCATCATCATCATAATCATCGTCGTTTAATTTCATGATGTCCAGAAATTTATCAAATACACCCATTTTTACACTCCTATCCTGTGCCGTCGGCCCACCCGGCACTCCTTTTTTCTTTCATACTTTCTTTCCAGATAATACAGTTATATGCTGTAATCTCTGGCACCAAAGATTCCTGTTCCGATCCGGACCATTGTGGCTCCTTCTTCGATCGCAACCTCATAATCATTGGTCATCCCCATCGAAAGTATGCTCACAGTATCATTATCAATGTTTTTTTCCTTAATGTCAACATATAATTTATGTAAATCCGCAAATATTGTACGATTTTTTTCGGGATTTTCAACAAAAGGAGCAATTGTCATAAGTCCGCGCACATTAATGTGAGAAAACTGTAAAATTTTATCATAAAGAGGTAATACTTCGTCCGTCTTTAAACCGAATTTACTCTCCTCTTCCGCTACATTTACTTCAAGGAGAATATCCACTGTACAGTTGTGCTTCTCAGCTTCTTTTTCTATCGTCTCCGCCAGCTTTAGTGAATCGACAGAATGAATAAGTTTTACTTTGTCGACAATATATTTCACTTTATTGGTCTGCAGATGACCGATCATATGCCATTCGATATCTTTCGGAAGGACTTCATATTTATCCCGGATTTCCTGAACTTTATTTTCACCGAAAATACGCACGCCCAGATCATACGCCTCCTGAAGCATACTTACCGGCTTGGTCTTACTCACTGCAACAAGTGTGACTTCTTCTCTTTTTCTTCCTGCCCTGTCGCATGCAGCCTGAATTTTTGATTCGACAGATTCCAGATTTTCTTTCAGCATTCCATATACTTCCTTTCTGTAATATTCATATTTTCTCCTCATCTACTGAAATACTACTTCATCCGAGCTTACACTCGAACCGTTCTGAACAATATGGTCATAATTGTAAAGGCCATAACTGTCTCCCTCCTGAACAATATAATACTCATCGTTCTCGCAGAGGATACTTACCTTTTTAAATACTGCATATCCTTTGTTAATATTATAGACTCCCTGAAGAGCCTTCGTCTTATCTACCGTATAAGTCTCACTTGACTTCGGCATGACCAGTACATCGCCTTCCTGAAGATCGTCCCGGCTTATGCATACTTCACCATCATCAGACTCGTCATAAATGTCTACCGCTTTAAACTCCACGCTACCGTTTGCCTGCTGTATCATAACACCATCAGACGAGCTGTTACCTCCGGTCGTGATATATTCTTCGGGTATAACATAGAACTGCTCCTCAATGACGGATGACTTGGGTATCTTGAGACCGCTCTCATCCTCAAGAATAAGCTCCACATTCAGAAATCTTTCCTCCGCGTACCGTATCATGGAATTGTCGAAGTCAAGGCATCCATAATAAGCGCCATCCTTTTCTGTAATTGACAGAGCAGCCCGCATTGTCTCGCTGTCTTTATCAATACGTACTTTTACGCTTGTAACTTCGTCCGCTATAAGCTGCTCGGCAGTATCTTTGTCAAGCGGAACGATCACGGACCAGTCTTCGCTGGTGATCAGACGGTACACGGGGTCACCTGCTGTAATTTTCATCTGATCAGACAGTACGGTACTTTCATATTCCGTGTTATCAAAATTTTCCGCCTGAAATGTATCTTTTGTGAGAGACTCATATCCATCAACTGTGAAAGCAACAATTCCATCCTGTTGCGTTGTGTAGGATGTGACGTCCTGGCCGCTTGCCTCAATAACGGCGCCCAAATGTTCCATCCGTGTCTCGCTGTATGTGTCCTGAAGAGAATTGCTTATCTCATTTTTTAACGAATATACGGATGAAAAATCTTCAGCTTTATAATTCTCGTTAAAGTTCTGAAGCTGAAGCACTATGTTTGAAAGCACGTCCTGAGATACGCTTACTGTTCCGCTTTCCTGTGATGTACTTTCCTCTGTATTAAGCGGTTTCTGTGAAAGTGCATATATATTTGTTCCTGCCTTGACCTTGCTGTTCCCATTCTGGTAATAACTGATATAACCGCTTTTTTCTGCTGTTACCGCTGTCTCCTGTCTTATAATAAGACCGGTATATGAATTGTCCCGTACAATACTTCCCTCACGAACCTCGTACACAGAAATCGAATCTCCGGTAAAATAAAGGATTACCGTTACGATCAAATAAATAAAAACAATTGCAAACAATAAAATTCCAAGATTAAATTCGCGTTTCTTTTTATATTTTTTTATACTGACCGATTTGCTCTTATTTGATGCCAAATCAGGATTTCACCTCCATGATGTCTTCACTTTTGCGTTCTCTTTAACTTAAACAGTATAACATTTTCTGATGTATATTTCCAGTTTTTGAGGGAATAATAAAAATATTGAGATGATAAAGGAGGAAATAAAATGAAGTGGTTTGATTACACGGCACTGACAATCGTAATTATAGGTGCGGTCAACTGGCTGCTTGTGGGCATCTTTCGCTTTGATCTTGTAGCATTTCTGTTTGGTAATCTGAGCTGGCTTTCAAGGATCATCTATACTCTTGTGGGACTCTGCGGATTATATCTGCTGAGCTTTTTCGGAAGGATCAGAAGCATGTCGGAATAGATATAAAACATCAGACATCAATAAGTCTCCGGGACCCGGACAAACCGGATCCCGGAGACTTATTTGCCTTTAAAAAGATATATTTCTGTATTCCAGGTTTTATTTACTGTGCTTCTTTCTGCTGATTCTGATCCGATGGCTGGTCTGACGTATTGCCGGCAATACCTGTCTGCATCAGCGTATTCATCTGGTCATACAGTCTGGCTGTCCCGTCAGCTCCCATAATTACCGAAATATACGGATTTCCATTATCATCCTCATCATAGAGAATGACACAGTTGCCGGCCTGCTGTGTAGTTCCTGTCTTACCTCCCAGTACCCGTACTCCGTCCGGTTCAACCGCCTCGCCGGCACCATATGCCTGTGTAGGCGTCCATGTCTGTTTGCGGACAGTTCCGTCCGCTCCGGTAAGAGTACCGTCATAGGAATCCATCGAAATAATCTCCACAAAACGTTCATCCTTGATGCATTCATTAAAGATGAGATAGAGATCATATGCCGTTGTATAATGGTTCTCGTTATGTAATCCATGCGGATTTACAAAATGTGTGCCTGTCGCTCCAAGGGAAGCTGCCTCCTCATTCATCATATCCGCAAAAGCATCTACGCTGCCGGCTATATGTTCGGCAATAGCCGTTGCACAGTCATTTCCGGAATGAAGAAGCAGTCCGCAGACGAGATCGTACATTTTAACCTTATCGCCAGTGCGCAGTCCGCTTGTCACCTCGTCCCATTTAAAATCTGTCGCATTGGAACTTACCGTGACAACATCATCCATATTGCCGTATTTCAGCGCAAGCAGAGCCGTCATAATCTTAGTGGTGCTTGCAGGATACAGACGGTCATAGAGCTTATACCCGCACAGGACACTGTCTTCGCCCAGATCGAACAACCCCGCGGCATGAAGATCCGTATCAGGCTGGAATCCGTCAAGGTCAACCTCCTCTGCCGCAACGCACAGATCACTTGCAAACAGCGCTCCCTGATATACATTTTTGTCATAATTATCCGCTTCATATGATACAGTGTAATTTCTTATCTGTTCCCAGATAATAAGCGCACCTGCAGAAACAGCGCCAAGCACTATTACAATACAGATCAGAAGAGCCGCGGCGCGCCGCTGTCTCCTTCTCCGCCTTCTGCGGGTTCTGCCTGAGTATCTTCTTTTCCCCTGATTCATTTTATTATATCCCCTGATTCATTCTGCTATTTATACATCTCGCGCCAGTCCAGATCTCCTCTGTCCAATGCAAGGATAAGCGCTTCCGCTGTCGCGATATTAGTTGCGATCGGTATATTATACATATCGCAGAGCTTTACGATATCATTTACATCCGGCTCATGAGGGCGCGGTGCCAGCGGATCTCTGAAGAAGATAAGCAGATCGATATTATTATGCTCAATCTGAGATCCCAGCTGCTGTTTTCCGCCCAGATGTCCCGCCAGGAACTTGTGAATACTTAAATTTGTTACACTTTCCACCAGAATTCCCGTCGTTTCCGTAGCGTACAGCTCATGCTTGCTGAGTATTCCGCGGTAGGCGATACAGAAATTCTGCATCAGCTTCTTTTTCGCATCGTGTGCAATCAGACCGATATTCATAACTGTCACTCTCTCCTTACTGGTATTTGTTAGGCTGTAAACCGACATTCAATACGAAACCGATCCCCATAAAAAAGCACACAACGGAAGTCAGTCCATAACTTACAAAGGGAAGCGACAATCCTGTATTCGGAAGGATCAAAGTAGCCACACCGATGTTGATAAAGCTCTGTATCCCTATCAGTGCGGCAACACCGCCGCAGATGATGCGTCCCCCTGTATCTTTCGCTTTCAAGCCAACCATAATACATTGTATCACAATTAATAATATCAAAAATATAACGACACAACAACCCACAAATCCTAATTCTTCACCAATTATCGCAAAAATAAAGTCTGTCTGCGGCTCAGAGACAAAGTTACCGTTCTTTACCGACGTGGTATCGTCATTGTCATACCCTTTTCCTGAGAGCTGCCCGGATCCGATCGCCATTACCGAGTTGAGCTGCTGATATGACTCGTCATCCGCGTATTTCTCCGGCTCCAGCCACGCAAGGATACGGTCCTGCTGATAATCGTGCAGAAACGGCTGGTTCGGCTGAACGGCGATGGCAAGGAAGATAACAACCGTCGGCACTGTGACTGCCAATACCGTTCCCACAAATTTATAGCTCAGACCTGCAAGAAAAAGCAGCGCGCAGAACAAGGCAGCCACACAGAGTGTTGTAGAAAGATTCGGCTGCGCATAGATCATTGCCAGTGACGGAAGAATCAGTGCGATTGCCTGAAGGATCACCTTCGGGTTGTTAATCGCCCTCTCTCTGTCTGACAGGAATCTGGCAAAGAAAAGGATCATAAGGATCTTGGTAAGATCGGACGGCTGGAGCTGCGTAAATCCGAGATTGAGCCATCTGCGCGCTCCGTTCGTGACCACGCCGAGTCCCGGGATCCAGATAGCCGCAAGCAGCACAAGATTCAGGAAATACATGGGCCAGTAAAAATTAAGCACCCATTTATAATCGATCAGCGAAATCACGCCCATGGCACAGATACCGAGAAGAACACCCAGAATCTGTCTGTTCATAAAGTCGGGTCTTGCGCTTCTGACCATAAGGACACCGATTATTGATAAAGCAACCACTGATATTACAAGACCTATTTTGTAATCTTTAATATTATAGTGTATATGTTTTTTTAAAAAGTTTCTCACTTGTTTTCTCCCGTGTATTTAATATGTATATCACTCCTTGAAATCCTGATATCAAAATGTTCCGGGGTGATCTCCATATACTTTGAAACCGTAAGGTACAGATCCTTTTCCAGTCTGTCCGCCGCATCCGGTGTACACTGCATTCTGTCTGAAATCAACAGATTCTTCAGTCTCTCTTTCGCAACAAAAACAGATGGTACACTCATCGTCGTTCCCTCCTAGTTCCGGTGAAAAAGACTGGAGAGTTTTCCCAGAAAGCCCTCCGGCTTCATATAATCTTCCATAGGTACGTCTTCTCCCAGAAGTCTTCGGCAGATATTCATATACGACCTTCCCGCAAGACTGTCTTCGCCTACTACCGGCTCTCCCTGATTTGTGGCGATGACAACCTGTTCATCATCCGGTATGACGCCCAGAAGATCCACTGCAAGGATCTCGGTTACGTCATCCACGGACATCATATCCCCCCGCTTTACCATATCTATCCTGAGACGGTTGATCAGCAGTTCGTTTTTCCGGATCCCGGAAGCCTCAAGAAGTCCGAGTATCCGGTCTGCATCTCTTATCGCGGAGACCTCAGGAGTCGTCACGACAATGGACCGGTCCGCACCGGCAATTGCATTCTGAAATCCCTGTTCGATCCCCGCCGGACAGTCGAGCAGGATGTAATCAAAATCATCCCGTATATCTTCAATCAGTTTTTTCATCTGCTCCGGAGAGATGCTTGTCTTATCTTTCGTCTGGGCTGAAGGAAGCAGATAAAGCTCCGGGAAACGCTTGTCTTTAATCAGTGCCTGCTTCAGCCTGCAGCTCCCTTCGATCACATCCACAATATTATATACAATCCGGTTTTCCAGTCCCATAACCACATCGAGATTTCGAAGGCCCAGATCCGTATCGATGACCAGAACCTTTTTTCCAAGCCCGGACAGCCCGATCCCGATATTTGCGGTAGTTGTCGTCTTGCCGACTCCTCCTTTACCCGATGTTATGACTATAACCTCTCCCATTTTGCTTCTCCTCCTGCATAAGTTCTGACGTTATTGATTAGTCGCCGGCCATTCCATTACCCAGATCTGCCGCTTTTCCTGTAATCAGCTCGTCCTTCTTATCCGGGTTAAAGTAGATCTGCGACACATCCCGCCCTATCTCGGAGGCATATCCTGAATTGTATCCATTTACAATACGGACTGCGATCGATATTTCCGGTGAATCAGCCGGAGCGTATCCGACAAAGAGCGCATGGTCAGGATGGAGCTCATTCTGCTGAGCCGTACCGGTTTTTCCTGCCATTGTAAAGTCCAGCCCCGAGAAAGTAGCGTGGCTGCTTACCATCAGCTCCATACCTTCATGAAGCTGATCCCAAGTACTCTGGCTGACGTCATCCATTGTCCTTACAACCTCCGCTTCATTGTCACGGAGCAGGTTTCCGCTGGAATCCGTAATCTTATCGATCAGTGTCAGATCATATACTGTTCCGCTGTTGGCGACCGCCGTGACATATCTGTTCAACTGGCTGACAGTAAAGTTATTATTTCCCTGTCCGATTGCGGACTGTATCGAATACTCGTCCGAAATATGCGGTGAAGCTTCGTCAATCTCAAGACCGGATTTTTCCCCGAGTCCGAACATTTCCGCATATTTGGCAAGCCTGTCCGTACCACGGTCGCTGTCATAATTGCCGTCTGAATCCATTCCAAGTTCATAACCTACATTGTAGAAATATACGTTACACGAATTTTCGATCGCGTGAACAGCGTTGAGCGAGCCGTGGCCGTTCGGATATACCCAGCAGTGAGGACTTGGCTGTACCTCAGAAAACACGCCGTCACAGTAAAAGGTTGTATTCGCATTGACAATTCCTTCTTCAAGAGCCGCCGTAGCCGAAACCATCTTAAATGTAGAACCGGGCGCTGTTTCTTCCTGTGTGGCCCTGTTATAAAACGGCCGGGAAGTTCCGCTGTTAAGCTGGTTGTAGTAAGCCGAATCCATTGTATTTGCAAGACGGTTATTGTCATATCCCGGATAGGATACGCACGCCAGTACATCTCCTGTATTCGGATCCGTCACAACAAGCCCGCCGGATCCCGGTTCAAGTCCGAGCTGTCCGGGCGTGATCTCCAGTGTTTCAATCTTATCATGCAGCCACTGGAATGCGCTGGCAGAGCCGCTTAACAGACCGTTATAGCTGTCCTTATCCATCGGAAGCACTCCCTGTTCATACACGATCGCACAGATCTGTGTACCGGTGACACTTCCTGATTTTATAAGATATTCATAGAGAAGTTTGTCGAAATCACTGTCATTGGTCAAATATTCTTCAATATATGTCAGAAGTGCCTGATATATCTCTTCGGAGCTGGAATATGCGCTGTTTCCCAGCTTTGATGTGTCAATCCAGCTCTGTGAAATAGCATAATTCAAATATGCGTTGAGGCTGATTGTTTCATCCGTCCTCCATGCAATGTATGTTTCATCTGAAGTATCAATCTTATCCGTCAGAAGAATTCCTGTCTTTTCTGCCAGTACAGTATTGCAGATATATGACATATATGCCTGCATTTCATCTGACAGATCTTTATAAGCATCTGCCTGATTGTTCTCAAGCTGGGACATAATATCCGCCAGGGTGGATTCCTTCTTGCTCTGAAATGTTGCATAGACCGCTTTTTCAGCCGGTCCCGCCTCCTCGTTCGCGAAATGATCCATGTCTATCACTTCATTGGCAATAAACGCGTGATATGCGTCGCTTACGGGAATAATAATCTCACTTGCATCCTTTGTCTCGGAAGGATCATAATCCAGAATATTTGTCAGCTTACTCAGCACGATACCTGCGATTTTCTCTTCCAGAAGCTTATATGCATTTATCTGCAGATCTTTATCTATTGTAAGATATATATCATTTCCGGCCTTGGGATCTGTCTTGCTCACTGTCTCGATCACTTTTCCGAGGTTGTCCACATAAAAAGTGGACTTACCCTTTTCGCCCTGTAAAGTACTGTCAAAAGCCTGTTCAATGCCGGATTTTCCTACAATATCGGACAGAGAATATTTGTCTTTTTCGTCTTCATCCAGAGCATCATATTCATCCTGAGACATAGGACCGATATATCCGATCAGCGATGCGAAGTACTCTCCGTCCGGATAACGCCGAAGGGATTCTTCCTCGATATCAACTCCGGTAAGGGTGCTCTGGTTCTCCATGATCGCCGCCGCTGTCTCATCGCTCACATCAGAGGCGAGAACTGTGGAAAGATACTGCTGATAACTGTTCAGCCCCATTGCGTAGCGCATATTTACCATCTTAAGTATATATGCCGGATCATTGTTGGTATCGTCAAGGCCATATCTTTTCGTGCAGAGATAATGCATAATTCCGGATGCCGACTGATTTTTCTGGTCCTGTGAGAGATCATCCGTATATGCTTTTCCATATACATCGGCTATAAAACGGAGTTTCAAAGTTTCATTTGTCTCTGCGAACTGGTATTCTCCTGCAGAGTCAAGGATGATACCGAAACTGTCAATAACCGAATCACCGTTTGCCTCGACAATTTTCAATACTTTATCAAGAATACTGTTTAAAGCCTCATTTCTCTTATCTGACCCCATATTTGTGGGAAGAGTATCCTGTATGGTAACAGAATAAGCCAGTTCGTTATATGCGAGAAGATTTCCGTTTCTGTCGTATATATTTCCTCTCGTCGCGGCGATCTCGCTTGTCCTTCTGATCTGAAGCTCATAGTTTTCCAGATAATCTTCTCCTCTTACAATCTGAAGATAGAAAAGGCGGCCGATCAGGACAGATGAAGTCAGGCAGAATACAATGATAAGCACCATAAGCCTCGACTTCATGATATAATCTATGCCTTCTTTTATTCTGTCAATGATTTCTCTAAACAAATTTACTTGCACTCCTTTTTTCTTCGGCCTCCAGCTTATGGTTGATAAGCAGGAGCAGTGGATATACAACAAGGGTAACCGCGATCGTATATATTGTCTCCGGGACAATGATCCTGTTCAAATAATACAGAAAATCAAAGTCGCTTCTGAGCAGAAATGTCAGGAAATAAACGACAAGTCCGTAAACAAAATCACTGCCGGCGATCAGGAAAAGAGGGAGTTTAATATCCTCATCGAAATAAATCTGCTCAAATAATCCGTTCACAAACCCTGCCGCCAGATAGATCAGTGCATAAAACCCTATCATATCTCCATACTGGATATCGATCAGCAGGCCTGATGCAAATCCGACAAACATTCCCTCCCGCGGACCTCGCATGAATCCGAAAGACGCAGTGACAATAAGCATAAGATTCGGCTTAATCCCCGCGATCTCCAGTGACGGAAACACCGTACACTGCAGAAGATAAGCTGCAAGCATGATCACGGCTGTCACAACGACCCGTCTTATCTTTACTGCTTTCATGAAACACTTCTCCTCTATTTGCTCTCGCCCGTTTTATTCTCTCCCGTAAGCTCTGCCTTCGTCGTAGTTATCACGAGCACTTCCTGAATGTTCTTAAAATCAACTGCCGGAATAATATATCCTGAGCGCGTCAGATTATTCGAATCCACATTGATCTCACTGATCGATCCGATCAGGATTCCCTGAAGATATTTGTCACTGATATATGACGTAACAATCTGATCGCCCACAGAAACTACATTGTCATTATTCTCCATCTGATCAAAGGAAATCTGTCCGCTGCTCATAAGGGAAAGATCCCCGCTGACAATGCATGTGTCGGACGTAGAAAGAACCATACCACTTACATTAGTGGAGTCATCAATAATAGAACGGACTTTTGCCCAGGTCGGTCCGACTTCCGTGACGATTCCGACCAGCCCGCTTCCTGCGAGGACATTCATGTCAACCTCGATCCCGTCTGTACTTCCCTTATCAATCGTAAACGTACTGAACCAGTTTCCTGAGTCCTTTCCTATAACATGTGCTGCAGTCTTCTCATATTCGGCATAATTCTGATCGAGTTCATAAAGTTCCTGCAGGCGTTCATACTCATACCGCTCTTCCTGAAGATAATTGTTCTCACTGGTAAGTGCATCAATCTGTTCCTGCAGATTTTCATTTTCAGCGCGCAGCTGCTTCATGGTCGAAAAATTATCTTTCATATCTCCCAGCCATCCGCCGACATGATTGATTCCCTGCTGCAGAGGGATAACCGTAACATTGGCCAGAACTTTGAAAGGACCGGCTGCTTTGTCTGAGAATGACGAAAGTACCATCATAAGAGCGCAGAACACAGAAAGTCCCAGCAGAATATATCTGTTTGTATGTGATGTCTGATTCTTTTTTTTCATTATCTTAACCACCTGTAATCTTCATCCAACATGGAATACGTAAGACGTTTATAGTAACCGCGATCCGAAATGATCTTCCGGAGTCCCTTTACCACGCAGAGTTCAGGTTCCGGAACGGTCAGAACCGGAAGACCGATACTCTCTTCGAGGTATGTAGAGAGTCCTCTCAGATTGGCGATTCCCCCGGTAAGGCAGATCCCCTTTTTCTCTATTGCCCTGCGTACATCCGGCGGGGTCCTCTCGATCATAGACCGGATTGCCCTCACACACTCCTCGAGGAGTTCTTTCATGGCAGCCCTGACCAGACTGATCGAAATATCTGTCTGAGCCGGTACCCCGGCCACCAGGTCTCTTCCGGATACAGTGATTGAGCTGCCTGTACTCTGATCAAACACTCCGAACTCGCGGCGGAGCTTTTCAGCCGTGAGTATGCCGATCATAAATTCTCTGTTATGACGCACCAGATCCGCAATTGATATGTCAAAATTCTCTCCGCCGATCTTAAGAAGGCGGTTCATGACCATACCGCCCTGGGACAGGACTGACAGCTCTGTTGTTCCGCCACCGAAATTGGCGACAAATATACCTTTCTCGCCAATAACATCCATGCCGAAACCGACAGCGTCCGCAAGCCCTTTCTCCACAATTCTGACTGACTTTGCTTTCGCCTCCGAATGAAAAACAAGATCATAAAACGCCTTCTTCTCCACCTCGGTCACATCTGTCGGGACAGCCACTACGTATTCTGCTCCAAAGACAGAACGCCGGTCTGTGCCCAGCAGATTACCGAGAAGATACTGCATATCGTCAAAATGAGCAATAACTCCGTTTTTCATAGGAAATACAACCCTGATGTCCACAGGAGCTTTCTCAAAGATATCATAGGCTTCATCACCGACGGCGAAGATATATTTTTTATTCTTCATTGCAATTGCGTCTTTTTCACGCCATATCCTGTCTCTCTTTTTATCAAAAACCTTGATCTCGTAGGTACCCAGATCGAGGCCATAAACCTTTCCCGCCACAGCAAAACCACCCCTTATCAATTTACGTTTGACGGTCAACTCCCTCTATTTTGAAAGAACCCCTTTTCTTTCATACTGACGAAACAATTGTTTCCAATAATTATGTGATCGAGAAGCTCTATCCCGATCAGCATTCCCGCTTCATGCACCCGTCTGGTAATCCGCACATCCTCTCTGCTGGGAGTCGGATCTCCACTGGGATGATTGTGCAGAAGTATGATCGCTGATGCATTCTTCTGAAATGCCTCGATGAACAGCTCACGCGGTGATACAAGCGCCATATCCACCGTACCTGTCGATACATTTGTCTCCCCGATCAATCTGGACCGGGTGTTCAGGAGCAAAAGTTTCAATACCTCTCTTTTCCTGTAGCGCATGTCCTCCATATAGTACCGTGCGATCGTAGACGGTGATGAAAAATCCAGTCCCTCGGCAGCAGCCTCTCTCGCCATCCGTTTTGACAGCTCCGACAGACAGAGTATCTGAATTGCCTTGACTTTTCCGATTCCGCGGACACGCGTCAGACGTTCCATCGTCCACTGATGTATATTATGCAGACCGGAATTTCCAAAATCGGGATGCAGCAGATTTCTTGCCAGATCCAGGGAATTTTCTCCGCGCGTGCCGGTCCTTAATATGACCGCAAGCAGCTCGGCATCTGTCAGATTTTCCGCTCCGAAGCGCTCGCACTTTTCATAGGGCCGTTCTTCGTGATACATTTCTTTGATCGTATTGCTTTTTTCCATAGTTTGATCCTTAGATCAGCGCGATGATACAATACAACGATTTATTTTAGCACAATTTAAAAAATGTGTATAGAGAATATGGATTAAAATTCTGTGAACTTCCTGATCAGCGCTTCGGCCACTTTAACCCCGTCCATGGCTGCCGAAGTGATGCCTCCGGCATATCCGGCGCCCTCTCCGCACGGATAGATCCACGGAATATTACTCCTGAAATCAGTGTCTCTGTTGATCCTGACCGGTGACGATGTTCTGCTTTCCACCCCGGAAAGAAGCACATCTTTTCCGGCAAATCCGCGGATTTTGCGATCCATTGACTCGATTCCCTGCTGCAGAGACGCCGACAGTTCCCCGGGGAAGATATTCCGTACATTTCCCAGCCTGTAATTTCCCTTTATATTTGGTTTTATACAGCCAAGTTCCACCGTTTTCCTGTTTGCACAGAAATCTTCGAATCTCTGTACAGGAACACATCCCCGGCCCTCTTCCCATGCTCTTTTCTCCAGTTTCCTCTGAAATTCCACGCCGCCGAGCGGATGCCCTGTTCCGTAATCGTCCGGAGTCACTGTAACGATAACGGCACTGTTGGCATTTTCTCCCGCCCGTCCATGATAACTCATGCCATTCACCGCCAGATGTCCCTGCTCGGATGAAGCATTGACCACATAGCCTCCCGGACACATACAGAAAGTATATACGCCTCTGCCGTTATCGAGCTTCTCGGTCAGCTTGTATGAGGCCGCGGGAAGCTTTCCTCTTTCACTTTTCCCATACATGTTCTCATCTATAAGGCGCTGGGGATGTTCTATACGCACACCCACGGCAAACGCTTTTGCTTCCATGTCAAAGCCGCGGTCACAGAGCATTCTGAATGTGTCCCTTGCACTGTGGCCTATGGCCAGCACCGCCGCATCTGTCCGGATCTTTTCCCCGCCATTTATGACAAGCGTTTTCTCCTCCGGAATAATATCCGTAACCTGACTGTGGAACCGGAATTCCCCGCCTGTTTCTTCTATCTTTTTTCGCATCGCCTCTACCACATCGATAAGAATGTCGGTACCGATATGGGGCTTCTGTTCCCACAAAATATCCTCCGGCGCTCCGAATTTCACAAAAGTTTCAAGCACAAACCGGTTTCTCCCTGCCGGATCCTTCACAAGCGTATTCAGTTTCCCGTCTGAAAATGTGCCCGCTCCCCCTTCGCCGAACTGTACATTAGAATCAGGATCAAGGGCTCCGGTTTCCCAGAATTTTTCTACATCTTTTTTCCGTTCTCTTACAGGCGCGCCTCTTTCAATGATAAGAGGACGATAGCCCTCGCTAGCCAGAAGATACGCGCAGAACAGTCCGGCAGGTCCGGTTCCGATGATCACGGGCCTGTCGGATAATTTTTCCGCGCCGTGTTCAGGCACACTGTAAAAACGTTCAGATACCTTCTGTACTCTGCCTTTCATATTTTTCAGTACGCGCTGCTCTTCTTTTACCTCCAGATCAATTGAATATACATAGTAGAGTTCCGGTTTCTTCCGGGCGTCAAGAGAGCGTTTGCGGATGTAGAATCGTATCAGGTCGTTTCTGCCGATCCGCAGCGTCTTTAAAAGCTTTTTTTCAAGCTGTTCCTGTGTATGTGTAACCGGAAGTTTTAACTGACTGATTCGCAGCATAATATATATTTCCCGCTTTCTCTGATTATTTATAATGCGTTTTCCTGATTTACAGATATTCAACAGGCCGGCGGATGCTCCGCTTTCTGTTCCTTCCTTCCTCAGCTTCCTCCTGTGTGGAGTATATCTCGTCTTCCGGAACCGCCAGTGCTCCGCAGGAGCCGACAAACTGAACAAAATACTGTCCGTCCTTTTTTGCGCTTACCCTTGCGCGTTTCACCATATCGTCCTCGATCACATAACATGTATCTCCGATTCCGTATTTCATTAATTCCATCTCCTGTTCATATTAAATTCACTCTCTTATATCGTATCAGCTTCTCCCGATGCCGCACGGCCCGCCACATAACCGCTGGCCCAGGCAAATGTCAGGTTATATCCCCCGCACATGCCGTCTACATCAAGGATTTCTCCTGCAAAATAAACCCCCGGCACGTAGACGGATTCCAGAGTCTTATGACTTATCTCCTCTGTATCTACGCCCCCGCGGCACACCTGCGCCTTATCGTACGGATTCGCCGCACAGATATGGACGCGGAAATTCTTGATCAGACCGGCGAGGCATATGATCTCTTTTTCCGTAAGATCCCCGGCTTTTTTCTGACGGGGAATCTTGGAGAGCCGGATCCAGAGATCGCACAGTTTCTTGTGAAAAAGTCCGATCAGAAACATCTCGGCGCTCTTAGCCGGCCGTGTCCCGGCCCGCGCCGCGAGAAATGCCGCCGTCTGATCTTCCGTAAAGTCCGTCATAAAATCAAGAACAGCTTCCGTCTCTTTTTTCTCATAGAGGAGCTTCGAAGCATACCGGCTCACCTGAAACACCGGAATTCCGGATATGCCGTAATCTGTCAGTTGAAGTTCTCCTGTCTCCTTTGCAATACATTTCCCTTCTGACCATATGGCCACTGAACCGTTTGCCCGGACACCTGCGATACTTTTAAAGAACTTTTCTTCGCACCTGAGCGCTGTGAGAGCCGGAAGAACCGGCACGATTCTGTGCCCAAGCTTTTTTGCCAGATCATACCCGGTGCCGTCGGATCCTGTGGAAGGAGCGGCTTTCGAACCCGCGCATAGGATCACCCGGTCAGCTTTCACCGGCTCACCGTCTGTCAGGATGGTAAACCCTTTCTTTACCGGCCGTATCTCCCGGCATTCAACACCTGTCCGTATATCCACCTTGAGCCTGTCAAGCTCCATCCGGAATGCGTCCAGTACCGCGGAGGCCTGATCCGAATTCGGATAAATATATCCGTTCCTGTTTTTTGAATATATCCCCAGCTGAAGGAAAAACGAGATTACTGACTGCGCGTCAAACTGCTGTACAATCTCCCAGGGAAACAGAGGATCCTCGGAGTGATAGCAGACAGGTTCCTGATGAATATTGGTGAAGTTGCATCTTCCGTTTCCCGTGGAAAGAATTTTCTTCCCTATCCTGTCCCTGTGCTCCAGAAGGATCACACGCGCCCCGGCAGACGCCGCTGTCACGGCCGACATCATACCGGAGGCACCTCCTCCGATCACTGCAACTGTTCTCATATCCGTCTCCTTTTCATTTTTTACTCTGTGTCTGTTTTTATTCTCAGATCTGACTGCGTACTTTTTCAATATCGACAACACCTTCGTCGATCATGCTCTGAAGCGATTTCAGAATTCCCAGCTTTGCATGATTCCACGTCAGCCCGCCCTGGAAATATACCGCATACGGCGGTTTGATCGGACCGTCCGCTGAAAGTTCTATAGAGGAGCCCTGTACAAACGCGCCGGCAGCCATGATCACATCACTGTCATATCCCGGCATTGCCCAAGGCTCCGGGGTCACATAGCTGTCTACGGGTGCCGCGGCCTGTATTCCCTTACAGAACGCGATCACACCCTCTGCGCTGCCAAGAGTCACAGCCTGAATAATGTCATGACGTGATTCCCTTCCATCCGGGACAACGGCATATCCGAGATTTTCGTAAATATTTGCCGCAAACACAGCACCTTTTAACGCGCCGCACACTACAGTCGGCGCAAGGAAGAATCCCTGGTAAAAAGACTGCATCACCCCAAGCGATGCTCCTACCTCTTTTCCCAGTCCCGGAGACGTAAGACGATAAGCGCAGTTTTCAATCAGATCTTCTCTCCCTGCAATATATCCGCCGATAGGAGCAAGGCCTCCCCCCGGATTCTTTATCAGAGAGCCGACAATCATGTCCGCGCCCACATCACTTGGCTCTATGCGCTCTACAAATTCTCCGTAGCAGTTATCTACCATGCAGATTACATCCGGCCTTCTCTCCTTGATAAACGCGATAAGTTCACCGATCTTTTCTACAGAATAACTCGGACGGGTCTGGTATCCTTTCGAGCGCTGGATCGTTACCAGTTTCGTCCGTTCATTCAATGCCGCCTCAATAGCCGGATAGTCAAAATATCCGTCTTCCAGAAGTTCCACCTGACGGTATGTGACTCCGTATTCAGCCAGCGAACCATTGGATGGTCGGATGCCGATCACTTCTTCCAGAGTATCATACGGTTTTCCCACAGGGGAGAGAAGTTCATCTCCAGGACGCAGATTTGCCGCAAGGGCAAGCGCCAGAGCATGAGTTCCGCATGTGATCTGGGGACGCACAAGAGCCGCTTCTGTGTGGAATGTAGATGCATACACAGCTTCCAGGGTATCTCTTCCCATATCGTTATAGCCATATCCGCTGACATAATTAAAACATCCTTCACTGACACGGTTCTCCTGCATAGCTTTTATAACTTTCAGCTGGTTATACTCTGCTGTCTCATCAAACTGCCGGAAACGTTCTTTCAGGCTTTGCTCGATCTTCTGTCCGTATGCCCAGACATCGGCAGAAATACCAAGCTGTTCATACATATATCGTGATTCTGTATTTTCCATCTGTCTCTTCCTTTATCTATCTCTTTTTATTTATATGATTTCTTTCTCTCTTAAACATCCCAGCATAAAGTCCATAATCTTCTCCCCATTCTGTCCGATTACAGACTTATCTGCCCAGATCACGTCCCTCTCCCGCTTAAACCATGTGAGCTGGCGCTTTGCGAAATGACGGGTATCCCGCTTAATGATACGTACCGCTTCCTCAAGGGGATATTCTCCCTCCAGATATGCATAGAGTTCCTTGTAGCCCAGTCCCTGCATTGCCGTGGAATCTTTCCGGACGCCCCGTTCTTTCAGGTAACGCACCTCATCCAGAAGTCCCTGTTCCATCATCAGATCCACTCTCCGGTCAATCTGTTCATAAATCCGGCCGCGTTCATCCGTCAGCACAAAATAGGCATAATTATAAGGTGATTTCTTCTGACGCTGCGTCTTGTTATGATCGGAGATCTTCTTACCGGTCTGATAGTAAAATTCAAGCGCGCGGATGATCCGTTTGATATTGCGCGGATGAATTTCCTCTGCCGCCCCGGGATCCACTCTCTCCAGCATTTCATAAAGTTCAGAAGCTCCTTTCTCATCAGACGCTTTCTGTTCCAGTTCCCGTCTGTATGATTCATCACCGTCATTTTCTGTAAAATCTATGTCGTAGAGGAGCGCCTGAATATAGAAACCGGTTCCTCCGACTATTAGAGGGATCTTTCCCTTCTCCCAGATACTGCCGGCGGCTTCCTTCGCCATCTGCTGGAAACGGACCACATTAAACTCCTCCTCCGGCTCCAGCACATCTACAAGATAATGAGGAATTCCGCACATCTCCTCTCTTGTGATCTTGGCAGATCCGATATCCATATGACGGTATACCTGCATTGAGTCTGCCGATATGATCTCCGCTCCGGCGGCTTCCGCCAGACGGATCGAGAGCGCGGTCTTTCCCACTGCCGTGGGTCCCGCAAGTATGATAAGTGGTTTTCTGTTCATGACATACTCCTCTCATTCTCAGGCTGCTACACGATCCTCTTGAATTTCTTTTCCAGTTCTCTTTTTGTCATCGCAATGATCGTAGGTCTTCCGTGCGGGCAGTGATACGGATTATCCAGCGTAAGCAGCTCGCCGATCAGCGCGTCTACCTCCTGTGCGGAGAGATGATTGTTGCCTTTGACAGCGGCTTTACATGACATGGATGCTACTTTCTCATCGATCAGTTCCGGCGTCATAGTAGTAGAAATACCGTCCGCAAGGTCATCGAGCATCTCTATCAGAAGTTCTTTTTTCGCAATTCCGAACAGATTGTCCGGTACCGCCCTGACCGCATACTCTTCACCGCCGAAGGGTTCGATCTCAAAACCGATGCGCTTAAACCGGTCCATATTCGCTTCCAGAAGTTCTGCCTCCTGCATGGACAAAGAGAGAATGATCGGCGGGCTTAAATACTGCGAGGTAAACTCTCGTGTCTTCATTCCTTTGAGAGTACGTTCATAGAGGACTCTCTCGTGCGCCGCATGCTGGTCTATGATATAAAGGCTGTCCTGATACTGGACAAGCCAGTACGTGTCGAACACCTGCCCGATCAGTTTATACTTCGCGCGGACGTCCCGTTTCAGGAAATTCTCCTCAAACAGATCCAACTGCCGGGGCTTTTCCTGCGCCGGTTTTTCTGCTTTCGAAGAATCCGTCTCTGCTGTGCGGGATGCCGTTTCTACTGCGCGGGATGCCGTTTCTACTGCGCGGGATGCCGTTTCCGCTGTGCGGGACGGCTCTGTATCACCTGTCCGGTTCTCTGCCGTCTGCGCATTGTACACTGCCGCTTCCCTGATACGGTCTGCCTGCTCTTCCTGTCGGTAGATGCCGCTTTTATCTGATACCTCTGCGGAGGATGCCCTGTTATGATATGCCATAACACGTTCGCGCATCTTACGGATAAAGTAATCCTCATCACGGACTTCTTTTTTCTCCGGAATATCCTGGCTGTCCGCGGGACGGACTTTCTCCGGAACATTTCCGGATGCTCTGGGCTTTAAAAGGAACGGACTTGCTTTCGGTTTCCTGTCCTCTGCTTCTTTTTCTGTGCCGGATGCCACCGGATCCGGTACATCCGCCTGCTGGATCAGTTCCGGCTCCAGCAGTCTTCTGTGGACACCCTCAAATACTGTGTTATAGACGTCCTGTTGTCTCTGAAATCTGAGCTCCATCTTCGTCGGATGGACGTTGACGTCGATCTGCTCTCCGTCCACATGGAAATGAAGCACGGCAAACGGAAATTTATGCTGCATCGTAAAGTCCCGGTATGCATCTTCCAGGGACTTGGATATCATAGGACTTTTTACATAACGCCCGTTTACAAAAAAGTTCTCAAAGTTGCGGTTTCCTCTGGTGATCACGGGCTTTCCGAGATATCCGGTAATCCTCAGTCCACCTTTTTCATAATCGATATCCAGAAGATTGGCGGCTACATCCCGTCCGTATACGTTATAAATTACATCTTTGAGCTTTCCGCTTCCCGAAGTGCGAAGTTTCTCCTGTCCGTTATTCAGAAAGATAAATGCCACTTCCGGATGCGAAAGCGCCAGATGCATAAGAAGGTCCTGGACATGTCCCGCCTCCGTCATAGGAGTCTTTAAAAATTTTCTTCTTGCAGGAACATTGTAAAAAAGCTGGCGCACAAGAAATGTTGTGCCATTGGGTGCTCCCGTTTCTTCAATGGATATCTCTTTTCCTCCCTCAATGACATACCGGGTGCCCAGCTCCTCCTCCGCGGTTTTTGTGATCAGCTCTGTCTGTGTCACGGCAGCGATACTGGAGAGAGCTTCTCCTCTGAATCCGAGAGAACTGATATGGGAAAGATCCTCCACACTGTTTATCTTACTTGTAGAATGGCGCAGAAAAGCACTTCTTACTTCCTCATGTGCGATTCCGCATCCATTATCCATAATTCGTATCAGTGAAATACCGCCCTCTTTGATCTCTACAGTCACGGACGTGGCACCTGCATCAATCGCATTTTCCACCAGTTCTTTCACAATTGAAGCAGGACGCTCGATCACCTCACCGGCGGCGATCTTGTCGATCGTCACCTGATCCAGTACATGTATGTGGGGCATATCTGTCTCCTTTCTGCCTTACCATCTGTTTTTCAGCTTATTCTGCAGACGGTAAATTGTGTTCAGCGCGTCAATCGGCGTCATATTACCTACGTCCAGATTTTTAAGCTCTTCAAGGACGTCGTCATCTTTCACCGTATCAAACAGCGACATCTGGGCAATGTCCACCTCGTCATATTTCTTCGCTTTCGGCTTCTTCTTAGATACTTTATCTTTTGTTGCGATCTCACTGACCCGCGTAGTAATGTCCTCCTCGCTGAGTTCTTCCACGATCTCTTTTGCACGGTTGATCACAAGGTCGGGCACTCCTGCCAGCTTTGCCACCTGGATACCATAACTCTTGTCAGCGCCGCCTTTAACGATCTTTCTCAGGAAAACGATATCGTCTCCCTTTTCTTTGACGGCAATGCAGTAATTATTTACATTATCGATCTTTCCCTCCAGCTCGGTCAGTTCATGATAGTGGGTGGCGAACAGGGTCTTTGCTCCGAGCAGGCGGCTGTCGCTGATATATTCCACTACAGCCCAGGCAATAGAGAGCCCGTCGAAAGTGCTTGTTCCTCTTCCTATCTCGTCAAGGATCAACAGGCTCTTTGACGTGGCGTTTCTCAGGATATTCGCCACTTCCGTCATCTCCACCATGAAAGTACTCTGCCCGGAGGCGAGATCGTCCGAAGCGCCTACTCTCGTAAATATCCTGTCCGAGATCCCGATGTTGGCGCTCTTTGCAGGCACAAATGAGCCTACCTGGGCCATCAGGGCGATCAGCGCGGTCTGCCGCATGTAAGTAGACTTTCCCGCCATATTCGGACCTGTAATAATGGAGATCCTGTGTTTTTTATCATCCAGGTATGTATCGTTGGCTATAAACATGTCGTTCGGGATCATCCGCTCCACTACCGGATGCCTTCCCTCTTTGATGTCGATCACACCTTTTTCATTGATCTTCGGCCGCACATAATTATTCCGTTCCGCCACCAGGGCAAGGGAAGCAAAAACATCCAGGGCAGCCACTGCTTTCGCCGTCTGCTGGATCCGTTCTACCTCCGCCGCGGTCTTGTTCCTGACATCCGTATAGATCTCATACTCCAGGGCATAAAGCTTATCCTCCGCCCCCAGGATCATATCTTCAAGTTCTTTTAATTCGGGCGTAATATAGCGTTCCGCATTAGCCAGTGTCTGCTTGCGCGTATAATATTCCGGTACAAGATCTTTATATGAGTTGGTAACTTCAAGATAATAGCCGAATACTTTATTATACTTGATCCTTAAGTTCTTGATTCCGGTCTTTTCCCTCTCATCATTCTCAAGTTTTGCCAGCCAGTCCTTGCCGTCAGACTTCGCACGGCGCAGTTTATCCACCTCTTCGTTAAAGCCGTCCCGGATAATGTTCCCTTCTTTCATGGCAATGGGCGGCTCTTCGCGTATTGCATTTGTGATCAGTGAACACAGATCCTCAAGAGGATCCAGTTCATCCATGATTGATTTCAGAAGATCACACTGCATATCCTGAAGAATATACCGGATAGGCGGAAGCATTTCCAGAGAGGTACGGAAAGCCGTCAGGTCACGCGGGTTCGCCGTACCGTATGTGATCTTCGTGATCAGACGTTCAAGATCATAGACCGGTGACAGGTACTCTCTCAGCTCTTCCCGCGAAATTGCCTGTTCTTTTAACTCCTGCACCGCATCCAGACGTCTTTCGATCTCTTTTTTGTCTATCAGAGGCTGTTCCACAAATTTGCGCAGCATCCGCGCTCCCATAGCTGTCTTTGTCTTGTCAAGAACCCACAGCAGGGAACCTCTTTTCTGCTTTTCCCTTAATGTCTCACACAATTCCAGATTTCGTCTGGTGGAGCTGTCAAGCATCATATACTTTCCGGAAGTGTAGGGTGTAATATGAGTCAGATTGGAAAGATTATTCTTCTGTGTCTCGAGAAGGTACTGCAGAAGCGCACCGGCACTGATGACTCCGCAGTCGTAGTCTGCAAGGCCGAGACCGGCAAAAGAAGATACTTTAAAATGATCCAGAAGCTTCTGTCTGCATACTGCATCATCAAAATACCATGCATCCAGCGAGTATATCGTGATTCCCAGCCGGTCTTTCATTCCTTCCAGATCCATACCGCTCATATAGAACGCTTCATTGCAGATGATCTCAGACGGAGAGAACCGGTAGATCTCATCCATCAGCTTCGCGCCGTCCTCAATCTCGGTCACAAAGTAATCCCCTGTCGTGATATCAGCCACAGAGACTCCGTAACGGTCCGCAATATAGACAATACACATGATGTAATTGTTCTTTGACTCATCCAGCGCCTGAGTATCCAGGTTCGTGCCCGGCGTGACAATACGGACAACCTCACGTTTTACAATTCCTTTGGCAGTCTTCGGATCTTCCACCTGCTCGCAGATTGCTACTTTGTAGCCTTTGGAGACGAGCTTATTGAGATAGCTCTCCACAGCATGATAAGGGACACCGCACATGGGTGCCCTCTCCTCCTGTCCGCAGTTCTTTCCGGTCAGCGTAATCTCCAGTTCCCGGGACGCGGTAAGCGCATCATCAAAGAACATCTCATAAAAATCACCTAATCTATAGAACAGAATGCAGTCCTGATACTGGGATTTTGTCTCCATATACTGTTTCATCATTGGTGTTAATTCAGCCACATTTATACTCCTTTACTATATCTGTAACCTGTTTTTCTTATTCAATAAAAATCGACAAATTTTCCGCGGATGTATTATATCATTTTTGAGAATTCACTTCAACTTTGATTTCAATGTCCGTTGTTCACTGCCCTGTACATTCAAAGCACATGGAACTCCGGCATTTTCTCTCCATATAGAAAATGGAGCAGATATCCGCTCAAAAGGATTCCCACAACACATAGTCCGGAAAATATAACAGTGAACGGAAGGCATATCTGACCCATCACCTGAAAAGGCTGATCCGTATAATCCCATACATTCCAGTGCATGATCTTATTCACAAAAATCCCCGTTATAAATTCACAGGAAGTCACAAAGACCACGCTCCAAAGCACCTGTTTCCACAAAGGCGCGCTCCACCCTGTCCAGATACCCTGCTGGGCGAAGAACACCAGACAGATTCCGCCCAGAAGAAACATAGACCAGTGTGAAAAGCCTCTGAATATCATTTCAAAAGAATAATAAAGAGTTCCTCCCAGCGCCCACAAGAATAAATATTCGCTCAGTCGTTTCACAGTAAGTACCCTCTCTGTTTTGTATTCAATATTTCCTGCCGCCTGCTCTTCGCAGTAAACACTTATGAATAGTCTGAGCCTTTTTCGGGCAATTTATAAGTGGAAATGACTGACTCCTTTTACAGATCCGAAATTATTCTTCCCTGAATTTTCTGATTTTCTCCAGGCGTTCGGCAGTCTTTTTTTCTTCTCCTTCCTGAGTCGGATGATAATATGTCCGGTCTTTCAGGCTGTCCGGCATGCACTGCATACGGGTCAGTTTTTCTTCTGTGTCATGTGCATATTCATAACCTTTTCCATATCCCTGTTCTTTCATAAGACCCGTGACCGCATTTCGGATCTGCATGGGCACCGGCTCCGCTCTCAGTGTTCTCACATCTTTTTTTGCCGCCTCGCATGCAGTATAAAGAGCATTTGATTTGGGCGCCATGGAAAGATAGACAACCGCATGGGTAAGATGAACATCGCACTCGGGCATTCCGAGAAAATGACATGCCTGATAGGCTGCTACCGCCACCTGAAGCGCCTGGCTGTCTGCCATACCCACGTCTTCACTTGCGAACCTGATCAGGCGCCGCGCAATATAAAGCGGGTTCTCTCCTCCTTCCAGCATACGCATCATCCAGTAGAGAGCTGCATCCGGATCACTGTTTCTCATTGACTTATGGAGGGCGGATATCAGGTTATAATGCTCCTCACCGGTCTTATCATATAAAAGCGACTTCCGGCTGATGCACTGAGAAAGCCCTTCAGTGGTAACCGTAACGCCCTTCGAGCTGATTTCACCGTTTAGGACAGCCATCTCGAGTGTGTTAAGCGCCGTCCTTGCGTCGCCGTTCGCAAATGCTGCAATCGCGCGAAGATTTTCCGGAGAAATTTGTACATTCTGATTTCCGAACCCGGCAGGATTTTTCAGGGCGTTTTCCAACAGTTTTACAAGATCATCCTCCCCAAGTGCTTTCAGTACAAAAACGCGGCATCTGGACAGTAGAGCCGCATTGATCTCAAAGGACGGGTTCTCCGTAGTCGCGCCGATCAGTATGATACTTCCACGCTCTACATATGGAAGAAAAGCATCCTGCTGGGCCTTGTTAAAGCGGTGAATCTCGTCCACAAAAAGAACAGTGCGCATTCCCACTCTTCTGCTCATCTCCGCCCGGTTCATTACCTCTTTGATTTCCTTAATTCCGCTTGTAACCGCACTGAAGTTAATGAATTCAGACTTTGTCTTTCCGGCTATGATACTTGCAAGAGTCGTCTTCCCCACACCCGGAGGTCCCCAGAAGATCATAGATGAGATCTGGTCTCTCTCGATCAGCTGACGCAGGATCCTCCCTTTTCCTACCAGGTGCTCCTGTCCCACAAAATCATCCAGTGAATCAGGACGCAGTCTGCTGGCAAGCGGAGTCATCGCTCTGTTATTTCCAAATAATGACATCTGTTCCATATCATTTGCTCACCTTACATATACACATAGCTGGCTGAGTACAGCCAGGCCTGTTTCCCTCAAAGTACAAAATAGACGCATGGCGGGACTATAATACTGCCACAGTCCTGCCACACGTCTTATATCCTGTTTCCTGTCTCTGCGTGTTATTCGTCTACATCTCTGATGCTGAAGCTGAATCTTCCCATCTTGTCTTTTCCGAGGCATACAGCCTTTACAACATCGCCGAGCGCAAGCACATCCTCTACTTTATTGACTCTGTGCTTTGCAATCTTGGAAATGTGTACAAGCCCTTCTTTGCCCGGCGCGAACTCAAGGAATGCTCCGAAGTCTTTGATGCTGACAACTTTTCCTTCGAACACCTGTCCGGCCTCAAAATCCGTAACGATTGTATGAATAAGTTTGGCCGCCTTATCCATTCCCTCTTTTTCTGTACCGCAGATGGATACTGAGCCGTCGTCGTCGATATCAATCTTAACACCGGTCTGCTCGATGATCGCATTGATCGTCTTTCCTCTCTGTCCGACTACATCACCGATCTTCTGAGGATCGATCTGCATCTGGATGATCTTCGGTGCATACGGTCCCACTTCCGGCCTCGGCTCTGCAATTGCCTTATTCATCACTTCGTCAATGATATAAAGCCTTGCTTTTCTCGTTGCCGCAATAGCTTCTTCGATGATCGGTCTTGTCAGTCCGTGGATCTTAATGTCCATCTGGATCGCCGTGATACCTTTATGTGTACCGGCAACTTTAAAGTCCATATCTCCGAAGAAGTCTTCCAGCCCCTGAATATCTGTCAGTACAAGATAATCGTCATCTGTCTCGCCTGTCACAAGTCCGCAGGAAATTCCTGCTACCGGAGCCTTGATCGGCACTCCTGCCGTCATAAGAGACATGCTTGACGCGCACACACTTGCCTGAGAAGTCGATCCGTTGGACTCGAATGTCTCGGACACTGTACGGATCGCATACGGGAACTCCGCCTCACTCGGAAGTACCGGCAGAAGTGCTCTCTCTGCAAGTGCTCCGTGACCGATCTCGCGGCGTCCCGGTCCTCTGGACGGCTTTGTCTCACCTACGGAGTAAGACGGGAAATTGTAGTGATGCATATATCTCTTGGACGTCTCAGCCTCATCAAGTCCGTCCAGTCTCTGGGCTTCGGAAAGCGGAGCCAGTGTAGTCACTGTACAGATCTGTGTCTGTCCTCTTGTAAACATAGCTGAACCGTGCACTCTCGGAATCAGGTCTACCTCGGCCGCAAGCGGTCTGATCTGATCGATCGCACGTCCGTCCGGACGTTTGTGGTCTTTGAGGATCATCTTTCTTACTGTCTTCTTCTGGTACTGGTATACAGCCTCTCCAAGCTTGTCAAGCCATTCCTCATTATCTGCGAATTCTTCTGCAAGCCTGTCTGTGATCACACGGATATTTTCTTCTCTTGTCTGCTTGTCATCCGTGAATACTGCCTCTTCCATCTCTTCCGGAGTGACGATCTTCTGAATCGCGTCGAAAAGCTCCTGGGGTACAGCAAAGCTCTGATACTCGTGTTTCGGCTTGCCGCACTCTGCCACGATCGTATCAAAAAAAGCGATAACTTTCTGGTTCAGCTCATGTGCGGAAAAGATAGCCTCGATCATCTTATCCTCAGGCACTTCATTCGCACCCGCCTCAATCATGATGACCTTTTCCTTTGTAGACGCAACTGTAAGAGCAAGATCAGAAACTTCTCTCTGTGCAGCTGTCGGATTAAATACAAACTCTCCGTCAACCAGACCTACCTGTGTCGTGGAGATCGGGCCGTCAAACGGGATATCCGAAATGCTTGTCGCAATAGACGCTCCGAGCATAGCTGTCAGTTCCGGACTGCAGTCCTGCTCTACAGACATAACAAGGTTCTCCAGTGTCACGTCATTTCTGTAATCTTTCGGGAAGAGCGGACGCATCGGACGGTCGATGACACGGTCTGTCAGGATCGCATTCTCAGACGCCTTTCCTTCTCTTTTATTAAATCCCCCCGGAATCTTTCCTACAGAATACATTCTCTCATTGTACTCTACACTCAGCGGGAAGAAATCAATACCTTCTCTCGGTTTGTCGGAAGCTGTTGCAGTACAAAGTACAGTAGTGTCGCCGTAGTGCATAAGGACTGCACCGTTTGCCTGTTTGGCAACTCTGTCGACATCAACACGCAGTGTTCTGCCTGCAAGTTCCATTTCATACTTTTTGTACATCTTATTCTCCTTTTTATCAATCAATTTTTCCTGCGGACAGGTGTCTCCGAAACTACTGAAAAACACACTGAGAAGAGCTTAATGTGCTTTTCAGTGGTCTCGGTTACGTAAAACTGTCCGCAATCTTAAATATTATAGCATAATAAAACTATCAAGGCAAATATTTTCAGCCATAAAACAAACGGGGCAGATTTCTCTGCCCCGCCGGTGTCAATATCAGTCCCGGATTATTTTCTGAGTCCGAGTCTCTCAATCAGTGAACGGTATCTCTCGATGTCCACTTTCTTTAAGTATGCAAGAAGTCCTCTTCTCTGACCTACCATCTTAAGAAGTCCTCTTCTTGAGTGGTGATCTTTCGGGTTAGCTTTGAAATGCTCTGTCAGCTCGTTGATTCTTGCTGTCAGGATAGCTACCTGTACCTCCGGTGAACCTGTGTCACCCTCTGTTCTTCCATACTCTTTGATGATTGCCTGTTTCTTCTCTTTTGCGATCATTTTCATATCCTCCTTAAAATACTTTGATAAAACGCCTGGCATTAAGTAATGGTCGGAGTGATCCGATTACCGAACACCGGCTTTAACCTCGCATAGTATAGCATACGTTCCGGAGATTGTAAAGATGTTTTTCAGTCAGCGAAATACCTCTCCCCGTAACGCATATCCCGCATCACGTTGTCTTTCAGCTCCTCTAAAGAACCGAACTTTGTTTCCGGTCTCTCAAAATCACAGAACTGCGCTGTGATCTCTTTACCATAGGCGTCTCCGTCATATCCGTAGACAAACACTTCCAGAAGCCGGCGGTGCTCATCCGTCACAGTCGGCTTAATACCGGCATTTCCGACAGCATTATACCACTTACCGTCAATCTTTACCCTGCAGGCATACACACCGAAACGGGGAAGAATCTTATTTTCCTCCGGCTCGATATTCATAGTCGGGAATCCGAGCGTGCGTCCAAGCTGTTTCCCGTGCCGCACGATTCCTGTCAGCCCGTAAGGATATCCGAGCAGGCGCTCTGCCAGCTTTACATCTCCCTGAGCAAGGGCATCCTTTATATAGGTGCTGCTGATGACTGTTCCAAGATAGCGCTCTTTTTCAAGCACATCTACTGTATATCCGTATTTTCCGGCATATTCAAGAAGCATTTTCGCATCTCCGCGTTTTCCATAGCCAAAGTTAAAATCCGTGCCTACGACAATGTGGGCTGCCTTCAGGGTTTTACATAAGACATCCTCTATAAACTTTTCAGCCTCCATCTCCCGGACTTCTTTTGTAAACGGCTGCTCGATCAGCCAGTCTACTCTGTTTTCAAGATGTTCTCTCCGCTCTCTTCCTGTCATAAGAGATTCTCTGTGCATATCAAAGGCACAGACCACGGTTTCACATTCATCAGATGCATAGACTCTGATCTTGTCGATCAGCTTCTGGTGCCCTAAGTGGAGCCCGTCAAATTTTCCGAGCGTGACCGCTGTTTTTTTACAGCCGTTATAGGATTCGATTCCTGTAATATACCTCATATCAGTCCTCTTCTCTTTTTATCTTCGGGTCTGCCTTCATACCGCTCCCGCTCATTTTTCCTTCTGATCCTGCCGGATCTGTTCCGGATCAAGAAACATCTTCTCAGGGCAGAGCCTTTCCTTCTTTCTGTCGTAATAGTAAATTCCGATAAAATTTCTCCGGCTGTCATATATACGGAACCGCTTCTGCTGCGTCTGTCCGGACAATGCCGGGGTGATTTTTGATGTAAAGCATCGGCATTCAAGCGGATTTCCGTTATATCCGGACAGATTGAACCGCTCTCTCAGACACAGCTCGTCCAGATCACTGAACAGGCGGTCCACCGGAATGAGGACCTCGTCCAATCTGCCATCCTGTACAAGCCTCTCCACATCGTCAAGTTTCAAGCTCTGCTCCAGGGAGAACTGTCCCACACGAGTACGGAGCAGCTTCTCCATACAGCCGCCGCACCCGAGCTTTTCCCCGATATCGTGACAGAGGGTACGTATATAGGTTCCTTTAGAACAGTCCACTTCCATACAGATGCGCGGGAGACTTATCTCTCTGATCCTAATATCATAGATCATAATTCTCCGGCTTTTCCGCTCTACTGTCCTGCCTTCTCTCGCCAGCTCATAGAGTTTCTTCCCTCCGACTTTCAGCGCCGAATACATCGGAGGGATCTGATCATACCCGCCGATAAATCCGCGGATACATTCTTCTGCCTTCTGCGCTGTAACTGCCCCTCCCGGAAGTTCGGGATCATCCGGAGAATGTGACGCAAGCACTTTTCCGGTAATATCCTGGGTATCCGTCACTTTTCCGAGCAGCAATACCGCCTCATACGTCTTATTCTTATCGGTAAGCATATCACAGACTTTGGTGGCACGCCCCAGACAGACAGGGAGCACCCCCTCCGCCTCCGGATCAAGGGTGCCCGTATGTCCGATTTTCTTCTGTCCCACAATTCCCCGCAGACGGGCAACGACATCATGGGAAGTATAACCTTTTTCCTTGTATATATTCAGGATTCCATTGATCATTTTTCTTCATCCTGTTCTTCATGTTTAAGCTGAAGTACGATCCGGGCTGTTATATTATTGATCACATCATGACTGGATCCCTCCATCGTCACTCCGGCTGCCCGGACGTGTCCGCCGCCGCCGAAATACTTCGCGATCTCGCTCACATCCACTTTTCCTTTTGATCGCAGGCTTACTTTGAACTTCTGCGGGCTTATCTCATGGAGGAATATTGCGACTTCCACACCTTTTGTCTGACGCAGCTGACTTACGATTCCTTCAAGATCAGACGGCTTTGCCTGAAAGAATTTCATCGATTTCTGCCGGATCACGGACACAATACATTTTTTATCCATGATAAGCATACTCTCAAGCAGCGCGCGTCCAAGGATCTGGTTCTGTATGTATGTCTTTTCAAAATATGTCTTGTCGATGATTTCACTGCCGTTAATTCCTTTGCGCATAAGATCCGCCGCAATCTCCATCGTCTCCGGAGAAGTGCAGGAATACTGGAACACACCTGTATCATGCACAATCCCCATATAGAGAGCTTCCGCAGACGCACAGCTTATCTTCTCTGCGTCAAGCAGTGTATATATAAGCTCTGATGTAGAACTGGCTTCAGGCACCACATAATTATTGTCTGCAAATGCATCGTTGCTTATATGATGATCAACGCATAAAGTCTCCTTTGCATTTTCAAACAGAGGCATTGAAAATCCGAGCCTCTGCATGTCGCCGCAGTCCAGACAGATGAACAGATCATATACATCGCCGTCTGTGATCTGTGTTTTCACTTCATCCGTGTCTTTTATCATGCGGTATGCTTCCGGAACTTCCTCGAGATATACATCTGTTCCGATCTCAGGATACTGTTCTTTGAGATAATGATACAGTCCCATGCAAGATCCCACACAGTCGCCGTCCGGGCGGACATGACCGCCCAGAGCAACTCTCTTCTTTCCTTTCAGAATATCATTTAATACAATCTTCATGCTATTATTCAACTCCATTATCCAAATCTCTGGTTACTTCGTCTATCTTCCTGCTGATATTCACTCCATACTCAATAGACTGATCCACGATAAACCGGATCTCCGGGGTATTTCGCATATTAATCGTATGTGCCAGCTCCCGGCGGATATACCCCTCCGCGCTCTGCAGTCCTCGGATTGTGTCCTCCTGGGCTTTCTTATCCCCGAGGACACTGATATATGCCTTACATGTCTTTAAGTCCGGAGCAACTTCCACAGCTACCACGGAAGTCATCGGCGCAACTCTCGGATCCTTGATCCCGCTGCGAATGATGTTGCTCAGTTCCCGCTGGACCTCAGCGTTTACACGTGTGTTTTTAATACTGTTTTTTCTCATTGCCGCTCCTTTTGTGAAAACCTGTTTATTTTCTTTCTGTCTCTACCATTTTGTATGCTTCTACGCTGTCTCCCTCTTTGATGTCATTGTAGTTTTCAAATACAAAACCACACTCATAGCCTGCCCTTACTTCCTTGACATCGTCCTTGAATCTCTTGAGAGACGCAAGCGGGCCGTCAAAGACTACGATGCCGTCACGGATCAGACGGACAGAACAGTTTCTCTCAAAGATACCATCCTGTACATAGGCTCCCGCGATCGTACCGACACCTGACGCCTTAAATGTCTGACGCACTTCTGCATGGCCGAGGATCTTTTCTTCAAATACCGGATCAAGCATACCCTTCATTGCAGCTTCCACATCCTCGATCGCATTATAGATGACTCTGTACAATCTGATGTCCACGCCTTCACGCTCGGCGATATCTTTTGCCGTCGCATCCGGGCGCACATTAAATCCGATAATGATCGCATTAGATGCCGAAGCAAGGATCACATCCGATTCATTGATAGCGCCTACTCCTCCATGGATCACCTTGATCACAACTTCATCATTGGAAAGTTTCAGAAGGCTCTGTTTCAGCGCCTCCACAGATCCCTGCACATCCGCTTTCACAACAATGTCAAGCTCTTTCAGATTGCCTTCCTGAATCTGGTTGAACAGATCATCAAGGGACATTCTTGATTTCGTTTCTTCAAGAAGTTTGACCTTATTCTGCGCGATAAACGTTTCGGCAAAGTTTCTCGCCTCTTTCTCGGATTTGCAGCCGACAAACACTTCTCCGGCGTTCGGGACTTCATTCAGACCAAGGATTTCTACCGGCTGGGACGGTCCTGCTTCCTTGACACGTCTTCCCTTGTCGTCCATCATGGCACGTACACGTCCGTGCGCGCTTCCCGCCGCAATGGCGTCTCCCACATGGAGAGTTCCTTTCTGGACAAGAACCGTTGCCACAGAACCTTTTCCTTTGTCAAGCTCTGCCTCGATGACCAGACCTCTTGCCGCACGATTCGGATTTGCTTTCAGTTCCATTACTTCTGCGGTGAGCAGAATCATCTCGAGCAGTTCCGGAATTCCTTCTTTAGTATGGGCGGATACCGGTACAAATATTGTGCTTCCGCCCCAGTCCTCCGGAATAAGTTCGTATTCTGTAAGTTCCTGTTTTACGCGCTCGATATTTGCGCCCGGTTTATCTATCTTGTTGATTGCAACGATAATCTCAACTCCGGCTGCCTTCGCGTGATTGATCGCCTCTACGGTCTGAGGCATAACACCATCGTCCGCAGCTACTACAAGAATCGCAATATCCGTTGAGCTTGCTCCTCTCATACGCATGGCAGTAAATGCCTCGTGCCCCGGTGTATCAAGGAATGTGATCTTCTCTCCGTTGACCTCTACCACATAAGCTCCGATGTGCTGGGTAATTCCTCCCGCCTCGCGGTCTGTCACATTAGTGTGACGGATGGCATCAAGAAGCGAAGTTTTACCATGATCGACATGACCCATAACACAGACAACCGGAGGACGTTTTACCATCTGGCTTTCATCTTCTTCATCTTCTTTGAGGAGTTCCTCGATCACATCGACAACCTCCTCTTTCTCGCAGAGTATATCAAAGTCAAGTGCGATTTCCTCAGCAGTCTCATAATCGATCTCCTGATTCACTGTAACCACTTTTCCCTCCAAGAACAATTTCTTGACAATCACAGACGGAACTACTTTCATCTTATCGGCAAGTTCTTTGATCGTAAGGACTTCCGGAATTACGATCTGTTTGATCTTCTCTTCCTTCTTTTCCTCTTTCGGCTGCGGCTTCTTCGCCTCTGCCACCTGTTTCTGCTTTCTTCCTTTTCTTCCTTTTCCTTCGAAAGCTTCGTCCCTGTATTCTTTCTTCTTGTTATCGCGTTCTTTATCTTTCGCCTTATTTCTCTGATTCTTCTGCTGCTCCATTACAGGAGTGCTCATCTCATCTCTGCGGGAATCTCTTCTGTCAGTCCGTAATCCCTGAGCGCCGCTGCGCTGATCGCGTCCGCCTCTCTCCTGACGGCCCGGGCGGCCGTTTCCTCCGCTAAAGGAGCGTCCGTTCTGCCCTCTCTCGCCTCTTGCGGAACGATCGCCGCCCTGTCTGTCGCCTCTTGACGGACGATCAGAGACATTTCTGCTGTCTCTTCCTTCGCCCGGACGGTTTCCGTGAGCCGCATGATCCTGACGGCCAGTTCTCTCTCCTGAAGGTCTGTTCTCCGATGCCGAACGTCCCGGCTGACCCTGACACTCCGTACGTGCCGGTCTTTCTGTATGAGCCGGCCTTTCTGCTGTCGTTCTTGCGTCTGCCGCAGTACGCGCAGGCTGAGCCTGACGTCCTGCCTGAACCGGACGCTCCGCTGTTGTTCTTGCCTCCTGAACCGATCTGTTTTCAGAAGCCGGACGCGCGCTTCCGCCATGTGCCGGACGCTCCGGACGGCCTGTTCTTTCTCCTGAAGGGCGGGCGCCATGTGCCGGACGGTTTCCGGCCTGTGCGGAACGGTTTCCCGGCTGGCCCTGACGTGCCTGACGCTGTGCCGGACGGTTTCCCTGAATTCTGCTGCTGTTCCTGGAGTTCTGCGGACGGATCACAAACGCCAGATTTTTCTTCTTTGGCGCCGCGGCTTCTCTAGCGTCAGCTTTTTCTCCGTCCGGAGCGCTCTTCGCACCTTTTGCAGAAGCTTCTCTTCGGATCTCTTCAGCCACATCGTCCTCGATCGTGCTCATATGATTCTTGATCTCCACGTTTTTCTTCTGAAGAATGTCTACGAGTTCTTTATTATCCATGCCCAGCTCTTTGGCCAGTTCATGTACCCTCATTTTAGTCATATTAACTACCTCCTTTATGCAATATCCTCTCGGTCTTTAAGCTCTCTCTGAATCCCGTCTGCAAATCCTTCGTCCAATATCGCCAGAGATGCACGGAATTCTTTTCCCATTGCATGCCCTAAGGTATCTTTATCTCCGTAAATATAAATTGGAACTTTGTAAAATTTACACATATCCCGAAATTTCTTCTTTGTATTCTCCGATGCATCCGACGCGATGATCACAAGTCTGGCGCGACCTGACTTCGTCTCACTCTCGGTCATCATTTCGCCGCTGGCGCATCTTCCTGCTTTCATCGCAAGCCCGATCAGAGACAGGACTTTATCCCTCTTTATCAATCTCGCCCATCTCCTTTTCCAGCCTGTCATATACTTCCTGCGGAATCTCCTGTTTAAATGAACGCTCCAGTCCCCTCGACTTTACCGCCTGTTTAAAACATTCCACCGACCTGCAGATATATGCCCCTCTGCCGTTTTTCTTGCCGGCAGCATCGACGACAAACTCGCCGGTCTCTGTCTTCAGTATACGCATAAGTTCTTTTTTCGGTTTCATCTCACCGCATCCCACACATTTTCTCATTGGGATTTTCTTCTTTACTGCCAAATAATCACTCCTTCAGACTATTTCATGCTATTTATCCGTCTCGACGAATTCAATTTCCTCCGGCTCTTCCTCACTGTAATCATCGTAATTATCTTCATAGCTGCCGGCTTCACTGTAATCATCTTCACTGTAGTCATCATAGCCGCCGTCGTCATAATCTTCGTCGTAATCTCCGGTATAACCTTCTTCATCCATAAGCCCCATCTGTTCCATATAGTTTTCCGGAAGGTCGCCGGCCTCGATCGCCTGAGTCTCACTCTTGATATCGATCTTGTACCCTGTCAGCCTTGCGGCAAGACGCGCATTCTGTCCTTCTTTTCCAATTGCCAGAGAAAGCTGGTAGTCAGGCACTATCACGTTTGCCACTTTTTCCTCAGGATCGGCCATAACAGAGATAACCTTTGCCGGACTCAATGCATTCTCGATCAGAAGGGCAGGGTTCTCATCCCAGTTGATGATATCGATCTTTTCTCCGCGGAGTTCCTGAACCACAGCATTAACTCTCGCTCCGTTCATACCTACGCAGGCTCCTACCGGATCCACATTCGGGTCATTGGACCATACCGCCATCTTTGTACGTGATCCGGCCTCACGCGCAATGCTCTTGATTTCGACTGTCCCGTCTCTGACCTCAGCCACCTCAGCCTCAAAGAGACGTTTCACAAGCTCCGGATGCGTACGGGAGACAAGAATCTTCGGTCCTCTTGGAGTATTCTTGACTTCGACCACATAAAGTTTGATACGTTCCGTCGGTTTGAACACCTCGCCTTTGACCTGCTCATTTTCTGTCAGCATGGCATCAGCTCTTCCAAGGTTGATGCTGATATTCTTTCCTACATACCGCTGGACAATACCGGTGACGATATCCTTCTCTTTCTCAAAATACTGGTCAAATACTACTTTTCTCTCTTCTTCCCTGATCTTCTGCAGGATCAGGTTCTTTGCGTTCTGCGTTGCGATACGTCCGAATTCCTTGGACTGTACCGGAATCTGTGCCACATCTCCGATCTGAAGCGCGGAATCGATCTTTTCCGCTTCCTCCAGGCTGATCTCCAGCGCCGGATTAGTCACTTCTTCTACCACTTTCTTTTCTGCGTATACCGCATAGTCACATGTTTCACGATCCATGATCACTTTAATATTCTCTGCTGTTCCGAAATGATTCTTGCATGCGCTTATCAGAGAATTCTCGATTGCATCCATCATGACGTCTTTGCTGATGTTCTTCTCTTTCTCAAGGATTGTCAATGCTTCCATTAACTCTGTGTTCATTTTTACGTTTCCTCCTAAAATAATTAAAAATCCAAAGCCAGACGGATCAGGGCAATGTCAGCCCTCTCAAATGTCTGTTCTGTATCATCCTCATATGCGATCGTAACTGTGTCCTCATCATATCTCTTAAGAATCCCGGTAAATTCTTTCTGACGGTCGATAAACCGGTATGTCCTGATCTCGACTTCCTCACCGACGCTTCTCGCAAAATCCTTTTCCTTTTTCAAAGGCCGGCCCAGTCCGGGTGAACTCACCTCAAACACATAGGAATCCTCGATATAGTCCTTTTCATCCAGGATATCTGAAAATCTTCTGCTGACCGCCTCGCAGTCATCCACGGTGATCCCGCCGGGTTTGTCAATATATGCGCGCAGGTACCAGGTACCTCCTTCTTTGACATATTCCACATCTACCAGTTCAAACCCAAGCTCCGAAACGATCGGTTCCAGAAGTTCTTCTGTCTTCTGTTCGTATTCTTCTCTTCTCGACACGCTATAATTCCTCCTTATCAACAAAGAAGAGTGAACTTTCGTTCACTCTTCTGCCGGGTTCCTTATGTAACTATTGGTAAGTATACCACCACTTTCCGCAGATTGCAAGGGCTGAAATCAAAAACTTTTTATCCCCTGTATTTGGTTCCGGCTCCGTCGCGTTTTGCCTGCTTCAGCCGGTTCAGTGTCACTTCTTTTTCAATATAATGTATCTTCGTCTCTGTCCCCTCTTCAAAAAGATATACATTTTCCAGTTCATCCTTCTTCTGCAGCCGGATTCCGCGCACGCCTACGGCAGCTTTCTTTTTCACCGGGATATCAGCAGCAGAGAATCTTAAGAAATAACCGTTTCTCGTCTGAAGCACGACCTGCTGGCTGTCATTTACCACCTTTACTGTAATAAGGGAATCCCCCTCCTGCAGCTTCGTAGCCGCGATCGTGCGCTTGGTCACCTGGAATTCCGTTCCCTCGACTTTTTTGATCATTCCCTGTGCCGTTGCAAACAGTAAATAAGCATATCTCATCTGCTCCGCGTCGCACACCATAACTATCTGTTCATCACTGGTCGAATAATTGCTGACATTATCGATCGGAGTCCCCTTGTCGCGGAATCTTCCATATGGAACATCCAGCACTTTGACCTGATGCATTCTTCCTGTATCGGTAAAAATGCAGAGCTTCCCCGTGTTCATACAGTGTACTATATATTTGTTCTCGCTGTCGGCGGCCTCTTTGTTTCTCTCATATACAGATGTATCAACTGTCTTGGCGTATCCGAACCGGTCCATCAGGAAGACAACTTCCTGTTCTTCTATCTTCTTCTCCTCATACACCGCCTCTTCCGCATTCTCGATAACTGTACGGCGTTTACGGGCATATTCTTTCTTAAAGCCGTCCAGCTCTTCCATGATTACCCCCGCCATCGAATCATAATTATTCAGGATATCCTCAAAACGGGCGATATTTTTTAATGTCTGTTCATGCTCGGCCCTTAAAGCTTCAATCTCCAGTCCGATCAGGCGGTAAAGGCGCATCTCCAGGATCGCCGTTGCCTGCCGCTCGGTAAAACGCAGCAGAGCCGCCATCTTCTTCGAGATGCTTGATTTAAATTTAATGTTATCCGTAACACCGTTGACAAGACAAGCTCTTGCGTCCTTTACTGATTTACTTCCCCGCAGGATCTCAATGATCAGGTCGATCACATCACATGCTTTGATCAGGCCTTCCTGCACCTCGCTCTTCTCCTTTTCTTTTGTAAGGAGCGTCTGGTATTTACGCGTTGTAAGTTCAAACTGAAAGTCTACATGATGCTCAATGATCTTCTTAAGGCCCAGGGTCTCCGGACGTCCGTCTGCCACGGCAAGCATATTAACACCGAACGTATCCTCAAGACGGGTCTTTTTGTAGAGCATGTTCTTCAGATTTTCCACATCCGCGCCTTTTTTCAGCTCAAGGACAATACGGATTCCCTCTTTTGAAGACTGGTTCGAAATGTCTACAATATCAGTTGTCTTCTTGGTTTCCACCAGATTTGCCACGTCATTTAAAAATTTGCTGATTCCGCTTCCGATCATTGTATAGGGGATCTCACTGATCACCAGCTGTTTTTTCCCGCCTTTTAAATCCTCGACTTCCACTTTTCCGCGGATCTTGATCTTCCCCTGCCCGGTCTCATAGATGTTCAGCAGGTCATCCTTATTTACTACGATACCGCCCGTAGGGAAATCAGGTCCTTTAATATATTTCATAAGCTGTTTTGTACTGATGGCGTCGTTTTTCATGTACGCCTTGACAGCATCGATAACTTCTCCGAGATTATGTGTCGGGATGCTGGTCGCCATACCGACCGCAATACCTTCAGCGCCGTTTACAAGAAGATTCGGCACCCGCATTGGCAGCACAAGAGGTTCTTTTTCTGTCTCGTCAAAGTTCGGGCCGAAATCAATGACATTTTTATCCAGATCTGCAAGACAGACTTCCTGTGTGAATTTTGTCAGCCTTGCCTCGGTATAACGCATGGCAGCTGCGCCGTCCCCCTCGATGGAACCGAAGTTTCCGTGCCCGTCCACAAGGATCTGTCCTTTCTTGAAGTCCTGTGCCATAACGACCAGAGCCTCATAGATAGAACTGTCGCCGTGCGGATGATACTTACCCATTGTGTCTCCTACAATACGTGCGCATTTCCTGTAAGGCTTGTCATAACGTATTCCCAGCTCATACATATCATAGAGAGTACGCCGCTGCACCGGCTTGAGCCCGTCCCGCACATCCGGCAGCGCGCGGGCAATGATAACGCTCATGGCATAATCTATATATGACTTTTTCATAAGATCGGAATATTCCGTCCTTATGATCTGTGATTCACTGTTCATGTTCTCTCTCCTTACACTTTTATCAGATATCAAGTTCCGCCTCTGTTGCATTCTCATAGATAAACGCGCGCCGCGGCGGCACTTCCGTTCCCATAAGCATCTCCGTCACGCTGGAGGCCATCCTGGCATCTTCAATCTCCACAAGTTTAAGCAGCCTTCTCTCCGGATCCAGTGTTGTCTCCCAGAGCTGTTCTGCGTCCATCTCACCCAGACCTTTATACCGCTGCAGTGTAAATGGTCCGTTATGCGTTTTCCTGTACTTTTCAAGTGCCTTATCATCGTAGAGATATTCTTCTTCACCGTTCTTGGGCATTGCTTTATACAGCGGCGGCATAGCAATATACACATGCCCCTCATAGATCAGCTCCGGCATGAACCGGTAGAACAGCGTAAGTAGCAGCGTAGAGATATGGGCACCATCCACATCCGCATCCGCCATAATGATGATCTTGTCATAACGGAGTTTTGAGATATCAAAGTCATTGCCGTATCCTTCTGAAAATCCACATCCGAACGCATTGATCATTGTCTTGATCTCCGCGTTTGCAAGGATTTTATCAATGCTTGCTTTCTCTACATTCAGGATTTTCCCCCTGATCGGAAGTATTGCCTGAAAGTTTCGGTCTCTTGCTGTTTTAGCCGAACCGCCGGCGGAATCTCCCTCTACAATAAAAATCTCGCATTTCTTAGGGTCGCGGCTTTCACAGTTTGCCAGCTTGCCGTTACTGTCAAAAGAATATTTCTGTTTTGTGAGAAGGTTCGTCTTCGCCTTTTCTTCTGTCTTCCTGATCTTTGCCGCTTTCTCTGCACTGGAAAGCACAGATTTAAGCGTATCCAGATTCCTGTCAAAATAGCGGACGATCTCTTCTCCTGTCACTTTGCTCACTGCCTTCGCTGCGTCCGGGTTGTCCAGTTTTGTCTTTGTCTGTCCCTCGAATCTCGGATCCGGATGCTTGATAGACACGATAGCCGTCATGCCGTTTCTGATATCAGCGCCGGTAAAATTGGCGTCTTTCTCTTTAAGGATTCCCAGCTCTCTTGCATACTGGTTCATAACTGTAGTAAATGTCGTCTTAAACCCGGTCAGATGCGTACCGCCTTCCGAATTATAAATATTGTTACAGAATCCGAGTACATTTTCATGAAATTCATTTACATACTGAAGTGCCACTTCAACTTCTATACCATCCGCGGTACCTTTGAAATAAACCGGATCATGGAGCACCTCTTTCTTTTTATTAAGATCCCTGATAAATCCGATGATTCCTTCCGGCTCATGATATTCGATATGCTCCGGCACTTCCAGACGCTTGTCGTCAAAAATAATCTTAAGCTCAGGATTCAGATAAGCAGTCTCATGGAGCCTGCTCTTGACTTCCTCTGCCCGGAACCTTGTCTTCTCAAAGATCGTGTCATCCGGCAGAAAATTCACTGTTGTTCCTGTCTTCTTTGTCTTTCCGATCTTCGGCAGCAGCCCGTCTTCCAGCTCGATTACAGGTACACCTCTCTCATACCGGTCATGATGGATATATCCGTCCTTGCTGATCTTTACATCCATATACGCAGAAAGAGCATTCACGACAGAAGAACCCACACCGTGCAGACCACCGCTTGTCTTATACGCAGAATCATCAAATTTACCGCCGGCATGAAGCGTCGTGTATACAAGCCGTGCCGCCGAAACACCTTTCTCATGCATGTCCACCGGAACGCCACGTCCGTTGTCCTCCACTGTCGCTGATCCGTCTTTTTCAAGTGTGACGTGGATTTCTGTACAGAATCCTGCCAGATGCTCATCCACCGCATTGTCCACGATCTCGTAGATCAAATGGTTCAGTCCCTTTGTGGAGACACTTCCGATATACATTCCCGGACGTTTGCGGACAGCTTCAAGTCCTTCCAGTACAGATATACTGCCCGCATCGTATGTATTCTTCCCTGCCATTTACATTCTCCTTTTTCCTGTTGCACACCCTCGTATCATCAGATAATTTCCGATGTGTAAAAGCTTCGTTCTTCTCTATATCCTGCATATGCGCAGGACAGTCCATTACATAATATAGCACCAGACCTTGTGGTTTTCAAGCACGAAAAACAGCGGCGGAAGCTGTTACAATGTACAGTCCGCAGGAATCATCCCCCGACAAGCACATCGTCCAGCATTTCCGACAGCACCTCCATAGCGTTCATCATTTCTTCCACTGTATTGGTCTGCGCGCCCGCCTCGATAAGCAGTGATTTCGGCATAAGATGGAGATTATACCGATAAGCCCTCAGATAGATATGACGCACGAAACCGGGAAATCTGTTCTCGGCATCAATCTGCATCTGCAGAGAAAACGCAAGATTATCCTGTATGTACGGATTCGGCAGATAGTCGATAACACCATTCGTACGCGAACGGCTCAGACCGTTGAAAAACATGATCTTCGCCGTCGGTTTTCCGTTAATCTGCGTAACAAGATGCGTACCTTCCGCAACTCCGTCGCGGTGCAGGTCGATCAGGACTTCTACAGTCGGATTCTCTTCCAGAATCTTTTCTACTGCTTTCCCCGCGTATTCATACGCATTGCTCCGGTCCAGCTTACCGTTGATAATGTCATATACTCCCGTGTCGTGGATCGTCTCGATTCCTTTATCATTCAGCAGCTGTGTCAGGTACTCTCCCACGCCCACTATACTGGTAGATGTATCACCGGGCGTAGAATCAGCGAATTCTTCCTGAGAATGAGTATGATAGATGAGTACTTTCGGGCCGCCTGTACCTGTGTCGATCTTCATACTGCGCCCGAGCAGATCATCTGCGTTCAGCTGGTCAGAATCAATCATAGTAGAACTGTCTACCGTATAAAAATTGCTCAGCAGGTATTCAAAATCCCTCAGTTTTTCTATAGAAGTATCTACTGACGGAGTGACCGCAGCGGCATCCTCCTCAGATTCGTCCGGTTCCCCGATCAGTTTTCCGTTTTCGTCTACAGCATTCTCATCGTTAGCCTGGGCTTCAAGAATCTTTGCCAGCGTCTCCTCATCCTCTATAGAAGAATCATAAGATATATGATCATCCGCATAGCTTATAAGAGGAATCCACGCAAGCGATTTTTCTCTGATCCATTCCCTGATACCTTTTTCCGGGGTACGGTTTACCCAGCTCAATGCCGGCAGATACATTTTCTGCGCATTATCCATGATCTGTTTCTGAACATAATATTTCCAGTATCTTCCATGTCCTGCTATACCGGTATATATAAGAAATACAGTGAAAAGAACGGCAGATGCTGCCGTTCCTGCCTGTCTTAAATTTCTCCTGGCCGATCTCTTCATTATACAGCAGCATCCTCCTTATGTTTTCTCCTGAAATTGTATGCGTCCCGTACAATGGTTATGCATAATCTGAAAACAGCATGTTCAGCGCTTCTGAAATTGTATGGCTGATCTGATGGATCATCTCGTCCACGTCTTTGGGCGTCACAAACATTCCGTTCAGGTGGGGTGCGATCAGCTCTTTTACGAACTCATATTTTTCACCGGCGTTATAGGATCGAAGAACTTCACCCACTCCTTTTAACGAATCCGATGACTCCAGTGCAGCGATGAAATTTTCCATCGTATCATTTACGATCGTCGCAGCATCCACCACTGTAGGAACTCCGATACCTATGACCGGAACTCCCAGAGATTCCTCAGTCAGTCCGGACCGGTTATTGCCTATACCGGATCCAGGATGGATCCCGGTGTCCGCGATCTGCACCGTCCGGTTCAGTCTCTTACTGTTGCGCGCCGCCAGTGCATCTACTGCGATCACCATATCCGGATGCGTCTCTTTTACGATCCCTCTGACAATCTCAGTGCTTTCCATACCCGTCTGTCCCATAACTCCCGGCACAATAGCGCTGATCAGGCTGGCATGTTCAAGCCCCATGGCATATTTCCCGTATTCTTTCACAATATGTCTCGTCACGGAGAGATGATCCGCCACATAAGGCCCCAGTGCATCAGGAGTCACCTCACGGTTTCCGAGTCCTACGACCAGTACGGAGAGATCCCCTTCTTTATTTCCGGCATTCTTTCTGACAAGCTCCCGGATATGTCCGCATAATCTGGCCGCAATATTCATATGGCTCTCATCGTCGGGGATCGCCAGATTCGGAGTCTCCAGTGTAAGATATGTTCCCACAGGTTTTCCCATGGCTTTTGCCCCGTTCTCTGTCCGGATCTCCACCCGGGTTACGCGGAGTTCCTGTTCCTCATCATAATCCTCCTCAAGCACTACTCCCTGCACTTCCACATCATCTGACTCAAAACGCTCTTTTTCCTCCAATGCAAGGTCTGTCCTTACGCTGTAATTTCTCAACATAGCCTTTCCTCACTTTTTGATTCTCTTATGATACTGCTGAACTGTTACTATATTTTGCAATATTTCTTAAAATATGTATTGACAAGCAATTCCGGTTAGCATAAAATAAATGAGTATGTTTCAGCGGAACGTCCGTGTCCGAATCTGCTGGGGCACATGATTTACATTTGAAATTTCATGTTGTATATGGAGGTGTACAGATTGGCTAACATTAAGTCTGCTAAGAAAAGAATTTTAGTAAACGAGACAAAGGCTGCAAGAAATAAAGCAATCAAGTCTAAAGTTAAGACTGCTGTCAAGAAAGTTGACGCTGCAGTTGCTGCTAAAGACACAGAGGCTGCTAAGACTGCTCTGCACGCAGCGATCGTGGAGATTTCCAAAGCAGGAAGCAAAGGTGTTTATCACAAAAAGACTGTTTCCAGAAAGATCTCCCGTCTGTCAAAAGCTGTAAACAGCATTGCTTAATTAACATAGAGAGATTATTAAAAGGCATCCGCACCGTCAGGCGGATGCCTTCTTTTTTATTCTTTCAGCGTCGGCCATACTGTGACGAGCATTGCCGCAAAGCAGGCAGTACCTCCGATCACATTCGACACCGGTTCCGCCCAGAACACTCCGTCCGTTCCGAGACCGCCGATCATCGGCAGCAGGATCGTCAGCGGCACCACAATGATCACCTTCCGGAACAGGGAGAAAAACACCGCCTGTTTCGGCCGGTTCAGCGCCACATTCGTAGACTGGCCCACAAACTGGAGCGCCATCATAAAGATTCCACAGAAGTAGATCTGCAGTGCCGGGATTCCTTTTTCAATCAGTTCCTGCTCGCTTGTGAACAGATGCAGGAAGAATCTCGGTTCCAGAAATACGACCGCCCACAGGATCAGCGAGAATACAATTCCCACTACTGTAATGAATCTGATCGAAGACTTCACTCTTTTATAGCATCCTGCTCCATAATTGTACCCCATGACCGGCTGCGCTCCGGATGTAAGTCCGTTCAGAGGCAGAGTTGCAATCTCACGCACAGAATTGATCACTGTCATGATTCCCACATAGAGATCCCCGCCGTAACGCGCAAGCACAGCATTGCACACAATCTGGACAGTACCGTTTGTGACGGACATAACGAATCCCGATGTTCCAAGAAAAGAAATATCTTTCACCAGCGATGCTTTCAGTTTCATGGATTCACGGGTAAGCTTAAAAAGCGCCTTTCTGCCTGTCAGAAAAGTAAAGACCCACAGTGCGGAAGCGCCCTGCGATATAACAGTGGCGATCGCCGCGCCCTGCACGCCCATATCAAACCCGAAGATCAGGATTGGATCCAGAATAATATTCATGACGGCGCCCAGAAGTACAGTCAGCATTCCCATTTTCCCGAATCCCTGCGCATTGATAAAATTATTCATACCGAGGCTGGTCATAACAAAGATCGTTCCCAGAAGATAAATTGTAATATAATCGTTCGCATATCCGTATGTCGCATCGCTTGCTCCGAACAGATACAGGATCGGTCTTTTCAGCGCCAGACAGAGAACCATGAGCACCGCGCCGGTAAGGATGAGCATGGTAAATGAATTTCCCATTACTTTCTGTGCCCTCTTCTCCTCATGGCCGCCCCGTGCAATGGAGCAAAGAGGCGCGCCGCCCATTCCGAACAGGTTGGCAAAAGCTGATATGATCGTAATGATCGGAAGGCAGAGCCCGATCCCGGTCAGCGCTTCCGCGGATGCATGAGGCAGATGTCCGATGTAAATCCGGTCCACTACACTGTAAAGCACGTTGATCAGCTGTGCCAGTGTCATGGGAACGGCGAGACTGAGTATATGCCTCACAATACTGCCTTTACTGAAATCATTATCGTTCGAGATTTTATTATCCGCTTCCGGCTGATCGGGCCGGGACGTATTCTCTTCCCCCTTCAACTGCTTCTCTCCTCTCTTCTGTTTTCATTCATTATATGACAAAACGCCCGGCAGATCACTGCCGGACGTTTCGCCGCTTACCTATTGTATGATCAAGTATTAGTTATTGATAAGTTTATCCTCGTCACTCCAGCTGTAGAGTTTTCTGATTTCTTCGCCGACTTTCTCTGACGGATGCTCAGCGGCACGTTTTCTCATAGCACGGAAGTGAGCCTGTCCGCCTGCCTCAGACATATCAAGCAGGAAGTCTTTTGCGAATGTACCATCCTGAATATCGGAAAGGATTTTCTTCATCGCTTTCTTTGTATCCTCTGTGATGATCTTCGGTCCTGTTATGTAGTCGCCGTACTCCGCTGTGTTAGAGATAGAGTATCTCATTCCTGCGAATCCTGACTGGTAGATCAGGTCAACGATCAGTTTCATCTCATGGATACACTCAAAGTATGCATTTCTCGGATCATATCCGGCCTCAACCAGAGTCTCGAATCCTGCCTGCATCAGAGCGCATACACCGCCGCAGAGAACTGCCTGCTCTCCGAAGAGGTCTGTCTCTGTCTCTGTACGGAATGTTGTCTCAAGGATACCTGCTCTTGCTCCGCCGATTGCAAGTCCGTATGCCAGAGCCATGTCAAGCGCTTTTCCTGTATAATCCTGCTCAACAGCTACCAGACACGGTGTACCTTTTCCAGCCTGATACTCGCTTCTTACTGTGTGTCCCGGAGCTTTCGGCGCGATCATTGTAACGTCAACATTTGCCGGCGGTACGATCTGTCCGAAGTGAATGTTAAAGCCGTGTGCAAACATAAGCATGTTGCCCTCTTCCAGATTCGGCGCGATATCATTTTTATATAATGCAGCCTGTTTCTCATCGTTGATCAGGATCATGATGATATCGGCTTTCTTAGCCGCCTCAGCGGATGTATAAACTTCAAATCCCTGTGCCTCGGCTTTTGCCCATGACTTGCTTCCCTCATACAGACCGATGATGACATTGCATCCGGACTCCCTTAAGTTCAGCGCATGTGCGTGTCCCTGACTGCCGTAACCGATGATGGCGATTGTTTTTCCTTCCAGAAGTGAAAGATTACAATCTTCCTGATAATAAATTTTTGCTGCCATTTTGCATTCCTCCTAAAATGATAAAATTATAAATATGCTACATCCTTGCTTCCCCTGGAAAGTCCGGTGATGCCGGTTCTTGCAAGTTCCAGTATCTCGTATCCTTTCAGAAGATTCAGGAATGCTTCCAGTTTACTCTGTGTTCCCGTGAGCTCAACGATCAGGGAATCCTCTTCCACGTCAACGATCTTCGCCCTGAAAATATCAGCCACCGAGATGATCTCTCCTCTCTGTGACGCATCGGCGCGGAGCTTGACCATGATCAGTTCACGGCATACAGATTCTTCGTCTTTGAGCACTTTGATCGCAACCACATCTTCCAGCTTTCTGACCTGTTTCTCTATCTGAGAAAGAATCAGTTCATCTCCCGATGATACAACTGTAATGCGGGTGAATCTCGGATCCGCCGTCATCCCTGCCGTAATACTGTCGATGCTGTATCCGCGGCGGCTGAACAGTCCTGCGATCCGGCTCAAAACTCCGGGATTATTGTCTACAAGTAATGAAAATACCTGTTTCCTCATCAATTTCTCTCCTTCCCGTTTCAAAAAACAGATTGCACTCTGTTTTTGTCTTTTATAATATTACCAAGTGTATCCTGCTTTGTCAACCCTGTTCGGCGATTTTCTCGGCAAGTTCATTCAGATATACCCACCGTTCCGTCTTCTCATCAAGAGCAGCCTGTGTCTTCTCCTGCTCCTCCAACAGCTCCCGCAGTTTCACGGAGTTTGTTGCATTGGCTTCTATCTGGCGTTCAATGGAGGACAGCTTCTCCTCCAGCGCAGCGATATCGTCATCGATTGTCTCATATTCCCGCTGTTCTTTGTAGGTAAATTTCAGCTTCTGGGAATGCTGTTTCCAATTCTTTGAGCTGTTTTTTCCCTTTTGTTCCTCTGTTCCCGTATCACTTCCGGCACCCCCGGCCGTCTTTTTTGCCTTTTGTGTAACTGTTTTGCTTTCTCCGCCCTGCTCCCGCTGTTTCGCCTCAAGATAATCTGTATATCCGCCCTCATACTGTCTTGCATGGCCGTTTCCATCCAGTTCGAAGATCCGGTCCACAACATTATCCAGAAAATATCTGTCGTGGGAGACTGTGATCACAATACCGTTAAAGGAGTTCAGATAGTCCTCAAGGAGCGTCAATGTCGGAATATCCAGATTGTTGCCGGCCTCGTCAAACAGGAGTACATTGGCATTCTCTGCGAGGACGCCCAGCAGATACAGCCTGCGTTTTTCCCCGCCTGAAAGCTTTCCGATGGGTGCATACTGCATATCCGGCGTAAAGAGGAATCTCTCCAGAAGCGCCGAAGCACTGATCTTCCCATCGGTTGTTGTGATATACTCTGCAATATCTTTCACATAGTCGATCACCCGCTGACTGTCATCCATATGCTGTTCTTCCTGTGCGAAATATCCGATCTTAATAGTTTCCCCGATCTCGATATGTCCCGCATCCGGCTCGACAAGACCTGCGATCATCTTGATCAGCGTTGATTTTCCGCATCCGTTGGGGCCGATGATTCCCAGTCTCTGGTTTTTCAGGACAATATAGCTGAAATCTTCCAGTATCTTCTTTTCCCCGTAGCTTTTGCTGACATGGTGAAGTTCGATCGTCTTCTTTCCCATTCTTGTCTCCACAGAACCAAGTTCAACAGTCTGATCCTGCACCGGAGCTTTTCCGTTTTTCAGCGCTTCCAGCCGTTCCAGTCTCGCCCGCTGTTTTGTGGATCGTGCGCGGCATCCCCGCTTCGCCCACTCAAGCTCCATGCGCAGCACACTCTGCCGCTTCCGCTCTGAGGCCAGCTCCATCTCCTCCCTAGCTGCCTTAAGTTCGAGGAAGCCCGAATAATCCGCATCATATCCATACATCTTTCCGCGGCTGATCTCAAGGATCCGGCTGCACACTCTGTCGAGGAAATACCTGTCATGGGTCACCATAAGGACAGTTCCCCGGTAGGATCGCAGATACTCCTCCAGCCATGTAATCATCTCCCCGTCCAGATGGTTGGTCGGCTCGTCCAGAAGAAGAACGTCGAAATTCTCCGCCAGCGTTTTCGCCAGCACAACTCTTCTCTTCTGTCCGCCGGAGAGGTGTTCGATCTTCTGATCAAACTGTGTGATCCCCAGCTCCATCAGATTGGACTCCACCTGCCAGTCCTCCCCGTCTCCTTTTGAGAACGCATAGGAACGGATGTCCGCTCCGTCCGGAAAGACCGGATTCTGCGGTACATAGGCGATCTTAAGCCCGTTCTGCTTTATGATCTGCCCCTCGTCCGGCACTTCCTCTCCGGCGATCATCCGAAGAAGCGTGGATTTTCCGGTCCCGTTAATTCCTACAATGCCGATCTTATCTCCCTGCTGGACTCCGAAAGACGCATCCTCATAGATGACCTTTTCTCCGTAGATCTTACTGATATGTTCTATATTGATGATATTCATAAAAAACTCCTCACAGACTCTGCATTTAGAACTATTGTGCAGAGTTTGCGGGGAGTTGTCAAGTGCAATCAACGATTCGCCTGATGCCTGCAGATTATCGATTCACCTGATGCCTGCGGAAGAACAGGTACGCCAGTCCGGAAAATACTACAGCGCACAGACCGTTTACGATCATAGCCGCCATCGGCAGAGTCATCTTTATATTTCCCATGCTGTATGCAATGTAGGATGCAAAATGAAACTCCGATATTTTCTCCGGCAGCAGGGCCAGCAGATGTACCCACAAGTATCCCCCTGAATTCGTGGACAGGAACAGGGGCACACAGAGATACAAAAACGCTGTCACGATCACCACATAAGGATTTTTAAACAGAGCTGACAGGAGTAATACAAGCCCTCCAAGGCCGAGTGTCATCACATATCCCATCAGAAGGGCAAGGAGATATGCCTGGCTCGTGGTGAGGGCATAACTGGACGGCATTCCCGAATAAATCAGCTGTACGGGAAGATCCCAGCCGTCCGTTCCCACAAAAATGAGAAGTACCGCCGAGTACAGAGACACGATCCCCCAGTATAAGACACTGGCATATACAGTGGATGCTGTCAGCTTTGCAAGAATGAGTCTATGTTTTCCGTGTTTCATGCACAGAAGGAGTGAATCGCATTTCGACTGATACTCTCCTGCAAATACAGGCGCTATACCCACACATACGATCATCATGATGAAAAGGATCCACGGCAGATTACTGATCAGAATATCCCACACTTTATAATTGCCATATGTGTACTCGCCAACCTTATCATCCTGCTCATCCCACCAGTCTGCCTCTGAAAGAGTCACACTGCCTTGGTTCACATAGTAAGTAAGCCTCTCCTGTACACGTTCTTTCCTTGCCTCATAAAAATCCTTTCCGAAATTTTTTTCAAATAACTGACGGTCGCTCACATTTCCCTGCCCTTCCTGCATATACGTTCCGCTGATCAGATTCAACAGCCCCCTGTTAGGCAGGTACCACGTCCGGTACATCTTTTCCGACAGATACTGAAGCTCAGGGTCATCGGAGGATGTGTCGGGATTCTCTGTATAATCGAGATATTCCTGCATAATAGCAGTCACTGTCTCCTGATCCAGAGTAATGCGTTCTGTCTCTTTCAGGGCTTTCACGGCAGCCATGCCGGTCACCTGATTGCCCTCGCCGTCTGTCGTCTGAATCTGACGGATATTCGACCATGTACAAAACAACAGAAACAAAATACATCCAATCACTGCAAACTGTGTCAGTCTGCTCTGCCATATCCGTTTCCATTCATACCATATCATTCTCTTCATAACCGTTTCCCCTTTCTTCCGGCTCTCATGCTCTTATCCGATAAATCCCGGGCATCCAGGCTCTGTTCATCGGCAAAACATTTCAGGTACAGATCTTCCAGTGTAGGTTCTGTCTGTTCACAGTCCGCACATGGAGCGAACGGGCTGATCACCCTCGCTTCCACCACACTTCCAAGATTACGGGAATTTACGATCGTGTGCCGGTTCTCGAAAGAGAGCCAGTCTCCTGCCGGCACACGGCAGGACCAGACCATTCCGTTCACTTCCGCAATCAGTTCTTCCGCAGTTCCCTGCAGGAGAAATCTTCCTTTCTTCATGATGAGCACCTGATCCGAAATGTACTCGATATCAGATACGATATGGGTAGAGATAATAATGATCTTATTCGGCGCCATCTCTGCGATCACATTTCTGAAATAAGCTCTCTCTTTTGGGTCAAGCCCGGCAGTAGGTTCGTCCATGATCAGAATCTTCGGATCATTTAAAAGCGCCTGTGCAATGCCAAGCCTGCGCTTCATACCGCCGGAAAAAGTACGTATCTTCCGGTTCATGTCCTCTTTTAGGTTCACCAGTTCCAACAGTTCCTCGCTCTTTTGCTTTGCCCTGCGGGGCGGGATTCCTTTGACCGACGCAATGTAAAGCATAAAGTCCTTTGCAGTAAATCCGGGGGTATAGCCGAATTCCTGTGGGAGATATCCGAGCATATCGCGGAATTCCATACCCATCTCCACATTATTTTTCCCGTCTACTTTTACCTCGCCTTTTGTCGGAGCAACGATCCCACAGATCATCTGCATAAGAGTCGTCTTTCCCGCTCCGTTCGCTCCCAGGAATCCGTAGATTCCTTCTCTGAGTTCAGCGTTCACATCATCTACGGCAATCCTGTTCTTAAACTGTTTAGACAGCCGTTCCAGCGTTAATCTCATCTACATTCCCTCCTGACTTTTTCACTAAATCTGTCACCTGCCGCACCATTCCTGCTATTGTAATGACCTCTGCGGCAGCCCATATCCATACATTCTGCATACTGTATATCTCTCCGCCTGTATTTTCAATACACAGAAACGCACCGCCAAGCAGAACGCCCCATACTCCGCAGAAGAAAAGGCCGTTTTCCTGTTCCCATTTCTTAAGGATTGCCATGCATCCGGCGCACATGGCAAAATATGGTACTGTACCGTACAAAAGCACCTGCCATATTTCTGCCCGGTCTGACGCCGTGAAAACTGCCGCACAGAGAAAAAGGATTACCAAATCCGCCGCCCCAAAAGCCGTCAGCCGGATCAACAGTACCTGACGCAGCGGATTTCTCACTGTCATCTGCAGCTCCAGAAGCCCCGGCTGACATAGATCCCACAGCTCGCGGGCATTGATCAGACAGAGAAGCGGCATACACACGGAACCAAGCAGGAGCAGGGAGCTGCCCGGTCCTGCGGCCGGACCAATGACAATAGCCAGTAAAAGCGCTGTTGCCGCGATCTTGAGCAGCCATGTTCTTTTCCGGATAAAACGAAGCTGATTAAAAAAGAACCGTATACCGGACATCTTCGTCTCCGGACGATGTTCTTTTATCTGTTCTGCCAACAGAAGTGTTTCTTTTCGTTTCTTTTCGTCGTATGGCGGAACCGTAAATGCCATCAGACGTTTTTTCAGTTTTCTGTCCATAGTGTTTTCTTCTCCTTTCTGTCCACGATCATGCAAGTTTATCCCTCAGCTTACTCTCCGCCTGTCTCAGCCGGTATCTGACTGTAGATACAGGCATATCCATGACACAGGCAATATCTTTCAGGCGCATATCCTGATAATAACGCAGGATGATCATTTCCTGTTCTTCCGGTTCCAGCTCATCCAATGCCGTCGTGACCTGCATCCGGTCAAGCAGCCTGTCGATCTCTCCGCCTCCGCCGGATTTTTCTTCACCGTGTCCTTCCTGTTCCTCCGTCGCCAATTCATATATCGTACTCGCTCTTTTGAAATAATCTTTTATGGCATTTGATGCTATTACATAGAGGTAGTTCTTCCTCTTCCCGTACTCGCGGTATCTCTCCAGACTGCACATGAATTTTAAGAACACTTCCTGCGTAATATCCTCGGCCAGCGTCTTATTTCTCAAAAGCCGGTAACAGTATTTATAAATATCCTCGTAGTTCTCGCAGATCAGATCCTCTATGAACCTCTCATCATCAGGATCTTCCCGCCGTAATATGTGAAACAATTGTTTTCCCTCTCAATGTTTGCAACTTCTCTTCTCTGTGTCATCTATAAAGTATAACGAATCATCTTTCCGAAAAAACAACTTTATGAAAATTTTTAAGTTACTTGTCATTCCTGATTGCCAATGGTAGAATTAATAAAAATCATGTTCAGAAGGAGCGTGTTTCTTATATGACTTCATTAAAAATGCTTCCTGTTGGCATTGAAAACTTCAAAGAGATCCGCAGGGATGGTTTTTATTATGTAGACAAAACAAATCTGATCAAAGAACTTCTGGAAAGCCGTGGAAAGGCGAATTTATTCACACGGCCGAGACGTTTTGGGAAATCGCTTACTATGAGTATGTTTCAAAGTTTTTTTGAGATCGGATGTGATAAAAGACTGTTCGATGGACTTGATATTTCCCGTGAAACTGCTCTCTGCAATGAATATATGGGGAAATTTCCGGTAATCTCAATCAGCCTGAAAAGTATAGATGCTGAAGATTTTCAGACAGCCCGGAAAATGTTTATCAGGGTTGTCAACGAAGAAGTGCGGCGTCTTCAATTTCTTTTTAAAAGCAGCGTGCTTTCTGATAATGACAAAGATCTTCTGCAGCATATGCTGGTTCCGGACATGACAGACGACACCCTTTGTTACAGTCTGCGTGTACTTACAGAATTGCTGTACAGACACTACAGTCAAAAAGTCATTCTTCTGATTGACGAATATGACGTTCCGCTTCAGAAAGCAAATGAATACGGCTACTATGAACAAATGGTACATCTTATCCGTAATTTTTTCAGCAACGCCCTGAAGACCAATGACAATCTCTATTTTGCCGTACTCACAGGCTGTCTTCGGGTAGCGAAAGAAAGTATATTTACAGGATTAAATAATTTTAATGTATATACGATAACAGACATGGACTTTGACGAGTATTTCGGTTTTACAGATGCCGAGGTAAAAGAAATGCTCCGATATTACGGTCTGGAAAATAATTACTGCATTGTGAAAGAATGGTATGACGGATATCGTTTCGGCAGTTCCGATATCTACTGTCCGTGGGATGTGATCTGTTATTGTCAGAAGCACAGAAAGAATAAACAGCTGCCTCCTGAAAACTACTGGATCAATACCAGTGGAAATGATATTATAAAACGCTTCGTAGAAAGTATGGGAGAACAGCGTACACTTACCAAAGTGGAAATTGAACACCTTATTGCCGGAGAATCCGTACAGAAAACGGTACGGCAGGAATTAACCTATAAAGACCTGTTTTCTTCTCCTGAAAATATCTGGAGTGCTCTTTTCATGACCGGATATTTGACTGTGAAAGCCCGCTCAGATAATAATCTGTTTGAACTGGTCATTCCCAACCGTGAAATCAGAAATATTTTTACTGAACAGATTATGGCATTATTTGAGGATGAGGTGCAAAAAGACGGGGAGCTGCTTAACTCTTTCTGTAATTCACTGATCAATGGAGAAGCTGATAAGGTTGAAGAGCTTTTCACAAAATATATGCAAAAAACGATTAGTGTCCGCGACACATTTGTGAGAAAGCCGACAAAAGAAAACTTTTATCATGGGATCCTTCTCGGCATTCTAAGTTATAAAGCAGGCTGGTCTGTAAGGTCAAACCGGGAAGCCGGGAACGGATTCGGTGATATTATGATCTGGATCGATCACTCTGATATCGGAATTATCATAGAAGTAAAGTATGCTGATTCACACGAAGAAGAAGAATGTCAAAAAGCAATCCGCCAGATTGACGAAAAGCATTATACAGATGCGTTCAAAGAATCGGATATTCATACTGTACTGAAATATGGCATTGTCTGTAACAGAAAGAGCTGCAGAGTTCTTGTAGAAAAAGAATCATTTTAAAAACCGTATCAGCCACAGTTTCACCCGCGCAGGGGTGCATATACTGTGGCTGTTTTCCCTGTTACACAATACAAAAAATCATGCTTTTCATATTTGCATAAAAAAGCATGATTTCGATGTTGTACAACTTCACAGACTGTTTATGGCATATTCACGAAACGACATAGGATACATATTAAGAGACTCAACTTTTCCAACTGGAAACAACACTCCCTCATGAATGGCCCCCAGTATTGAGCCGGCTGAAACTACTGTATATTCCGGTGTATTTTCACAGAAATTTCTTATAAAACATTTTTTTGAAGGAATATTCGCTATATATATACATTTTTTTGAAGATAATCACCTTTTGTTACAGTGCACTGATCGTATCTACAATAGACATCTCATGAATCCGTTTTGCCGGCCCCCGCACAGCCATCACAGCTGAGAGTATCATAACTCCGATGATCACAGCCACCGCTGCTGTCGGGAAATACCATCCGTCTCCCCATCTGGACGTGACCAGCATATCGTAGATCTTGTAGTTGAGTGGCAGACCTGCCGCGCATCCTGCCGCGATTCCCCAGAATACATAGGTTGCTGTCTCCGCTGCCACCATCCGCACCATCTGGGCTGTACTCATGCCGATCGCACGCATAGCTCCGTATTCATTCATCCTTGCCGATACGCTCATTGCAATGCTGTTGATAATGTTAAAGATGGAGATCAGCGCGATCACCGCGAGAAATCCATAAAGGAACAGGGCAAATGAATAATAAGCTCCCCTTACCTCACTGTTTCCCGTCCTGTAGTCCTCGACGGAGACTCCGTCTCCCGCCAGAGTGCGGATCTCCTCCACATCCTGGTCTGTCACCCCTAAAGTAAACTGCACATTGACTACTGAATACCCGTCTATACCTGTCATTTTCGTAAACAGATCCTCTGAACAGATGAAAACTACTGATCCGTCCGGAACATTAAACATGCTTTCGGAAAGTGTTCCGCATATTTCCACTTTCTCTGTTTTCTCAGGAAGCTCCAGAGTCATCTGTTCTCCCGGATTGAACTTCCGATCCGAATCCATGTATACCACCAGCACTCCGTTTCCATTTACCGCTTCCGTAAAGGAGCCGCTCATCAGATCATCTTCCGCCCACCGAAACTGATTCTCCTCGTAGGAGACAAGATAAGCGCTAAATGATCTTTCGGATACTTCTGCCGGTATATCACTGCAATAGCTCCTCCCGTACACTCTTTTTATGACCGGATTTTCTTTCAGAGTATCGGCAAGTTCTCTTGAAATGCTGTTGCCATTGTCCGCGGCCTCAATGGAGAGATCAGGGGCCGACGGCTGCAGCGGTTTCAGCGCATGGTTCATAAAGTCGATAGCCGGGCTGAAGCTCAGGAACAGAATAATGCTGAACGCAAATGATCCTGCCATAAGGATAAAGTTCTTCCGACTGCCTGCGGCATGATGGATTCCCAATGCAGTCTCTATGCGGAACAGACGGGTATTTGCCGCTTTTTTCACGGCTCTGACAGTGCCGGTATTTCCTGAGACCGCAGTCAGAGGAGACACCGCCGACGCCTTCTTTGCCGGAGAACGTGCTGCCAGAAGTACCGTGATAAAGCCAATCAGTGCGCCCGCTGCAAGTCCGATCCAGCTGATACCGGCTACAGGCATTCCTGCAAAATAAGTAGGGCTTAAAAGCCGAAGTATAGTGCAGAGTCCCCATACAACGACCACACTTAGAATCAATCCTGCCGGGATTGCGCTCTTGCACCATCCGAGAGCCTCCCGTCTTACAAAACGCCGAATCTGTTTCTGGTCCGCGCCGAGGCATCGGAGCATACCGAAGAATTTTGTCCGACGGGCCACATTGCTGTTCAGGCTGCTGGAGGTCATCAGAATTCCCGCCGCTGATACAAGAACTGCAAGGATTGCCGCTACAAAATAGAGTTGGATCATATAAGGCTCGTTTGTCTGAAACATCAGTGTCAGCACTTTTGTATTCTGTCCGACCGATGCCTCATTAAGATGAAACTGTTCCCTGATATCGCTGATCGTTCTCTGGATGTTGCAGAATGGCGAAAACTTTACATAAAGCTGAGAATCCTCTTCCAGCGTGTCATCCATAAAATAAGTTTCATAAGTATCCGTATTCACAAAGATTCCGAACGCGTCCTGACTTGTGAGCATGGATGTGTCATCACAGAATCCGGTGACTGTAAATTCCAGATCTGTTCCTGAAGGAGTATGAAGTGTCAATGTATCACCTTTTTCAAGATTCATCTGTGTCCGGACACTTTTTGTCACCGCTGCTTCATTTCTGCCGGATGGAAATTCTCCATCATCAATCTTGGCATCAGGTATCAATTCTGCCATGGTCTCGTCAAACCCGCAGATTACTGTCTCTTTGCCGCCGATCGTATATCCCTCGTCCAGCCTGTAATTCGTTGCTGCATAGCGGGACGCCGTCTCCACTTCTGCTCTCGACCGGATCAGCTGTATATCTTCCTCATTGAGCCCGGAAAATACAGCGTGCCAGGAGCCGTCAGACTGTATTGCCTGATACATCTGGCTCTGGATCTCCATATCCGCCATGCCGAAGATAGCGGACACAAGGAATACAGCCAGAACAATGCAGATCCTTGTCATCCTGCTCTGTCTCTTCCTCTTTTTCGCCGATATTTTTACCAGATCAAGATAATGTTTCATTCGCGGACACCTCCCAGATCTGTCAGCCGTCCGTCCTGTACCCGGAGTACCCGGTCCACACCGAAAGCAAGCTGTTCGTTGTGGGTGATCATAAGGATTGTCTGCTGGTAATAACGGGATGCTTTCATGAGCAGATCCAGCACATCCCGGCTGTTCTTTGAGTCAAGATTCCCCGTCGGTTCGTCGGCGAGTACGAGCATAGGATGCATGATCAGCGCGCGGCCGATCGCCACTCTCTGCTGTTGCCCGCCGGAGAGCTGTCCGGGAAGGTGATGCCGGCGCTCCGTGAGACCCAGCACCTCAAGCACCTCTTCCACTTTCCTCTGTTCCGGCTTCTGATAGTCCAGAAGCAGCGGGAAAATAATATTCTGCTCTACGTCAAGTTCCGGCACAAGCTGAAACGACTGGAATACAAAACCGATATTCTGTCTGCGAAATACAGTCCTCCTGCTCTCTGTCATGGCAAACAGATCCTGCCCGTCCAGATAGATCTTCCCGGAAGTCGGCGTATCCAGTCCTCCTACACAATTGAGCATCGTGCTTTTCCCTGACCCGGATTCGCCGACTACAGCGGCAAATTCTCCTTTTTGGAGAGAAAATGACACGTCTTTTAGCGCTTCTACACTTGCCTCCCCTGCTCCATATATTTTACTGAGATGTTCTACTTTTAATATTTCCATGGCTATTCTCCTCCTTTTCCGGTTATAGAATAGCATTTCTTCCTTACAGCAGGATGAATCTGTGACCATTCTTTCCTTACAGTTTTGTCATCTTCTCCGGTATATTCTCCGCCGTCAGGAAAGAGACAGTAAATGTAGTTCCCACTCCCGGAGTACTCTCAACAGACAGAGTTCCTCCCTGTCCTTCGATGATCGACCGGGCAAGCGGGAGACCCAGACCGACTCCCTGAGAATCCCTGGATGTCTGACTGCGGTAAAAGCGCTTAAAAATATGGTGGATATCTTCCGGCAATATCCCGCTTCCGTTATCTTCCACGCAAATCCTTGTCATTGCAGGAGAGCGCTGCCACGATACCTTTACGATCCCACCGGCTTCTGTATGATCCAGTCCGTTTTTGATCAGATTTGACAGCGCTTCTTTTGTCCATTCCTCATCACAGTACAGCACAGACTCCCGATTTCCGTCAAAAATAATCTGCTTTCTCTCAGACTCGGCCCTGGTTTCCAGATCGGCGGCTGCCGTCTCTGCCAGCGCTCTGATGTTCACAGGATTCGGGGTGAACGTAACGCTTCCCGCATCCAGCCGCATGACTCTCAGAAGGAGATATATCAGCCGTTCCATGCGCTCCAGTGAAGAGATAGATTTGCCCGCAAAGTTCCTCACAGTTTCCGGATGATCCGGTTCCGCATATATGATCTCCATATACATATTCAATGCGGCAAGCGGCGTCTTAAGCTGATGGGAAATATCCGTTATCGTGTCTTTCAGGAAATTCTTTGCTTTTGACTCCCCTTCACTCTTTGCCCTCAGTGCAGTGGCAAGCTGATCCACTTTTACAAACAAATGATCCAGCCCGCCTGTTCCTCCTTTAGTAAGCCGTTCACTAAAGTCGCCTTCAGCGTATCTTTCAATCTTTTTTGTTGCTCTTTCATAGGTTTTCTCCCGTTTCATGAGAAAGGTTACGGAAGCAGAGATGAGCAACGCCGACATTATCATCCCGAAAGCCAGACATCCGGCACCTGTTTGCAGCACGGCCATTCTGGCCTCCGGGAACAGGAGCGATATATTTTCCTCTGTATGACCGATCCTGCTGATCAGTTGTTCTCCTTCTGCCGTAGTCACTTGCGAGTGAAATGCCTCAGCGATCGTACCTGTATCCACTCCCTGCTCCAAAAGCGACGATGCTGTCGTTTTCTCCCATTCAAAAAGACTGTCCCTTACAACCGGGCCCTGCAGGATTCCCTCAATCAGGCAGGATACCACAAGCCCCAGACAGAACAGTCCGATCATAGTCAGATAAATGCGGTTTTCTTTATCATACATCAGTTTCATTGCTCGCCCTCCCATCGGTAACCCATCCCCCTCACGGTCAAAAGATGCTCCGGATGTGAAGGCTGTTCCTCGATCTTCTCTCTCAGGCGGCGGATATAGACGGACAACGTATTGTCGTCCACGAAATTTCCATGCCCGTCCCACAGCTCATCCAGAATAAAGTTTCTGGTCAATGTCTGTCCGTCATGCCGGATCAGCAGGCTCAAAAGCCGGTATTCCGCACCGGTGAGATCAAGATATTCCCCTGACAGATAGGCTTTTGCAGCTGTCTGATCAATCGCAATCGGGCCGGAGCATATTACGTCTGTATCAGGAGAACTCTGCAGTGTGCTCCTTCGAAGGAGAGCCCGGATTCTGGAACACAGTTCTCCTAGTTTGAAAGGCTTCGTAATGTAATCGTCTCCGCCGCTGTCAAGGCCACGGATGATACTCGTCTCCTCGTCTGCGGCAGTCAGGAATATGATCGGGATCATATCCCCGGATGCCCTCACTTCGTCACAGATCATAAAGCCCGTGCCGTCCGGCAGCGTCACGTCCAATAGGAGCAGATCATATCCGTGTCTTTCCCTCAATCTTTCTCTTGCCGCTCTGACAGAGCGCACAACATCCAGCTCAAACCCGTTTTTCTCCAGTGAATATTTTAGCCCGTCAATCAGGCTCAGATCATCCTCCAATAAAAGCAGCCGGCTCATACAAATCCTCCTTACGGTATAATACCTGTGTAGCAATCATTATATCATGCCCCGCTCCCCAAATTCTTCAGCTTACAAAAATGTAAGAAAAAACCGGGGAACTCATTTTACTGAGTTTCCCGGATCTATGTCATCGACACCGGTACTGATAATCCGGGATCATTCCCGGTCTGTCATCTAAGATGTGATTAGACAGATACATCGCTTTTCCATCATCCAGAATACGCAGTGTAACTTCATGGGTATAGAAGTCATCGTTTCCCTTTTTCTCACATACCACATCCACCGTCAGTGTTACGGTTCCATCCTCATTTTCTCTAATCCCTGTCACTTCCGGCACAGAGATCCAGAAAGCGTTCGGAGCATAATTCCCGACTCCCAGCATGACCCAGTCATAGGTTCCGCTTTCGGCATCATAAGATGCATATTCCCTGAGCTGCTCTGCTGACACCGGCAGATATTTTGTCAGCAGGCTTTCAAACTCTTCCCGCGGGATACCCTCGGCACATTTTTCCGTATCTATCTCTCTTCCGTATTCTTCCATATAAAGGTATTCATACAGTCCGTTAAAATCCAGTCCCTCAATCTGATCCTCAGACCATTCGGAGCACAGAAGATTATTTCCCTGATATCCGATAATATCAAGATAGTTCTCCTCCATCTCCCTGTACTCTTCCTTCTGCGGCTTTACCCGTATCATCTCGTATGCATCCACGACCTCCGTAAGTTCCGGCGGCTGTGCGGTACAGTATTCGAAAATGAACCACCCTTTCTCCGTATACTTCCACTGACTCATCCGTGAAAGGCTGTTGACGCTGAAAGCCGGCTCCATATCATCTGTCCATCTGCCTTTTGTATAAAGTGAATACATATCTTTCCCGTCAAAGGTAAACTTCTCTCTGGAGACCGTACCGTCCGTGTGTATCCTGTATAAGATAACCTCCGCCTGATTTCCTGCCGACGCCTCATCCAGAAAGTCTTCCATTGCATCATAGTGCATCATATCCACGTCGAATCCACTGACAGCGGCAGGCACGTCTTTTTCAGCTATAATCTGCTGCATTTTTATCGCTGTCTCCTGCGAGATCACTGCATTGATGGAAGTTCCCTTATCTGCTTCTTCATAGATGTCGCGGATTGCTTCCATCATTTCCGCACAGTCCTTTTCCGCCTCTTCCTGCTCCGCGCTGTCAATGGGAAGATTATATCCTCTTTCATAACTTTCTTTATCTTCTGCCACAGTGTTTTTATGACTGCAACCGGCAGAAAAGCAGCACAAAAGCGCTGTAAATATGATCAGGAATATCCTTTTCGCCTTTTTCTTCATAGTTCACTCCATAAAATATACGTTCGATTCCCTGATTATAAACGGTGCCCTGCTTTTTTACAAGAGTGAGGACATTGTATCACGAAATCCGGCATATGTTTTATCGGTTCTTGCTCTCTTTTATTCCCCCCTTAGGCAGCAAAAACAGCCCGCATCACGCGCGGACTGCCTTTGCTGTCTTTCTTCTGTCAAACACAAATCTGTTTATGAGCACGATTACCAGACTTACGATCAGCAGGAAATAGAAATTGATACCTCTGCTCACAAGCATGGACGGAATCAGGTACGCTCCCGTAAATACATGGACAAATACAGCCTGATACATCAGTTCCGTGATTCCCTGGGCTCCCGGCAGAGGAAGCATGTCAACCGCGATATATACAGCCGCCTGCAGGAGGATCACTTTCATTGCACCGGCTCCGTGAAGTCCAAAGCCGAGATAAACCATGTAAGTCAGTACAAACACACTGCATCTCTGGAGGAATGTCACAAAGATTACAACCGCCAGACTCTCTTTATGCCCTTTCAGCCATGTTACCGCCTGCTGGTAGCTGTCGATAAATTCATTGATCTTCTCTTCTCTTTTCTCCGAGGGCTTCCATATCCTAAACCGGATAAACAGACCTTCAAACAAAAGCGCCAGCTTCAGGATGACTTTCGGGAAAAGCATGACTCCCAGAATCAGGACCACAAGGATCACATTGAGAGCAAGCCCTAATAAATACAGCGGGAAATAATTTCCCAGCTCCTGCCGCAGCGGATTCATCCAGAAGAACAGGATACCGAGTCCCATAATAACAAGAACAAATTTATACGCCACTGCTACGGTCATAAGTACCACTGTGCTGTCCGATCCCCGGTTTCCGTCCTTGTTCATATAATAGAGCTGTACCGGCTGTCCGCCTGTCGCTGAAGGCGTAATGCCGGAATAAAAGAAGCCGATAAAGGAATACTGAATGCATCTTAAAAGAGAACTTGCTTTATACCCCTCTTTTTGCGCTTTCATAGAACGAAGCAGATACCAGATCATGAATCCTTCGGCGCATACAAAAAATATAGCCAGCGCTACAGAAGGGATCAGATACCAGAATGACATATTCATAAGCGCATGTCCGATTTCAGATAAATCTCTTCCGCTGAACAATGCGTAAAAAGTCAGCAGCATAATAACCAGAAACAGAGCGATCTGAAGCGCTCTCTTTTTCATACTCATAAGTTCACACCCCGTTTCAGAAAATTGATAATATAAGCAGCTCCTGCATATGCAGGCTGCATAAATGAAACTGACGGGATACGCTTTCTTTCCGCGGGTCTTCTGCATCTCGCCGCAAATGCATAGAGACTCCCCTCATATATCTTCTTTTTTCCTTCATATTCATAGAAATCTTTCGGCGTCACCAGAGAAAAATGCTTGTCCCAGCAACAGACTCCGGCTTCTTCCAGAAGTTTTGCCAGAAATGAAGAACAGGTATAATGATTCTTCTGATAAAACGGAATATTCATCAGAATAAACGGCAGTCCGAGAACAGCGTAATGATAATGGAATCGCTGCTCCATTGCCTCATTTAATTTCTGCTCAATATACCTTTTCTGTTCTGATGTGCACTTCACACTGCATACCATATAATCGGCATCGGGAAATGCCTGAAGTATCTTATATTTATCTTCTTTTTCAAACCCTGCGAGAAGCGGTACAGACGGATGCCGGCGCCCGATGCTGTAGGTTTCCTCTAAATGCGGATCCAGTGAGAGCGCCACATGAATATATTTCTGTCTTATTACGCGGCGGATAATCCCGGCAAAGAATCCGGGTGTATCCACAAATGCTATGTAAATCTCTGCCATACTTTTTCTCCCCTTTATACGCACAAAACAGTGCTTATAAATAAACTGTACTTTTTATACATCTTACTGGAACTGATAAATCTTCCTTGCGAAGCGATAACCGCTTATTGTAAGCTTGCCGCCCAGTCTGCCCGGCAGATAAGTCAGACCGCTCAGAGTTGAATATCTCAGCCGGTAATAGAGCGAAGCGTTATACGCCTTAATCCTCTTCCACATATCCTGCCGCTTCTGCTCTGCCTCCGCTGTCTTTATGAGCAGCAGATGAATGGAAGAGATTGAAAGCATAATTGAAATATTACGTGTCATGTAAGAAGCAAGCTTCGGATATTTTTTCTTTACCTCATTTAAATCTACGCATTCTGCCACCAGTTCCGTAACGCGGATCTGCTGGTCAATCCGCTTCATCAGGACTTTCTCATTAACCGACTGATCCTCCCGTCCCAGATAATAATGATAAAGATCAATATCCATATAGTAGATACTCTCCACATAAGGAAGCGGCTGATAGGAAAAGAGATTGTCTACATAAAATGTATGCTCCGGGAGCTTTACTCCCGATTTTCTTAATATACTTGTACGGAACATAAGTGAATGCATGATCAGATACTGTGACGGTCGGAAATGTCCCATTGTATTCCAGCTGCATATCTCCCCGTCCGGAAAGATGTTCCTGTAATCCATACTCCGGGTCTTTCCCTCATCCAAATGATCATAAACATAATTACAGACAAAGAGATCCGGTATGTTCTCTTCAAACTCTGCCCGTCCGCCGCCGCAGAACTCTTTTATCTTTGCAAGCAGTTTCTTATAAGCCTCCGGATCCAGCCAGTCATCTGAATCCACCACTTTATAGTAAATTCCCCTTGCCAGTTCAAGCCCTTTATTCACACCTGATCCATGTCCGCCGTTTTCTTTATGTACTGTGCGGACAATGTCAGGATGGGCAAGCTGATATTCATTCGCGATACGAGCCGTTTCATCAGTGGAACCGTCATTGATCAGAATAATCTCTACATCACTTCCGCCCGGCAGCAGCGAATCGATACACCGTCTCATATAACTTTCCGAATTATAGCAAGGTACTGTAAATGTAATATATTTCATAGATGATCCTCTCCTTCTCTCTTTCCTCCGCATGTCCCGGAACTCAGACATCAATATCATATCCGACAGTTTTATCATACTTTAGTGTTCTTAAGATAACCGGAAAATAAATCTTAAGATTTCTCAAAGATTTTTTTAATGATGTTAAAAGATTGCATTATCTGTTAAGCTTAAGTAACGCGCGGTCCAAAGCTGACCACAGTCCCGATATGACAAACATGACAGCTCCCACCGGCACGATCACAACAATCAGAAAAATAATCATGAGCCAGCCGATCAGCCTGCCCGGATATTTTTTAGAAGCTCCTTTCACTGTCTCTTCCTCCTTGTCATGAGCAGAATTTCCTTTTGCATATTTATAGTACCAAAAAGGCAAAATATTCTTCCATTCAGACGGCTTACATTTTCCAGTCTGTGTCTTACACTTTTGTAAGTCCCGGATTAACAGTGCTTCGTCAGACCGGAAATAATAAATTCTTTTTTAAAAATTATCCATAAGCCTTGAGAATCTGTAAAAAAAGCGCTAACATAATATGGATTTTTCAGTTCAGTTATCCGAAACTGTTACTTTTTAAAGAAAGGGAGGGACTCCATGAGCGAAAAAAAAGAGTTTTCAGATATATTTGATGATGACTTTGAAGTGACTTATGAAGATGATGACGGGATGACAGTTGACATGTCGGAAAACCGTAAGCAGTCTGAGAACAGCCGTCCGCACTGGAAGACAGCCGCAGATTATGAGGATGACTTTGCCGACGATGATGAAGATGATTATGGTTGCAGCGACGAAGATGAAGATGAAGGAGATGATTATGACAGCAGAACCATCAGAAAAAAACGGCCTGCTGACAGAGATCAGGAACCTGATGAGCGAAGATCTTCCCGCCGGAAGAAAAACCGGGGTGTTCCGCTGGCCGCGCCAATCCGTAAAGGCGGGCGTACCCTTTCCCGTCTTGCCGCCGCAGTAGTAAGAAGCCTTACAGCTATCCTGATCCTTGCGATCATAGCATATGTCACCTATACTTTCTGGCGGGCAAGCACCCCTTATGGCGATATCATGGAAATGATCCGCACGCGGCAGCCGTCCGTTACACTGCTGGCCTATCTGTGCGTAGCAGTGCTTTTTCTGCTGTTCGAGCTGATCTCACTCCTCTGGTCCATGACGAGAGTCCGGGTGCGAAACGGCATCGACTCGTGGAAAGAAGATACCGGAAGAGGACTTTTTTCATTCATCCTTGTGTTTGCCACTTCGTATCTGGCATTCCTGTTCAGTCCGCTTATTCCCGAAGCGCCGGAAGCGGTTTATGGGGTTAAAGGCGCTCTGGATGTATATGGTTCCATGCACAACGTACTCTTCGGATTATGTGCTGCCGGAGTCATATCTTGTATCATCCGCAAATATTTTTCCTGATTAAATAAGACTTTACACATAGAAAATTCAATCCGTCTGTGCGGGCATGCTCACACGAAAGGCGGATTGAATTTTTTATGGTTTTTCAATATGTATCTTTACAAGATCCGCAGCCTGTTTCTGCAGATTTCTGCGGTAGAGTGATCCTCTGTACCTGCGGATCTGCTGCTCGGTCCTGCCCATCTGCCTTGCTGTCTGTCCGTCTGTTGCCCCGTATGCGAACATATTAAAAGCGCAGCTGTTTCTCACTGCCTGGGCACTGTAATTCTGTATTCCCGCAAGTGAACAATACTTCTTCATCATGCGGCTGATAAACATTGTATTGAGCGGACGGCCGCTGCGGTTATAAAACAAAGTATCATGAACCAGACGCTGATCCATATATTCCTTTAAAATTGTCCATGCATCATCAGGTATATAGCATGGCTCCTCTCTTCCGGAAAGCATTGCATAAACTCCGTCATCGTATTCTGCGAAATCTCCTTCTCCGGATATACCTATGATCTCCGTGGATGTCATGCCGGCTCTGTACATAAGTGTAAGAATTGTATATGCCATTATATCATCTGACGCAGCGTTCAAAAGCGCGTCCATATCCTCTACCGGCACAGATCCTGCAAGAGCAGACTCTTTTGCCATTGTTTTCAGATACGGATAAAAATAATCATGCTCCTTTCCAGGCAGGTAAATCCCCTGTTCCATCAGGAATGAGGCAAAAGAATGCAATTCCCGGAATTTCTTTGTCAGCGTAATCTTGCTGAGTTTTCCGTTTTTGATCTGACCACTCATCCTGTCATAGTATTTTTTTACATCACTGCTGTCGCTCTCTGTAAACGGTTTCCCCGCTATCCTGCAGAATTCATGAATATCCGACCAGTATGAGGCCTCTGTCGTCTCACTTTTAAATTTTTTTCTGAATAATTTCCACATTTCAGTATTGACAAATTTCTCTTCACAGTTCTGGCTCAACGGCTTGCTCCCTCCGGCTTGTACGATACAATTTTATGTATTGTTATTAGTATTATTCATACTATAACATTTAGTTTTAAATAAATCAAGCCCGTACAGCTTAGTGTACGAGCCTTATCCTTCTGTCACTCGTCAAATTCGAGCACGGCGATATGAAACTGCGGAGTTTCTTTCAACTCTTTTACAACTCCGCGCCTCGTCTTCAGTCTCTCCGCCTGTTTAAAATTAGCACTCATTCCAAGTGCGTGCTCAATTGTATAGTAATAGGATGAAGGGAGGACTCCTTCTGTCACATTTACTTCCATCCCCGGTTTGAGCGCCTCTGTATTCTCAATGGTAAATTCCATTGTTCTCATACATACTCTCCTCTCCTTTTGACAGCACCATCTGATATTCACTGGAACTGCTGTTTACATTGCAAGTTTTTCCGCAAAATCCGCCATTGCTTCGGATATCTTAATCTGCTGCGGACAGACAGCCTCACAGCTTCTGCAGCCGATGCAGGCACTCGGTTTCTTGTCTTCGTCATAAGAAGAAAGTGCCATAGGTGCGATAAAGCCGCCCTCTGTAAAGCAGTGCTCATTATACAGATTGAGCAGAGCCGGAATATCAAGTCCCTGCGGACAGTGACTCACGCAATAATGACATGCCGTGCACGGCAGCACCTTCTTCTTCAGCATACTGTCAGCAACACTTAAAAGAGCCTTCATTTCCTCGTCATTCAGCGGCTTATCCTCTTCGTATGTACGGATATTTGCCTGAAGCTGTTCCATATTGGACATACCGGACAGCACAACCTTTACCTCCGGCAGTGACTGCAGAAAACGGAATGCCCATGCCGGAGTCTCTTCATCCGGACGCAGCGTTCTCAATTTCTCTGTATTCTCATCTGAAAGAGATGCAAGTTTTCCGCCTCTTAACGGCTCCATTACCCATACCGGAATACCGTATTCATTTAAAAGTTCCACTTTGGCTTTTGCATCCTGGAATGTCCAGTCAAGGTAGTTGATCTGGAGCTGACAGAATTCCATGTCTTTTCCGTATGCATCAAGGAAACGTTTGATCACGTCGTAATTCCCATGGGCGGAAAATCCGAGATGACGGATACGTCCGTTCTTCTTCTGCTTAATGAGATAGTCATAGGTGCCATATTTTTCATCATCCAGATACTGGTCAATATTCATCTCGCAGACATTGTGGAACAGATAGAAATCAAAATACTCCACCTGGCATTTTTCAAGCTGCTTCTCAAAAATCTCTTCCACTTTCCCGAAATTGGAAAGATCATAACCCGGGAATTTTGTCGCCAGATAAAACTTGTCTCTCGGATATTTCTTCAGGGCATTACCCATGACGATTTCCGACTGTCCGCCGTGATATCCCCATGCCGTATCATAGTAATTGATACCGTGTTCCATTGCATAAGCCACCATTTCTTCTGCTTTCGCAGTATCAATCCTGTTGTCATCTCCATCAATTACCGGAAGACGCATTGCCCCCATTCCCAAACCTGAGAGTTTTAAATCCTGAAAATCTCTGTAAATCATCGTGTTAGTCCCTCTTTTCTGAATCTGCGCCCCGAATATGGACAGCGCTTCTTTCTGTGTATCCTTTTTTATTATATTCCCTTTTCTGACCCCTGTCTAATACGGGTTGCAAATGATAAACCATTCCTTTTTCCTATATCACTTTACTTCCTCCAGCAGGATTGCATCACAGCCACATACATTCCACCTCAGGATTCCGTGTTCATCCTGCATGGTCTTTTTGCTCCACAGCTCTTTCCATACGGTACCCGGCTGAAGCTGAGCGCGCTCAAGATCAACTGTCGTCTCTTCCTCTTTTTCCAGCCAGTGAAAGACTGCCAGATAATGTCTTCCGTTGATCAATGCGGTATATGCGGCTGAAGCTGATCCTCCTCCGCTGCTGACAGGGCAGAAAGCCACGCCTGAACGCGCTACGGCATTGACTTCTTTATCTGTACAAAACCGGAGAGTCCTTTCCCTTGCCTCCGGACATCCGTAATCATCACTGATCATCATCACTGTACCGGCGATCACAGACGCCGTATAGCGTGCGCGTGCTTCTCCGACAGAACTGTTTCTCTCCATATCAAAACTGCGGAACAGGCAGATATGGTCCGGATCGTTAAAAGAATACAGGCGTCCGTTCTGCCACCACCCATAAGTTTCGCCGTTCAGCGTATACTCTACATCCTCATTGGTTCCGAATGCATCACAGGCAATTCGGCGTGCGTGGCCATAGCCATGAGGGAACAGCGGGGCAATAGAAAGACTGATAAAAAAGTCTCTTCCGATCCGCTCCTTCGCCAGATTGTCAGTGATCCACTGATAACCAATGGTAATTGCCTGCCGCCCTGTCCTGACCGTCTTGTCATAATGGCTTCCCTCTGCCGCGCCATGGCTCAGAAAATCCATTTTAATATAGTCAAACCCCCAGGACACAAATCGGTCCAGCTTCCATTTCATCTGTTGTTTCCAAACCGGATGAGTTACGTCAAGCGCGCGGGAACCATCCAGCTTCGGCAGGAGATGCCCTTTACTGTCCCTGAGCAGGATTTCCTCATAGGTGTGTCCGGGTGCCCCTGGTATTTCCTGTCCCGGATCCTCTCCTGAAAATATAAACGGGGCATCATAATTCCTGATTTCCGGATTTTCTAACGCACGAAATTCGTAAAGCAGGCCTCCTCTTTCTCCGGAAGTCCGTACTGTTCTTTTCCCAGTGCGATGCTCTTCATGAGAAATGCCATATTCCTTGCAAGAGTACGCATTATCTGAAGCCCCTCTGCATCCTGCTGTGCCTCGCCCTGATCTCTTCCGTGGATGCTGTTCCAGTACTGGCTTGAAGCCACAGGCATACCGCAGATCGTGAAATATTTGTTCAGCTCGTCAAATGTTGCGGAAAGGCCGCCTCTTCTGGCTGCTACTACGCTTGCGCCCACTTTCATCGTCTTATCAAAATGCGTGCTGTAAAACAGACGGTCGAGGAACGCAATCAGCGTCGCGTTTGCTGAAGCATAGTATACCGGGCTTGCCACTACAAGACCGTCACATTCCTCGAATTTCGGAGCCGTCTCATTTACAAGATCATCAAAGACACATCTTCCCTTCTCAAAGCAGCTGTTGCAGCTGATACATCCCCGGATATCTTTGTTTCCAACCTGTACGATCTCTGTCTCGATTCCTTCTGCTGCAAAGATCTGTTCCATCTCATGCAGGGCAATGTATGTATTTCCTTTTGCATGAGGACTTCCGTTGATCATTAATACTTTCATCATTGTGCCTCCTTCCGCATTAAATTATATCTCCGAGTCTGTCAGATTGCAAGAATCCGGCATCTGCCGTCTGTAACAAGTTCTCTGTCTTTTTTCTCAAGATAAATTCTTGTGGTAAATACGATCTCTCCGCCGTTTACAAAAACTTCGGCAATAGAACTGTCAATAATCACGAGTAGATCTTCTACCATTCTTTCGACACGGCCGGCGCGCACTTTTCTTCCTCCGCCACATGCAGACGGCTCTCCGTTACGGTTAAGGAAATTAAGCTCTACTCTGTCACCCGATACCCGGATTGTCAGTCCGTTATCTTCCTTCCCGATCAGATACTGCCTTTCACCGCCTGCAATTCCGTCTTCAATAATTTCTATTGTCTGATTCTTCCAGAGATATTTTCGTTTCTCACCATCCGCTGCTTCTGCGTCTTTTTTCATCCATGGAAGAGACTCCAGTTCTCTGACAGGTCTGCGAAAGATCTTTCCATTTCGATATTCGAGTTCAGTCGGCAATGTCAGACAGTGCTGCCATCCGTTTTTCACAGAAAGATTACGGTGTGTCCTTTCTGTATCAGGCACTCCTGCCCAGCCGATCAGTATTCTTCTTTCATTCTCATCTACAAAGCTCTGCGGTGCATAAAAGTCAAATCCCATATCCCATTCGCGGAATGTTTCTTCCGGATTCCAGCTGCACTCCGCTGTTCTGTTATTCTGCCTGACACTATGTTCTTTGTCCGGATCATATACAGACAGAAGCGAGTATCCTGACTGATATAGATTCTGATAATTTTCCTCACCGGAGAGAAGCCCCTGAGGACAAAAAGACAGAATCCTCATGTCATCAAGAGTAAAGAGATCCGGACATTCCCACATATAGCCGAATTTATGTTCCGGCACAATCTCCCGGTACAGGCTCCATTTTTCTTTGTTGTCGGAAGTGTAAATAAGTATGCCGCCCTTATCGCTCCGTTTCCCTGATGCGTCCCACGCGCGGGCGCGGGCTCCCAGTACCATGTAATATCTGCCGTCTTCTTTCCACACTTTCGGATCCCTCACATGCTGGGTAATATTTTTCGGATAGTCCTCCATTCCGAGAAGCTTGATTTTTCCGGACATATGCTGTCCGTCATCTGATTTAGTCAGTATCTGAGTGGAAATTCTTCCCGAATCAATATAATCATAATCTCCTGGCTGTTTTACATTACCAGTATAAAAGACATACATACGGTCATTTTCAATAAATGAAGAGCCGGAATAGACTCCTCCCGCATCTTCAGGTATATCTGTCGTAAGGACAGGTTCTTTATACTCCCAGTGAATCAGATCTGGGCTCGTACAGTGTCCCCAGTATCCTCCACCGCCGTGCACACTTAATGGAGAGTACTGAAAATAAGCGTGATAGACACCTCTAAATTGACATAGTCCGTTAGGGTCATTGATCCATCCCACCGGCGGCATAATGTGATATTGTGTGCGGAAAGGACAGTTGTTTACTGTCCTCTCCATCTTCTTCAATGCTTCCCGTTCCTGCCGGAACCTTTTTTGCTGCATTTCATTTTCCATAGCTGTCCCTCTTACTCTTTGATCACTGCGATCCTTTCTCCTGCTTTGACCGCATGCTCCGGCTCTCTTTCAACATATGCGCCGTCTACCGGTTCTGTAAAAATCAGGCAGGCAGAAATGTCATATCCTTCAGCTTTGATCTTATCTTTGTCAAACTCCATGATCAAATCACCTTTCCTGATGCTTTGTCCGTCAGTTACATGTACATCAAAGTATTTTCCCCGAAGGTTCACCGTATCGATGCCCACGTGGATGAGAATGCCGTTTCCTGCCGCTGTGCGAAGTCCTACTGCATGTTTCGTGTCCATAACCATTTCTACAGATGCATCACACGGCGCGTAAATCTTACCCTCGGACGGCACGATCGCAACACCGTCCCCGAGTATCTTCTGTGCAAATGTAGGATCTTTTACTTTCTCAATCCCAATAAACTCTCCGGATGTAAATGCACTGATTTCTTCCGGCAGAGCATCTTGCCCTTCCTGCGATACATCTGCGGAGGTATTTGTCTCTGTGGTCTTCTGACTACCTGCCGTTACAGAGGAGATCTGTACAGAACGTTTTCCGGTTCCTGCCGTTGTATTCGCCGCAACGTCTGATGTTCTCTTCCGTTCAAATCCGATTCCCAAAATAAATGCAAAGAGGAATCCTGCCGCCAGGGCGATCACGTGTGCGATAATATAGTTTACATATCCATTATGCGCCGGATCTGCAAGTGCGATTCCCGGAATAACCGTAGTTCCGAATCCCAGTGCCGCCAAATCAGTAAAGTATACAACTGCACCTCCGATAGCACCGCCGATACATCCTCCGATCAGCGGATACCGGTATCTCAGGTTTACACCGAACAAAGCCGGCTCTGTAATTCCAAATAAAACTGAAATAAAACTGGGAATACACAGCTCTTTCGCTTTCGCATCTTTCATATTTCTCGCAAGATATCCAAGTACTGCGCCTCCCTGCGCGATGATTGCTACAGACATCAGTGGGTTCAGGAAATTCCGTCCCGTATCAACCAGAAGCTGTGACTCAATAGCCCCGAATACATGATGAAGTCCGGTAATAACGATTAACTGTTGCACTCCTGAGAATGCCGCATAACCAATTACTCCCAGATGCTGTGTCATCCATACAAGCACTGTCGTAATCCCGTTTGCAAGTCCTCGCCCGACCGGTCCGATGATCATGAACAGCAGGAAAGAACTGACCAGAGTGGTGAGCAGCGGAGATACAAGCAAACGGATGACTTCTGGGACTTTCCTCTCAAAGAAAATATCCAGTTTCGCTGTCACAATACCTATCAAAAGCGCCACAATAATACCGCCCTGGAAACCGATCAGATCAACCGGAATACCAAAAATATGAAGTGTCGTCACTTCCACCGTCCCCTGTGCTGCCGCGCTTGCATCGGCAAGAGAATTAGTCAGCATGATACAGCCGATTACAATACCCATGATCGGGCGCCCGCCGAACCGTTTGACTGTACTGTAAGCCACACACAGAGGCAGGAATCCGAAAATCGCTCCTGAAGAAATATTAATAAGTCTCGACAATCCGTATAATGTGTCATTATTCTGAACAAAATCAATATTACCGAGCACACTGGAAAGTCCGGTCAAAAGTGCCGCGGCGAGGATGCCCGGCATAATTTCGATAAATACATCCGAAAGAGCTTTTACTGCCCTCTGCAGAGGATTCATACGCTTATTTGCCTTGGTCTTCAGATCGCCGAGACTCATGCTGTCCATATGCAGGGAATCAGCCAATACCTGACACACGTCATTTACAAGTCCTGCCCCGAAAATAATCTGCAGCTGGTCTCCTGCGACAAAGACGCCTTTTACAAGATCGACATCTTCTATTGCGTGAATGTCCGCCTTATCATTATCCTCCAGCACAAGGCGCAGACGTGTAGCACAGTGTGCGATTCCCAGAATATTATTTCCGCCGCCCGCAAGACGGGTAAGTTCCGATGCTATATTTTCATAGCGTTTCCTTTTATCAGCATCCATTTTTCAGATACCTCCCATTTCATTCAATCCTTTATAAGTATCTGCATGCATTATTGTATATACCGCGGCACCGGTCACAGCATTTCTGTAACCTTCATGAACAAATGCTGTTTCATTTGTCCTTGCAATAATTATTATACTGGAATATACTTCATATTATATAGACAAATGTTGTCTAACTATACAGATTTGTTGGCACTTGGGAGAGCGATATGAAAGACTATATATTTTCCAATGATTTTTCCAGAAACTTAGATGCAATGATCTATACATGCGGATATGAAACCTGTAAACCGTCCCACAGCTATGGTCCTGTGGTCAGAAGCGGATATCTTATTCACTATATACTGGAAGGGAAGGGAATCTATAAGACAGATGGGCATATCTGGCAACTTTCTGAGGGTGACGCATTCCTGATTCGGCCAAATACGCTCATTTACTATGAGGCGGACAAATACCATCCGTGGACTTACACATGGATCGGATTTCAGGGGATTAAAATTGAAGAGTACCTGAAAAGAACATCTCTTCTTGAGACACCTTATTTTCACTACGGAAAAGACGACAGGGTAAGACTCTGTCACGAGAAAATGTTCGAGGCATACAAGCTTCCCGAGAATCGGGATCTGATGATGAACAGTATCCTGTATGAATATCTGTATCTGCTAGTAAGCAAATTCCCTCGCACTTACATTCCTGCAAAAGAAAAAAAGATCGGATATGTGGAGGAAGCGCTGCGATATATTGAAAACAACTACGCCCACTCCGTCAATATTCAGGTCATTGCAGATCATCTAAATATTGAGCGCACTTATCTATACCGGCTGTTCAAGGATATTACGGGAACGTCTCCTCAGGAATACCTTCTTGACTACCGTATCCGGCGTGCCTGTACACTTCTGAAAGAAACAGACCTTCCGATCAGTGATATCGCCAGATCCGTAGGATATGACGATGCGCTGTATTTTTCAAGGCTCTTTAAACAGAAGAAAGGACAGACGCCGACACAATATCGCAAAACAGAAGACAAAAATAAGGGGTTGTCGCATCAATGAAGCTGAGCATGATAAAGAGACAGCTGTGGTTAAAGACGACAAAGTGGAAGAGCCTTCGAAAAAAGAGCATACAGAATCGAAGGAGCCTGTAAAAAAAGTTCTACTCCGAAAAGGATAAACTACACTCAGTACAGTAAGTAAAATAAATAAAGCAAGTGTGTAAGCGTAGCGGTATGCAAAAATACACTTTCTTATATGAAGGAAGGAGAAATAATCATGTTAGAATCTATTAAGAAAGGTTCCGGAGTAACTGTTGGGGTATTGCTTGGATGTACTGCATTTGGTGCACTTGCAACTCTGGTGAAAGTAGAAACCGAGGGTGACAACAAGAATGAAAAAACCTGAAGAGGAGGTTGAAAAACCTTAGGGCTTCTCTTCCTTTTCTGTTTTTCTGTTTTTGTTGGTCGAAAATAATTGCTATTTGTACAGCTGACTCATATAAAGATGACTAGATATGTCCAGCAACGGAAAAGGGGATAAAATTATGAAAAAGAAAATTATGTGCATGCTTTTGATTTCGCTTCTGTCGTTATCACTATACGGATGCTCCAATGATGATGAAAAAACTTCAGATATTAGAAAACGGAGTGAAGCAGTAGACGAAGAAGACAGCACGAATATAAAAATTGATGAAGAGCCTATACGAAGCGAATCTGGATCAACAACATCCGAGGCGATTCCGGATCCTGAAGAAGTTTTCTCAGAGAACTCACATGTTGCGATACTTGTCTATAATGAACCACATACATATTATCAAGTAACTGACTATCAAGACGGAGAGTATGAAAATTATGTAGATGCGTGTAAAGATGCTGGTTTTACAGACATTCAATATGAAGGAGGGACTGATGGGAATGATATGTTCCTTGCGTATGATGAAAAACATGAATTCTATCTTGAAGTTGGAATAACTCCTGATACCGGCATTATAGGAATATCGTGTAATCTCGCTGACGATGAATAATACCAAAACAATCGGCCTCACCTCAAGGTGGGGTCTTTTTATGTTTGGATTAAAGGACTTTGCTTAGCCTGGGAGAAAAACAAAGGAAACCTCGAGGATTATTTTAGAAAAACACCTCAGGGGAATTACTCCGAGTATGAAGAGCTTCTTAAATTGGTGTTTGGCATCGTAATCAATCCGTACTGTATATGTGATGACAGACATAGATTTGATACGGAAAACATCACGGTAATAGACATCGGTGATTATCAGGGAACTTGCTTATTTTTACTTCATCAAAATATTTATCAGCCGTTTGTTACCAACTATGTATACACATCAGTTTCATACGGATCGTGTAACGGATGTGATGCTCTTTAGGGAATTCATCAGTATAACTATGATATACCTGCTTACATCTTTCAGAGGGCTACCATTTTATGTACGACGAGGATAATGACGTAAAAGTGTTACGGGTCTCATGTTACCACCGTAGTTGATGATGACCAAAGAAATCCATTTGAGTAGCTTGCCCCTGTCTTGAGGTAGGGGCTTTTTATATTTTGAAAGGAGAAAAGAATGAAAATAAGAACAAGCCATTCAAATAAGCTTGTTAGGATTCGCAAATTTCCAGAAGTAGAAAAGACATTTTAATGGCCGAATCGATAGACTTACGAAAGTCATGGAAGGAAGAGGCTATAAAAAGTAGAGGATGATGGAATGTTTATTACATTCAAAAAAGAGGAAAATGGAGTTCGTGGAGTTTGTAAATTTGGGTTGCAGACTATACAGTATGAGCCGGATGTAGATTTTGAAAGAGTTTTAGATAGGCTGAAAGGAGTATGATCATGGCTGATCTGTTTAAAATTAAGGATCCAAATAAAATAAAAATGCAGCTCAAAGAGGTTTTATAGCTAAAAGTTAAGCCAGGGGAGCTAGTTCTTATAAGAGAAGATGGGAATCAGATTGGATGTACTATGGCGGATTACAAAAATCTATTTATCAAAAGTTTGAATCCAGAGCTGCTTGAAAGAGAGGTTGACTCCAACTACAAAATTCAGAAGGGCTGGACAACAAAAAACGTTATGGATGAAATAAACCTTAATCAATGGTATATGTGCGCTGGTATGAAAACAGAGGCTGGAAAGCAAAGAATTGTTCCTATACATTCGAATATAAAAGATCTTGTTAAACAGAACTATGAATTTGCTGAGTCTATTGGGAGCGAATTTCTTTTTAACGATAAAGGTCAGACCCATGCCGGTTCGTGGGCAGTAACCTACGATAAATACTCAAACCGCTTTAAAAAGTAGTTGATCAACTCGGGCTTAATCCAGTGCATCGAGCTCACGATCCTCGTAACACTTTCATAACAAATGGAAAGAAAGCAAACATGGATGAATACGCGCTTAAAGAAATGGTCGGTCATAGCGTAAAAGACATAACCGAGTCTACCTATACCTTAAGAGATTTAGAGTGGCTAAGACAGGATCTTGAGAAACTACCATAGCCACTCGGTAATGTACTAATACAGGTGTACTAATAATGTACTAGTAGTGAACTAATAAACTACTTTTTTCGAAATTTAGTCAATTCTAACCAATTCTAAAAACCCAGTATTTACGGCTTTTCTTAGAACTTGCCAGCCTTTGCTGCTTCCTCAATGGAAACTGCAACTGCAACAGTCATACCAACCATCGGGTTGTTTCCTGCACCGATCAGACCCATCATCTCAACGTGAGCCGGTACGGAAGAGGAACCTGCGAACTGTGCATCGGAGTGCATACGTCCCATTGTATCTGTCATACCATATGAAGCCGGTCCTGCTGCCATGTTGTCCGGATGAAGTGTACGTCCTGTACCACCGCCGGATGCAACTGAGAAGTATTTCTTTCCTGCATCTACACACTCTTTCTTGTATGTACCTGCTACCGGATGCTGGAAACGTGTCGGGTTTGTTGAGTTACCTGTGATGGATACGTCAACGCCCTCTTTCCACATGATTGCAACACCTTCGCGGACATCGTTTGCACCATAGCAGTTAACTTTGGAGCGAAGTCCGTCAGAATAAGCGATTCTCTGTACTTCTTTGAGCTCGCCTGTGAAGTAGTCGTACTCTGTCTGTACGTATGTGAATCCGTTGATTCTGGAGATGATCTTAGCCGCATCTTTTCCAAGACCGTTCAGGATAACACGGAGCGGTTTTTTACGAACTTTGTTCGCTTTCTCTGCGATACCGATAGCACCCTCGGCTGCTGCGAATGACTCATGTCCTGCAAGGAAGCAGAAGCAGTCTGTGGACTCTTCAAGGAGCATCTTTCCAAGATTTCCATGTCCGAGACCTACTTTACGCTGGTCAGCAACGGATCCCGGAATACAGAATGCCTGAAGACCTTCTCCGATTGCAGCTGCCGCGTCAGCAGCGTTTCTGCAGTCTTTCTTAATTGCGATAGCTGCGCCTGTGATGTAAGCCCAGCATGCATTCTCAAAGCAGATCGGCTGAATGCCTTTGATCTGATTGTAAACGTCCAGTCCGGCATCCTTTGTGATCTTCTCTGCCTCTTCCAGAGAAGCGATACCGTAGCTGTTTAAAACTTCATTGATTTTATCAATTCTTCTTTCATATGATTCAAATAAAGCCATTTATATATCCTCCTGATTTATTTACCATTGTTGAGATTTTCACTGCAAGATCTGCGATTACTCTTTACGCGGATCGATGATCTTCACTGCATCGTCAACACGGCCGTACTGTCCTTTTGCTTTCTCCCAAGCATCGTTCGGTGTATCGCCGTTCTTAACGAAATCTGTGAATTTTCCAAGGTTTACGAACTGATATCCGATGATCTCGTTGTTGTCATCAAGAGCGATACCTGTTACATAACCCTCTGCCATCTCAAGGTAACGAGGACCTTTTGCAAGTGTTCCGTACATTGTACCAACCTGAGAACGAAGTCCTTTTCCAAGGTCTTCCAGTCCTGCACCGATTGCAAGTCCGTCTTCGGAGAATGCACTCTGTGTTCTTCCGTATACGATCTGAAGGAACAGTTCTCTCATTGCTGTATTAATTGCATCACAGACAAGGTCTGTGTTCAGTGCCTCTAAGATTGTTTTGCCTGGAAGAATCTCAGATGCCATAGCAGCGGAATGTGTCATTCCTGAACATCCAAGTGTCTCTACCAGCGCTTCCTGAATGACGCCCTCTTTTACATTCAGTGTCAGTTTACATGCTCCCTGCTGAGGTGCACACCAGCCTACGCCGTGTGTAAAACCGGAGATATCTTTGATCTCTTTTGCTTTTACCCATTTCGCCTCTTCCGGGATCGGAGCTGGTCCGTGATTCGCGCCCTGAGCCACCGGACACATCATTTCTACTTCATGTGAATAAATCATGTTAAAACTCCTTTCAATATGTATGATTTTCTTCGCATATGACGCGAGACTTTCCGCTGCCTGATGCGGTATTTTTCGTCTGCCCCATATATGGTTTATTTTCTCATAATTTCAATCATTCGTCAATCTCAGGCTGACAAGTTTTTCACAAAACATCGACAAATTATGAATCCTGTTCCAAAGCCTCGATGAGCATGGAAAGCGCCGTCTCCACCGTATGCAGCCTGTTTTCCATTCGGTTTCCCTCAAAACGGCATTCTTTTACGGTTGTCTTTCCTTTCAGATAGCATCCTATATATACGAGTCCCACCGGTTTCTCTTTCGTACCGCCGCCCGGACCTGCGATTCCGGTAGCGCTTAAGGCTGCATCTGCGTCCGCCGCTGTTGCCGCTCCCTCTGCCATCTCCCGTGCTGTCTGTTCACTGACAGCGCCGTATTTTTCCAGAGTTTCATGCCTTACATTGACCAGGCGCTCTTTTGCCTCGTTGGAATATGTTACGTACCCTTCGTTCAATACATCTGAAGCGCCGGCCACGTTCACCAGAGTCCCGGCAATCAGGCCGCCCGTACATGATTCCGCTGTTGTGACTGTAAGTTTTTTTGCAGCCAGAAGTCCTACTGCCTTCTCTTCAAGTCCCTTTCCTGCAAAGTCAATATTTTCATTGTATTCCATCTGATACTTTTTCCCTCCTGTTTCCAATGCGTACCGGCTGTACATTATCTACATCCCGCCGTGGGTAAGCACCTGACGGTTCTTCCAAATATAGTCAATCAGAGAAACAATCGTAAGCGCAAGAGCGATCCAGATCAGAATCTCGCCGATCAGATCGAATACGCCGCCGAAATCAGCAATCAGCACGATAATCATTGCCATCTGGAATACGGTCTTAAACTTTCCCCAGTAGCTGGCCGCGATCACTATCCCGCTGTCAGACGCCACAAGTCTGAAACCGCTGATAATGAACTCCCTTGCAATAATTACGATTACAATCGCGGTATTCAGCTTTCCGGAGGGGATCAGACAGATCATGGCCGAGCAGACAAGCAGCTTGTCCGCCAGCGGATCCATAAACTTTCCGAAATTTGTCACAAGATTATATTTACGGGCAATCTTTCCATCCAGCATATCCGTCAGACTGGCAACAACAAACAACGCAAGAGCAATCCATTTATTTGCGGCTCCGCCCACATCTGTCAGCATAAAGAAAACAAAAAAAGGCACCATGATAACTCTAAGAACAGTCAGTTTATTTGGCAAATTCATAATAATTCTCCTATCAGATCATAATCTACGGCTCCGGTCACTTTTACTCTTGCAAAATCACCGGACAACAGCTCCTCATCTGTGTTGATAAAAATTAACCCGTCCACATTGGGGGCGTCCCTGTAGGTGCGTCCTACATACGCGTTCTCATCCGCCACTTTTCCCTCGATCATCACAAGGACTTCGCGTCCCACCATATCCTGAGCGTTGTCAAATGCTATTTCCTGCTGCAGCTCCATCAGGTCAGCCTGCCGGTCAAGTTTTACTTCCTCGTCAATCTGATCCGGCATCTCTGCCGCCGGCGTATCCTCCTCCGGAGAATAAGTAAATACGCCCAGACGGTCAAATTCCATCTCATCCACAAATTCCAGCAGTTCCTCATGCTGTTCTTTCGTCTCTCCCGGGAATCCTGTAATCAGTGTTGTTCTAAGACATATGTCCGGGATCTCTCTTCTTAACTTTCCTATGATATCCACAAGCTCCTGTTTCGACGTCCTGCGGCCCATCCTGCCAAGTATCGTATCATTGGCATGCTGGATCGGCAGATCAAGATAATGACAGATTTTCGGTTCCTCTTTCATAACCTGGATCAGCTCGTCTGTGATTTCTTCCGGATAACAGTAAAGGATACGGATCCAGCGGATTCCGGGTGTCTTACAGAGATTTCTCAGCAATACATGGAGAGACTTTTCGCCATAGAGGTCTTTCCCGTACAGCGTCGTCTCCTGAGCCACAAGGATCAGCTCTTTGACTCCCTGATCTGCAAGCTCCTGCGCTTCTTTAAGAAGGCGCTCCATGGGAACGCTGCGGAAATTTCCACGGATTTTCGGAATAATGCAGTAGGTACAGTGTTTATCGCATCCTTCCGCGATCTTCAGATACGCGAAATGCCCTCCTGTAGTTACAAGCCGTTTTGTATCCGGCAGCGGCAGAGCATCCAGATCCGAAAGAATCACTTCATGCTGTCCTTTCAGCGCTGCATCAACGGCGTCAAGTATTTTATCATATGCTGTTGTTCCCAGCACCTCATCTACTTCAGGAATCTCATCTATGATTTCCTTACGGTAACGCTGGGCAAGACATCCGGTCACGATAAGCGCCTTGATCTTTCCCTGTTTTTTATATTCTGCCATTTCCAGAATATTCTGGATACTCTCTTCTTTAGCATCATGGATAAAACAGCATGTATTAATTACAATGACGTCGGCCTGATTCTCATCATCCGTCATTTCATACCCTCTCGATGCCAGAAGCCCCAGCATCACTTCCGTATCCACGAGATTCTTATCGCATCCGAGAGAGATAAACAATATTTTCATATCTTAACCTCCGGTCTTGTTTATCGCAATTACCGGAATTGCCGAAAGGCACATTCCGGAATTGTAAGCGGTCGCCATCACAAAAAAGGCAGATACCACATGTGCATCTGCCCTGTCTGAACCTATTCCTCTTCTTGTTTATTCTCGGCCAGGATCTTCAGTTTTCCCTGATTGAGTTCATCAATAGCAATGGAAAGTGGTTTTTCTCCTTCTTTCGCATCTACCAGAGGAAGATCCCCTGCGATGAGCTGTCTTGCTCTCTTTGATGTCGCCATGACGATGGAATAACGGCTGTTGACAACCTTTGTTTCGCCCTCCTCGACATCTTTGTTCACTACTTTCATCAAATCTGTGTAAGACGGGTGCAGCATAACCTAATCTTCTCCTTTCCTAATAGCCGCCGTAATTTCTGCAGCATATGATTTACCTTTACGGCATTCTCTTCAATGTTTGAGTCTCTCAAGATCTTCTTTTATTTCTCTCATAAATTCACGGTTGCGTGAACTTCTGCGGTGTTCTCCCCTGATGATATCATGCATCTCCTCAACACATTTATCCAGGCTGTCATTGATGATCAGATAATCATAATTTTCCATGCCTTCCGCCTCTTCGCAGGCGCGGTTCATGCGGGATTCGATTACATCCATCGTTTCAGTCCCTCTTCCGACAAGCCGTCTTTTTAACTCTTCAGCGCTCGGCGGAGTAACGAACAGAAGCAGCGTATCCGGGAACATCTTCTTTACGTTGAGCGCTCCCTGAATCTCAATCTCAAGGATAACGTCTCTGCCTTCCTCCAGCTTTTTCTCTACATAATCGCGCGGAGTGCCGTAGTAGTTTTCCACGTATCTAGCATACTCTATCAGTTCGCCTTTGGCAATCATTTTTTCAAATTCATCTTTCGACACAAAAAAATACTCTCTGCCGTCCACTTCACCCTCTCTCGGCGACCGGGTAGTTGCCGAAATTGAAAGCGCGTATGTATCCGGATAGCGGGTCAGGAGCTCTTTCATGAGCGTTCCTTTGCCCGAACCTGAAAATCCGGATACAACGATCAATATTCCTTTTTCCTTCATGCCCATCCCTCTTACTCAATATTCTGAATCTGTTCCCTGATCTTCTCGATCTCTGTCTTCAGGCTTATCGCGCAGTCAGACACCTCGATATCATTTGCCTTGGAGAGGATCGTGTTTGCCTCCCGGTTCATCTCCTGTGCGATAAAATCAAGCTTTCTTCCGATTTCGTCCTGCTCCTCCAGAGTACTGCGCATATGACTGATATGGCTTTTAAGCCTTACGACTTCCTCATCTGTACAGATCTTATCAGCAAAGAGAATCACTTCCGCCGCAATGCGGCTCTCTTCTATCTGTGTATCTGACAGCAGTTCCTTCATCTTCTCCTCGAGTTTTGCGCGATACTCGGCGACAATCTTCGGAGACCGCTCCTCGATAAATCCGATCTGCTCACTCAGGATGTCCAGCTTGGAGAGAATATCTTTTTTCAGGTTCTCTCCTTCCGTCTTTCTTGTCTCGACAAACTGTGCAAACGCCCCCTCCAGCGCTTCTTTCAGACCGTTCCAGAGTTCTTCTTCATCTTCGCTCTGCTCCTCCATGGTAAACACTTCCGGATAGCGGGAAAGTGTTGAGACACGGACATCATTTTCCAGACCGAACTCCTCTTCCATCTGTTTTAAATATTTTATATATTCTGCTGCAAGTGCCGCATTATATTTCACTGACACCTGTGCCTGGGAGAGATCTTCATACGTGATGAAAATATCTACCTTTCCTCTGTTAGCATAGGACTTTAGAAGAGTCCGTATAGCAGTCTCGAAGAAATTCAGTTTCTTCGGCATCCGGATATTCACATCGAGATAACGATGATTCACGCTCTTTAGTTCCACTGTGAACTTTCTTGAATCTTTCTGTACCTCACATCTGCCGAAACCGGTCATGCTCTTTATCATGTCAAACCATCCTCTGTTACAATTATTGTCTAATCCCCGCAGCGCGGAGTAAATCTATATTATTATACCTTCTTGTATACGAATGGTCAACAGTTAATACTGACATCCGGCAGCGGAACTGCTGCTTAATACCAAAATCATGCTCTGCCATGGCGTTTACCATCTCACGCAGGCTCGGAACAGTTCCGCCCGGGAAGATATATTTCTTGATCCATGCATCACCCGGATGCTCTTTCAGAGCACTGATGAAATGCAGCAGAAAAAGCCCGCCTTTCTTCATCACCTGATCAGCACATTTAAGGAAGAGATCGTAGTTATCCCTGCCCACATGCTCTACCATACCTACGCTGACCACGCGGTCAAACTGTCTGCCCAGCTTCGGAAGGTCGCGGTAATCCATCAGCTCAACATCAACATAATCCTCAAGCCCCTCTGCCTTGATCCGGTTCTGGCACTCTTTGTACTGCTCTTCGCTCAGTGTAATTCCGGTGCCGTGCACTTTATATTTCTTTGCCGCCTCGATGAGAAGGAACCCCCATCCGCATCCGATATCGAGAAGTGACATTCCTTCCTTGAGATAAAGTTTCTTCAGAATATAGTCTACTTTATTGACCTGCGCCTGATACAGTGTGTCATCCTCGTGGGCAAAGTACCCGCACGAATAGCTCATTGTCTCGTCCAGCCACAGTTTATAAAAATCATTTCCTATATCATAGTGGCTGCGTACTTCCTTTTCCTGATTCTTTTTGCCTGATGAAGTAAAGATCAGTTTCTTCAGGGCTTTCTGATCCGTAGAAAACTTGCCCATCTGCCCCAGGAAATGATCCAGCGCCTCGTAGAGATCTCCTTCGATCTCAAGATCCCCGTTCATATAAGCCTCACCGAGAGCGATGGATGTACTGGTAAGAAGATCGCTTACCGGAATTGATTTATTAAACTTTACGGTAAACGTCGGCTCTCCCTCTCCGATCTTGTATTCTTTTCCGCCCAGTTTTACGAGAAACGGCTGCTCGTCAAATTTCTGTAAAAAAGAAATCAAACCATGTTCTACTATCATTTTTCATCCTTCCTTCCATATCGAGTCTACATAGTTTTTCATGATCTGTTTCATACTTTTTCATATTTATTTCCACCCAGAAAACAATTATATTCCTTTTTTTTGAAAAAAGTCAATTCTGTTGAAATACTTTCTCGTTCTGCTCAATTGTGATATACTCTCTCATAGTGCCGGCTCCGGCAGATTTCTTAACAGCAATTATTATTTATATATAGAAAGGAAACACAATCATGGCTTTTGACGGAATTGTCGTGGCAGACCTTGTCCACGAATTCAGAAAAGAACTGATAAACGGGCGGATCTCAAAGATCATTCAGCCGGAAAACGATGAACTGCTGCTCACGGTCAAAGCGTCCGACGGACAGAAGAGACTGCTCATCAGCGCGGACGCTTCTCTTCCGCTTATTTATCTGACAGATACAAATAAAAATGCCCCCATGACCGCGCCAAACTTCTGTATGCTCTTAAGAAAGCATATCGGAGGCGGGCGGATCGTGGATATCCGGCAGCCGAAACTCGAGCGCATCATCCATTTTACGATCGAGCATTTAGACGAGATGGGCGATCTTTGCCGGAAGGAACTGATCGTAGAGATCATGGGAAAGCACAGCAACATTATCTTCTGTACACAGGACGGAAAGATCATCGACAGTATCAAGCACGTCTCCGCACAGATGAGCTCCGTGCGGGAAGTTCTGCCCGGCCGGGAATATTTTATTCCCGATACCATGCACAAGGCCGACCCTCTCACCGTAGATACAGAAACTTTCAAAGATCTGCTGAAAGCAAAACCCGTACCTGTCTCCAAGGCAGTCTACACAAGCTTTACCGGAATCAGTCCGGTCACGGCAGAGGAAATCTGCTTCCTCGCAGGTCTGGATTCATCTATTCCTGCAAAGGAGTATTCGGATGATATCCTGCTTCACCTGTACACACAGTTTACAATCTATCTTTCTGCTGTAAAAGAAGAACGGTTCTCACCTGCCATCTACTACGACGGCAGAGAGCCTAAAGAATTTTCCGCGCTGCCTCTTACTCACTTTGCGAAGTACGAACGTAAAGAATATTCGTCCATGTCCGAGGTACTGCGCACTTACTACTCCACCCGCAGCCGGCTCACACGCATCCGCCAGAAATCAGCGGATCTGCGCCACATCGTTCAAACCGCCCTTGAAAGGAACCGGAAGAAATACGATCTTCAGATCCGTCAGTTAAAAGATACGGAAAACCGGGAAAAATATAAGGTATACGGTGAACTGATCAACACCTACGGATATAATGTAGAAGAAGGAGCGAAAAAACTGGAGGCGCTGAACTACTATACGAACGAAATGATCTCCATCCCGCTTGATCCGACACAAACGCCGCAGGAGAACGCGCAGCGGTATTTCGCAAAGTACAACAAGCAGAAACGGACTTTTGAGGCACTCTCCGAACTCAGCCGGGAAACAAAGGATGACATCACTTATCTGGAATCCATACAGACAGCTCTGGATATTGCCCTCACAGAAGACGATCTTGCAGGGATACGAGAGGAACTTATAAGTACAGGATATATCAGGCGAAGATTTACAAAGAAAAAGGTAAAGATCAAAAACACGCCTCTCCACTATATCTCAAGCGACGGATACCATATGTATGTGGGAAAAAATAATCTTCAGAATGACGAGCTGACCTTTAATTTTGCCTCCGGAAATGACTGGTGGTTCCACGCCAAACAGGCGCCCGGCTCTCATGTAATCGTAAAAACAAACGGCGACGAGCTGCCGGATACAACCTTTGAAGAGGCAGGACGGCTTGCCGCATACTACTCCAGCATGAGAGGAAGCGATAAAGTCGAGATCGACTATGTAGAGAAAAAACACGTCAAGAAACCAAAGGGAGCAAAACCGGGATTTGTTGTATACTACACAAACTACTCACTGGTGATCGACAGCGACATCAGTAAAATACGGGAAGCGGCCGACTGAGGCTGCTTCCCGTATTTTTATATTCGCCGCGTGTTTCCGTTTTAACGCGCAGATGTATTTTAGTCTGTCTATAGCAGGATTACTCCTGCCCCATCAGATAATCCACAAACTGCTGTGCCGTCCTGCCCGACAGTCCGCCGTGGGAGAGTTCCCATTTATTTGCCTCGAGCAGCAGCTGTTCCTCCGGCATGTCAATGCCTCCGCGCTGTGCCAGCGTGCGGACGATTTCCTGGAATTCTTTCTTGTTCGGAGAGCCGAAATATATCGTTACGCCGAAACGCGCCACAAGGGATAATTTCTCCTGCACGGTGTCATTTGTGTGCAGTTCCTCATCGCGGTCCGCCTTATCCTTAAATGTCTCACGGATCAGATGTCTGCGGTTCGAGGTTGCATAGATCAGCACGTTATCCGGCTTTCTTTCAAGTCCGCCCTCGATCACTGCTTTCAGATATTTATACTCGATCTCAAATTCTTCAAAAGAGAGATCGTCCATATAAATAATAAATTTATAATTGCGGTTTTTCACCTGGGCGATCACATCATTTAAATCTTTAAACTGATGTTTGTACACTTCGATCATACGCAGCCCCTGATCATAATACTGGTTCAGGATTGCCTTGATGGAAGAGGACTTCCCGGTTCCCGCATCACCGAAAAGCAGACAGTTGTTTGCCCTGCGTCCCTTTACAAAGGCCTCGGTGTTGTCGATCAGTTTCTTCTTTGCAATCTCATATCCCACCAGATCATCCAGACGGACATGGGCAATGTTTGTGATCGGCACGATCTCCATGTCGCCCCCTTCCGGATGTTCAATGCGGAACGCCTTGTGGAGTCCCAGCTTTCCTACTCCGAATTCTTTATAAAACTGGGTCATCTTCTGTTTGAAATCTTCCACATCCGCAGCCTCTCCGAGCGCTTTTGCCAGAGTGCATATTCTGTCTCTCACCCTGCGGTTGAAAATCTTTCCCGTTCTGCTTCCGTTCTTATAATCCATGAGTACCTGAATGCACCCTGCCCCGAGATCCTGTTCAAGTCCGCTGAAATCATAATCAAACAGTTCCTTGAAAATGCTGAAATCATGGAGGGCTATTTCATTGATACTGCCCTCGATCTCCCCGACAATCTCACAGGAAGTGCTGTAGGCGTTCTCATCATTTACAAGAAGAAACGTCAGGTAAGTATGCCAGAGATTCCCCTCGAATCCATGGCTCACCGAAAGTTCCAGAAGTGCATTGACACATTCAAAAAGAAGACTTCTCAGATCTTCTGTATTATAGTATTCACTGCCGTGATTTCCCATAAGGAATGTCATATCCTGTAAAATATCACCGTAGTCCATATTTTTATAAAGCATCAGTTCGTTTGTACGCATTTTTTCCTCCTGTATGTAGTCTCTAATAATTTCCGAGAATCCTGAGATTCTGAGATTCTTCCCTCAGTCCTCTGACTGCATTTTTCACCGCCGGATCTTCCAGATTTCCCTCAAAATCTACGAAGAAACAATACTCCCACGGTCTTCCCTTGATGGGACGGGATTCTATTTTTGTCATGTTCAGATCATTATAGATAAAATGAGACAGTATGCCGTAAAGCGATCCGCTCTGATGCGGCAGTTCAAACCGGATGCTGATCTTGGACGCATCCTTTAAAAATACCTTCTGATTTGTCACAACAATAAAGCGGGTGGAATTATCCGCATCGTCATTGATTTCATCCACAAGAACAGACAGTCCGTGCACCTGTGCCGCATAAGAACTGCACACTGCCGCCTGGGAAATATCATTTTCTTCGAGTACTTTTTTCGCGGCAATCGCTGTATTCACCACACTGATCTTCTGCCAGTCGGCATGATCGTCCAGAAAACGGCTTGTCTGCATCAGTGCCTCGGTTTTAGAATAAACTTTTTTAATATCACTAAGCTTTGTTCCCGGAAGTCCCGCAAGAGTATGAACGACGGGAAGTATCGTCTCTGCCACGATATAGTTTTCAAATTCATCAAGCAGATCGTACATTTCAATCACAGGACCGGCGGTGGAATTTTCAATCGGGAGCACCGCATAGTCCGCCGCTCCTTCTTCTATCGACTCCATAGCCTCCCTGAACGTTCTCACATGGAAGCTGTTCACATTTTTTCCGAAAAACTGATACATCGCCGCCTGGCTGTATGCCCCTTCCGTCCCCTGAAATACAACGCGGGCATTCTCTTTATCCAGGTCGTTAATGCGGATAAAGGGAAGCCGTCCCAGCGCTCCTGCTTCTACAAGCTGCTGATACTGCAGTTTGCGGCTCATGGACATAAGCTGCTGATACAGTTCCTGTATCCCTTTCTTATTAAAATCGCCGGACACCTTTGACGCTACATCCGCAAGTTTTTCCTTTTCTCTCTGTCTGTCAAACACTTTGCGTCCCGCTTTTACTTTATATTCACCGACCTCGCCGCAGACTTTCATTCTCTGCTCGTAAAGTGCCGCGATCTGATCGTCAATTGAATCCAGTTTCTTCCTCAGTACTTCCAGTGATTCCATCTCTCTACCCCTTTCGATTTAATGCACTAGGTTAGTATAGTACATTTCTCTGATAAAATCTACTTTGGAGTTGAAAAACACTCCGATTTAGTATATGATTATGTGGAGAATTTAGGGAGGTACACAAATGAACGTTACTGAATGTTTAAAAACCCGAAGAAGTATCAGAAGATACAAAGCGGAACCTGTTGACCATTCTGTTATTGATTCTATTGTTTCTCTGGCATCTTATTCCCCTTCCTGGAAGAATACTCAGATCACCCGCTATATCGCAATTGAAGATTCTTCTCTTCTTGCTGAAATCGCGGACAAGTACACCCCGGACTACAATTCAAACATTATTCGCCAGGCACCCGTACTGATGGCTGTCACTTTCAAAAAAGGACGCTGCGGATATGAGCGCGACGGATCCTTTACGACCAAAAAAGGGGACCGTTGGCAGATGTTTGATGTGGGTGTTGCCTGCCAGAGTTTCTGTCTTGCAGCATGGGAACAGGGGCTTGGCACCGTGATCATGGGCGTATTTGACGAGGACGGCATCAGCAGTCTGCTCGCCCTTCCCGACGATCAGGAACTTGCTGCTCTGATTGCTGTCGGACATCCGGATATCAGTCCTGATGCCCCGAAGAGGAAAACTGTTGAAGAACTGCTTCAGTACAGATAACCGCTGGCAGTTCCGTACATTTGTTAAAGACACTTTTACATAATTTTTAAGGAGGACACTTATGAGACATTTGATGAGTCCGCTGGACCTTACAGTGGAAGAACTTGACCAGCTTCTTGACCTTGCACAGGATATCGAAGCGAACCCGAAAAAATACGCGCATGCATGTGACGGCAAAAAGCTTGCCACATTATTCTATGAGCCGAGTACAAGAACCCGCTTAAGCCATGAGGCAGCTATGCTGAACCTTGGCGGAAGCGTACTTGGATTCTCTTCCGCTGACTCCAGCTCTGCTTCAAAAGGCGAGAGTGTTTCTGATACAATCCGCACAGTATCCTGTTACGCAGATATCTGCGCCATGAGACACCCGAAGGAAGGCGCCCCGATGGTAGCCTGCCAGCACTCTTCCATCCCGGTTATCAATGCCGGAGACGGCGGACATCAGCATCCGACCCAGACACTTACGGATCTTCTTACAATCCGCAATGTCAAAGGCAGACTCAACAACCTGACAATCGGTCTGTGCGGCGACCTGAAATTCGGACGTACGGTTCACTCACTGATCAATGCCCTGGTAAGATATGAAAACATCCGTTTCGTCCTGATCTCTCCGGAGGAATTAAGACTTCCGGAATACATCCGTCACGATGTGCTTGACCGCAACAATATCGAGTACAAAGAAGAGGTCCGTCTGGAGGACGCAATGCCTGAACTTGATATTCTTTATATGACACGTGTTCAGAAAGAACGTTTCTTCAACGAAGAAGATTATGTCCGCATGAAAGACTTCTACATTCTCGACAAAGAGAAAATGAAACTCGCGCCGAAAGATATGTATGTACTTCATCCTCTTCCGAGGGTAAACGAAATCTCTGTCGATGTGGATGATGATCCGCGCGCGGCATACTTCCGCCAGGTACAGTACGGCGTATACGTCCGTATGGCGCTGATCCTGACACTGCTTGATATCCATGTAGACTGACAAAGATATCACACATACTCAGGGCAAACACAGAACTGTGAATTGAAACATATTGCATTGAATATACGGAAGAAATTCCAGAATAACAGAAAGGAAACAAACATGGTAAAAAATACACTGAATGTAGGAAGTATCTCTGAAGGCTTTGTTCTCGACCACATCGAAGCTGGCAGAAGCATGGATATCTACAAGTACCTTCACCTCGATGAACTGGACTGCTGCGTCGCAATCATCAAAAATGCGAAGAGCAATAAAATGGGCAAAAAAGATATCATCAAGATCGAATGCCCTATCGACTTCATGGATCTCGATATCCTCGGATTCATCGATCACAACATCACGATCAACATTATCGAAAACGAAAAGATCGTAGAGAAGAAACAGCTCAAACTCCCAAAAGAGATCCGCAATGTGATCCGCTGCAAAAATCCGAGATGTATCACATCCATCGAGCAGGGACTGGATCATGTATTTGTCCTTACAGATGAGGAGAATCAGATCTACCGCTGTAAATACTGTGAAGAGAAATACCGCCGCAGAAGATAAATACCGATTTTTCGGACTGAATGCCGATGATATAAGGTCCGAAAACAGACGGAGATGAGGCACGGAAATACTTTTTCGAGATGACCGGTATGTGCTTCAGGCTCCGCTTCATAATCCGAGAAAAATTAAAGGGTCTGAAATCTGATTAAAGACAAAGCCGCAAAATGGATAACTCGCCTTCGGCTCAAACAATCCATTTTGCGGCTTAACATCAGCTTTCAGACCCTTAACTTTTTCTAGCAGATTATTCCGAAGTTGCCTTCCTCACATACCGGACATCTCATTTTAAGCATTCCTGTACCTCATCTCCATCCGTTTTCTGCTTCATTGGATTCGGCAGTCACTCCGACAAAACTGAAAATCAAAGAAACCGGATGAAAGGGGAAGTAATCAAGAAGAACTTATATAAGTTTCTGAAACTTATAAGTCAGTCAGAGAACCGTTTCCGGTTATAGAGATTTCTGGTTTCGCTTGTCTGCCTTATATCTGGAAAGGAAATAGCCGGGAGGCAGGTATTGTGTACGCACCGTTGGAACAGCGTCGGTACTTAGAGCGCGTCTTTTGCGCTCTTATGTACCGTTACGCTGTGACCGAGTGAAAACGTGTGCGTTAACAATACCTGCCTCCCGGCGAATACTTTGCCAGTCCGATAAATCGGTATTAATTAACACTCATCAGCAATCTTATAGATCAGTTTCTCTGTATCTTCCCAGCCGAGGCACGGATCTGTAATGGACTTTCCGTATACTCTGTTCTCATCGATTTTCTGGCATCCTTCTTCCAGGTAACTCTCGATCATAACTCCCTTGACCAGTTTTTTGATTTCAGGATTATAGTTTCTGCTGTGGAGCACCTCGCTTACGATTCGAATCTGTTCGCGGAACTGTTTATTAGAGTTGGAGTGATTTGCATCCACGATTGCGGCAGGATTTTTCAGTTCTCTCTGCTGATAGGCGTCAACAAGGCGTACCAGATCCTCATAATGATAGTTTGGAATACAAGTGCCGTATTTGTCTACGCCGCCTCTTAAAATCACATGGGCAAGGTCATTGCCGTCCGTTGTCACATCCATCCCGCGGTAAATAAATGTATGGGAACTCTGCGCAGCTACAACCGAATTAAGCATTACGGAAAAATCTCCGCTTGTAGGATTCTTCATTCCTACCGGGATATCCATACTGCTTGCTGTCAGACGATGCTGCTGGTTTTCTACCGAGCGGGCTCCGATTGCCTCATATGATAAAATGTCGTCAAGATAACTTCTGTTCTCCGGATATAACATTTCGTCTGCCGCGGTCAGACCGCTCTCCTGGATCGCCCGGGTATGCATCTTCCGGATTGCAATGATGCCTGCCAGAAGATCCGGTGCCTGATCAGGTTCCGGCTGATGAAGCATTCCCTTATACCCTTCACCTGTTGTCCGCGGCTTATTTGTATAGATTCTGGGGATGATCATAAGTCTGTCAGAGACTTTTTCATTCACTCCGGCCAGACGGTTCACATATTCGCATACGGAATCTTCATTATCTGCCGAGCACGGTCCTACGATCACGATAAATTTATCAGATTTCCCTGTGAAGATGTCTCTGATCTCACGGTCTCTTTTTTCTTTAATTCTGACAATATTTTCTGAAAGCGGATATTCCGCCTTTAAGTCTGCCGGCAGCGGCAGCTCTGCATTTACCTTCATTCCCATCTTTTCATCTCCTGTCGAAAAATATACCGGCATTCCTGACTTTCATTCAGACATTGCCGGTTTAACGCGGAGCTGAACTCCGCCTTTCATTCTACCCATAGAATTCATATTATAAAAATAGTGCCAAGCAAGACGATAAGCCGGGTTATGTCGTGGACGATCATCTGTCTAGGCGCAGCGTCGCCGCTGCGCTCAAGCGACCTACCTGAAACGTGACGGGCAGCCACATAGTTTCTATCCGGTCTTGCTTCGAATGGGGTTTACATGTGCCCCTGCTGTTACCAGCAGGGCGGTAGTCTCTTACACTGCCTTTCCACCCTTACCGGGCGAAATTCCCGGCGGTTTATTTCTGTTGCACTGGCCTTGGAGTCACCTCCACCGGACGTTATCCG